>NZ_CP060201.1:668333-1336666 GCF_013407925.2 Pseudomonas protegens | reverse complement strand
CTCATAAACCGGGGGATTCCTTGCCTGTTCGGGCGGTTGCGCATGGTAGCACCGGCTTTGCGAGAGGCTCAAGAATGCCGGGTAGGGCCCGTTTTTCCTGCTTGTGGGCGCTCGCTGCGCGCTCGGTGGCGCGGTATGCTGCGCGCCTTATTTTCATGCAGGGAAGCCTGGCCCATGGCAGGAAGCAGTTTGCTGGTATTGATCGACGACATCGCCGCGGTCCTCGATGACGTGGCCTTGATGACCAAGGTGGCGGCGAAGAAGACCGCCGGGGTATTGGGCGACGATCTGGCGCTTAACGCTCAGCAGGTTTCCGGGGTGCGCGCCGAGCGGGAACTGCCCGTGGTCTGGGCGGTGGCCAAGGGCTCGTTTCGCAACAAGCTGATCCTGGTGCCGGCGGCCCTGGCCATCAGTGCCCTGGCGCCCTGGCTGGTGACGCCGTTGCTGATGGTCGGTGGCGCCTATCTGTGTTTCGAAGGCTTCGAGAAGCTGGCGCACAAATACCTGCCGCATGCCGATGACGCGGCCGAACATGAGCAGAGCCTGCAGGCCCTGGCCGATCCCCAGGTGGATCTGGTGGCCTTTGAAAAGGACAAGATCAAGGGCGCGATCCGTACCGATTTCATCCTCTCCGCCGAAATCATCGCCATCACCCTGGGCACGGTGGCGGGCGCTTCCCTGAGCCAGCAGGTGGTGGTGCTGTCGGGGATTGCGATCATCATGACCGTCGGCGTCTATGGCCTGGTGGGCGGCATCGTCAAGCTGGACGACCTGGGGCTGTGGCTGGCGCAGAAGCCCGGAGCCCTGGCCAGGCGCATCGGCGGCGCCATTCTGCGGGCGGCGCCGTGGATGATGAAGAGCCTGTCGGTGATCGGCACCGCGGCGATGTTCATGGTTGGCGGCGGCATCCTCACCCACGGCGTACCTGCCGTGCATCATCTGATTCAAGGCCTGGCCGAGCGCAGCGCCGGGGTCATCGGCGCGGCCTCGGTGATCATGCCGACCCTGCTCAATGCCGTGGCCGGGATTATTGCTGGCGCAGCGGTGCTGCTGGCCGTGAGCCTGATTGGCAAGGGCTGGCGTGCGCTGCGCGGCTGAGGCCTGACTCACCCCGTGGCGGTTATGACAGCCGGCGGCCTGGCGTAGAGCGATCGATGGCATCCGTGATGCCCGGTGAACTGCACTTGCGTGGGTTGTGCTGCGCGGATGTGCCGCCCCGCCGGATGGCGGGGCGAGGCGGGATTACTCGGCGATCTGCAGTTTGCGTGACTCGGTGTACACGTAGCGCACCTTTTCGTATTCGAACGGCGAGTTCAGCTGGCCATAGCGGAAGCTGGTCTGGTAGCGCTTGTCGACCCCGCGCAAGACCCAGATTTCCGGGTGATTGCTGCTGACTTCCGAGACGTTGAGGAAGTTGATCGCCGATTCGGTGGTGTAGTCCACGGCCAGCCCCGCGGTGTCCCGCAGGTTCGACGGGCCGAGGATCGGCAGCACCAGATAGGCCCCCGCGGGCACGCCATAGAAGCCCAGGGTCTGGCCGAAATCTTCGGTTTGGCGCGGCAGGCCCATCTTGGTTGCCGGATCCCATAGCCCGGCGACACCGATGGTGGTGTTGAGCAGCAGGCGCGCGGTGGTTTCCATCGAGCGCTGGCCCTTGAACTGCAACAGGCTGTTGACCAGGTTCGGCACGTCGCCGAGGTTGTTGAAGAAGTTGCTCACCCCGCTGCGCAGGAACCCCGGGGTCACATAGCGGTAGCCGTCCACCACCGGCAGGAACACCCACTGGTCGAAGCGGTAGTTGAAGTGGTAGACCCGGCGGTTCCAGGACTCCAGCGGGTCATAGACATTCAGCGCATTGAGGGTCGAGCGCTCGAACTCGCGCTGGTCCAGGCCCGGGTTGAACTTGAGTTTCTTCAACGGCTCGGTGAAGCCGTCGGGATCGGGCGTGACCGGGGTGTTGGCCTTGCTGTTGTCGGCTTGGGCATAGCCTGCGCAGAGCAACGCAGCGATAAGCAGGAGATGTTTAGCCACGGAAGAACTCCAGCATGGCGTCGCTGTTGACGCGGTAGTTGAGGTTGCCGCAGTGCCCGCCATGGGGGTAGACGGTCAGGCGGTCGCCAAAGGTTTTACGCAGGAAGCCCAGGTCGCCGGGGCCGAGGATCACATCGTCGGCGTTGTGCATCACGGCAATCTTCGGGCTGGCCTTGAGGTAGTCCTGCAGGGCGTAGAGGCTCACCTGGTCGATCAGTTGCAGCAGGCTGCCGCCGTCGGTCCGGGCGCGCCACATGGGGATCACTTGCTCGGTCAGGTAGCAGTCGAAGTCGCACTGCAGGGCGCGCTTGAGAAACGGCGTGAGGCTGGTGCCTTCGCGGATCGGGTACTTGGGCGGGGTGATCAGGCCGCGGCGGTTGATCAGGTCCGAGGTGAAGGCGATGTCCGCCGCCGAGAAGCGGAAGGAGGTGCCGATCAGCATCGCCATCTGTTCGTTGCTCAGGTGTTGCTTGGACTGCTGGAAGTCATAGAGCAGGGCGTCGTTGAGGTCGATGTAGCCTTTCTGCTGGAAGTAACGGGTCAGCTTGCCCAGCACCAGTTCATAGAAGGTGGTGCTGTTGTTGATGCCCTTGACCTCGGTCTGCACCAGCTTGTCGAGGTTGGTGATCGAGGTGTAGAGGTTGACCGGCGGGTTGAGCAGCAGGACTTTCTTGAAGTTGAAGCTGCGCCGGGTTTCATCCAGTTTGCTGACGAAGGCCGCGTCCAGGGCGCCGAGGCTGTAGCCGGTGAGGTAGAACTCGCTGATTGGCAGCTTCGGGTGCTGCGCGCGCACGGCCTGCATGACCCGGTACATGTCTTCGGCGTCTTCCTGGGTCACCCCGGGGGTGGCAAAGCGCGAGGCGGCGCTGATGAAGTCGAAGCTGGTGGGCGAGGACAGCTGCACCACGTGGTAGCCGGCCTTGTAGTAGAGCTTCTTCAGGTATTCGTTGAGGCTGCTGTCGTAGCGTGCGCCGGTGCCGGCAATCAGGAAGATCAGCGGCGCGGCGTGATCCTGGGTGGCGATGCGGTAGGTGAGTTTCTTCACCGCCCAGAAGTTGTCCGGGAGGATGAACTCGCGCTCGGGGCGCAGGGTCAGGCTGTAGTCGGACTGGCGGATGTCTTCGCTGGCGGGCAGCTCCGGACGCAGCTCTGGCGGTGTGGTGGCGATGGTGGCTTCGAACGGGTTGGTCAACGGGTAGCCATAGCTGGCCGGGTCGACATCGACCGCCAGTGCGGACGCACTCAGGATAAGGCCGCCAAACAGGGCAGCGAAGCGCAAGGAACGAAGCATGACTGTATCCCTAGAAGGAAGGTGCCGAATGAGGTTTGCAGGCTATGACCACCGCGCTGCTGCCGAAGTGCCATGGGGTAGCACAAATATCCCTGCCGCAGGCGTGGCGCAGGTTGCTGGTAGGCGGACGATACACGTTGCCGGCATTTGCTGAATAGTTATCTGTGCATCGCCCTTGCCAAGCGTTTGTGGAGGATTATGCTGGGCGCCGTTTTGATTGTTCGGAGTGTTCCATGTCTCGCCGCTTGCCCGTGATTGTGCTGCTCATCGTCCTGCCGTTGTGGCTGGCCGCCAGTTATGGCTTGCTCTACGGTTTTATGGAGGACGCGCGCTGGGTGGGCGCCTGTGTCGACGAAGCCGCGCGTTGGGAATGCTCGCTGCGCTCCAGCCTGGGCTGGATGATCCACTTCAAGGTGCTGGGCTGGAGTGCCCTGGGCGCCGCGCTACTGGCCTTTGTGCTGCCGGGGCGCAGCGGCTGGTGGCTGGCGGTGCTGGCGATGCTGGCCGGTATTCCGGCGCTGGCGCTGTACAACACGACCCTGGCGGTGTTCGCGGTGGTGATTGCCGCATTGCGCCTGGTACGGGCTGCGCGACCCTGACCTGTCGGCCGCGGACGCCATCCAGGCGCGCCCGCGGCCACAGTTGAAGAGTCAGGCGATACGGGCCCGGAGGCTGCGCCACAGCGCGGCCACCATCAGCAGGCTGACCAGGGCCCAGCCCCAGGCTTGCTGGTTGGCCAGGCCTTCCTGGTACAGCTGGGGAGCGATGCCGGCCCCCAGGATAAAGGTCAGCAGGGCAATCTCGCGGCGCGCTACGCGGACCGGACGGCACAGGTAGACCAGCGCCGGCAGGATCAGGGCCGCGCTGGGGAAGCTGCGGTAGCGTGGGTCGAACACCAGTTCCAGCATCATCACCGCCGCGGCGAAGCCCGCTGCCGCCAGGAGCCAGCCGGCGCGCTGTTCCAGGGCGTTGAAGGCCCGTTGGCGCCAGCCTTGGCGTGGGCTCAGGGTCAGTGCGGCATGGGCCAGCACCAGCAGGTTCAAGCCCAGCAGCAAGGCAGCCCACACCCATTCCCCGGTGAAGCGGCTGGTGACCCGCGCCAGTTCGGCCCAGGTGCCGATGGCGCAGGCCGCCAGCGTCCCCAGCAGTGGCAGCAACAGCGCTGCGCGCCGGGTCCGGACCGACCCACCCAGCACCAGGGTGCCGAGGAAGATCACGCCGCCCACGCCCAGCCACAGCGGCCAGTGAGGCAGGTTGGAAACCGGGCCGGCGAGGATGCCCTTGTCCTGGCGATCGGCGTCGAACAGTCCCCAGTAGCCGCCGACCGCACCTTCGCTGGCGCGTTTCCAGGGTTGGTCGAAGGCTTCGATCAGGTTGTAGTGCCAGCCATTGTGTTCTGCCAGGGCGACGAAGCCGCGAATGAACTTGGCTTCGTTGACCCGGCTCGGCAGCGCGGTTTCGCGCTGGCGGCCTTCGCTGGGCCAGCCGGTTTCACCGATCAGCACGTCCTTGGGGGCGAAACGGTTGCCGAACACCTGGCGCACTTCGGCCACATGGTTGAGGGCGGCGTCGATGTTCGACGGATCGTCTTCCCAGTAGGGCAGCAGGTGGATGGTGAGAAAGTCCACCGCCGGGGCGATTTCCGGGTGCTTGAGCCAGAACTCCCAGACGTCGGCGTAGGTCACCGGCTGCTTGACCCCGGCCTTGACCTTGAGAATCAGCCGCGCCAGTTGCGCGCCGGTGACTTCCTTGCGCAGCAGGGCTTCGTTGCCGACGATCACCGCGCTGACCACGTCCGGGTTGGCGTTGGCCGAGGCGATCAGCAGATCGACTTCCTTCTCGGTGTCCACCGGGTTGCTGTTGACCCAGGCGCCGATCATCAGTTTCAGGCCGTGCTTGCGCGCCAGCTCCGGCAGTGCTTCTAGGCCGGTCATGGAGTAGGTGCGGATGCATTCGAAGCGGGTGGCCAGCAGCGCCAGGTCGGCATCCATGCGCTCGGGGCGCAGTTTGAATGGTTGGTCGAAGGGCGACTGATCCTTGTCGAACGGCGTATAGGACGCGCATTGCAGTTTGTGGTTGGCGCTGGCGACGTCGGCCAGGTGCACTGGCTGGCCAAGGCCGTACCAGTAGCCACAAAGGGCCAGCAGGCCGATCAGGCAGGCAAACAGATAAGCGAGGGCAGGGAAGCGGGCAGAAGCGGGCATGGTCGGGCCGTAGCAGAGCAAAGCCCGGCATCTTACCCGTATTTGTCCGGGGCTTGGTGGTCGGCATGCGCTTGCCATGCAAAGTTCGGGCGGGCCTGCGGCGGGGGATCTGGGGTGGGCTGGTTAATGGCTATCTGATGTCGTTGCTGGTTGTCTTGAGGTCGCAGACAGAGCAGGTCGTGGGCGAAGGCGGGTTGATGATCGAAGCATCAGTACTCCGCTGATGATCGAACGCGTTCGCGGTGAGGCGTGATGGGGGCGCTGTGCACCATAACCATACGTTGACGTGCCTGGCAGCCGCCCGGCACTGCACTTTTCGGGGAAGTAACGATGAAGATGCGACGACTCTTAGGCGCAGGTGCCGCACTGGTACTTGCCGTCAGCTCCACTCTGGCCAGTGCCGACAGCAAGACCCTGAGCATCGGCTACGTCGACGGCTGGTCCGACAGCGTGGCGACGACCTATGTGGCTGCGGAGGTGATCAAGCAGAAGCTCGGTTATGACGTCAAGCTGCAAGCGGTGGCGACCGGGATCATGTGGCAGGGCGTGGCCACCGGCAAACTCGACGCCATGCTCTCGGCCTGGTTGCCGGTGACTCACGGCGAGTACTGGGCCAAGAACAAGGACAAGGTGGTGGACTATGGCCCCAACTTCAAGGACGCCAAGATCGGCCTGATCGTGCCCGAGTACGTCAAGGCCAAGAGCATCGATGATCTCAAGACCGACACCAGCTTCAAGAACAAGATCGTGGGCATCGACGCCGGGTCCGGGGTGATGCTCAAAACGGATCAGGCGATCAAGGACTACGGTCTGGACTACAAGCTGCAGGCCAGTTCCGGCGCGGCGATGATCGCCGAATTGACCCGGGCCGAGGAGAAGCAGGAATCCATCGCCGTGACCGGCTGGGTGCCGCACTGGATGTTCGCCAAGTGGAAGCTGCGTTTCCTCGAAGACCCGAAAGGCGTCTACGGCGCTGCTGAAACCGTCAACAGCATCGGCAGCAAGGGGCTGGAGAAGAAGGCGCCGGAAGTGGCGGCGTTCCTGAAGAAGTTCCAGTGGGCGTCCAAGGACGAAATCGGTCAGGTCATGCTGGCCATTCAAGACGGTGCAAAACCGGACGTAGCGGCCAAGGACTGGGTTGCCAAGCACCCGGAACGGGTTGCCGAGTGGACGGCTAAATAGTCGCCAGGCGTCTAGATCGAGGGTCCCAGGGCCGCCCGCTGCTATCAGCGGGCGGCCCTGGTTTTTTTCGGGGGGAAAGTTGGCGAGGTGGTTAATGTCGTTCTAATACTAAGGTCGTCTGGAACCTGCTCCATAGCCGCATAGAGTGGATTGCGTTCCATCTAAAATCTGTGCTGCGAGGATAAAAACAATGAACGACAGCATTTACCTCTCGATTCAAAACAGCCCGCGTTTCAAGGAGCTGGTCAGCAAGCGAGAGCGGTTCGCCTGGATTCTTTCGGCGATCATGCTTGGGCTTTACTCGGGTTTCATCCTGTTGATCGCCTACGGGCCCCAGATCCTGGGTGCCAAACTCAGTCCAACGTCATCCATCACCTGGGGCATTCCCATTGGTGTCGGCTTGATTGTCTCGGCCTTCGTCCTGACGGCCATCTATGTGCGACGCGCCAACGGTGAGTTCGACGAGCTGAACAACGCGATCCTGAAGGAGGCTCAGCAATGATCCGACGTCTATTCGCAGCACTCGGTCTTGCCGCTTTCGCTCCTGCCCTCTGGGCCGCAGACGCTTTGACCGGCGAAGTCCACAAGCAACCCCTCAACGTTTCGGCGATTGCCATGTTCGTGGTGTTTGTCGGGGCAACGCTGTGCATCACCTACTGGGCCTCCAAGCGCAACAAGTCGGCTGCCGACTATTACGCGGCGGGCGGCAAGATCACCGGCTTCCAGAACGGCCTGGCGATTGCCGGTGACTACATGTCCGCGGCGTCCTTCCTGGGGATTTCCGCCCTGGTGTTCACTTCCGGCTATGACGGCCTGATCTACTCCATCGGCTTCCTGGTGGGCTGGCCGATCATTCTGTTCCTGATCGCCGAGCGCCTGCGCAACCTGGGCAAGTACACCTTTGCCGACGTGGCGTCCTACCGCCTCGGGCAGACCCAGATCCGCACCCTGTCGGCCTGTGGCTCGCTGGTGGTGGTGGCGTTCTACCTGATCGCGCAGATGGTCGGTGCCGGCAAGCTGATCCAGTTGCTGTTCGGCCTCGATTACCACGTGGCAGTGATCCTGGTGGGGATCCTGATGTGCCTGTACGTGCTGTTCGGCGGCATGCTGGCCACCACCTGGGTGCAGATCATCAAGGCGGTGCTGCTGCTGTCCGGTGCGTCCTTTATGGCGCTGATGGTGATGAAGCACGTCAACTTCGACTTCAACACCCTGTTCTCCGAGGCGGTCAAGGTTCACCCCAAAGGTGAGGCGATCATGAGCCCGGGCGGACTGGTGAAGGATCCGATCTCGGCGTTTTCCCTGGGGCTGGCGCTGATGTTCGGTACAGCCGGCCTGCCACACATCCTCATGCGCTTCTTCACCGTGAGCGATGCCAAGGAAGCCCGCAAGAGCGTGCTCTACGCCACTGGCTTCATCGGCTACTTCTACATCCTGACCTTCATCATCGGTTTTGGCGCGATCCTGCTGGTGAGCACCAATCCGGACTTCAAGGATGCCGCTGGCGCCTTGCTGGGTGGTAACAACATGGCGGCGGTGCACCTGGCCAATGCGGTGGGTGGCAGCGTGTTCCTCGGCTTCATCTCGGCGGTGGCCTTCGCCACCATCCTGGCGGTTGTGGCAGGGCTGACCCTGGCGGGTGCTTCGGCGGTGTCCCACGACCTGTATGCCAGCGTGATCAAGAAGGGCAAGGCCAACGAGAAGGACGAGATTCGCGTTTCCAAGATCACGACCGTGGCCTTGGGCGTGCTGGCCATCGGCCTGGGCATCCTCTTCGAAAGCCAGAACATTGCGTTCATGGTGGGCCTGGCGTTCTCCATCGCTGCCAGCTGCAACTTCCCGGTGCTGCTGCTCTCGATGTACTGGAAGAAGCTGACCACCCGTGGCGCCATGATTGGCGGCTGGCTGGGTCTGGTCAGTGCGGTGGCGCTGATGGTGCTGGGTCCGACCATCTGGGTGCAGATCCTGCATCACGAGAAGGCGATCTTCCCGTATGAGTACCCGGCGTTGTTCTCGATGATCATTGCCTTCATCGGTATCTGGTTCTTCTCCATCACTGACAAGTCGGCTTCGGCGGTCAACGAGCGGGCCCTGTTCTTTCCGCAGTTCGTGCGTTCGCAGACCGGCCTGGGGGCCAGTGGGGCGGTGTCGCACTAAGCCCATCCGGTGTATCGGCTTCTATACAGACGCTGAGTAATAGCCAAATGCCTCGATCGAAAGATCGGGGCATTTTTTATGCCTGCCAGCCCTGTCCAAATACCCCGACAGCAGGCGCACTGCTGTAGGCGCTGGCTTGCCAGCGAAAGCCTAATTGAAGGGTGGGGAGCGGGGTTTGCGGGGCTCCTGGCCGGTAAGCCGGCGCCCGCGGGATGTAGGTCAGGGGAGGGCAGAAACAAATACGACCTCTATCAGAGGCCGTATTCGGTGCAGCTAAGACGTGTGCGCAAGGCAGGTCTTATTTGCGGTCTTCCAGCTTGGTGATGTCGCGCGACTCGTAGCCGGTGTACAGCTGACGTGGGCGGCCGATCTTGTAAGGGCTGGAGAGCATTTCCTTCCAGTGCGAGATCCAGCCGACGGTCCGCGCCAGGGCGAAGATCACGGTGAACATGCTGGTTGGAATACCGATCGCCTTGAGGATGATCCCCGAGTAGAAGTCGACGTTCGGGTACAGCGAGCGCTCGATGAAGTACGGGTCGGTCAGGGCGATCTCTTCCAGGCGCATGGCCAGTTCGAGTTGCGGATCGTTGTTGATGCCCAGTTCTTTCAGGACTTCGTCGCAGGTCTGCTTCATCACGGTGGCGCGTGGGTCGCGGTTCTTGTACACGCGGTGACCGAAGCCCATGAGCTTGAACGGATCGTTCTTGTCCTTGGCCTTGGCGATGAACTTGTCGATGTTCGAGACATCGCCAATTTCGTCGAGCATGGTCAGCACGGCTTCGTTGGCGCCGCCGTGGGCCGGGCCCCAGAGTGCCGCGATACCGGCAGCGATACAGGCGAACGGGTTGGCACCCGAAGAGCCGGCCAGGCGCACGGTGGAGGTCGAGGCGTTCTGTTCGTGGTCGGCGTGGAGGATGAAGATCCGGTCCATTGCCTTGGCCAGTACCGGGCTGATCGGTTTGATCTCGCACGGGGTGTTGAACATCATGTGCAGGAAGTTTTCCGCGTACGACAGGTCGTTGCGCGGGTACATCATCGGCTGGCCCATGGAGTACTTGTAAACCATCGCTGCCAGGGTCGGCATCTTGGCCACCAGGCGTACCGCGGAGATTTCGCGGTGCTGCGGGTTATTGATGTCCAGAGAGTCGTGGTAGAACGCCGACAGGGCGCCGACTACGCCACACATCACCGCCATTGGGTGAGCGTCGCGACGGAAGCCGTTGAAGAAGCTCTTCAGCTGTTCGTGAACCATGGTGTGGTTCTTTACGGTGCTGACGAACTGAGCCTTTTGTTCGGCGGTGGGCAGTTCACCGTTGAGCAGCAGGTAGCAGGTTTCCAGATAGTCCGACTTTTCAGCCAGTTGTTCGATCGGGTAGCCGCGATGCAGCAGAATGCCGTTGTCGCCGTCGATGTAGGTGATTTTCGACTCGCAGGAGGCGGTCGACATGAAACCCGGGTCAAAAGTGAAGCGGCCCGTGGCCGTCAGGCCCCGAACATCGATTACATCGGGACCAACGGTGCCGGTTAAAATGGGCAGCTCGACGGGGGCTGCGCCCTCGATGATCAACTGCGCTTTTTTGTCAGCCATGTGGCCTCCTATTTATGCTTGAAATCATCAGACAGACCCCCCACGCAGGGCCCGCACCACTATAGTGAGATAAATCTGAATGTCAATTTGCCTAAAGTCTTGTCCCAGAAGGCTTTGGGAGGGTTTTTTTAGCGAAATTCAGCGCCATTTACGCCTTTTATATGGCTAACGCAATCAGCTATTAGGGGAAGGCGTTTGCGTTGTCATTAGTAGCCTAACTGTCTATACTCGGCCACCGACCTCCGTAGGCTTCTGGGCCCGCTTTATTGGGGGTCGCACTCCCTGGGTAGTGGTGACCTGACCAGTGCACTCCCCAACAACTTTGCCCTGATTGTTAGGGGCTCTTCAGTGTGAAAAAAAGCCGTGAATAGCCAACGACCTGTAAACCTAGACCTAAGGACCATCAAACTCCCCATCACCGGCGTTACGTCGTTTCTTCACCGTGTTTCCGGCATCATCCTCTTCCTGGGCATCGGCATCATGCTTTATGCATTGAGCAAATCCCTGGGGTCCGAGGAAGGCTATGCCGAGGTGAAGGCGTGCTTGACCAGTCCGCTGGCCAAATTCGTTGCATGGGGCCTCTTGTCCGCCTTGCTGTATCACTTGGTGGCCGGTGTACGCCATCTGATCATGGACATGGGCATCGGTGAGACGCTGGAAGGCGGCAAGCTGGGCTCGAAAATCGTTATCGCCGTATCCGTGGTGGTAATCGTTCTGGCGGGAGTTTGGATATGGTAACCAGCGTTACGAACCTGTCGCGTTCGGGCCTTTATGACTGGATGGCACAACGTGTGTCTGCGGTCGTTCTCGCGGCTTATTTCATTTTCCTGATCGGATACCTCGTAGCGAATCCGGGCATTGACTACACCCAGTGGCATGGCCTGTTCGCAAACAACTGGATGCGTATCTTCAGTCTGCTGGCCATGGTGGCCCTGGGCGCTCACGCCTGGGTCGGCATGTGGACCATCTCGACTGACTACCTGACGCCGATGGCGCTGGGCAAGTCGGCGACAGCAGTGCGTTTCCTTTTCCAGGCAGTATGCGGCGTCGCGATGTTCGCTTACTTCGTCTGGGGTGTGCAGATTCTCTGGGGTATCTGATTCATGGCTAACATTCCAACCATTTCTTTCGACGCCATCATCATTGGCGGCGGCGGCGCCGGCATGCGTGCCGCACTGCAGTTGGCCCAGGGTGGCCACAAGACTGCCGTGATCACCAAGGTGTTCCCGACCCGTTCGCACACAGTGTCTGCCCAGGGCGGCATCACTTGCGCGATCGCCTCGGCGGACCCGAACGATGACTGGCGCTGGCACATGTACGATACCGTCAAGGGTTCCGACTACATCGGTGACCAGGACGCTATCGAATACATGTGTCAGGAAGGCCCGGCTGCGGTCTTCGAACTGGACCACATGGGCCTGCCGTTCTCCCGTACCGAAACCGGTCGTATCTACCAGCGTCCTTTCGGCGGTCAGTCCAAGGACTACGGCAAGGGCGGCCAGGCGGCTCGTACCTGCGCTGCTTCCGACCGTACCGGCCACGCGCTGCTGCATACCCTTTATCAGGGCAACCTGAAAGCCGGTACCACCTTCCTCAACGAGTGGTACGCAGTCGATCTGGTGAAGAACCAGGATGGCGCCTTTGTCGGCGTAATCGCTATCTGCATCGAAACCGGCGAAACCACCTACATCCGCTCCAAGGCCACCGTTCTGGCTACCGGCGGTGCAGGTCGTATCTACGCTTCCACCACCAACGCCCTGATCAACACCGGTGACGGTGTAGGCATGGCGCTGCGTGCCGGCGTTCCGGTGCAAGACATCGAAATGTGGCAGTTCCACCCGACCGGCATCGCCGGCGCCGGTGTACTGGTGACCGAAGGTTGCCGTGGTGAAGGTGGTTACCTGATCAACAAGCACGGCGAGCGTTTCATGGAGCGTTATGCTCCGAACGCCAAGGACCTGGCTGGTCGCGACGTTGTGGCGCGTTCCATGGTCAAGGAAATCATCGCCGGCAACGGCTGTGGTCCGAATGGCGACCACGTGATGCTCAAGCTCGATCACCTGGGCGAAGAAGTGCTGCACAGCCGTCTGCCGGGTATCTGCGAACTGTCCAAGACCTTTGCGCACGTTGACCCGGTGGTTGCTCCGGTGCCAGTGGTTCCAACCTGCCACTACATGATGGGCGGCGTTGCCACCAACATCCATGGTCAGGCGATCACTCAGAACGCGGCTGGCGAAGACACCATCATCCCTGGCCTGTTCGCAGTGGGTGAAGTGGCTTGCGTATCGGTGCACGGTGCCAACCGTCTGGGCGGCAACTCGCTGCTGGACTTGGTGGTTTTCGGTCGTGCGGCAGGTCTGCACCTGGAAAAAGCGCTGACCGACGGTATCGAATACCGCGACGCCAGCGACACCGACGTCGACGTGGCCCTGAACCGTCTGGCCAAGCTCAACGAGCGCACCACCGGTGAAGACGTGGCGACCCTGCGTCGCGAACTGCAGAGCTGCATGCAGAACTACTTCGGTGTATTCCGTACTGGCGAATACATGCAGAAGGGTATCGCCCAGCTGGCCGATCTGCGCGAGCGTATCGCCAACGTCAAGATCAACGACAAGTCTCAAGCTTTCAACACTGCACGTATCGAGGCACTTGAGCTGCAGAACCTGCTGGAAGTGGCTGAAGCCACCGCCATCGCTGCTGAAGTGCGTAAAGAGTCCCGCGGCGCTCACGCCCGTGAAGACTTTGAAGACCGTGACGACGAAAACTGGCTGTGCCACACCCTGTACTTCCCGGGTGAGAAGCGCGTTGCCAAGCGTGCGGTCAACTTCTCGCCGAAGACTGTTCCGACTTTTGAACCAAAAGTCCGGACTTACTAAAGGGTGATCGATATGTTGCAAGTTGAAGTTTATCGTTACAACCCAGATACCGACTCGGCTCCGAAAACCCAGGTTTTCCAGGTCGATACCGGTGGCAAGGACCTGATGGTGCTGGACGTGCTGGCGCTGATCAAAGAGCAGGACGAGGGTTTCTCCTACCGTCGTTCCTGCCGCGAAGGCGTTTGCGGTTCCGATGGCATGAACATCAACGGCAAGAACGGCCTGGCGTGCATCACGCCACTGTCTGCCGTGGTCAAGAAGAACAAGCTGGTTATTCGTCCTCTGCCAGGTCTGCCGGTTATCCGTGACCTGGTCGTCGATATGAGCATCTTCTACAAGCAATACGAGAAGGTGAAACCATTCCTGCAGAACGATACGCCGGCTCCGGCCATCGAGCGTCTGCAGTCCCCGGAAGAGCGCGAGAAGCTCGACGGTCTGTACGAGTGCATCCTGTGCGCTTGCTGCTCGACCTCCTGCCCGTCCTTCTGGTGGAACCCGGACAAGTTCCTGGGTCCGGCTGCTCTGCTGCAAGCCTATCGCTTCCTGGCAGATAGCCGTGACACCAAGACAGCCGAGCGTCTGGCTTCCCTGGATGACCCGTTCAGCGTATTCCGCTGCCGGGGAATCATGAACTGCGTCAACGTTTGTCCGAAGGGCCTGAACCCGACTAAGGCCATCGGTCACATTCGTAACATGCTGCTGCAGAGCGGCGTGTGATTCAGCTGTTGTACCCGTAGGACCGCTGTACCCGTAAAAGCCAAGGCGCGGGCTTCAACCCGCGTCATGGCTCTAACCTGAGCAGCAGCTCACAAAGTGGCTGCTCTTATTTTTGAAGAAATGAGACAAGCAGGGGCATCCGGGCTGGTACCCGGACTATCAGCGTGATCCTAAGTGGCTTGTTTTGGTCGCTGCATTCGGACTTCTGCAAGCTTGCTCGGTGTCTTCGCCGATGGTGTTCCCCTAACCGAGGGTGACCAAGCATGCAAGAAAGCGTGATGCAGCGCATGTGGAACAGCGCCTACCTATCCGGTAGTAACGCTGCCTATGTGGAAGAGCTCTACGAGCTCTACCTGCACGACCCTAACGCTGTGCCAGAAGAGTGGCGCACTTACTTTCAGAAGTTGCCTACCGACGGCAGCACTGCCATCGATGTTTCGCACTCGACAATCCGCGATCATTTCGTCTTGCTGGCAAAGAACCAGCGCCGCGCCCAACCGGTATCCGCCGGCAGCGTGAGCAGTGAGCACGAGAAGAAGCAAGTTGAAGTGCTGCGATTGATCCAGGCCTATCGGATGCGTGGCCACCAGGCAGCCCAGCTGGACCCGCTGGGGCTGTGGCAGCGTCCTGCACCTGCAGACCTGTCGATCAATCATTACGGCTTGACCAATGCCGATCTTGATACGACCTTCCGTGCCGGCGACCTGTTCATCGGCAAAGAGGAAGCGAGCCTACGCGAAATTCACGAAGCGTTGCAGCAGACATATTGCCGCACCATCGGCGCTGAATTCACGCACATCACCGATTCCGAGCAGCGCCAGTGGTTCCAGCAGCGTCTGGAAAGCGTGCGCGGCCGTCCGACCTATTCCGCCGACATCAAGAGCCACCTGCTCGAGCGCGTCACCGCCGGCGAAGGCCTGGAAAAATACCTGGGTACCAAATACCCGGGCACCAAGCGTTTCGGTCTGGAAGGCGGCGAGAGCCTGATTCCGATGCTCGACGAGTTGATCCAGCGTTCCGGTTCCTACGGCACCAAGGAAGTCGTGATCGGCATGGCCCACCGTGGCCGTCTCAACGTGCTGGTCAACACCTTCGGCAAGAACCCGCGCGAGCTGTTCGACGAGTTCGAAGGCAAGAAGAAGGTCGAGCTGGGTTCCGGTGACGTTAAATACCACCAGGGCTTCTCGTCCAACGTGATGACCACCGGCGGTGAAGTTCACCTGGCCATGGCGTTCAACCCGTCCCACCTGGAAATCGTTTCGCCAGTGGTCGAAGGTTCGGTGCGCGCCCGTCAGGACCGTCGCAACGACCAGACCGGCGACAAGGTTCTGCCGATCTCGATCCACGGTGACGCGGCATTCGCCGGTCAGGGCGTGGTGATGGAAACCTTCCAGATGTCCCAGACCCGCGGTTTCCGTACTGGCGGCACTGTGCACATCGTGATCAACAACCAGGTTGGTTTCACCATCAGCAACCCGCTGGACTCGCGTTCCACCGAGTACGCCACCGACGTTGCGAAGATGATCCAGGCGCCGATCCTCCATGTGAATGGTGACGATCCGGAAGCCGTGTTGTTCGTGACCCAGCTGGCCATCGACTACCGCATGCAGTACAAGCGCGACGTGGTGATCGATCTGGTCTGCTACCGTCGTCGTGGCCACAACGAGGCCGACGAGCCAAGCGGCACCCAGCCACTGATGTATCAGCAGATCACCAAGCAGCGCACCACCCGTGAGCTGTATGCCGATCGCCTGATCCAGAGCGGTGTACTTGACGCAGAGCGTGTTCAGGCGAAAGTCGATGAGTACCGCAACGCGCTGGACAACGGTCTGCATGTGGTGAAGAGCCTGGTCAAGGAACCGAACAAAGAGCTGTTCGTGGACTGGCGCCCTTACCTGGGCCACACCTGGACCGCGCGTCACGACACCACCTTCGATCTCAAGACCCTGCAGGAACTGTCCGCCAAGCTGCTGGAACTGCCAGAAGGCTTCGTGGTTCAGCGTCAGGTCGCGAAGATCTACGAAGACCGTCAGAAGATGCAAGCCGGCGGCCTGCCGATCAACTGGGGTTACGCTGAAACCATGGCGTACGCGACCCTGGCGTTCGAAGGTCACCCGATCCGCATGACCGGCCAGGACATCGGCCGCGGCACCTTCTCGCACCGCCACGCCGTTCTGCACAACCAGAAAGATGCCAGCACCTACGTGCCGCTCAAGCATCTGTTCGAAGGCCAGCCGCGCTTTGACCTGTACGACTCCTTCCTGTCGGAAGAGGCGGTACTGGCATTCGAATACGGCTACTCGACCACCACGCCGAACGCGCTGGTGATCTGGGAGGCCCAGTTCGGCGATTTCGCCAACGGTGCGCAAGTGGTGATCGACCAGTTCATCACCAGCGGCGAGCACAAGTGGGGCCGTCTCTGCGGTCTGACCATGCTGCTGCCTCACGGTTATGAAGGTCAGGGCCCCGAGCACTCCTCGGCGCGCCTGGAGCGTTACCTGCAGCTGTGCGCCGAGCACAACATTCAGGTGTGCATGCCGACCACGCCGGCGCAGATCTACCACTTGCTGCGTCGTCAGGTGATCCGTCCTCTGCGCAAGCCGCTGGTGGTGCTGACTCCGAAGTCGCTGCTGCGTCACAAGCTGGCCATCTCGACTCTGGAAGATCTGGCCGAAGGTTCGTTCCAGACCGTTATTCCGGAAATCGACGCACTGGACCCGAAAAAGGTCGAGCGCCTGATTCTGTGTAGCGGCAAGGTCTACTACGACCTGTTGGAAAAACGCCGTGCCGAAGGTCGTGAAGACATCGCCATCGTGCGTATCGAGCAGTTGTACCCGTTCCCTGAGGACGACCTGAACGAAGTCCTGGCTCCGTACACCAACCTCAAGCACGTGGTCTGGTGTCAGGAAGAGCCGATGAACCAGGGCGCCTGGTACTGCAGCCAGCACCACATGCGTCGCATCGTAGGCAATCACGACAAGTCGCTCGTACTCGAGTACGCCGGCCGTGACGCCTCTGCTGCGCCTGCTTGTGGCTACGCGTCGATGCACGCCGAGCAGCAGGAAAAACTGCTGCAAGATGCCTTCACTGTTTAACGCCTTCGCGCACCTGAAACCGAATTTAAGGAACCACAGATAATGGCTATCGAGATCAAAGCCCCCACTTTCCCGGAATCGGTTGCCGATGGCACCGTTGCCACCTGGCACAAGCAACCGGGCGAAGCCGTCAAGCGCGACGAGCTGATCGTCGACATCGAGACCGACAAGGTTGTGCTGGAAGTTCTGGCCACCGCTGACGGCGTGTTGGGCGCTATCGTCAAGAACGAAGGCGACACCGTTCTGTCCGACGAAGTTCTGGGCTCCATCGTTGAAGGCGGCGCTGCTGCCGCTGCTCCTGCTGCCGCCGCCGCTCCGGCCGCTGCCGCTGCTGCCCCGGCTGCCGCTGACGGCGAAGACGATCCAATCGCCGCTCCGGCCGCGCGCAAGCTGGCTGAAGAAAACGGCATCAACATCGCCTCCGTTGCCGGTACTGGCAAAGGCGGTCGTGTGACCAAGGAAGACGTAGTGGCTGCCGTTGCCGCCAAGAAAGCCGCTCCGGCCGCCGCGCCTGCCAAGGCTCCGGCCCCGGCTGCCGCTGCTCCGGTGTTCGCTGCCGGCGATCGCGTCGAGAAGCGCGTGCCCATGACCCGTCTGCGGGCCAAGGTTGCCGAGCGTCTGGTTGAAGCCCAGTCGAACATGGCGATGCTGACCACCTTCAACGAAGTCGACATGACCGAAGTCATGGCTCTGCGTTCGAAGTACAAGGACCTGTTCGAGAAGTCCCACAACGGCGTGCGCCTGGGCTTCATGTCGTTCTTCGTCAAGGCCGCTACCGAAGCGCTGAAGCGCTTCCCTGCGGTCAACGCCTCGATCGACGGTTCCGACATCGTCTACCACGGCTACGCCGACATCGGTGTTGCGGTGTCCAGCGACCGTGGCCTGGTGGTTCCGGTTCTGCGTAACGCCGAGCTGATGAGCCTGGCCGAAATCGAAGGCGGCATTGCCACCTTCGGCAAGAAGGCTCGCGACGGCAAGCTGTCGATGGAAGAAATGACCGGTGGTACTTTCACCATCACCAACGGTGGTACTTTCGGCTCGATGATGTCGACCCCGATCGTTAACCCACCGCAAGCCGCTATCCTGGGCATGCACAACATCCTGCAACGTCCTATGGCGATCAACGGTCAGGTCGTAATCCGTCCGATGATGTACCTGGCGCTGTCCTACGATCACCGTCTGATCGACGGTAAAGAAGCTGTGACATTCTTGGTAACCATCAAGAACCTGCTGGAAGACCCGGCGCGTCTGCTTCTGGACATCTAAAAAGCAGCTGCAAGCTGCAAGCGACAAGCTCCAAGCCCCTAGGGCGAGGGGCTTCAAGCTTGCGGCTTGCGGCTTCTAGCTTGCCGTTAAAAGGAACCTTTTTATGACTCAGAAATTCGACGTAGTAGTGATTGGCGCGGGCCCAGGCGGTTATGTAGCTGCAATCAAGGCAGCACAGCTTGGTCTGACGACTGCTTGCATCGAGAAGTACACCGATAAAGAGGGCAAGCTGGCCCTCGGCGGTACTTGCCTGAACGTCGGTTGCATTCCTTCCAAGGCGCTGCTGGACAGCTCCTGGAAATTCCACGAAGCCCAGGACGGTTTTGCCATCCACGGTATCCAGCACGCTGGCGTGACCATGGACGTGCCGGCCATGATCGGTCGCAAGGCCAATATCGTCAAAGGCCTGACCAGCGGTGTTGCCACCCTGTTCAAGGCCAACGGCGTCACTTCGATCCAGGGCCACGGCAAGCTGCTGGCCGGCAAGAAGGTCGAAGTCACCAAGCCGGACGGTTCGGTTGAAGTGATCGAAGCCGAAAACGTGATCTTGGCTCCAGGTTCGCGTCCGATCGACATTCCACCGGCTCCGGTCGATCAGAACGTCATCGTCGACTCGACTGGCGCGCTGGAATTCCAAGCTGTTCCAAAACGTCTGGGCGTGATCGGCGCTGGCGTCATCGGTCTGGAACTGGGTTCGGTCTGGTCGCGTCTGGGCGCGCAAGTGACTGTCCTCGAAGCACTGGACACTTTCCTGATGGCAGCCGACACCGCTGTTTCCAAGGAAGCGCTGAAAACCCTTACCAAGCAAGGTCTGGACATCAAGCTGGGCGCTCGCGTGACCGGCTCCAAGGTCAACGGCGAAGAAGTCGTGGTGACCTACACCGACGCCAATGGCGAGCAGACCATCACTTTCGACAAGCTGATCGTTGCCGTTGGTCGCCGTCCGGTGACCACCGATCTGTTGGCTGCCGACTGCGGCGTGACTCTCGACGAGCGCGGTTTCGTGCACGTTGACGATCATTGCGCCACTACCGTACCGGGCGTTTACGCCATTGGTGACGTGGTGCGCGGCATGATGCTGGCTCACAAGGCCTCGGAAGAGGGCGTCATGGTTGCCGAGCGCATCAAGGGTCACAAGGCCCAGATGAACTATGACCTGATCCCTTCGGTTATCTATACTCACCCGGAAATTGCATGGGTCGGTAAAACCGAGCAGGCCTTGAAAGCTGAAGGCGTTGAAGTTAACGTCGGCACCTTCCCGTTTGCCGCCAGCGGCCGTGCCATGGCAGCCAACGACACCGGCGGTTTCGTCAAAGTCATCGCCGATGCCAAGACTGACCGCGTATTGGGCGTCCACGTGATTGGCCCAAGCGCTGCGGAACTGGTTCAACAAGGTGCGATCGGCATGGAATTCGGCACCAGCGCCGAAGACCTGGGCATGATGGTTTTCTCCCATCCGACCCTGTCCGAAGCCCTGCACGAAGCAGCTCTGGCTGTGAATGGCGGCGCCATCCACATTGCCAACCGCAAGAAACGCTAAGCAATAATAAGAAACCACGGCGGTTGGCCCGTCGTGAGCCTTGTGCGCAAGACTCACCGCGGAATATCCGCTGGACTCGACCTCTTGAGGTAGCGCCACACACTGGATCGGGGCCCAGGCTCCGGGTTCAGGGTGTGGCGCTGGTTTGAGAGTAGCGGTCACAGGTGGTGCGGCACTCAATATTGAGCGCAGCGCCGAATGCGCAGTACCTAACGAAGACGGTAAAAAGCATGAATCTTCACGAGTATCAGGGTAAGCAGCTGTTCGCTGAATACGGCCTGCCAGTATCCAAAGGCTACGCGGTAGACACCCCGGAAGAAGCAGCAGAAGCTTGCGACAAAATCGGCGGCTCCGAGTGGGTTGTCAAAGCCCAGGTTCACGCCGGTGGTCGCGGTAAAGCGGGCGGCGTTAAGCTGGTTCGCAGCAAAGAAGACGCTAAGGCATTCGCTCAGCAGTGGTTGGGCAAGCGTCTGGTGACCTATCAGACTGATGCCAATGGCCAGCCTGTCACCAAGATCCTGGTTGAATCGTGCACTGATATCGCTAAAGAGCTGTACCTGGGCGCTGTCGTTGACCGTTCGAGCCGTCGCATCGTGTTCATGGCTTCCACCGAAGGTGGCGTGGACATCGAGAAAATCGCTCACGACACTCCAGAAAAAATTCTCAAAGCCACTATCGATCCACTGGTTGGCGCTCAGCCATTCCAGGGTCGCGAACTGGCTTTCCAACTGGGTCTGGAAGGCAAGCAAGTTGCCCAGTTCGCCAAGATCTTCGTGGGTCTGGCCAAACTGTTCCAGGATCACGATCTGGCCCTGCTGGAAGTGAACCCGCTGGTGATCAAGGCTGACGGCGATCTGCACTGCCTGGACGCCAAGATCAACATCGACGCCAACGCCATGTACCGTCAGCCTAAGCTGAAGACTTTCCACGATCCGTCGCAAGACGATCCGCGCGAAGCGCACGCTGCCAAGTTCGAACTGAACTACGTAGCCCTGGAAGGCAACATCGGCTGCATGGTCAACGGTGCCGGCCTGGCCATGGGTACCATGGACATCGTCAACCTGCACGGCGGTAAGCCAGCCAACTTCCTCGACGTAGGCGGTGGTGCTACCAAAGAGCGCGTGACCGAAGCCTTCAAGATCATCCTGTCCGACACCAACGTCGCTGCAGTACTGGTCAACATCTTCGGCGGCATCGTTCGTTGCGACATGATTGCCGAAGGTATCATCGGCGCCGTGAAAGAAGTCGGCGTGAAAATCCCGGTTGTTGTTCGCCTTGAAGGCAACAACGCGGAACTGGGCGCTAAAGTACTGGCAGAAAGCGGCTTGAACATCATCGCTGCTACCAGCCTGACCGACGCTGCTCAACAAGTTGTCAAAGCTGCGGAGGGCAAATAATGAGCGTCCTGATCAATAAAGACACCAAAGTTATCTGCCAGGGCATTACCGGTTCGCAAGGTAGTTTCCACACCCAGCAAGCCATCGAATACGGCACCAAGATGGTTGGCGGCGTAACTCCTGGCAAAGGCGGCACCGAGCACCTGGGTCTGCCAGTGTTCAACACCGTGAAAGACGCTGTAGCTGCCACTGGCGCCACCGCTAGCGTGATCTACGTTCCAGCTCCTTTCTGCAAGGACTCGATCCTGGAAGCAGCGTTCGGCGGCATCAAGCTGATCGTCTGCATCACCGAAGGCATTCCTACCCTGGACATGCTGGATGCCAAGGTTAAGTGCGACGAACTGGGTGTGACCCTGATCGGCCCTAACTGCCCAGGCGTGATCACTCCAGGCGAATGCAAGATCGGCATCATGCCAGGTCACATTCACTTGCCAGGCAAGGTCGGTATCGTTTCCCGTTCCGGCACCCTGACCTACGAAGCCGTTAAGCAGACCACTGACGCCGGTTTCGGTCAGTCCACCTGCGTCGGCATCGGTGGTGACCCGATCCCGGGCTCCAACTTCATCGACATCCTGAAGCTGTTCCAGGAAGACCCGAAGACCGAGGCGATCGTGATGATCGGCGAGATCGGCGGTTCGGCTGAAGAAGAAGCGGCTGCCTACATCAAGGCTCACGTGACCAAGCCGGTTGTTTCCTACATCGCTGGTGTGACTGCTCCTCCGGGCAAGCGCATGGGCCATGCTGGCGCAATCATCTCCGGCGGCAAAGGCACTGCAGACGAGAAATTCGCTGCGCTGCAAGACGCAGGCGTGAAAACCGTGCGTTCGCTGGCAGACATCGGCAAGGCCCTGGCCGAGCTGACCGGTTGGGCGGTCAAGTAAGCCTCGCGCTTAGCTTGTAGCTCTTCCAGCAAAGGCCACCTTCGGGTGGCCTTTGTGCTTTCTGGCGTAGGGGCCCGCTTGCCGGCGAAGGGGCCGCTGAGCCGGGTGTTGTTCTGCAACTGCCTTCGCTGGCGGGCCAGCTCCTACACGAGTCGGCGCCTAGGCGAACGAGGCGTTGCGCAGGAGATTCATTGCGGTGGAAAAATAGTTTCAGAAAGGCGACATACCGATGTCGCATATCAGAAAATTCTCATTGCGCCGGTGCGTTCGTCTTACAGATTCGGTAGGCTAGCCGCCTCTTTATGCGTCTGCTGCCCACAAGGTATCGGCGCGCTAAACGGGTCAGTCTTATACGGACTGACAGCATTTCCCTCACCCATAAGGGAAATCCCTCTCTAAATTCCGATTCAGTAGTGTGGTATTTCCTTAATGAAAGTGTTGAAAGGCCAGGACATTCTGGCGCTCGGCTTCATGACTTTTGCCCTGTTCGTCGGGGCTGGCAACATCATTTTCCCACCCATTGTCGGCTTGCAGTCCGGACCCCATGTCTGGATGGCGGCGCTGGGCTTTCTGATCACTGCAGTGGGCTTGCCGGTGATCACCGTGGTCGCCCTGGCCAAGGTCGGTGGCGCCATGGATGCGTTGAGCAGCCCCATCGGTAAAGTCGCTGGTGGTCTGTTGGCGGCGGTCTGCTACCTGGCGGTGGGTCCGCTGTTCGCCACGCCGCGCACGGCCACTGTGTCCTTTGAGGTGGGCCTGGCGCCACTGACCGGTGAAAGCCCGCTGGCACTGTTCCTCTACAGTTCGGCGTATTTCCTGCTGGTGTTCTTCATCTCGCTGTATCCAGGTCGTCTGCTGGATACCGTTGGCCGTTTCCTGGCGCCGCTGAAGATCATTGCCCTGGCGGTGCTGGGGATCGCAGCGTGCGCCCTGCCGGCCGGCAGCGTTGGCGAGGCCACGCCCGAGTATGTTGCCGCGCCATTCTCCCAGGGATTCATCAATGGCTACCTGACCATGGATACCTTGGGCGCCCTGGTGTTCGGCATCGTCATCGTCAATGCCATTCGCTCGCGCGGGGTCGAGTCGCCGCGACTGATCACCCGCTATGCGGTGATCGCCGGCCTGATTGCCGGGGTCGGCCTGGCGCTGGTGTACATCAGTTTGTTCCGCCTCGGTTCGGGCAGCCATGAAGTGGCAGCCGGTGCCACCAACGGCGCAGCGGTGCTGCATGCCTATGTGCAACACACCTTCGGCTCCCTGGGCAGCGGTTTCCTCGCGGTGCTGATCTCCCTGGCGTGCCTGGTGACCGCCGTGGGCCTGACTTGCGCCTGCGCCGAGTATTTCAGCCGCGTAACCCCTTTGTCTTACAAGACGCTGGTGGTCATCCTCGCGGTTTTCTCGCTGCTGGTATCCAACCTTGGCCTGACCAAGCTCATCGCCTTCTCGATCCCGGTGCTGACCGCCATCTATCCGCCCTGCATCGCCCTGGTGGCCCTGAGCTTCTGCAAGGAGTTCTGGCGGGACCAGCGCCGCATCGTCGGTCCGGTGATGCTGGTGTCCTTTGTCTTCGGCCTGATCGACGCGCTTAAGGGCGCCGGCCTGGCCGATGGCCTGCCTAGCCAGTTGGCTCACCTGCCGTTGAGCGAGCAAGGCCTAGCCTGGCTGGTGCCTTCGGTGATCATCCTGGCGGTTGCCGTGATCTTCGACCGTATCCTGGGCAAACCGGCCGAAGCGCTGGCTTGATCCGTCGGCAAGGGTCCAGGGCCGCCACAAGCGGCTCATGAGTCTCCAGAACAATGCCCCGTATCGATCGATACGGGGCATTTTTTTATGGGGCTCGGGCAGTGCCTTTTTCCTCGGTGTGGCGTCGAAGCTGTGTCCTCTGCCACGCCTTACAGGAATTTGCATGTCGTTCGTCCAAGCCAACCTGATCCATTTATTGGCCGCTTTGTGGTTCGTTATCTGCTGGGGCGGCTACACCCGCTATGCCACCTGGAAGGGGCGGGACACCGCCTGCCTGGCCAGTGTCCTGCACCTGTATCGCGAGGACTGGATGCGCCGGATGCTGTTGCGTGACAACCGTATCGCCGACGCCAGTGTGATCGGCAATCTGGAACGCAACGCATCGTTCTTCGCCTCCAGCACCCTGATCATCCTGGCGGGCATTCTTACCGTGCTTGGAGCCTCGGAACGCGCGGTGTCGCTGCTGGCGGACATTCCCATGGTCCAGCAGGCTTCGCAGGGCATGTCGGAGATCAAGCTGCTGTGTCTGGCGCTGGTATTCGTCTACGCCTTCTTCACCTTCAGTTGGTGCATGCGCCAGTACAACTTCGCCGCGGTTCTGGTGGGCTCGGCGCCGATGATCGGTGAGCGCCAGGTGTCAGAGCAGGAGCGCAAGGCTTTCGCTTCCCGGGCGGCGCGGGTCATTTCCATGGCGGCCAACCAGTTCAACTTCGGCCTGCGCTCCTATTACTTCGGCATGAGCATGCTGGCCTGGTTTGTCAGTCCCTGGCTGTTCATGGTGATGAGCGCGGGGGTGGTGCTGGTGCTCTATCGTCGCGAGTTTCATTCCGACGTGCTGGATGTGATGGTCTATACCCCTACGGAGGCGCCATTGCCCGAGACAAACAAGGAGATAGGCTGATGAGTATTGCGTTCTGGTGCGTGTTTGTCAGTGCGCTGCTGATTTTCATCGCTCGCATCCCGGTGGCCAAGGCCATGAAAGAGCAGGGCGGTTACAACAACCATCTGCCGCGTCAGCAACAGGCCCAACTGACCGGGCTTGGCGCGCGGGCGCTGGCGGCGCATCAGAACAGTTTCGAGGCCTTCATGCTGTTTGCGGTCGGGGTGCTGATGGCGCATGTCACCCAGACCCAAGGCTGGTTGATCGATGCCCTGGCCATCACCTTTGTGATTGCCCGGATCTTCTACCTGGCGTGCTATCTGGCGGATCTGACCCGGCAGCGAAGTCTGTTCTGGGCAGTGGGGATCTTGTGTTCCTTGTTATTGATGCTTAGTCCAACTTTTCGCTGGCTGCTGATGTAGTCATTATTAGTGGACACAATAAAGCCCGCACTTGGCGGGCTTTATTTTTATCTGGCGCTAAAACCGAGTTAGTTGGTTTTAGGGGCGGCTTCCTTGGCGCTTTCTTCGGCTGCGGCTTTGTTGGATTCAGCCTGATCTTTGGCAGCTTCGGCGTTTTCCTTGGCAGCTTCGTTCACTTTATCCTGAGCTTCGTTCATTTTTTGTTGAGCTTGCTCAGCATGTTGGTTGGCATCTTGAGCTTTGTCCTCGGATTTTTTGTCACAGGCAGCCAGACCGAGGGAAGCGGTCAGCATCAGGGCAATAGCTAAAGTCTTACGCATGGGGTGTTTCTCCTTAGTGAAGATATCTACTGGCCTTTCGATCATGGCCTTGTGATTTAAGTTCCTTGGGCGGCCTAGATATATTAAGTATTTGTTGTACGGAACTTTTATCGACCAGGCCAACCGCTGATTCCTGACACTAACAAGAGAGATAATCCATGGCGCAGAATCCTGTTTTCGAGCGTGCGATGCGCTTTCTTTCCGCCTTGCGACACTGCCAGGTGCTGGGGATCAGCGTGCACAGTGCCTCACCGGAGGGCATGACCCTGACCTTGCCCTACAGCCCGCAGATCGTTGGCGATCCCCACACTGGAATCATTCACGGTGGCGCCCTGACCACCCTCATGGACACGGCCTGTGGCATGGCCACGCTGTGTGTATTGCCGGAGTTCGAGGTCTGCCCGACCCTGGACCTGCGCATCGACTACATGCACCCGGCGGTGCCTCATCACGACGTGCATGGTTTTGCCGAGTGTTATCGGGTCACCACCGATGTGATCTTTGCCCGCGGTTTTGCCTATCAGGACGACCCGCAGCGCCCGGTCGCCCATGTGGTCGGCACGTTCATGCGCATGGGCAAGGGCCTCAAGGGCACCCCGGGTTTCGCCTCAGCCCTCAAGGGAGCGCGTCCATGAGCGAAGATCTCAAGCTATTGCTGGAACAGGCTCACCAACAGGGCGACTACGCTCCCTTGCTGCAGAAGATTCCTTACGCCGCCCTGATCGGCATCGAGTGCTCGCGCCTGGGAGACGAGTTGCTGTTTCGCTTGCCGGCCAACAAGGACAACATCGGCAATCCCTTGCTGCCGGCACTGCATGGCGGTGTGATCGCCGGTTTCATGGAGTTGGCGGCGGCTGTGCACCTGTTGATCTTTACCGGTTCTCCCGGGGTGCCGAAGATCATCGATTTTTCCCTGGATTACCTGCGTGCCGGGCAGTTTCGTGACACCTTCGCCCGCTGCCAGGTCTGGCGTCAGGGGCGACGCGTGGCCAACGTCGCGATCACCGCCTGGCAGAGCACCGCCGACGAACCGATTGCCACCGCCCGCGCACATTTCAAGATCGAAGAGACACCCGCCCCTTGAAATCCGGCGAGCTACCCCCACTTCCATGTCATCCCGCCGCTCTCCGCTTCCGGAGCGCGACCACAGCCATCTGATTGGAGTTTGATGACCATGAGTGTGGAAACTCAAAAGGAAACCCTGGGCTTCCAGACCGAGGTGAAGCAACTGCTGCACCTCATGATCCATTCGTTGTATTCCAATAAGGAAATCTTCCTTCGCGAATTGATCTCGAACGCCTCTGACGCCGTCGACAAATTGCGTTTCGAAGCCCTGTCCAAGCCCGAGTTGCTGGAAGGTGGCGCGGAACTGAAAATCCGTGTGAGCTTCGACAAGGACGCCAAGACCGTCACCCTCGAAGACAACGGTATCGGCATGAGCCGTGAAGATGTCATCACTCACCTGGGGACCATCGCCAAGTCCGGCACCGCCGACTTCATGAAAAACCTCACCGGCGACCAGAAGAAGGACTCGCACCTGATCGGTCAGTTCGGCGTGGGCTTCTACTCCGCGTTCATCGTCGCCGACCAGGTTGAAGTGTTCAGCCGCCGTGCCGGTCTGCCGGCCAGCGAGGGTGTGCACTGGTCGTCCAAGGGCGAAGGCGAGTTCGAAGTGGCGACCATCGACAAGGCCGAACGCGGCACCCGCATCGTCCTGCACCTGAAATCCGGTGAAGACGAGTTCGCCGATGGCTGGCGCCTGCGCAACATCATCAAGAAGTACTCCGACCACATCGCCCTGCCGATCGAGCTGCCGAAACAGGCCGCTGCCGCCGAAGGCGAAGAGAAACCGGCACTGGAATGGGAAACCGTCAACCGCGCCAGTGCCCTGTGGACCCGTCCGCGTACCGAGATCAAGGACGAGGAATACCAGGAGTTCTACAAGCACATCGCCCATGACTTCGAGAACCCGCTGAGCTGGAGCCACAACAAGGTTGAAGGCAAGCTGGAATACAGCTCGCTGCTCTACGTACCGGCTCGCGCGCCGTTCGACCTGTACCAGCGCGAAGCGCCGAAGGGCCTCAAGCTCTACGTGCAGCGCGTGTTCGTCATGGATCAGGCCGAGTCCTTCCTGCCGCTGTACCTGCGCTTCATCAAGGGCGTGGTGGATTCCAACGACCTGTCGCTGAACGTCTCGCGGGAAATCCTGCAGAAAGACCCGATCATCGATTCGATGAAGTCGGCGCTGACCAAGCGCGTGCTGGACATGCTGGAAAAACTGGCGAAGAACGAGCCCGAGCAATACAAGGGCTTCTGGAAGAACTTTGGCCAGGTGATGAAGGAAGGCCCGGCCGAAGACTTCGCCAACAAGGAAAAGATCGCCGGCCTGCTGCGCTTCGCTTCCACTCAGGGCGACGACGGCGAGCAGACCGTGTCGCTGGCCGACTACCTGGCTCGCGCCAAGGAAGGTCAGGACAAGATCTACTTCCTCACCGGCGAATCCTACGCCCAGGTGAAGAACAGCCCGCACCTGGAAGTCTTCCGCAAGAAAGGCATCGAAGTGCTGCTGCTCACCGACCGCATCGACGAGTGGCTGATGAGCTACCTCAACGAGTTCGACGGCAAGAGCTTTGTCGACGTGGCGCGTGGCGACCTGGACCTGGGCAACCTCGACTCGGAAGAGGACAAGAAGGCTGCCGAGGAAGTTGCCAAGACCAAGGAAGGCCTGGTTGAGCGGATCAAGACCGCCCTGGGCGAGAGCGTCAGCGAAGTGCGGGTTTCCCACCGCCTGACCGACTCGCCGGCGATCCTGGCCATCGGCGAGCAGGACCTGGGGCTGCAAATGCGTCAGATCCTTGAAGCCAGCGGGCAGAAGGTTCCGGATTCCAAGCCGATCTTCGAATTCAACCCGACTCACCCGCTGATCGAGAAACTCGACGGCGAGCAGAACGAAGAGCGCTTTGGCGACCTGTCGCACATCCTCTTCGATCAAGCGGCCCTGGCGGCCGGTGACAGCTTGAAAGACCCGGCGGCCTATGTGCGCCGACTGAACAAGCTGCTGGTTGAACTGTCGGTTTAATCAGGTTGCAGGAAAAACCCGCTTCGGCGGGTTTTTTCATTCTGGTGTCCCCCTACTGGAGAAGATGAGTCATGAGTCAAATCACCGTGCGTTCCGTGGTCTATCAGATCGATGGCCAGCCCTATGAAGGCCGCCTGGCCTTCGATGCCGCCCATAAAGGCGCGCTCCCGGGGTTGCTGATGGCGCCGAACTGGATGGGTGTCAGCGCCGGCGCGGAGAAGCTCGCCGAGTCGGTGGCGGCCAAGGGCTATGTGGTGCTGATCGCCGACTTGTATGGCCAGTCGGTGCGTCCCAGCGATGCCAGCCAGGCCGGTGCCGCGATGATGCCGCTCAAGGATGACCGGGCGCTGCTGCGTAAACGCATGCAGGCGGCCTTTAGCGCGCTGCAGAGCCAGACCGAGGCCGCAGTGGACACCTCGAAGCTGGCCACCTTCGGCTTCTGCTTTGGCGGCTGCTGCGCGCTGGAGCTGGCCCGCAGCGGGGCGCCGGTAAAGGCCGCGGTGTCGTTCCACGGCACCTTGGATACGCCCACCCCGGCTGACGCGCAAAACATCAAGGGCTCGGTGCTGGTGTTGCACGGTGCGGCCGATCCGTTCGTGGCCAGGGAGCAATTGCCGGCCTTCGAAGCGGAAATGGATGCGGCGGGGGTGGACTGGCAACTGGTCAGCTACGGTGGCGCGGTGCATTCCTTCACCGACACCCACGCCAACCTGCCGGGCAAGATGATGTACGACGCCAAGACCTCCGCCCGAGCCTTCGCCGCCATGCATTACCTGTTGGATGAAGTGTTCCAGGGCTGAGCGCAACCCCACTGATCCGTAGGCGCAGGCTTCTGCGGGTCAGTGGCGGGAGGCGGGCAGTTCGATGCGCTCGCTTTCTCCTGGCACCTGCGGCCAGTCTCCGGCCGCCCAGCGCTTGCGTGCGGCATCGATCAACAGTGGGTCGCTGGCGACAAAGTTCCAGTTGATCCGTCGCGGCCCGTCCAGCGGCGCACCGCCGAGCAGTACTGCATGGCAGTCGCTCTCGGCGAACAGCGTGGCGTTTTCTCCTTCCGGCAACAGCACCAGCGAGTGCGGGGGCAATGGCTCGCCGTCCAGTTGTGCCTCGCCGTCCAGTACATACAGCGCGCGTTGCTGATGCTCGGTGGGAATCAACAGGCTGGTGGCGGTCTGCAGGCGCAGTTCGGCATACAGGGTCGGGGAGAGCACCGGCACCGGCGATTCCAGGCAGAAGCCGCTGCCGGCGATCATGCGGATCATGACCCCGAGGTTGTCGCTCACCGGCAGTGTGGCTGCGGGGTGATGGCTGTAGTGCCCAGGCCCTTGTTCATGTTCCTTGGGCGAGGCCAGCCAGACCTGCAAGCCATGCATTGCAAAATCCTCGCCCAGCAAAGCCTCGGGTGTGCGTTCGACGTGAGCGATGGCGCTGCCGGCGGTCATCCAGCTGACATCTCCGGGCAGGACGATCTGGTCCGAGCCGAGGCTGTCCTTGTGCTGGATCTGTCCTGCGAACAGGTAGGTCAGGGTGGACAGGCCGATATGCGGGTGCTGGCGGATGTTCATGCCTTTGCCGGCCGGGTAGGAGGTGCTCAGCATGTGGTCGAAGAACACGAAAGGCCCGACGCTGCGGCATTGCGCCGAAGGCAGGGGGCGCAGGATAGGCTGGCCTTCGACGTCCTCGACGCGGGGGCGGATCACTAGGGGCGAATTCATGGCGGACTCCAGGCTGATCGGGGTTATGCCCGCCAGCATAACCCCCGGGTGCCAGCCTTGCCGCTACTGGCTGAAGGCGCCTTCGGACAGGTGAGTCTCGATGCTGACTTCACTGGTGGTCATCAGCTTGTGGATCGGGCAGCGGTCCGCTACCCGGTGCAACTCTTCACGCTGGGCGTCGGTGAGCACGCCCTTGAGGGTCAGCTTCACGTGCAGGGCGTACTTGCCTTGCTGTTCCTGGCTGTTGTCGTGCTTGAGCTCCACGGTGACGCCGGTGAGCGGGATGTTCTTCTTCTGTGCGTAGAGCTTGAGGGTCAGGGCCTTGCAGGCCCCCAGGGCGGCATCGAAATAATCGTGGGGTTCGGGGGCGGTGCCTTCGCCACCGGCGTACTGCGGCAGGTCGGTGAACAACTGATGGTCGTCGACCTGGATGCTGTGGCGGAAACCTTCGCTGGACTCGGTATTGACGGTAATGGTCATGGCAAACCTCAGGCAGTGATGAATGTCGGATCGGGTAGTAAAGGTGCTGAAGTTATAGAGCATTCGCCGGCGCAGGCGTTCAGGTTTTTACTTCCGGTAGTCAGTGGCCAGTGTCGCGCCGATGAAGGTGCAAGCAGCGCTGAATCAGCCGGTTTCGCGGTGCCAGCTGCACCGTTTGATCGGAAAAGTGCCGACTTTCGCCGAGCTGAATCGTTTTACTCTCAGGTATCGAAGTCATAGGGCGTTTTGATATCACGTTTTTGTCTTACGCAAATTTCCGCCAGCCCGATACCGTCTAAGAGCACCCTGCTGCAAGCTCTTGCAGCGCTCTAGGAAGGAGCCAAAGGAATGAGTCTCAGAAGTCTCAACATTGCCCCCCGCGCCAGCCTGGGTTTTGGCTTGCTGGCGCTGATGGTGTTTGTCCTCGGCGCATTTGCCCTGATGCAGATGGCCAACATGCGCCAGCAGTCCGATGAAGTGGAAAGCAACTGGTTGCCCAGCGTCATGTCGGTGGGCGACATGAGCCAGGACTTGCTGCGGCTTCGCGCCTTGACCCTGCGCCTGCTGATCAATCGCGACCCTCAGGCCCTGGCCCAGAACGAAGCCAAGATCAATGACATCAAGAGTGGCCTGGGCGCTGCCCAGGGGCGCTATGAGTCGCTGATCGTGCTGCCCCAGGAGCGGGTCCTGTTCGATCGCTTCAAGGACGTGGAGAAGCAATACCTGCAGCGTCAGGCCCAGGTCATGGCCTTCTCCAGCCAGAACCAGCTGGAGGAGGCGGTCAAGGTGGTCAACGGTGAAATGAACCAGTTGGCCGATGAAATGGCCGCGACACTGCATGACCTGATCGAGTTGAACAAGCAAAGTGCGACCCAGGCCACGGATCTGGCCCAGGCTGTCTTCAGCAAGTCGCGAGTCTGGGTGGTGGGGATGATCGTGGTGGCGGCACTGGTGACCATCGGCCTGGCCTTGTTGTTGACCCGCAGCATCGTCCTGCCGCTGGCGCAGTCCTTGCGCGTCGCCGAGGTGGTGGCCGGCGGCGACCTGACCGGGGAGATCACCGTGATCGGCAAGGACGAGCCGGCGCGCCTGTTGCTGGCGCTCAAGGCCATGCAGCACAGCTTGCGCGAAACCATCCGGCGCATTTCCGACTCCTCCAGCCAGCTTGCCTCGGCTTCCGAGGAGCTCAGTTGCGTCACCGAGGACGCCACTCGCGGCTTGCACCAGCAGAGCCAGGAGATCGAACAGGCGGCCACGGCGGTGAATCAGATGACTGCCGCGGTGGAGGAGGTGGCGAGCAACGCGGTGGCCACTTCCGAAGCGTCCCGGGAGTCGGATCGGATCGCCCAGCACGGGCGCGAACAAGTGCATCAGACCGTGCTGTCCATCGAGTCGCTGGCCGAGGATGTGACCGCCAATGCCAGTCAGGTGGAGCAGCTGGCGCAGAAGGTCTACGGCATCAGCAAGGTGCTGGAGGTGATTCGCTCCATCGCCGAGCAGACCAACCTGCTGGCCCTGAACGCGGCCATCGAGGCGGCGCGGGCAGGAGATGCCGGGCGCGGCTTCGCTGTGGTGGCCGATGAAGTGCGAGCCCTGGCCCACCGGACCCAGCAATCGACCCAGGAAATCGAGCAGATGATCGGCGGTATCCAGCAGGGCACCGATCAGGCGGTCAGCTCCATGCAGCAAAGCAATAGTCGCGCTCATTCGACCCTGGAAGTGGCCAAGGCGGCGGGGCAGGCACTGGAGGAAATCGCTTCGGCCTTCACCCTGATCAACGAGCGCAACATCGTGATCGCCAGTGCCTCGGAGCAACAGGCCGCGGTGGCGCGGGAAGTGGACCGCAACCTGATGAACATCCGCAACCTGGCGTTGCAGACCTCGGCGGGGGCCAATCAGACCAGCGCCGCCAGCCAGGAGTTGTCACGGCTGGCGGTGGACCTGAACAGCATGGTGGCGCGCTTCTCGGTGTGAGGCTGTTTCGCCGGCAATCCGTTTCATGCAGGAGGCGCAGGAGTCGGCTTGCCGGCGAACGCCAGGCGAAAAAAAGCCCCGAACCGGTCGGGGCTTTTTCATTCAGCGAAGCGGCGAGGCTTACTTGCCCTGCCAGCGCTTCAGTACCAGGGTGGCGTTGGTGCCACCGAAGCCGAAGCTGTTGCTCATCACGGTGTTGATGGTGGCGTCTTCGCGAGTCTTGGTCAGGATCGGCATGTCGGCCACTTCCGGGTCCAGCTCGTCGATGTTGGCCGAACCGGCCATGAAGTTGCCTTCCATCATCAGCATGCAGTAGATCGCTTCGTGAACGCCGGCGGCGCCCAGGGAGTGACCCGACAGGCTCTTGGTGGAGCTGATGGCCGGAGCCTTGTCGCCGAACACTTCACGCACGCCTTTCATTTCCGCGACGTCGCCGACCGGGGTCGAGGTGCCGTGGGTGTTCAGGTAGTCGATCGGGGTGTCGACGGTGGACATGGCCATCTGCATGCAGCGGATCGCGCCTTCGCCGCTTGGAGCCACCATGTCGTAGCCGTCGGAAGTGGCGCCGTAGCCGACGATTTCCGCGTAGATCTTGGCACCACGGGCCAGAGCGTGTTCCAGCTCCTCGACCACCACCATGCCGCCACCGCCGGCGATGACGAAACCGTCACGCTTGGCGTCGTAGGCGCGGGAGGCTTTTTCCGGGGTTTCGTTGTACTGGGTGGACAGGGCGCCCATGGCGTCGAACAGGAACGACTGGGTCCAATGCTCTTCTTCACCGCCGCCGGCGAAGACGATGTCCTGTTTGCCCATCTGGATCTGTTCCATGGCGGTGCCGATGCAGTGGGCACTGGTGGCGCAGGCAGAAGCGATGGAGTAGTTCAGGCCCTTGATCTTGAACGGTGTGGCCAGGCAGGCGGAAACGGTGCTGCTCATGGTCCGCGTGACGCGGTATGGGCCAACGCGCTTGACGCCTTTCTCGCGCAGGATGTCCAGCGCTTCCATCTGGTTCAGGGTCGAAGCGCCACCGGAGCCGGCGATCAGGCCGGTACGCGGGTTGGACACTTGTTCTTCGCTCAGGCCGGAATCGGCGATGGCGTCTTTCATGGCCAGGTAGGCATAAGCCGCCGCGTGGCCGACGAAGCGATAGATCTTGCGATCGATCAGTTCTTCGAGGTTCAGGTCAATGGAGCCGGAAACCTGGCTACGCAGACCCATTTCGGCATATTCCGGGTTGAAGCGGATGCCAGGGCGACTTGCACGCAGGTTAGCGGAGACGGTCTCTTTGTCATTGCCCAGGCACGAAACAATGCCAAGACCAGTGATAACGACGCGGCGCATGCGGATAACCCTTAGAAGTTGTCAGTGGAGGTAAACACGCCGACCCGGAGGCCTTCGGCGGTATAGATTTCGCGGCCGTCAACGCTGACCGAGCCATCGGCGATGGCCATGTTCAGCTTGCCCTTGAGCACGCGCTTGATATGAATGTTGTAGGTGACCTTTTTTGCCGTCGGCAGAACCTGGCCGAAGAACTTCACTTCTCCCGAACCCAGGGCGCGACCGCGGCCCGGCAGGCCTTGCCAGCCAAGGAAGAAACCGACCAGCTGCCACATGGCATCCAGGCCCAGGCAGCCCGGCATCACCGGATCGCCTTCGAAGTGGCAAGCGAAGAACCACAGGTCTGGAGTGATATCCAGCTCAGCGACCAATTCACCTTTACCGTACTTGCCACCCTCTTCGCTGATATGGGTGATGCGATCCACCATCAGCATGTTGGGGGCGGGCAGTTGCGCGTTACCTGGGCCGAACAGCTCACCGCGACTGCAGCGCAGCAGGTCTTCCCGAGTAAAGGCGTTTTGTTTGGTCATGCGAGCTCCTCAATAGTCCCGTGCGGCAGGGTTGGGCAATCTTCCCGGCCGATCGAAGCGTTCATGCCTCGAGCCGGCAGCCTACTCATAGACTATTGCGTTGTAGTGAAAGTCACAGCGCCAAGGGTATGAAAGTACACTTGTTCACTGAAATTTTTTTTGAGGGCCTTTTCAGGGCCCCGTCGGGTGCCTAAGACTGCCGCACTTTCGCCCGTCACGCCAGTCGCACCTGTTGGAAAATAGCCTCTTACTGCACCCAACGTTGGAGAATTTGCTGCAGATCAGCGCGCTTGAACGGCTTGGCCAGGTAGTCGTTCATGCCCGCTGCCAGGCAGGCTTCGCGGTCGCCCTGCAAGGCGTTGGCGGTCAGGGCGATGATCGGCAGATCGGCGCAGCCGGGCAATTGGCGGATCTGCCGGGTGGCTTCATAACCATCGACCAGCGGCAGTCGGCAATCCATCAGAATCGCTTCGAAAATCAGGCTCTCGGCGCTGCGCACCGCCTGGGCGCCGTCGGTGACGACGCTCACGGTGAAGCCCAGGCTGCGCAGCATGGCCTGGATCACGGTCTGGTTCACCGGGTTGTCTTCCACCAGCAGCACATTGCGCCCTTCGCCCGGGTGAGCGGCGGTGCTGACTCGCGGCGCCAGCACCGGCAAGCTTTGCTGGAACAGTGCCAGGGGGATCTCCAGGGTGAACACCGAGCCGCGGCCTTCCTCGCTCTGGGCCCGCAGGGTGCCGCCCATGCGCTCGGCCAGGGTGCGGGCAATGGGCAGGCCCAGGCCGGTGCCGCCGTACCGCCGGGAGATGCTGCTGTCGGCCTGCTGGAAGGCATCGAACATCAGCTCCAGGCTGGCGGGGCTGATGCCGATTCCGCTGTCGCGTACCGCACAGGTGAACCACAGCAGCTCGTGATCCAGAGCCTGCCACTGCGCTTCGATGACGACGCTGCCTTGTTCGGTGAACTTCAGGGCGTTGCCGATCAGGTTCACCAGAATCTGCCGGATCCGCGTCGGGTCGCCCTTGACCTGCAGCGACTCCATGCCCGGCGGCAGGCGCAGTTGCAGGTCCAGGCCGCGCTGCAGGGCGCTGTGCTGGAAGGCCTGGGCCGAGCTGCTGATCAGTTCGGCGAGGTTGAATGGAATGTGTTCCAGCTCCAGGGCCGAGCGTTCGATGCGGGAGAAATCGAGGATGTCGTTGATCACCTTCAGCAGGTGTTCGGTGGATTCCGAGGCCAGGGCCGCGTACTCGCTCTGCTCCTGGGTCATCTCGGTGGTTTCCAGCAGCTGCAGCATGCCCAGCACGCCGTTCATCGGGGTGCGCAGTTCGTGGCTCATCATCGCCAGGAAATCCGATTTCGCCTTGTTCGCCCGTTCCGCTTCTTCCCGGGTCTGGATCAGTTGTGACATGGCCTGTTGCTGCTCGCGGCTGGCCAGTTCCAGGCCGGCGGCGAGGTTGTTGATGTGGCGTGCCAGATTGCCCAGCTCGCCGTCGTCGACAATCGGCAGCGGCGCCTTGAAGTCGCCTTCCTGGATCGCCTTGACCGCGTGACCCATGGCGCTGATGGGTTGCGCCAGGCCGGCAGCCAGGCGCCGGGCCAGGAGGAAGGTGAAGAGCAGGGCGAACAGGGCGAGGATCGCGGCCTTGAGGAGAATTTCCTGCTGGCGCTGGCTGAAGGCGTCGTTGGACATGCCGACAATGACCCGGCCCAGATACCCGTCGCCCTGGGGGCCCAGGTTGGTCGGGTCATTTTCCAGGAAGTCGTTGTGCACCTGGATCCGCTGCAAGCGCACCGGCGCCTGGAACACCTTGATCTGTTGCGCCTGTTTATGGCTGGCCGATGCTTGCTCGACATACACCAGGATGTTGTTGGCGCTGTCCTGCACCTCCAGGAACTGCACGTGGGGCGTGGCCAGGGTGGCCTGCAATAGGCTTTCCAGGCCTTCGTTGTTGCCGGAGATCACGCCGTACTCGGTGGCCGGCGCCAGTTGGTTGGCAATCAGCTGGCCGGTGTGGTTCAGCTCCTGGCGCAGGTCCTGAATGCGCACGAAGGTAAAGAAGCTGATCAGCAACAGGGTCAGGAGCAAGGCCGGGCCGAGGCTGATGAGCTGCGTGCGGGTGTGGATGTCCCATCGGCGACGCAATTTCATGGGCGTTGCTCTCCTTCACTCAGTTGGCGCGCGACGGCTTGTGGGTCGATTTCCTCGATGCCCAGTGAGCGTGCCACCTGTGGATTGCTCAGTACTTTGAAGTCCGCCGGGTACAGCGCCCGGGGCCAGCGGTTCGGCGCCTGTTCCAGCAGGCTGTCCAGGGTCTTGAGCCAGTCTTGCTGGTCGCTGTAGGTGCTGGCCAGGCTCCCGGCCCTGACGAAGCCGGCATTGGGGCCGATCAGCGCGCGTTGCTGGGCGTAGCTGCTGAGCAGCAGGTTCTTCACGGTTTTCGGGTTGTACAGCTTGGGGTCATCCAGGCCCAGCAGCACGTCGCTGTTGCGCAACAGGTTTTGCAATGGGCGGCTGTCATGGGTGCTGTCCCAGGGTTCGGCGACGATCTCCAGGCCCAGGGATTGCGCGGCGCCACGCAGCTCGTTGAGCAGGAACTGGCTGTCCTCGCTGTAGAGCACGCCAACCCGGCGCGCCTGGGGCAAGACCTTGCGGATCAGGCGCAACTGACGACTTGGCGGCGGATCGCTCCAGAGCAGGCTGAGCCCGGGGGGATGCGTGCCCTGCAGGCGCTGCTGGGCTTGCAGGCGGCTGATGCGCAGGACCAGGGTGGCCGGGCCCCGGGGATCTTGCAGGCGCCAGTCGAGGCTTTGCGGGTCCAGCAGAATCAGGCGCGTGGCGCTGGGCAGTTGGCCCGGCGCCGGCAGTTGCTCCAGCGCAACGAAGCGCACCTGGTCCTGGGGGCGCTGGGCGGCCAGTTCGGCGGTGAAGGTGCGTACCGCCGGGTTGTCCTCGCTGGCGGTCAGCAAGACGTCGGCGGCGCGCAGCGGCGTGCACAGCAGTAGGCTCAGCAGGAACAGGCCCCAGCCGAGTCGGCGACGCATGCCCAAGGCCCCCGAGGGCCGCTGCCGGGCCACGCTAGAACTCCAGCTCGGCGCTGAAATAGACCACGTGCCGCGAGTCGTAGCGGTTGTCGGCGAAGGTGCTGGGCTGGTGGTCGAGTCGTTGCTGCAGCGTGCCCGCCAGTTCCAGGTTGGCCTTGCCCAGGGCCAGGTGCTTGGCGAGGCGGGTGTCGATCCGTTCGAAGCGGTAGCCGTTGAGGGCGCTGTCGCCATAGTAGAAGAGCGCGCTGGACCAGCCCTGGCCCCATTGGCGCAGCCAGCCGGCGGAGCCGCTGTTGCTGGCGGTCAGGCGCTGGTCCAGGCGGTTGCTGGCTTGGGCGTGGACATAGGCGTAGGTCAGGCGCAGGCGGTCGGCGCGGCTCAATTGCCAGTCCAGCTGGCTTTCGCTGCCGGAGAAGCGTGATGAATTGCTGTTGCTGGCGATGTATTGGTTGTTGCGCAGCGGCTCGCTGATCATGCCGCTGATCTCGTCGTAGAACAGCTTGATGTCGAGGTTCAGGGCCTGGTCGACGAAGTAGCCGTTGTAGCCCAGTTCGCGGGAGCGCATGTGTTCCTGGTCGAGGTTGCCCGGGCCGCGGGTCCTGACGAAGTACTGGGCGCTGCTCTGGCCGTAGACCGGGCTGCTCAGGCCGGTGACCCGGTAGCTCCAGTTGACGTTGTTCTCGAACATGTCCGGGGAGCGGATGGCTTCCGAATACACCGCCCGCAGCCCGTGGCGCGGGTTGATCAGGTAGTTGACGGCGATCCGTGGCGTCAGCGAGTTGCCGGTCAGCTGGGTGTCTTCGTACATAGCCCCGCCCTGGATCAGCCAGTGTTCGCTGGCTCGCCATTCCAGCTGGCCGAACAGGCGCCAGGTGGTGTCGTCGAGGGTGCCGTTGAAATAGGTTTCGGAGTCGGCCCGGTCGTAACGATAGTTCATGCCGCTGACCAGCCGCAGGTTATCGCTGAGGCTCAGGGTGTCCTGCAGTTCCAGGTCGTAGCGGGTTTCGCGGGTGCTCTGGTCGATGTTGCCGCAGACGGTTTGCTTGCCGCCGGCGTTCCATTGGGTGAGGACCTGCTGGGCTATGGCCTGCTCGGCGGAAGATCCCGGGGGAGGGGCACCGGCATCGCTGAAACCTTTAATGCCGCGCGCCAGGCGCTCGGCGTAATTCGGGTTGATTTGCCACAGTCGGGTCAGTTCGGGGCTGAAGGAAATCGCCGCGTCGCAGGCACGCCAGGTCTGCTGGCGATCCCAGTGTTGGGCCGAGCCCTGGATATAAAGGCTGTGCTGCGCATTGAGCTCCAGGTTCCAGCGCAGTGACCCGGCGTAGTCCTTGGCGATTACATCGGAGTCTTTGCCTTGTTGGGTCACGCCGTAGAACACCGGCTTATAGGTATAAGGCCGCTGGTTGGTGCCTTCCTTGGCATTCAACTGCCAATCGATGCTCTGTTGTTCGTTGAGCAACTGGCTGACCGACAGGCTAAAGCGGTTCAAGCGCTTGCTGTCGCGGTAATCGGCGCCCAGGCGATCCTTGTCGAAGCCGTCATCTTCCTGCCCCGACAGCGACAGGCGCAGGTCGCCGGTTTCCCAGCCGGTGCCCTGGCTGGCGTACCAGTCGCTGATGCCGCGCTGGCCCCGGGTCACCTTGAACCGGGTGCCGTGGCTGTTGGCCGGTGCGCGGGTGATGATGTTGACCACCGCCATCAGCGCGTTGGCGCCGTAGCTGACGGTGTTGGGGCCGCGAAACACCTCGATGCGTTCGATGTCCTCCATGGCCACCGGAATGTCGCTCCAGTCCACCGTGGCCAGGCCCGCGCGATACACCGAGCGTCCGTCGATCAGCACCTGCATGCGCCGGGCTTCGCTGGCGTTGGTGCCGTGGTAGTTGACCGTGGCCTGGTTGCCGCTGATGGCGCCGACCATCATCCCGGGCACCAGGCGCAGCAGCTCGCTGATGTCCCGGGCGCCGCTGGCCCTGATCAGTTCGTTGTCGAGCACGGTCATGCTGCCCGGCACGGCGGCGGGGGATTGTTTCAGGCGTGTGGCGGTCAACACCTCGGGCAGTGCGCTGCCGTCGAGAAACAGATCGTCGGCCAGCACCGGGAGGCCGATGAGCATGCCCAGCAGCAGTGACAGACGCAGAGGTGAGGGGCCCACGGACACGGCATAGCCTTGAATCTTGAAAGATGGCGCGCATGTTAACCGAGATAGTCGAGTTTTCCAGTCGATAAGCCCGACATTCCCCGAATGACTGCGCGTGTTCCCGACAGGTTGCTTGAATGGCCGGTGGGGCTGGTGGTGACAAAAGCGCCCCGTATAATGCCGCCATCGCCACTGCTATGGATAAACGGATTGCATATGACACAACAGCGCCCTATTGCGGTCCTGGGAGGCGGAAGTTTTGGTACCGCCGTGGCTAATCTGCTGGCCGAAAACGGTCACCCGGTGCGGCAATGGATGCGCGATCCCGAGCAGGCCGAGGCCATTCGGGTCAATCGCGAGAATCCGCGCTATCTCAAGGGCATCAAGATTCATCCGGCGGTGGAGCCGATCACCGACCTGCTGGCCACCCTGAATGACTGTGACCTGTGCTTCGTCGCCTTGCCTTCCAGCGCCCTGCGCTCGGTGCTGGCGCCCCACGCGCAGCTGCTGAGCGGCAAGCTGCTGGTCAGCCTGACCAAGGGCATCGAGGCCCAGACCTTCAAGCTGATGAGCGAGATCCTCGAGGACATTGCCCCGGCGGCGCGCATTGGCGTGCTTTCGGGCCCCAACCTGGCCCGGGAAGTGGCCGAGCATGCGCTGACCGCCACCGTGGTCGCCAGTGAAGACGAAGAGCTGTGCCAGCGGGTCCAGGCGGCGTTGCACGGGCGCACGTTCCGCGTCTATGCCAGTGCCGACCGCTTTGGCGTCGAGCTGGGCGGGGCGCTGAAGAACGTCTACGCGATCATCGCCGGCATGGCGGTGGCCCTGGGCATGGGGGAAAACACCAAGAGCATGCTGATTACCCGTGCCTTGGCGGAGATGACCCGTTTTGCCGTCAGCCAGGGCGCCAATCCCATGACCTTCCTCGGCCTGGCCGGGGTCGGCGACCTGATCGTCACCTGTTCCTCGCCCAAGAGCCGCAACTACCAGGTGGGCTTTGCCCTGGGGCAGGGCCTGAGTCTGGAGGACGCGGTGACCCGTCTGGGCGAGGTGGCGGAGGGCGTCAACACCCTCAAGGTGCTCAAGGCCAAGGCCCAGGAACTGGGGGTCTATATGCCGCTGGTAGCCGGCCTGCATGCGATTCTGTTCGAAGGGCGGACGCTGAATCAGGTGATCGAGCTCTTGATGCGTGGCGAGCCGAAAACCGACGTCGACTTTATCTCCACCAGCGGATTCAACTGAGTAGCACAGGAGCCAGACATGAACGATACGAATTCCGAAGCCAAATACGAATCCATCCTCCTGCGCGTGCTGTGGATGCTGGTGTTCGTGATGGTGTGGCAGGTGGCGCAGTTTCTCCTGGGCGCCCTGGTCCTGGTGCAGTTGATCTACCGCTTGATCTACGGTGCACCGAATGCCGGGCTGATGAACTTTGGCGACAGCCTGAGCCAGTTCCTGGCGCAGATCGGTCGGTTCGGCAGCTTCCACTCCGAGCAGAAACCCTGGCCGTTCGCCGATTGGCCAACGCCTCGGGCGCCAGAAGGCGAAGCGCCCCACAGCGTGCCGCCAGCGCCGCACCCGGTGCGTGACGAGGAGCCCAAGCTGTGAAGCTGTGGGTGTTGCGTCATGGCCAGGCCGAGTCCCATGCGGCCAGCGATGACCAGCGCAACCTTACGGCCCACGGTCGCCAGGAAGTGCTGGGCAGCGCCGCGCAGCTGATTGGCCAGCCCATCAGCGTGATCATCGCCAGCCCTTATGTGCGGGCCCAGCAAACGGCGCAACTGGTGCGTCAGGCCCTGGGTTTTGAAGGCGAGATCCGCACCGTGCCCTGGTTGACGCCGGAGGCCAACCCGTTGCAGGTGCTGGAGCATCTGGACAGTGCGGACAACCTGTTGCTGGTCAGTCACCAACCCTTGGTCGGCAACCTGATCGGCCTGCTGCAGCATGGTCATCTGCGTGATCCCCAGCCCATGAATACCGCCAGCCTGGCGGAGCTGGAAGGCGACTGGCCGCTGGCGGGGCTGATGACCCTAAAGAGCCTCAAGCACCCCTAGAGCGCCTCGGCGGCCAGGCGGTTCCTGGCCGCCGCAGGTTCATCGGGGTGACCGACATCCGGTTGTGCGGCGCTACATTTCTTAACTTGCAGCCCTCCTTTGTGCGTGGAATAGTCGGCCGAGCAAGTGCTTGGTTGGTGTCGCGAACAGAATAAAAACAAAGGAGCGAGTCATGGCTGCTGCTTTTCGTTTGCCGCTGCAAGTGTTCTACGAGCGTGAAGCTCGTCATCCCCAGCAACTTTTCCTGGTTCAGCCCAGCGCCGGAGGGCAGGTGCAGGAGCTGAGCTGGTCCGATGTCGGCCAGCAGGCCCGTCGCGCCGCCCAATGGCTGCGCGAGCGCCAGTTGCCTCCCGGCAGTCATATCGCAATCATCGGCAAGAATTCCGCGCACTGGATCATCAGCGACCTGGCGATCTGGATGGCCGGGCATGTGTCGGTGCCGCTGTATCCCAACCTCACAGCCGATTCGGTGGCCCAGGTACTGGAGCATTCCGAGTCGGCCCTGGTGTTCATCGGCAAGCTCGATGACTGGCCGGGCATGGCTCCGGGGATCAGGCCCGGCTTGCCCACCGTGCGCCTGCCGCTGGCCCCCGAAGGCACTTTCGACTGCACCTGGGACGATCTGCAAGGCTGTCAGCCGTTGGCTGATAGCCCGAGTCCGCCGGCCGATCAGTTGGCCACCATCATCTACACCTCCGGCACCACGGGCCTGCCCAAGGGGGTGATGCACAGCTTCGGCAATCTGGGTTTTGCCGCCACTCACGGGACACAACTCTTCGGCCTGGGCCCGGGGGATCGGCTGCTGTCCTATCTGCCGCTGTGTCATGTGGCCGAGCGCATGTTTGTCGAGATGGCGGCGATCTATACCGGGCAGACCGTGTTCTTCGCCGAGAGCCTGGATACCTTCCTGGCTGACCTGCGGCGGGCCCGGCCCACGGCGTTGTTCGGCGTGCCGCGAATCTGGACCAAGTTCCAGATGGGGGTCTACAGCAAGGTGCCGGCCAGGCGCCTGGACTTTCTCTTGAGCCTGCCGCTGATCGGCAAGCGCGTCGGTCACAAGGTGCTTGCCGGGCTTGGGCTGGACGCGTTGCGCGTGGCCTTGTCGGGGGCGGCGCCGGTGCCCCAGGCGCTGTTGCACTGGTATCGCCGGCTGGGCCTGGACGTACTGGAGGTCTACGGCATGACCGAGAGTTGCGGCTATTCCCATATCGGGCGCTCCGGGGAGCAGGTGCCGGGCTGGATCGGCCGGCCCTGTCCCGGGGTAGAAGTGCGTATCGATGAGACGGGGGAGGTCCAGGTGCGCAGCGGGGCGACCATGCAGGGCTACTACAAGGACCCGCAGAAAACCGCCGAGACCATCACCGAGGACGGTTTTCTGCGCACCGGCGACAAGGGCGAACAGGACGGGGCCGGCAACCTGCGCCTGACCGGCCGGCTCAAGGAAATCTTCAAGACCAGCAAGGGCAAGTACGTGGCCCCGGCACCCATCGAAAATCGCCTGGCGGTGCATGCCCATATCGAGCAGGTGTGTGTGGTGGGAGACGGCCTGAGCGCTCCTCTGGGGTTGTGCGTGCTGTCGGCGGCGGGCTGGCAGGCCGCCGCGGGCAGTGCCCGGGAAGGTTTGCACAGCAGCCTGGAAAGCCTGCTGGCCCAGGTCAATGGTAACCTGGACAAGCACGAGCGCCTGCACCGGCTAGTGGTCGTCAAGGACAACTGGGCGGTGGAGAACGGCTTTCTGACCCCGACCCTGAAGATCAAGCGCAATGTGATCGAGGCCACCTATGGCGCCAGTTTTCAGAGCTGGAGCGAGCGCAGCGAAGCCGTGCTGTGGCAGGATTGATCGACAAAAAACCACCCAGAAGGGAAGCAGCGATGAGCCTATGGCGTACCACTCCGAACATCGAGCAATTGAACGCGGCACAGAAGAACACCATCGGCGAAGTGCTGGATATTCGCTTCGAGTCATTTGATGAGCAGTCGCTGACCGCAAGCATGGTCATCGACCATCGCACTCACCAGCCCTACGGGTTGCTGCATGGCGGAGCCTCGGTGGTGCTGGCGGAAACCGTCGGCTCCATGGCCAGCTACCTGTGTATCGATGCCAGCAAGTTCTATTGCGTGGGCCTGGAGATCAATGCCAACCACCTGCGGGGCTTGCGCAGCGGCCGGGTGACGGCGGTGGCCAGGGCCATTCATATCGGGCGCACCACCCATGTCTGGGATATCCGCTTGAGCAGCGACGAAGGCAAGGCCAGCTGTATTTCGCGTCTGACCATGGCCGTGGTGCCTCTGGGGCAAACGCCGCCGGCACAATGAGTTAGCGCGCCATAGGCTGAGCCTGGGTGTCAGTATTCCTGTCCGTTACGGTCATTGCCCTGGTGCAAGGGCCTGCGGACAATCGGTGTTGGTTTGATGGATGGATAGGTCGGTATGTCGCAACAGGTGTTTTTCGCTCACGCCAATGGGTTTCCCTCCGGCACCTACGGCAAGCTGTTTGCCGCCCTGGCGCCGGAGTTCGAGGTGGCTCATTTGCAGCAGCACGCCCATGATCCGCGCTTTCCGGTGGACGATAACTGGCGCAGCCTGGTGGATGAATTGATTCACCACCTGCAGCAGCAGGCGCAGCCGGTGTGGGGCGTCGGGCATTCCCTGGGGGGCGTGCTGCACCTGCACGCCGCCCTGCGTTGTCCGCAGTTGTATCGGGGCGTGGTCATGCTCGATTCGCCGGTGCTGACCCGGGCCGACCAATGGGTGATCCGTGCGGCCAAGCGTTTTGGCTTCATCGACCGCCTGACTCCGGCCGGGCGGACCCTGGGTCGTCGCGAGGAGTTTGCCGATCTCGAATCGGCGCGCAGCTACTTCGCGCGCAAGAGCCTGTTCCGCGCCTTCGACCCGGATTGCCTGGATGCCTACCTGCAGCACGGCCTGCAACCGGTGGGCGACAGGTTGCGCCTGCGCTTCGACCCGGCGACCGAGATCAGCATCTATCGCGGCGTACCGCACACCAGCCCCGGCAGTGCTCGCCAGCTCCAGGTGCCCCTGGCCGTGGTGCGTGGCCAGCAGAGCCGGGTGGTGATGCGGCATCACACCAGTGCCGTGGGGCGCATGCCTCTGGGCGAGTCCCTGACCATGCCCGGCGGCCACATGTTTCCCCTTGAGCGGCCCGAAGCCACCGCCACCCTGCTCAAGGAACTCTTCACCCGCTGGGAACAGCGCCGGAGCTGTGCATGAGCCAGGTCGTCGAGGAAGTGCGCCTGAACCTGCCCCACATTGAGCTGGCGGCCCATCTGTTCGGGCCCGAGGACGGCGTGCCGGTCATCGCCCTGCATGGCTGGCTGGACAACGCCAACAGCTTCGCCCGGCTGGCGCCCAAGCTCAAAGGCCTGCGCATCGTGGCCCTGGACATGGCCGGCCACGGGCATTCCGGGCACCGTCCGCCGGGCGCGGGTTATGCCCTGTGGGATTACGTCTACGACGTGCTGCAGGTGGCGGAACAGCTGGGCTGGAAGCGCTTTGCCCTGATGGGCCACTCGTTGGGGGCAATCGTGTCCCTGGTGCTGACGGCGGCGCTGCCGGAGCGTGTCAGCCATCTGGCCCTGATCGACGGCGTGATTCCGCCGACCGCCAGCGCCGCAGGTGCCGCCGAACGGCTGGGCATGGCCTTGCAGGCGCAGCTGGACTTGCAGGACAAGCGCAAGCCGGTCTACAGCACGCTGGAACGGGCCATCGAAGCGCGCATGAAGGGGCTGGTGGCGGTCAGTCGCGAAGCCGCCGAGCTGCTGGCTGTGCGTGGGCTGATGCCGGTGCCCGGTGGCTATACCTGGCGCAGCGACAGTCGCCTGACCCTGCCGTCGCCGCTGCGTCTGACCGAGGAGCAGGCCATGTCCTTCGTCGAGCGGGTCAGTTGCCCGACGCAGCTGGTGGTGGCTGCCGACGGCATGCTGGCCCGGCACGAGTCGCTGCTGCAGCGTCTACCCTTTAGCCGGGAACAGCTGCCGGGCGGCCACCATCTGCACCTCAACGACGAGGCCGGTGCAAGCTCTGTCGCAGACTGTTTCAATCGGTTTTTCGCCGTTCCTTGACTTGACGGGGTCAACTGTCGAGGCTGGGCGGGTTGAAATGGGAGACAACCATGATAGATCTGTACACCGCTGCGACCCCCAATGGCCACAAGGTTTCCATCCTGCTTGAAGAACTCGGATTGCCCTACACGGTGCATGCCTTGAGTTTCGACAAGCGCGAGCAAAAGGCGCCGGCGTTTCTGAAGATCAATCCCAATGGGCGTATTCCGGCCATCGTCGACCGAGACAATGGCGATTTTCCCGTATTCGAATCCGGCGCGATCCTGGTGTATCTGGCCGAGCGCAATGGCCAACTGCTGCCCACCGATGCCAAGGGCCGCTCGATCGTCATGCAGTGGCTGATGTTCCAGATGGGCGGTATCGGGCCCATGCAGGGCCAGGCCAACGTGTTCTTCCGCTATTTTCCGGAAAAGCTCCAGGGCGCCATCGATCGCTATCAGCATGAAACTCGACGCCTCTACGAAGTCCTCGACACCCGCCTGCAACAGGTCGAGTACCTGGGCGGGGACTACAGCATTGCCGACATCGCCACCTTCCCCTGGGTGCGCGGTCATGAGTGGTCCGGTGTTTCGGTACAGGGCTTGCCGGCCCTGCAACGCTGGATGGCGGCCCTGGAGGCCCGGCCTGCGGTCCAGCGTGGCTTGCAGGTTCCGCAACGCAGTGACGACGCCAGCGTCGTCAAGGGTGCCCAGGCCATGCTTATCCGATGAGAGTTTCCATGCGTTCAATCAGTGTTCTGGGCTTGTCCTTGCTAAGCACCCTGGCCCTTGCCGCCGATCTGCCCGGCAGTCATGACCTGCCCCTGGTGCCCCGTCTGACCGATGCACAAATCGTCGACTACCGCCCGCAAGTGGAGCAGGAGCGTGTCTACCCGCTGGGTTCGATCCGCAGAATCAGCGGCCAACTGCGCTTTGACGGTCAGGTCAATGCCCGGGGCAAGCTCACGGCCATCACCTACCAATTGCCCGCCGAACGCACTTCCAACGAAGCCTTCACCCTGGCTCGCGAAGCCTTGCAGAAGCAGGGCGCAGAGCTGCTGTTCTGGTGCCAGGCCCGGGATTGTGGCGAGAGCAGCCTGTGGGCCAATGAAGTGTTCGGCAACGCCAAGCTGTTTGGCGCCGACGAGCAGCAGGCCTATCTGCTGTTGCGCCTGGCGGCGCCCCAGGACAACTCCCTGGTAGCCCTGTACAGCATTACCCGGGGTAACCGCCGGGCCTACCTGCACGTGGAGCAGTTCGATGCCAGCGCGGCCCTGGGTGACTTGTTGCCCACTTCGGCCACCCTGCTGCGGCAATTGAAGGACACCGGCAAGCTGGATCTGCCCAAGCTGACCGATCCCCAGCCCGTCTGGCTCAACCTGCTCTCCCGCGGGCTGAACCTGGACACCACGCTGCGGGTCAGCCTGTCCGGTCAGCAGGCCGAAGCCTGGCGCCAGGCCCTGATTGGCCAGGGCGTGCTGGCGACGCGCATGGAAACCGGCGACACCCAAGTGGCCGGGCTGCACTTCGAACTGCTGCGTTAAGCTGTTTCAGGCGGCCTGCACTCGCGGGTTCGCCTACTCTTCTCCGTTTACCCTTGTGCGAGACATTTCATGCCCAATAACGATCGCCTGCTGGTGCAGATTCTGCTCCTGGTGTTGTTTGGTGCCAGCTTCTGGGTGATGGCGCCTTTCTGGTCGGCGCTGTTCTGGGGCGCGGTGCTGGCCTTTGCCAGCTGGCCGCTGATGCGTTTGCTGACCCGCTGGCTCAACGGCCGCGAATCCCTGGCGGCGGCCCTGCTGACCCTGGGCTGGATGCTCCTGGTGGCTGCGCCGCTGGTCTGGCTCGGGCTCAACCTGGCCGACCACGTGCGCGATGCCACGGCCTTTATCAAGGACGTGCAAGTCGACGGCCTGCCGGAGGCGCCGGCCTGGCTGGGCAGCCTGCCATTGGTGGGGGAGCGCCTGGTCGGACTGTGGAACAGCATCGATCAACAGGGCGCGGCGCTGATGCTGGCCGTCAAGCCCTATCTGGGGCAGGTAGGCAACTGGCTGCTGGCCCGCAGCGCACAGATCGGCGGCGGTATTCTCGAACTGACCCTGAGCATTGTCTTCGTGTTTTTCTTCTACCGCGACGGTCCGCGCCTGGCGTTGTTCGTGCACAAATTGCTGGAGCGGCTGATCGGCGAACGGGCCGGCTACTACATCGATCTGGTCGCCGGCACCGTGCAGCGGGTGGTCAACGGGGTGATCGGCACCGCTGCGGCCCAGGGCCTGCTGGCGCTGATCGGCTTTCTGATTGCCGGTGTGCCAGGAGCGCTGGTGCTGGGGATCGTCACCTTCCTGCTCAGCCTGATTCCCATGGGGCCGCCCCTGGTGTGGATTCCGGCCACGGCCTGGCTGGCCTGGAAGGGCGAATACGGCATGGCGGTGTTTCTGGGGATCTGGGGCACCTTCATCATCAGCGGCGTCGACAACGTGCTCAAACCCTACCTGATCAGTCGCGGCGGCAACCTACCCCTGGTGATTGTGCTGCTCGGGGTGTTCGGCGGTCTGATCGCCTTTGGCTTTATCGGTCTGTTTATCGGGCCGACCCTGCTGGCGGTGGCCTACAGCCTGCTGCTGGACTGGAGCGCCAGTCAGGCCCGGACCCAGGAGCCGCGCTAAGGCGCGGCTTGCCGCTCTACCAAGGAGCGGCAAGCGTCCATCAGGCGGCGACGTTGACGCTGTTGCCGACGCTGCTGGCAGGGTTCAACTGATACTGCTTGTTGAGGTTGGCGATCATCTTGCCCAGGGCTTCGGCCAGGTTGGCCTGCGGGTTCTGAGTCTCGCTGTCCTGGTTGCGTCCGGCTTGCAGCGCGGCCTTGAGTTCATCGCTGCTGATGCCGCCGCTGCTGTCGCTGTCGAGTATTTTCAGCAATGCCGAACTGGTGTCGTTGCTGGCTGAGTTCTGGTCGCCGGACTGCAGGGCGCTGCTCAGCTCGTCGGCACTGATGCTGGCGTTGCCGTCGCTGTCGAGCTGGCCGAACAGTTGCTCGCCGGAGAGCTGTTGCGGGGGCGGAGGCGGCGTCAGGCTGGCGGCCAGTTCGTCTGCACTGATGTTGCCATCCTGGTTCTTGTCCAGGGCCGAGAAGAGTTGCTTGCTGTCTGCACTGCTACCGGTACTGCTCAAGCCGCTGCTCAGTTCGTCGCTGTTGATGACGCCGTCGCCGTCGCTGTCCAGAGCGCTGAGCAGGGCGTCCGCCAGTTCGGTGCCGGGCGCCTGGCCGTGATGCGCCGGTGGTGCCATGGCGGCCATTTCATCGCTGCTCAGGCTGCCGCTGCCATCGCTGTCCAGCTCGCTGAAGTTCTTGCTCAGGCTGACCAGGACACCCTTGTCGCCTTTTTGCGACAGAGCGTTGTTCAACTCGTCCTGGTTCACCGCGCCGTCGCCATTGCTATCGAGCTTGGCGAACAGTTCCTTCTGCAACTGTTGGCCGCGGCTGGTGCTGGAGGTACTGCTGCTGGAGCTGTAATAGCTCGAATAGTTGCTGCTGACACTACCAATCATGGGATTCGCTCCTTGGGGATGAATGGATCCGGCGGGGAACCGGCTCATGCAGCCTCAAGGCTGGAGTTGTCCTGGGTATCGGCGCTTTGTACCCGTGGCTACACAAGGGGCTCAGGGGCGTGGCAGGCGCAGCACTGCGGTCAGGCCGCCGCCAGGGGTTTCCTCCAGCAGCAGTTGTCCGCCCATGCGCTCCGCCGCTTCACGGGCGATGGTCATGCCCAGGCCGACGCCGCCGGAGTTGCGGTTGCGTGAGCCTTCGAGGCGGAAGAAGGGTTCGAACACCGCCTCGCGCTTGTCGGCGGCGATACCGGGACCCTGGTCGATGACCCGGATCAGCAACTGATCCCGCTGGTCCTCCAGGGCCAGGGTGGCGTGGCCGGCGTAGCGCAGGGCGTTGTCCAGCAGGTTGTTGATGCACGATTGCAGGGCCATGGGCTGGACCAGCAGTGGCGCGCAATGGCCCTGGGCCTGGACCTGGGCGCCCTGGTCCTGGGCGTTCTCGCACAGCGATTCCACCAGCGCCTGCACGTCCATCCATTGCTCGGCCTCGCTGGTGCGCTGTTCATGCAGATAGCTGAGGGTGGCGTCGAGCATCTTGATCATGTCGTCCAGGTCCTGGCGCATCTGCCCCTGCAGCTTGCTGTCCTCGATCTGCTCCAGGCGCAGTTTCAAGCGTGACAGCGGGGTACGCAGATCGTGGGACACGGCGCCGAGCATGCGTCCCCGCTGCTGGACCTGTTCCCGTATGCGTTTCTGCATCTGGTTGAAGGCGCTGGCGGCCTGCCGTGCTTCCCGAGGGCCGTCCTCGTCCAGGGGCGGGCTGTCGAGGTTTTCGCTCAGGCGTTCGGCGGCGTCGCTCAGGCGCTGGATCGGCCGCGAGAGCAGCTTGGCGCCGTACCAGGCGGCAATGACCAAGGAGATCAGCTGGAAGGTCAGGGGCACCAGCGGTCCGCCAAACCAGGGGCGTGGCGGACGTTGCGGGAAGTTCGGCGGCGGCCCGGGGGGAGGGCCATTGCCGAGGGCCACCGGCGGCGGTGGTGGTGGTGGAGGGGGCGGCGGGTGTCCGTAATGGTGGAACCAGAAGAACGCCAGCAGGTGGGCGAGCACGATCGCGATCAGCAAGACGCCAAACAGGCGGCCGAACAGCGTATCGAAGCGCCCGCGCATCAGCCGATGTCTCGTGCGTCGAACAGGTAGCCTTCGCCACGCACGGTCTTGATCAGTTGCGGCGATTTCGGGTCGTCGCCGAGCTTCTGCCGCAGGCGCGACACCAGCAGGTCGATGCTGCGATCGAAGGCCTCGATCGAGCGACCCCGGGCGGCGTCCAGCAGCTGTTCGCGGCTCAGCACCCGGCGCGGGCGTTCGATGAAGACCCAGAGCAGGCGGAACTCGGCGTTGGACAACGGCACCACCAGGCCATCGGCGGAGATCAGCTGGCGCAGCACGCTGTTCAGGCGCCAGTTGTCGAAGCGGATATTGGCCCGCTGTTCGCTGCGATCGTCGCGCACCCGGCGCAGGATGGTCTGGATCCGCGCCACCAGCTCCCGCGGTTCGAAGGGCTTGGCCATGTAGTCGTCGGCCCCCAGTTCGAGGCCGATGATGCGGTCGGTGGGCTCGCAGCGGGCGGTGAGCATGAGAATCGGAATGTCCGATTCACTGCGCAACCAGCGGCACAGGGACAGGCCGTCTTCGCCGGGCAGCATCAGGTCGAGCACCACCACGTCGAAGTGCTCGGCCTGCAAGGCCTGGCGCATCGCCGCGCCGTCGGTGACGCCGCTGGCGTGGATGTTGAAGCGCGCCAGATAGTCGATCAGCAGTTCGCGGATCGGCACGTCGTCATCGACGATCAGGGCCCGGGTGTTCCAGCGCTTGTCGTCGCCATTGGCCACGGCTTTGGAGTCGTCGTTCAGAGGGGCTGGAGTGTTATGCATGGGTGCGTTCATCTGCCAGGTAGGCTGCCGGTCATCAGGAGACGACGGCGAGGTTGTGGCTTCAGCATAGGCGTCCGGCTTGGGGGCTGGAAGTGCTGTTCGAAGGTGTTGCGGCTGGCGAGGGTAGCGCCGGGGATTGTTGTCGGCGTGTCGTCAGTGTATCGAGGTTGATACAAATGCCGTTGCACCGCAGGGGATTGTCCGGGGTGTTCAGGTGGCTTGCACACCGTTGAGGAGGATTTACCGTTGATCGGGTCCCGGAGCGGCGCGGCTTGCGCTACAATCCGCGCCGATTTCGACTTGCCTGAGAGCCCCTTCATGTCCGCCTGCCAGACTCCTATCATCGTCGCCCTGGATTTCCCCACCCGTGACGCCGCACTGAAACTGGCCGATCAACTGGACCCGAAACTGTGCCGGGTCAAGGTCGGCAAGGAGCTGTTCACCAGCTGCGCCGCCGAGATTGTCGGGACCCTGCGCGACAAGGGCTTCGAAGTGTTCCTGGACCTGAAGTTCCACGACATTCCCAACACCACCGCCATGGCGGTCAAGGCCGCCGCGGAAATGGGCGTGTGGATGGTCAATGTGCACTGCTCCGGCGGCTTGCGCATGATGGCTGCCTGCCGCGACGTGCTGGACCAGCGCAGCGGTCCCAAGCCGCTGCTGATCGGCGTTACCGTGCTCACCAGCATGGAACGTGAAGACCTGGCCGGCATCGGCCTGGACATCGAGCCCCAGGAGCAGGTGCTGCGCCTGGCCGCTCTGGCGCAGAAAGCCGGAATGGACGGCCTGGTGTGCTCGGCCCTGGAAGCCCAGGCCCTGAAGAGCGCCCATCCGAGCCTGCAACTGGTGACGCCGGGGATTCGTCCTGCGGGCAGCGCCCAGGATGACCAGCGGCGGATCCTCACCCCGCGCCAGGCCCTGGATGCCGGTTCCGACTACCTGGTGATCGGTCGTCCCATCAGCCAGGCGGCCGACCCGGCCAAGGCCCTGGCCGACGTGGTGGCCGAAATGGCCCTGTAACACGCCTGCTCTTGTAGGAGCCGGCTTGCCGGCGATAGCGGTTTTGCGGTTGGCGGCCCTTTCCGGCCGCCGTCGCGGATCGCCGGCCAGCCGGCTCCTGCGGATTCAGACTTTCAGCACCAGCTTGCCGAAGTTCTCGCCGCTGAACAGCTTGCCCAGCGTCTCGGGGAAAGTCTCCAGGCCTTCGACAATGTCCTCCTTGCTCTTGAGCTGCCCCTTGGCCATCCAGCCGGCCATCTCTTGCCCGGCCGCCGCAAACTGGCTGGCGTAGTCCATCACCACAAAACCTTCCATGCGTGCCCGGTTGACCAGCAGCGACAGGTAGTTGGCCGGGCCCTTGACCGCTTCCTTGTTGTTGTACTGGCTGATGGCGCCACAGATCACCACCCGCGCCTTGAGGTTCAGGCGGCTGAGCACCGCATCGAGGATGTCGCCCCCGACGTTGTCGAAATACACATCGACGCCTTTCGGGCATTCGCGCTTGAGCCCGGCGTGGATGTCTTCGCTCTTGTAGTCGATGGCGCCGTCAAAACCCAGTTCGTCGATGAGGAACTTGCACTTGTCCTGGCCGCCGGCAATCCCCACCACGTGGCAGCCTTTGATCTTGGCGATCTGCCCGGCAATGCTGCCCACAGCGCCGGCGGCGCCGGACAGCACCACGGTGTCGCCGGCCTTGGGCGCGCCGACGTCGAGCAGGGCGAAGTAGGCGGTCATGCCGGTCATGCCCAGGGCCGACAGGTAGCGCGGTAGCGGTGCCAGCTTGGGGTCGACCTTGTAGAAGCCACGGGGTTCGCCAAGAAAATAGTCCTGCACGCCCAGCGCGCCATTGACGTGGTCACCCACCGCGAAGCCGGGGTGGTTGGAGGCGATCACCTGGCCCACGCCCAGGGCGCGCATGACTTCACCGATGGCCACCGGCGCGATATAGGACTTGCCCTCGTTCATCCAGCCGCGCATGGCCGGGTCCAGGGACAGGTATTCGTTCTTCACCAGAATCTGCCCGGCGGCGGGCTCGCCCACGGCTACCTGCTGGTAGGTGAAAGTGTCGCGGGTAGCCGGGCCGACGGGGCGTTTGGCGAGCAGAAACTGGCGATTGGTCAGGCGGGTCATGGCAGGCACTCAAGGGGTGGATGAAGCCCTAGTTGATAGACCCTCGCGTGGGTTGCCGCAAGGTTTGCCGATTCAGCGAATGGGTGTCGATCCAGTGCGGTGATGAACGCCCCGGTATTTTCATCACCAGGATGCATAAGGCCTCAACCGGCCTTCTGATAATGCTGACGCCGACCGGGACGGCTATGGCTAGATGGGCCCCACAGCTGACCCGTATCTGATCGAGGATCTTTGCAATGAGCATGACGTTTTCCGGCCAGGTGGCCCTGGTGACCGGCGCGGCCAATGGCATCGGCCGGGCGACGGCCCTGGCGTTTGCCGCAGAAGGCTTGCAGGTGGTGGTGGCGGATCTGGATGTGGCCGGGGGCGAAGGCACCGTGGCGCTGATCCGCGCGGCGGGAGGCGAGGCCGTGTTCGTGCCCTGCAACGTCACCCAGGAAGCGGATGTGCAGCAACTGATGGCCCGGACCCTGGAGGCCTATGGCCGCCTGGACTATGCCTTCAACAACGCCGGGATCGAGATCGAGAAGGGCCGCCTGGCCGAGGGGAGCCTGGACGAGTTCGACGCCATCATGGGGGTCAACGTCAAGGGCGTCTGGCTGTGCATGAAGTACCAGTTGCCGTTGCTGCTGGCCCAGGGCGGCGGGGCCATCGTCAATACCGCCTCGGTGGCGGGCTTGGGCGCGGCGCCGAAAATGAGCATCTATGCGGCGTCCAAGCATGCGGTGATCGGTCTGACCAAATCGGCGGCCATCGAGTACGCCAAGAAAAAGATCCGCGTCAACGCGGTCTGCCCGGCGGTCATCGACACCGACATGTTCCGTCGGGCCTATGAAGCGGATCCGAAGAAGGCCGAGTTCGCTGCGGCGATGCACCCGGTGGGGCGTATCGGCACGGTCGAGGAAATCGCCAGCGCCGTGCTTTACCTGTGCAGCGATGGCGCGGCCTTCACCACCGGTCATGCGCTGGCGGTGGATGGTGGTGCCACCGCGATCTGAGCCTTCGGCCGGCCCCCTTGGCGGCAGTCGCCGCGGGGGCTGGATGGAATCGACCTCTAATGTCCTGAAAACGACCTCCGCCTAGCTTTTTGCCATTATTGGCGCCTCGAAGACTTGTGCGTCGGTGCGCGCCGTTGCGACCCTTCGCTCACACGGATGGCCCTATGGCCATTGGGGATTGGAAGGGGACTGCGCACCATGACTTCGGCCGCGAGTGGACGTTTTGCCAACCTGGGCATGGCAAAGAAACTGGGTATCGGGTTTGCCCTGGTGTTGCTCTTGACGGCCCTGGTGGCCGGTATCGGCGTCTGGTCGCTGCAGACCATCAGCCAGCGTTTCGATGGCCTCAAGCAAATGTCCCAGCTCAACAGTGGCGTGCTCAAGGTGCGACTGCTGGAGCAGGATTATGCCCTGCATGGCAACAGCCAGACCGTGGACAGCCTGCACGAGAGCCTGGAGGGGTTGCTGGGGCTGGCCCAGCAGCTCAAGGGGCAGTCGGCGGCCAACCAGACGGCGATGGCTGATGTCGAGTTGGCGCTGGCGGACTATCGCAAGGCCTTCGACGAGTTCGTCGAGTTGACCCAGGCCAAGGACCTGGCCCTGGAAATGGCCAGTTGGTCGGTGTCCAGCGTGGCCAACAACCTCGACGTACTGCAGGCCGGGCTGGCGGATGACGGCGCCTACACCCTCAAGGATTCCCAGGGCAAGGAGGGCGCGGAGTTCATCGAGCAGGCCAACCAGATCAGCCAGGTTTCACGCCTGATGCTGCAGGCCATGAACGAAGCGCGAGTGCGCCTGGACCAGAATCGCAAGGGCGATGAGCAGGCAGGCGCCGAGCAGGGCAAGATCGAGCAGGCCGAGCAGGCGCTGGCCCAGGCCGAACAGCTGAAGACCGCAGTCAAGGATGCGGGTTACCAGACGGTGCTCAACGAGGTGTCGGGGCACATCGGCAACTTCAGCGAAAAACTCAACGAATACACCGGCCTGCTGACTCAGGAAAAACAGGTCTATCAAAAGCTGCATGAGCGTGCGGCCCAGGTAATGGCGCGGGTCGACCAGGCCTATGTCGCCCAGGACCTGGCGATGCAGGGCGAGCTGGACAAGAACTCCTTGCTGATCATCGGCTCCTCGGCCCTGGCCCTGCTGGTGGGGCTGTTGGCGGCCCTGAGCATCACGCGCCTGATCGTGCGGCCGCTGCGCAGCGTGATGCATGTGGCCCAGCAGATCGCCGCCGGCGACCTGACGGCCAGCGTGGCCGTGACCCGGCGGGACGAGATCGGCCAGTTGATGCAGGCGATGCAGCAGATGGGCAGTGGCCTGAGCGGCATCGTCAGCGGCTTGCAGGCCGGGATCGAGCAACTGGCCAGTTCGGCCCAGTCGCTGTCCTCGGTCACCGAGCAGACCAACCTGGAAGTCAGCAGCCAGAAAGAAGAAACCGAGCAAGTGGCCACCGCCATGAACCAGATGACCGCCACGGTGCACGACGTGGCGCGTAACGCCGAGCAAGCCGCCCAGGCGGCTCAGGCCGCAGATGACAAGGTCGAGAGTGGACAGCAGGTGGTGCGCCAGAGCATGCAGCGCATCGAGCAACTGGCGGACTCCGCGACCCGGGCCAGCAGCGGTATCGAAAGCCTGAGCGCCGAGATCGACAACATCGGCAGTGTGCTGGATGTGATCAAGAGCGTGGCCGAGCAGACCAACCTGTTGGCCCTCAACGCCGCCATCGAGGCGGCCAGGGCGGGGGAGCAGGGCAGGGGCTTTGCCGTGGTGGCCGACGAAGTGCGGGCCCTGGCCAAGCGGACCCAGCAGTCCACCGAGGAGATCGCGCGTCTGGTGACCGCGTTGCATGCCGCCGCCGATGCTTCGGTGCAGCAGATCAAGGGCAGTGGCGAGTTGGTGAAGCTGGCGGTCAGTGATGCCCTGCAGACGGAGAGCGCCCTGGGCAGCATCGCCGCGGCGGTGTCGTTGATCCAGCAGATGAACCAACAGATCGCGGCTGCCGCCGAGCAGCAGAGTTCGGTGGCGGAAGAGATCAACCGCAGCGTCACCAGCATTCGTGCCAGTGCCGATCAGTCGTCACTGGCCATGCAGGGCAATGCCGCGTCGAGCATCGAGCTGGCGCAGTTGGGGGGGGAATTGAAAGGGATGGTGGGGCATTTCCGCTTGTAGCGGCGGGGACGGCGTAGCGGCATCGAACCCTTGTCCGGCGCGGGTTGCGCCGGACAAGGGTTTTTTATCTCAGTCGTAGATGGCTTTCTTTTTCCAGTCGGCGTCGGCTTCCACGGTCTTAAGGCCCTGGGTCAGCTCGTTGACTTCATCTTCCGCCGGCTCCAGGGTCGACAGCACCATGGAGTTGGCGCGAACCAGGAGCTTATCCAGGTACTCCAGCTGTTCCTTGTAGACCGCCGGATCCGGTTGCTTGCGCAGGTATTGCACGCCGCGCTCGAAGGCCAGGCGGGCCTGGCCCGGCTGGTTCTGCTGCAGGGCGTATTGCCCCAGGTTGTTGAAGAACTCGATGTGCAGCAGCACCAGGATATGGCGGATTTCCTTGATCCAGCGCTTGGCTTCATTGGGTTGCAGGAACCCGTCGTGGGCGGCACGGGTGACCTGGCCGTGCATCGCCTCCAGCAGGAAGCGCACGTCCTTGGCCTTGGCTTCGGTCTGGATCGGCGCAGGCGGGTTGTTCACCGGAATCGATTCGCCCTGGCCAATCAGGGGATTGAGTTCGGCCTGGCGCGCCTTGAGCGCGTTGTCGGTCTTGTCGAGACTGAGCATGCGCTGCACCACGTTGAGCTCCAGGCGGGTCAGCAGCAGTTTGAGGGCCGGGGTCATGAACTGGCCGGGAAAGGTTTCGGTGATCTCGCCGCAGCGGCGCAGGCGGTCATTGAGTTCGACCTTGGTGCGGGCCTTCTCCAGTTTGTTGTTTTCCACCACATGGTTCATGTAGCCAATGGCGATCAATAGTGCGATCCCGGCTATTACCAGCAGGGTGATCATGAGTGGTGTCACCGTTAAAACCTCGTTATAGGATTCGCGTGCGAGTGTAGTGGCTTGGCATTTAGACGCATAGCGCCGCTCGACGAGCCGGGTATGGCGGGTGCTGCTTATATAGGTGGCAATGGTCCGGGCAGAACCTCGGGTGCAAATTGCCATTACCGGCTGCGGAGGACTATAACGCCTTGTCGAGTGACAGAATATAGGCGTCAAAGCCTGGACCACAGAAAACCCCGCAGCGGGCCTTAAACTGCCCCGAAGTCATTGATTTAAATAAAATTATATCTGGGGGTTGACGGCCTCCCAAAGCATCCATAGAATGCGCGCCACTTTCAACGGAAAGCAAAGCGCGAAACGTTGAAGGCAGTGAATGTTGTAGTGTGTCCCCTTCGTCTAGTGGCCTAGGACACCGCCCTTTCACGGCGGTAACAGGGGTTCGAGTCCCCTAGGGGACGCCAATGCGGGAATAGCTCAGTTGGTAGAGCACGACCTTGCCAAGGTCGGGGTCGCGAGTTCGAGTCTCGTTTCCCGCTCCAATTTTAAACGGCACTGCTTTCGGGCGGGGTCGAGTGAAACCAGAACCAAATCCTCGGATACGGATCTGGAACACCGAAACACACACCATGTGTTCCGGGTAGCGTGTCCCCTTCGTCTAGTGGCCTAGGACACCGCCCTTTCACGGCGGTAACAGGGGTTCGAGTCCCCTAGGGGACGCCATTTGCGGGAATAGCTCAGTTGGTAGAGCACGACCTTGCCAAGGTCGGGGTCGCGAGTTCGAGTCTCGTTTCCCGCTCCAATTTTAAACGGCACTGCTTTCGGGCGGGGTCGAGTGAAACCAGAACCGAATCCTCGGATGCGGATCTGGAACACCGAAACACACACCATGTGTTCCGGGTAGCGTGTCCCCTTCGTCTAGTGGCCTAGGACACCGCCCTTTCACGGCGGTAACAGGGGTTCGAGTCCCCTAGGGGACGCCATTTGCGGGAATAGCTCAGTTGGTAGAGCACGACCTTGCCAAGGTCGGGGTCGCGAGTTCGAGTCTCGTTTCCCGCTCCAAATTCACGAAAACGCCGCTCAATGAGCGGCGTTTTTGTTTGTCTGCGATTCGGCCTTTCGCCCGTTTATGCATCAATTGGCCCGCCAGTCAGACTGCGCGGGCCTTTGGTACATAGCACTTAAAGTGACAGCAACAGACGTCCGGCGAACAGCAGCAGGATCAACCCCATGCAGCGCTCGAACCAGTGCCCCAGGCGCATGAACAGCAGGCGGACCCGGGCGCTGGAAAAGAACAGCGCGACCATAACGAACCACAACGCATTGACCAGGCACATCCAGGCTCCATACAGGGCCTGAATGCTCAGCGGCGTGGTGGCGCTGACCAGGGTGGTGAAGATCGCCAGGAAAAACAGGGTCGCCTTGGGGTTGCTGGCGTTGGTCAGGAAACCGGTGGTGAAGGCCCGCAGCAAGGTCTGCTGTGGTTCATCCTCTGCTGTTTCGCCCGGGATGCCGGTCTTGGCCTTGCTGCGCAACAGGCTGGCGCCCAGGTACAGAATGTAGGCGGCGCCCAGCAGTTTGGCGGCGCTCAGCAGCCAGGGCGTCGCGTGCATCAATGCGCCGACCCCCAGCAGCGTGTAGAGCACGTGCACCGAAATGCCGGCGCCGATCCCCAGGGCGGTGCAGACCCCGGTCATCCGCCCGAAGCGCACGCTCTGGCGGATGGTGACGGCAAAATCCGGCCCCGGGGCGACCACGGCGAGAAAGTGAACCAGGGCCAGGGCGAGAAACTCGCCAAGATAATTGGACAGCATGCTGACTCCGCAAAGCAGTTGGGGGGTAAGGGCGTGGGCGTTTTCAGTCGAGGCTGTAGCTGACCGAGAGAACGCCTTTTTTCTGCGCGATCGAGTCGATGCTCAGCCGTCCCAGTTGTTGCAGGTGCTGGACGTGGGTGCCACCGCAACCATAGGCGGGCAGCGGGCCAAAACTGACCTCGCGGGTTCCGGCGGCCAGGGAAATGTGCCGCGGCCAATCCTCGCCAATCCAGTGTTCCAGGGCGTTCTGCACCCGGGCACAGTCGATTTCCTCAGGTTGTTCGCCCGGCTTGAACGACACTCGGCCCTCTCCGGGCCAGTGATGGGCCTTGATCGGCGTCCAACCCTGGCTTTGCACAAAGTGGCCGATCAGGTGCCCGGCGGAATGCATGCGACTGTTGAACAGGCGCTGCGGCTCATCCACGCGAGCCTCATGGCTGCCCGGCGTCAGCGACTGGTTCAGGTAATGCACGATCTGCTCATCTTCCTGGGCGACCCGCAGCACCTGAGCCGCGCCGATCCAGCCGCTGTCGCTGGGCTGGCCGCCGCCCTGGGGGTGAAAGGGCGTGGCGTGCAAGATCGCGGCAAACAGCCCGTCCCGGGGGATGCAACTCAGCAGTTCGACCTGGGCGGTCAGCAGGTCATGTTCGTAGTACAGGCGAAGCGTCATTTCTCAAACCCTGAATCCAGATGATTTTTTATTATGAGGCTTGGGTAATTGCGTGATAATCCGTTCACAACTCAATGGACTATTGCGTCATGAGCATAAATCTCCCCCTGCCTTTACTGGCAGAAATGGCCATCTTCGTCAGGGTCGTTGAAACCGGCAGCTTTTCCGAAGCAGCGCGTCAGCTGGGTTCCTCGCCGTCGGCGGTGAGCCGCAGCATCTCGCGTCTGGAGAAGGCCCTGGCGACTCGCCTGCTGCAACGTACTACCCGCAAGTTGCGCTTGAGCGACGGCGGCGAAGAGGTGTTCAAGCGCTGCAGCGAGATGGTCAGCGCGGCCCGATCGGTCATGGAAATCAGCGGTCAGTTCACCCACGAGGCCGAAGGCGTGGTGCGGGTCAGCGTGCCCAAGGCGGTGGGACGCTTCGTGGTGCATCCCCATATGCCGGAGTTTCTTCGGCGTTACCCCAAGGTGGATGTCGAACTGCTGCATGAAGACCGGGATATCGACCTGATCGAAGACAATGTCGACCTGGCTATCCGCATCACCGACCGCCCGCCGCCGGGCTTGATCGGGCGCCAGTTGTTGCGCATCGATCACCTGCTGTGCGCCACCCCGCAGTATCTGGCGGAACAGGGCACGCCGTTGCACCCTCAGGATCTGCGCCAGCACAGTTGCATCTATCTCGGGGAAACCCCCAGCGACGCCCGCTGGAAGTTCACCCAGGGCGGCAAGGCGGTGACCGTCGGCGTGCGCGGGCGTTACGCCGCCAACCACACCGGGGTGCGCCTGGACGCGGTGTTGCAGCATCTGGGCATCGGCAGCCTGCCGTATTTCACCGCGCGTCATGCCCTGGAGCAGGGGCTGATCGTCCAGGTGCTGCCGGAGTGGACCTTTCTTGCCTCCTACCACGGCGGTGCCTGGCTCCTGCATTCACCGACCCGCTACCTGCCACCCAAGCTGCGGGTGTTCATCGACTATCTGGTGGAATGCCTGGCCAGGGAGCCGACCCTGAACCGCCCGGGCAAAGGTGAACGCAGCTTGTAGGCGCTGGCTTGCCAGCGAAAATGTCTCTGAGGGCGATGCAAGACCCAAGGGCTTCTTCGCCAACAAGCCGGCTACGAGGACGACGCGATAAGGCGGGCACAAAAAAGGCCCGCCGGGCAAACCGGGCGGGCCTTGGTGGCGCCAGGGCTGCAATCAGTGCTTGCTGTCCTGGGCGGAGAGCGCCAGCAGCTGTTTTTCCTGGTTCCAGTCGAAAGGCTCGTCGTTCTGCTCGGCTTCGAAGCGGCGTTCTTCCAGGGCCTGGTACAGGTCGATTTCTTCATCGGGCATGTAGTGCAGGCAGTCGCCGGCGAAGAACCACAGCAGGTCGCGAGGCACCAGATGAGCGATCTGCGGATAGCGCTGCATGATCTGGCACAGCAGGTCCTGGCCCAGGTACTGGCTTTCGATCGGGTCGATCGGCAGCGAGGCGCGCAGTTCATCGAAGCGCTCCAGGAACAGCGCATGGCTTTCTTCGGGAACCTGTTCGGCTTCTCCCACCGCCACCAGGATGCTGCGCAGGTGGTCCAGGAGGACGAGATGATCGGCGACGACGTTGGACATGACAGGGTCCTCAAGAGCAAAACGGGCGCGGGAGTATATAGCCCCCGCGCCCGGTTTCATAATCGACCTGCCCCGAGGGGCCTGCTTAGCGGACCTTGCCCTCGCTCAAGGTCAGTTCCTCCTTGGCGAAGTCGTCCACGTCGATGACTTTGCGTCGCGCCGCTTCGGCCTCCCGCAAGCTCTGGGCTTCGGCCGCTTGCAGCACGCCGGCCTCCAGGGCTGCATCGATGGCCGATTCGCCGGCCGCCGGTTTGACCTGGCCGCTTTTCAGCGCTTCGTGGAGTTTCTTCTGCAGTGGATGGGCTGCGCTCAGCAGGTTGCAGGCGTGCTGCAGGGCGCCTACCGGATCGTCCGTGGATTGCGGGCGATAGCAGCCGGCGAGCACCGCTTCCAGGGCCGGGTCGCCCTGGGCGCGGCCAATGATTTCCGCCACTTCGGCATCCAGGCGGTCCGACGGTCCGGTATGGCGCCGGCCGAAGGGGAACACCAATACCCGTAGCAGGCAGCCGAACACCCGGCTGGGGAAGTTGCTGAGCAATTCGTCCAGGGCGCGTTCGGAGTGGCCGAGGCTTTCCTCCATGGCCCAGGCCAGCAGGGGGCGCAGGTACTCCGGTGAGTCCAGATCGTGATAGCGCTTGAGCGCCGCCGAGGCCAGGTACAGGTGGCTGAGCACATCGCCCAGGCGCGCCGACAGCCTTTCGCGACGCTTGAGCTCGCCGCCCAGGAGCATCATGGAAAAGTCGGCCAGCAGGGCAAAGGCCGCGGCCTGGCGGTTCAGGGCGCGGAAATAGCCCTGACTGAGCTTGTCGCCCGGGGTGTGTTCGAAGTGGCCCAGGCCCAGGTTCAGCACCAGGGTGCTGGCGGCGTTGCTCACGGCAAAGCCAATGTGCTGCAGCAGCAGGGCATCGAACTCCTTCAGCGCCTGGTCATGGTCCTCGCGTGCGGCCAAGGCCATTTCCTTGAGCACGAACGGGTGGCAGCGGATCGCCCCCTGGCCAAAGATCATCAGGTTGCGCGAGAGGATGTTGGCGCCTTCCACGGTGATGAAGATCGGCGCGCCCTGCCAGCTGCGGCCCAGGTAGTTGTTGGGCCCCATGATGATGCCCTTGCCGCCGTGCGCGTCCATGGCGTGGCTGATGCACTCGCGCCCGCGCTCGGTGAGGTGGTACTTGAGGATCGCCGACAGCACCGAGGGCTTTTCCCCCAGGTCCACGGCATTGGCGGTGAGCATGCGTGCGCTGTCCATCAGCCAGGCGTTGCCGCCGAGGCGGGCCAGGGCTTCCTGAATACCCTCGAAGGCCGCCAGTGGTACGTTGAACTGCTCGCGCACCTGGGCGTACTGGCCAGTCACCAGGCTGGTGAACTTGGCGGCGCCGGTGCCCACCGCCGGCAGCGAGATCGAGCGTCCCACCGACAGGCAGTTCATCAGCATCATCCAGCCTTTGCCGAGCATTTCCCGGCCGCCGATCAGGTAGTCCAGGGGAATGAACACGTCCTTGCCGGAGTTCGGGCCGTTCATGAAGGCCGCGCCCAGGGGCAGGTGGCGGCGGCCGATTTCCACGCCGGGGGTGTCGGTGGGAATCAGCGCCAGACTGATGCCCAGGTCTTCCTGGTCGCCCAGCAGATGGTCCGGGTCGTGGGCCTTGAACGCCAGGCCCAGCAGGGTGGCCACCGGGCCCAGGGTGATGTAGCGCTTTTCCCAGTTCAGGCGCAGGCCCAGGGTTTCCTCGCCTTGCCATTGGCCCTTGCAGATGATCCCGGTGTCGGGCATCGCCCCGGCGTCGGAGCCTGCCAGCGGGCCGGTGAGGGCGAAGCAGGGAATGTCATCGCCCCGTGCCAGCCGCGGCAGGTAGTGATTGCGCTGTTCGTCGGTGCCGTAGTGCAGCAGCAGTTCGGCCGGGCCCAGGGAGTTGGGGACCATGACGGTGGAGGCCAGGTCGCCGCTGCGGGTTGCCAGTTTCATCGCCACCTGGGAGTGGGCGTAGGCGGAAAAGCCTTTGCCGCCGTACTCCTTGGGGATGATCAGGGCGAAGAAGCCGTGCTCCTTGATATGGGCCCAGGCAGCGGGCGGCAGGTCCATGTGCTGGCCGATCTGCCAGTCGCTGACCATGGCGCAGAGTTCTTCGGTGGGGCCGTCGATGAACGCCTGCTCTTCCTCGGTCAGTTGCGCCTTGGGGTAGGCCAGCAAGGTGTTCCAGTCCGGGCGACCGCTGAACAGCTCGCCGTCCCACCACACGGTGCCGGCATCGATGGCGTCGCGCTCGGTTTGCGACATGGGCGGCAGGACTTTCTGCAACCAGGAGAACAGCGGGGCGCTTAAGTATTTGCGGCGCAGGTCGGGCAGCAACAGCGGCGCGGCAACGGCCGCCAGCACAATCCAGAAAATCAGCAGCAGCCAGCCGGGAGCCCGGCTGAAGGCGCCCATGGCCAGCAGGTAGACGGCAACGACGCCCAGGGCGGGCAGGGGGGCGGTGCGGCGGTGCGCCAGATAGGCGACCCCAACCAGCAAAACCAGTATCCACAACAACAGCATATTCAATCCTCCATGAAGCCAGGGGCCAAATCACCCTCAGAGCTTAGTCGGCCTCCGACAAAGCGGGTGATCGTGGCGGTGCGGGTGCAACGGTTGACTTTGCCGGCCAGCGGGGGCGTTGAAGAACGGCGGGTAGTGCTCGGGCCGACCCTGATCTTTGGCTGAAACGTCGTTATCGCCAGGGCGGACGTCTCGATAGACTCCAGGCTTCGCTTGGAGGTTTTGCCCATGAACCAGTACTTGCGTCCCAGCCGCTTCATCGATAGTGACCACCCTGCGGTGGTGGAGTTCGCCGAATCTCATCGCGGTGCCGGCGGCGATCCGCGGCAGCAGGCGGTGAATCTTTATTACGCGGTGCGTGAGGCCGTGCGTTACAACTTCTATTCCTTCAGCCCCGATCCGCAAACCCTGCGGGGCAGTCATGCCCTGATCGCCGGCGAAAGCTACTGTGTGCCCAAGGCCACGCTGCTGGCCGGTTGTGCCCGACATTGCGGGATTCCCGCGCGCATCGGTCTGGCGGACGTGCGCAATCACTTGTCGACCCCGCGTCTGCTGGAGTTGTTGCGCAGTGATGTATTCGCCATGCACGGCTATACCGAGCTGTACCTGCAGGGGCGTTGGGTCAAGGCCACGCCGGCATTCAACCAGAGTCTGTGCGAGCTGTTCGATGTGGCGCCGCTGGAGTTCGACGGGGTGCAGGACAGTGTCTTTCACGCCTTCAACCGTCAGGGCGACCAGTCGATGGAGTACCTGGTGGACCATGGGCGCTTCGCCGATGTGCCGCAGGAGCTGTTCTTCAGCCACCTGGAAAAATGCTATCCCCATCTGTTCGGCGAGCAGGGGGGCGCGCTGCTGGGGGACATCCGCAGTGATTTGAGTCGCGGCTGATCCGGCGTAGACTGCCCCGGCATTCATAACTGAGGGATGGTCATGCTGAAGATCTGGGGTCGCAAGAACTCGTCGAATGTCAGAAAGGTGCTGTGGTGTGCCCAAGAGCTGGGGCTGGCCTATGAGTCCCTGGATGCAGGTGGCGCCTTTGGCGTGGTGGACACCCCCGCCTACCGGGCGCTGAACCCCAACGGGCGCATCCCGCTGATTGAAGACGATGGCTTCGTGCTCTGGGAGTCCAACACCATCGTGCGTTACCTGGCCGCTCGGCATGCCGCCGACAGCCACTGGTACCCGGCCGACGTACAGGCCCGGGCCAGCGCCGAGAAGTGGATGGACTGGACCACCTCGACCTTCGCCGAACCTTTCCGCCTGCTGTTCTGGGGCATATTGCGCACTCCGGCGGCGCAGCAGGACTGGCAGCAGATCAATGCCGCCAAGGCGACCTGCGTCGAGCTGCTGGCCCGGGTGGATCAGGCCCTGGCCGGGCAGCCCTATCTCTCGGGAGCGGAGATCGGGGTCGGTGATATCCCCCTGGGCAGCTTTATCTATGCCTGGTTCGAGATGCCCATCGAGCGGCCGTCGATGCCCCATCTGCAAGCCTGGTATGAGCGTTTGAAGCAGCGCCCGGCCTATCGTCAGGCGGTGATGACCGCGTTGACTTAATACCCACTATCGATACGCGTGACTGTACTTGCGTGGCCTCGACCCGCAACATGGCGAGCGCCTGGCGTCGTTGCAATCCAGCCAGGCTGCCCTCACTTATAAAATTCCCTCTTCTTGGTGCATGAATCCGATATGAGTTCCGCTCTGTCCATCCGGCAGCTAACCAAAACCTACGGCAACGGTTTCCAGGCCCTGAGTGGTATCGATCTGGACGTCGCCGAAGGTGATTTTTTCGCCCTGCTCGGCCCTAACGGCGCCGGTAAATCCACCACCATCGGCATTCTTTCGACCCTGGTGAACAAGACCAGTGGCACTGTGAATGTCTTTGGCCACGACCTTGATCGTGAGCCGGCGGCGCTCAAGCGCTGCATCGGCGTGGTGCCGCAGGAATTCAATTTCAACCAGTTCGAGAAGACCTTCGACATCGTCGTGACCCAGGCTGGCTACTACGGCATTCCGGCACGAATCGCCAAGGAACGGGCCGAGCAGTACCTGACCCAGCTCGGCCTGTGGGACAAGCGCGATGTGCCTTCACGCTCCCTGTCCGGTGGCATGAAGCGGCGCCTGATGATCGCTCGGGCCCTGGTCCACGAGCCGCGCCTGCTGATCCTCGACGAACCCACCGCCGGGGTCGACATCGAGCTGCGTCGTTCGATGTGGACCTTCCTCACCGAGCTCAACCAGAAAGGCATCACCATCATCCTCACCACCCATTACCTGGAAGAGGCTGAGCAGCTGTGCCGCAACATCGGCATCATCGACCACGGCACCATCGTCGAGAACACCAGCATGCGTCAGCTGCTGAGTCAGCTGCATGTGGAAACCTTCCTGCTTGATCTCAAGCACGACCTCAGCATGGCGCCACAGTTGGCCGGCTATCCGACCCGGCTGGTGGACAGCCGCACCCTGGAAGTCCAGGTGGACAAGGCCGTGGGCATCACCGCGCTGTTCGGTCAACTGGCCCTGCAGAACATCGAGGTCTTGAGCCTGCGTAACAAAACCAACCGACTTGAGGAGCTGTTCGTGTCCCTGGTGGAGAAGAATCTGTCGAAGGTGGCGGTATGAGTTCGGAGTTGAAACCCAACCTGGTGGCACTCAACACCATCGTCTATCGCGAGATCCGCCGTTTCACCCGAATCTGGCCGCAGACCCTGCTGCCGCCGGCCATCACCATGGTTCTGTACTTCGTCATCTTCGGTAACCTGATCGGGCGACAGATCGGCGATATGGGTGGTTTCACCTACATGGAGTACATCGTGCCGGGGCTGATCATGATGTCGGTGATCACCAACTCCTACGGCAACGTGGTGTCGAGTTTCTTCGGCAGCAAGTTCCAGCGCTCCATCGAGGAGTTGATGGTATCGCCGGTGTCGCCGCACACCATCCTGATTGGCTACACCTTGGGCGGGGTTCTGCGCGGCCTGATGGTGGGGATCATCGTGACCCTGCTGTCGCTGTTTTTCACCACATTGCAGGTGCATCACCTGGGCGTCACCGTGCTGGTGGTGGTGCTGACGGCGACCATCTTCTCGCTGCTGGGGTTCATCAACGCGGTGTTCGCGCGCAACTTCGATGACATCTCGATCATCCCGACGTTCGTGCTGACCCCCCTGACCTACCTGGGCGGGGTGTTCTACTCGATCAACCTGCTGCCGCCGTTCTGGCAGACCGTGTCCCTGGCCAACCCGGTGCTGCACATGGTCAACGCCTTCCGCTTCGGCATCCTCGGGGTGTCGGACATCAAGATCAGCGTGGCCATCACCTTCATGCTGGTGGCCACCGTGGTGCTGTACATCGGCTGTGCCCGGCTGCTGGTCAGCGGGCGTGGCATGCGTCAGTAAACCGCTTCAGCGCCTGATGAAAACGGCCTCCCTCGGGAGGCCGTTTTCGTTGGTCACAGGCGCTGCTGCTTGCGCCTGCGCCACTGGCGAGCCACCCACCAGCGCCAATAGAGCATGGTCAGGCAATAGGCCGTGGCGCCCAGCGCCAGACCGGCCACCACCGACCCCAGGAGAAAGGGTTGCCACAGGGTGCTGAGCTGACCGCTGATCCACTCCCAGGTCAACTCGTCGGGCAGGGTGCGGGCCGGTACGTTCATCAGCCAGGCCCCCAGTTGGTAGGTGCAGAAGAACACCGGCGGCATGGTGATGGGATTGGTCAGCCAGACCAGGCTGACACTGATGGGCATGTTGGCCCGCAGCCAGACAGCCAGCACCGCCGCCAGCAGCATCTGCATCGGAATCGGGATGAAGGCGGCGAACAAACCCACGGCCATGGCGCGGGCTACGGAGTGTCGATTGAGGTGCCAGAGGTTGGCGTCATGCAACAGCGTGCCAAGAAAGCGTAAGGACTTGTGTTCCCGGATGCTGGCCGGATCTGGCATGTAACGTTTGAATAAGCGCCGGGGCATAAGGGTTCTCGGTTGGATCAGGTCGCGATTATGAACGGATTCTAGTCAGGGCAAATTCAGACATTGTGACAAATGATAAAACCGCGCCGCCGATCCTCGGCTAAGCCCAGAGTAGGGACTGCCAAGGAGGGGCTGGCTGATGGGCACGGGTTTGCTGGCGTTGGCCGCGGGGCTGCTGGCGCTGGGTTTTCTGCCGGTGTTGCCGCCGGTCTGGCTGTTGCTGGCGCTGGCGGTCGTGGGGATGATGCTGCTGCCGTTTCGTACACATCCCGTGGCATTTTTTCTGTTCGGTTTCGCCTGGGCTTGCGTCTCCGGGCATTGGGCCCTGGATGATCGCCTGGCGCCTGGCCTGGAGGGGCAAACCCGCTGGCTGGAGGGGCAGGTCAGTGGTTTGCCGGAGCAGGGCCAGGGCGTGGTGCGCTTCGAACTGCAGGCCGCCCAGGCGCGGCGCGAGCGTCTGCCGCAGCGGATGCGTCTGGCCTGGCATGACGGCCCACCGCTGCACAGTGGCGAGCGCTGGCGCTTGGCGGTCAAGCTGCGGCGTCCCGCCGGGCTGCTCAATGTCCAGGGATTCGATTACCAGGCCTGGCTGCTGGCGCGGCGCATCGGGGCCACCGGTACGGTCAAGGCCGGGCAATTGCTCAGGCCCGCCCGGCTGGCCTGGCGTGAGGGGCTGCGCCAGCGCCTGCTGGGGGTCGAGGCACAAGGACGTGGCGCCGGGCTGGCGGCACTGGTGATGGGCGACGGCTCGGGCCTGACGCGCCAGGACTGGCAGGTGTTGCAGGACACCGGCACGGTGCACCTGATGGTGATTTCCGGTCAGCACATCAGTCTGCTGGCCGGGGTGATCTACCTCGGGGTGGCCGGGCTCGCCCGCTGGGGCATCTGGCCCGAGCGCCGGCCATGGCTGCCCTGGGCCTGTGCCCTGGCCTTTCTCGGGGCTCTGGGCTATGGCCTGCTGGCCGGGTTCGATGTGCCGGTGCAACGGGCTTGCGTGATGGTCGCCCTGGTCCTGCTCTGGCGTCTGCGCTTTCGCCATCTGGGCGTCTGGCGACCCTGGCTGCTGGCGTTGAATGCGGTGTTGCTGTTCGAGCCCCTGGCCAGTTTGCAGCCGGGATTCTGGCTGTCGTTTGCCGCGGTGGCGATCCTGATTCTCACCTTCGCCGGGCGCCTGGGGCGCTGGCGCTGGTGGCAGGCCTGGAGCCGGGCCCAGTGGCTGATCGCCATTGGCCTGCTGCCGCCGCTGCTGGCCCTGGGGTTGCCCATCAGTTTCAGCGGTCCCCTGGCCAATCTGCTGGCGGTGCCCTGGATCAGCCTGTTGGTGCTGCCGCCGGCCCTGCTGGGGTGTCTGCTGCTGCCGGTGCCCCATCTGGGCGAGGGCTTGCTGTGGTTGGCCGGGGGGCTGCTGGATGGGCTGTTTCGCCTATTGGGGATGATCGCCAGTGCCTGGCCGGCCTGGGTGGCGCCGTTGCTGCCCTGGTGGCTTTGGGGGCTCAGTGCCCTGGGGGCCTTGCTGTTGCTCCTGCCCACTGGTGTGCCGCTGCGGGTGCTGGGGTGGCCGCTGCTGCTATTGGCTGTCTGGCCGCCCGAGCCCGTGCTGCCCGAGGGTGAGGTGGAGGTCTGGCAACTGGACGTGGGGCAGGGGCTGTCGATGCTCCTGCGCACCCGCGATCACGCCATGCTCTACGACGCTGGCGCCCGGGTGGGGGATTTCGACCTTGGCGAGCGGGTGGTGCTGCCAACCTTGCGCAAGTTGGGGATCAGGCGGTTGGACCTGATGCTGCTCAGTCACGCTGACAACGATCATGCCGGTGCCGCCCTCGCGGTCTGGCGCGGAATCGAGGTGGCACGGGTGCGCAGCGGCGAGCCCGGGGCATTGCCCGACGCCTTGCAAGCCCAGCCTTGCGAGTCCGGCCTGGGCTGGCAATGGAATGGGGTGCGCTTTCGGCTGTGGCAATGGCCGGCGGCGACCGATGGCAACCAGGCCTCCTGCGTGTTGCAGGTCGAGGCCCGTGGCGAGCGTCTGCTGCTCACCGGCGACATCGACCTGCAGGCCGAACGGGCCTTGCTCGCCAGTGCGCTGGCGGTTCACACCCACTGGTTGCAGGCGCCCCATCATGGCAGTCGCACGTCTTCGTCCATGGCCCTGCTGCAACGCCTGCGACCGACGGCGGTGCTGATTTCCCGCGGGCGAGGCAATGCCTTCGGTCATCCCCATGCCGAGGTGCTGGCGCGCTATCGACGGTTGGGGGCGGCTGTTCATGACAGCGCCGATCAAGGTGCGCTGAAACTGCGCCTGGGGACTTTCGGGCCCGTGCAAAGCCTGCGCGCGCAGCGGCGTTTCTGGCGCGATTGAGCACTAATGCCTTAAATAACCGTGATTTATTAAAGCCTGTGAGCATGCGACATCACGGTCTTCGGTGCGTCCGGCCCCTATGTTAGAGTGGCGCACTTTTTCGAGGGGACTGTCACTGTGTGGGAATTGGTCAAATCCGGCGGCTGGATGATGTTGCCGATCATTCTGAGTTCCATCGCGGCTGTGGGCATCATTGCCGAGCGTTTGTGGACCCTGCGGGCCAGCCGGGTTACCCCGCCCCATCTGTTGGGGCAGGTCTGGCGCTGGATCAAGGACAAGCAGCTGAACAAGGAAAAACTCAAGGAACTGCGCGCCGATTCGCCCCTGGGCGAGATCCTGGCCGCGGGGCTGGCCAACTCCAAGCATGGTCGCGAGATCATGAAGGAATGCATTGAAGAGGCGGCAGCCCGCGTGATTCACGAGCTGGAGCGCTACCTCAATGCCCTCGGCACCATCGCCGCCATGGCCCCGCTGCTGGGCCTCTTGGGCACGGTGCTGGGCATGATCGACATCTTCAGTTCGTTCATGGGCTCGGGCATGACCACCAACGCCCACGTGCTGGCCGGCGGTATTTCCAAGGCCTTGATCACCACTGCCGCGGGGCTGATGGTGGGCATTCCTTCGGTGTTCTTCCATCGCTTCCTGCAACGTCGGGTCGATGAGCTGGTGGTGGGCATGGAACAGGAAGCGATCAAGCTGGTGGAAGTGATCCAGGGTGACCGCGATGTCGACCTGGCCGAGGGCAAAGCGTGAAATTCCGTCGCAAACCCCGGGAAACCGTGGACATCAACCTCGCGTCATTGATCGACGTGGTGTTCATCCTGCTGCTGTTTTTCGTCGTCACCACCACCTTTACCCGGGAAACCCAGTTGCGGGTCGACCTGCCGGAAGCGGTCAGCGGCTCGCCCGCCGAAGACCAGGAGGTCAAGCAGCTGGACATCGCCATCAGCGCCGACGGGGTGTTCTCGGTCAACAATCAGGTGCTGCCGAAAAATGACCTGGCCACCCTGATGGACGCCCTGCAGAAGGAGTCGGCAGGGGACACCCATCTGCCGCTGTCCATCAGCGCCGACGGCAAGACTCAACATCAAGCGGTGATCACTGCCATGGACGCGGCCGGCAAGCTCGGTTTCAGCCACTTGCGCATGACCACCGTCGAGGCGGCGCCGGCACCCTGATGGCACTCTCCGATCGCTTGCTCGCCGCCTGGTACAACGGCCACCCCGCGCTGAAACTGCTGCAGCCTCTGGAGTACTTGTACCGCCGGGTGGTGATGGGCAAGCGCCAGCGCTTTCTGGCGGGCGAGGGGGCGATCTATCAGCCGCCGGTGCCGTTGATCGTGGTGGGCAACATCACCGTCGGCGGCACTGGCAAGACGCCATTGATCCTGTGGCTGGTGGCGCACTGTCAGCGCCTCGGCCTGCGGGTCGGGGTGGTCAGTCGCGGCTATGGCGCCAAGCCGCCGCAACTGCCCTGGCGGGTGACGGCCGACGACAGCGCCGCGGTGGCCGGTGATGAACCGCTGCTGATCGTCCAGCGCTGTGGCGTGCCGCTGATGATCGATCCGGATCGCAGCCGCGCGGTACAGGCCTTGCTGGCCGCCGAACCGCTGGACCTGATTCTCTCCGACGACGGTCTGCAACATTACCGCCTGGCCCGTGACCTGGAACTGGTGCTGATCGACGCCGCCCGTGGCCTGGGCAACCGCCGTTGCCTGCCGGCCGGGCCCCTGCGCGAGCCGGTGGAACGCCTGCAGAGCGTCGATGCACTGCTCTACAACGGCGCCGCCGATGACCGCGCCGACGGTTTTGCCTTTCACCTCAAGCCTTCGGCGCTGGTCAATCTGCAGAGCGGCGAGCGCCGCCCGGTGGAGCACTTCGCGCCGGGGCAGGCGCTGCACGCGGTGGCCGGAATCGGCAACCCGCAGCGTTTCTTCAACACCCTTGAAACGCTACACTGGCGGCCTGTCCCCCATGCATTTGCCGATCACGCCCAATACAGTGCGCAGGCCCTGGCCTTCACCCCGTCGTTGCCGTTGGTCATGACCGAGAAAGATGCGGTCAAGTGCCGTGACTTCGCGGCTGCCGACTGGTGGTACCTGGCGGTGGATGCGGTGCCGTCCGCGGCCTTCATCGTCTGGTTCGATACCCAGCTGATGCGCCTGCTGCCTGATCGTCTGTTGCCTTAATCGCTTTTATCCAGGGAAACCTCATGGACACCAAACTGCTCGACATCCTGGCCTGCCCGATCTGCAAGGGCCCGCTCAAACTCAGCGCCGACAAGACCGAGCTGATCAGCAAGGGCGCCGGCCTGGCCTATCCGATCCGCGACGGCATCCCGGTGATGCTGGAAAGCGAAGCCCGTACCCTGACCACCGAAGAGCGCCTGGACAAATGAGCAGCGCCTTCACCGTGGTCATTCCGGCGCGCTTTGCCTCCACTCGCCTGCCGGGCAAGCCCCTGCAACTGATCGCCGGCAAGCCGATGATCCAGTGGGTCTGGGAGCAGGCCTGCAAGAGCAGCGCCGAGCGGGTAGTGGTGGCCACCGACGACCCGCGTATCGTCGAGGCGTGCCAGGGCTTTGGCGCGCAAGCGCTGCTGACCCGGGACGACCACAACTCGGGCACCGATCGCCTGGCGGAAGTCGCCAGCCAGCTTGGCCTGGCGGCGGATGCCATCGTGGTCAACGTTCAGGGCGACGAACCGCTGATCCCGCCTTCGGTGATCGACCAGGTGGCGGCCAACCTGGCAGCCCACACCGAAGCGCGCATGGCCACCCTGGCCGAGCCGATCGAGGATGTGCAGACGCTGTTCAATCCCAACGTGGTCAAGGTGGTCACGGACCTCAACGGCCTGGCCCTGACCTTCAGCCGTGCCACCTTGCCCTGGGCGCGGGATGCCTTCGCCAAGAGTCAAGAGCACCTGCCGGAAGGCGTGCCTTACCGCCGCCACATCGGCATCTATGCCTATCGCGCTGGGTTCCTTCATGACTTCGTCAGCTGGGGCCCGTGCTGGCTGGAAAACACCGAATCCCTGGAGCAGTTGCGTGCCTTGTGGCACGGCGTGCGGATTCATGTCGCCGATGCCCTGGAGGCCCCACCCACCGGCGTCGATACCGCCGAAGACCTTGAGCGCGTCCGGCGCCTGCTGGAGGCCTGATGCGGGTTCTGTTCGTCTGCCTGGGCAATATCTGTCGCTCGCCGACCGCCGAGGGCGTGCTGCGCCACAAGTTGCGCGCGGCCGGCCTGGGCGATCAGGTGCAGGTCGCGTCCGCCGGCACCAGCGACTGGCATGTCGGCAAGGCCCCGGATAAGCGCAGCCAGCAGGCGGCCTTGCGCCGTGGCTACGACCTTTCGGCGCAACGGGCGCAGCAGGTCGGCAGCGCCGATTTCGCCGTGTATGACCTGATCCTGGCCATGGACCAGAGCAACCTGCGCCACCTCAAGGCCCTGCAACCGGCCCGGGGCAAGGCCGAGCTGGACCTGTTCCTGCGCCGCTACGAGTCGGTACTGGATGAAGTGCCCGATCCCTACTACGACGGCGAGCAGGGCTTCGAGCAGGTACTGGACCTGATCGAAGCGGCCTGCGACCGGCTGGTGATCGAATTGAAGGGGCGGTTATGACCCTGCACATTCAATCCGATGTCTCGCTCAAGCCGTTCAACAGTTTCGGGGTCGAGGTCAAGGCCCTGCGCTTTGCCCAGGCCCATAGCGATGACGACGTGCGCGAAGCCCTGGCCTATTGCGCCGCGCAGCAGTTGCCGTTGCTGGTGATCGGTGGCGGCAGCAACCTGCTACTGACCGCGGATATCCAGGCCCTGGTGCTGCGCATGGCCAGCCGCGGCATCCGTCTGCTCAGCGACGACGGGCAACGGGTGGTGGTGGAAGCCGAGGCCGGGGAAACCTGGCATCCCTTTGTGCAGTGGACCCTGGAGCAGGGCTTGTCCGGGCTGGAGAACCTGAGCCTGATTCCCGGCACCGTCGGCGCTGCGCCGATGCAGAACATCGGCGCCTATGGCGTGGAGATCAAGGACGTGTTCGCCGGCCTGACCGCCCTGGACCGGCAAACCGGTGAATTGCGCGACTTTGACCTGGCCCAGTGCCAGTTCGCTTACCGCGACAGCCTGTTCAAGCATGAGGCCGGCCGCTGGTTGATCCTGCGGGTGCGTTTTGTCCTGAATCGCGTCGATCATCTGCACCTTGAGTACGGTCCGGTGCGTCAGCGCCTGAGCGAGCAGGGCATCGAGCAGCCGACGGCCAGCGATGTCAGCCGGGCGATCTGCAGCATTCGCAGCGAGAAACTTCCGGACCCGGCGGTGCTTGGCAATGCCGGCAGTTTCTTCAAGAACCCGGTGGTCCCGGCGCTGCTGGCGGCGCAGATCAAGCAGGCCTACCCGGGGCTGGTGGGTTATCCCCAGGCCGACGGGCAGGTCAAGCTGGCGGCCGGCTGGCTGATCGAGCAGGCCGGCTGGAAGGGCTTTCGTGAAGCCGATGCCGGGGTCCATCGCCTGCAATCCCTGGTGCTGGTGAACTACGGCGCGGCCACTGGCCTGCAACTGTTGGAGTTGGCCCGGCGGATCCAGCACGATATCGCCGAGCGCTTTGGCGTCGAGCTGGAGATGGAGCCGAATCTGTATTGAGGCGACTCTTGAACTAAGCTCAACGCTTGAGTCCACAGCCTTGCAGGGTGCACAGCCTGCAAGGCTTTTTTATGTCCGGCGGCTTAACTTAGCTTGCTAACAATGTAACTATTTGTCGTCGCCAAAGGCCCGGTGAAGCCCTGTCTTCACAAGAGAGCCCGATTAGCCTGAGCCCATCTGCGCGCCCCGCAGCCGCACTGCCGCGTGGCAGATGGCTCGACCCCATCACCTCATAGAATGCGGGCGTGCCCATGATTACCCTGAAGCTCAACGGTCAAGATCACCCCCTGGACGTCACCGAGGACATGCCACTGTTGTGGGCCATCCGCGATGTGGCGGGTTACAGCGGCACCAAATTCGGCTGCGGCATGGGCCTGTGCGGTGCCTGCACCGTGCATGTCGATGGCGACCCGGCGCGCAGTTGCATCACCCCGGTCGGTTCGGTGCTGGGCAAGAATGTCAGCACCATCGACTACCTGCACAACGATCCGGTGGGCCAGGTGGTGCAGCAAGCCTGGCTGGATACGGCGGTGGCCCAGTGCGGCTACTGCCAGGGCGGGCAGATCATGTCCGCCACGGCCCTGCTGAAGATCCATCCCAATCCCAGTGACGAACAGATCGAAGAGGCGATGCTCGGCAATATCTGCCGCTGCGGCACCTACAACCGGATCAAGACCGCGATTCGCCAGGCGGCCAACCATCTGCAGGAGGCCAAGGCATGAGCTCTTTACCCAGTGATTTTGCCCTGAGCAACCTCAGTCGCCGCGGTTTTCTCAAGGGCGTGGGCGCCACCGGAGCCCTGGTGCTGGCGGCCAGTTGGGGTTGGCAGCAGGCGTTTGCCGAAGACAAGAAGTTTGGTGCCGATGGCATGCCCCACGGCTGGGTCGACGATCCCAAGGTCTATGTGAGCATCGCCAGCGACGGCAGCGTGACGGTGATCTGCAACCGTTCGGAGATGGGCCAGGGGGTGCGTACCAGCCTGAGCATGGTGGTGGCCGATGAGCTGGAGGCTGATTGGGCGCAGGTCAAGGTCAAGCAGGCGCCCGGTGACGAGGCGCGGTTTGGCAACCAGGACACCGACGGCTCGCGCAGCATGCGCCATTGGTACGAACCCATGCGGCGTTGCGGGGCCGCGGCGCGGACCATGCTGGAGCAGGCGGCTGCCGAGCAGTGGCAGGTGCCCCTGAGCGAGTGCCGGGCGCAGCTGCACAAGGTGGTTCACGCCCCCAGCGGGCGCGAACTGGGCTATGGCGCGCTGGCCGCGGCGGCAGGGGCTCGGGCGGTGCCGGCCCGGGACAGCTTGCGTCTGAAGCAGCCTTCGGAGTTTCGCTATATCGGCAAGGAGGCGACCCGCGCCATCGACGGTCAGGACATCGTCAACGGGCGCGCGGTGTACGGCGCCGACGTGCACTTTGAAGGCATGCTGTTCGCCGCCGTGGCGCGGCCCCGGGTCTATGGCGGCAAGGTCAAGTCGGTGGATGACAGCGCAGCGCTGAAGGTGCCTGGGGTGATCCGGGTGATGCCCATCGACAGTCGCCCCGTGCCTTCCGAGTTCCAGCCCCTGGGGGGCGTGGCGGTGGTGGCGAGCAATACCTGGGCAGCGATCAAGGGGCGCGATGCGTTGAAGATCGAGTGGGACGATGGGGTCAATGCCGGCTACAACTCCGTCGACTACCGCAAGGAGCTGGAGGCCGCGGCCCAGAAACCGGGCAAGGTGGTGCGCAGCAGCGGCCAGCTGGATGAGGCCATGGCGGCGGCCGAGAGCAGCCTGGAAGCCACCTATTACCTGCCGCACCTGGCCCAGGCGCCGATGGAGCCGATGGTGGCGGTGGCGCGCTTTCAGGACGGTCGCTGTGAAGCCTGGGCGCCGAGCCAGGCGCCTCAGGTGACCCGCGAGCGAATCGCCGAGCGCCTGGGCATCGGCTTTGACCAGGTCACCTTGAACGTCACCCTGCTGGGCGGTGGTTTCGGGCGCAAATCCAAGCCGGATTTCATTCTGGAGGCGGCCATCCTGGCCCAGGCCTTTCCCGGCAAGGCGTTGCGGGTGCAGTGGACCCGGGAAGACGATATCCACCACTCCTACTTCCATACGGTGTCGGCGGAGTACCTCAAGGCCGGGTTGAGCAAGGACGGCCTGCCCGCCGCATGGCTGCATCGCACCGTGGCCCCGAGCATCACCGCGCTGTTCGCCCCGGGGATGAACCATGAGGGCGCTTTTGAGCTGGGCATGGGCTTCACCAACATGGCCTATGCGATTCCCAATGTGCGCCTGGAAAACCCCGAAGCGGCGGCCCATACCCGGGTCGGTTGGTACCGCTCGGTGTCGAACATTCCCCACGGTTTCGCGATCCAGAGTTTTGTCGACGAACTGGCTCACAAGGCGGGCCAGGACCCCCTGAAATACCAGCTCAAACTGCTGGGACCGGATCGTCAGATCGATCCGCGAACCCTGAGCGAAGAGTGGAACTACGGTGAGTCCCCGGAGCGTTACCCGATCGATACCGGGCGTATGCGCGCGGTGCTGGAAACCGCGGCCAAGGCCGCCGGCTGGGGGCGCCCGCTGCCCAAGGGGCGCGGCCTGGGGCTGGCGGTGCATTACAGCTTCGTGACTTATGTGGCGGCGGTGCTCGAAGTGGAGGTCAAGGACGACGGCACCTTGATCGTGCACAAGGCCGACATCGCCGTGGATTGTGGTCCGCAGATCAATCCGGAGCGTATCCGCTCGCAGTTCGAGGGCGCCTGTGTCATGGGCCTGGGCAATGCGGTGCTGGGGGAAATCAGCTTCAAGGACGGCAAGGTCCAGCAGGACAACTTCCACATGTACGAGGTGGCGCGCATGTCCCTGGCGCCCAAGCAGGTGCAGGTGCACCTGGTGACGCCGCCGGGGGATGTGCCGTTGGGCGGTGTCGGTGAGCCTGGTGTGCCGCCGATTGCCCCGGCCCTGTGCAATGCGATCTTCGCTGCCACCGGCAAGCGCATCCGCAACCTGCCGGTGCGTTATCAGTTGCAAGGCTGGCAGCAGGCGGGTGCCTGATGGACAGTGTTGACCTGAATGTCCTGCGCAGCGTGCTGGAGTGGCGCCGTACCGGGCGCGGGGTGGTGCTCTACAGCGTGGTGCAGACCTGGGGCAGCGCGCCCCGGCCGCCTGGGGCCATGCTGGCCTTGCGCGATGACGGCGTGGTGATCGGCTCGGTGTCCGGCGGCTGTATCGAGGACGACCTGATCAGCCGCCAGGGGGACGGGCGTCTTGCACCGCAGGGGCCGCCGGTGCAACTGGTGACTTACGGTGTGACGGTGGAAGAGGCGGCGCGTTTCGGACTGCCTTGTGGCGGCACCCTGCGCTTGACCGAGGAGCGGGTCGGCGATCCGTCCTGGGTCGCCGAGTTGCTGCAACGTTGCCAGGCGCATCAGATCGTGGCCCGGGAGTTGAACCTGAGCACCGGCCAGGTGCTGCTCAAGGCGGCAGGCCAGCGGGATGAACTGACGTTTGACGGTGTCACCCTGCGAGCAATCTACGGACCGCGCTGGCGTCTGCTGCTGATCGGGGCCGGGCAGCTGTCTCGCTATGTGGCGCAAATGGCTCGCATGCTGGATTTCGAGGTGCTGGTCTGTGATCCGCGCCAGGAGTTCGTGCAGGGCTGGGAGCAGCAGGATGGACGCTTTGTCGCCGGCATGCCGGACGATGCGGTGTTGAGCATCGAGCCTGATGAGCGCACGGCGGTGGTGGCCCTGACCCATGATCCGCGTCTGGACGATATGGCCCTGCTGACGGCCCTCGACTCCCCGGCGTTTTATGTCGGCGCCCTGGGTTCCCGGGTCAATAGCCAGAAGCGCCGGGACAATCTGGCCCTGCTGGGATTGTCGAGGGCGGCCATTGAGCGCTTGCACGGGCCGGTGGGCTTGCACATCGGCAGTCATACTCCGGCGGAGATTGCCCTTTCGCTGATGGCGCAGATCGTGGCGCTGAAAAATGGTGTCGAGCCCCTGTCCAAGCAGGCGCCGCCGCGCGTGACCGAGGCGGCCAGATGAGTCCCAGGCCTTGCGCGATCATCCTGGCGGCGGGGCAGGGCAGTCGTTATCGGCAGGTGCTCGCAGACGATCAGGACAAGCTGCTGGCGCCTTGCGTGGGGCGCGATGGTGTGCTGCGACCGGTATTGGAACAGGTGCTGGTCAACCTGCCTGCCGAAGTGGTTCGGCGGGTGCTGGTCACGACGCCGGGGCGGCCGCAGGTGGCGCAGCTGGGGCGGGCTTATGGTTGTCAGGTGGTGGTGCTGGACTCCCCGGGCATGGGGCACAGCCTGGCGGCTGCCGTAGCGGCCAGTGCCGACGCCAATGGCTGGGTGGTGCTGCTGGGGGATATGCCCTTCATCCTGCCTGCCAGCGTCAGGCGGGTGATCGCGGGGTTGACTGAGGAGAGCATCAGCGTGCCGCGGCTGGGCGACGATCTAGGGCATCCGGTGGGGTTTGGCCGGGCTTATGCTGCCGCCTTGCAGGGGTTGTCCGGTGATCGTGGGGCCAGGTGCCTGTTTGCTGCGGGCAAGGTGGTCGAAGTGCCTCTGAGCGACCCGGGCGTGGTGTGGGATGTGGATCTGCCAGAGGCGCTGGTGTTTCGGGACCGCTGAATGGCAGGCATGAAAAAGCCCCGCCCGGTTACCCGGACGGGGCTTTTTCATTGCCGGTGGAGTCAGACGAGAGGTTTAGGCTCGTGCTGCTTTTCCTCGGCGTGGGCTACGTGCTCAACGGCCTGTTCGGCGTTGTGCGCAGCCTCTTCCACCACCGGGGCAGGTTGCTCTGCCACAGGCTCGGTGACTGGCGCAGGTGCTGCTTCAGCCGCCTCGACAGGAGCAGGAGCGGCTTCGACCACCACTGGCGCTTCGACCGGAGCGGGCTCGGCAGCAGCTACCGCTGCAACCGGGGCGGCAGCGGCAGCCAGCTCGGCTTCCTTCTGCAGACGCTCGGCTTCACGCTTGCGACGACGCACTTCGCGTGGATCGTTCGGTGCGCGACCGTTGCTGGTCAGGGCGCTCACCGGAGCCGCTTCAACCACGGGAGCCGGGGCTTCAGTGACTGCTGGGGCAACAGCCGGTGCGGGCTCTTCAGCCTGTGCAGGCTGCTGGGCAATCACTGGCTGCTCGATGGCAACAGGTTCAGCGGCCGGGGCCGGAGCTTCCTGAGCAGGCTCGATGGCTTTTTCCTCAACCACTGGCGCCTGGACTGCAGGTTCTGCAACCGGCTGCTCGGCTACCACAGGTTGTGCTTCGACAGTCACGGCGGGTTCGGCGGCGACTTCAACCTGAGGCTGCTCTGCCACAACCGGGGCAACTTCGGCCACTGGAGCCTGTTCAGCCGGGGCCAGTTCAACAGCTGGAGCAGCCGGCGTTTCCACTTCAGTAGTGGCTTCGAACACAGGCGCTTGCGGAGCCTGCTCTGCAACAGCGGCGGTCGCGCGTTCGGCTTGCTGATGCGCTTGGGCTTCAGCGTTGGCGCTGATGGCGGTGCTGGCAACAGCGGCAGTGACCGCGAGGCCGGCGGCCAGATCGGCGCTGCCTGGCTCTTCGGCGTTCTCTTCCGAACCTTCGATCACGTTGCCGTTGGCATCACGCTGACGCTCGCGACGGTTGCTGCGACGACGCTGGCCGCGGGAACGACGGCGTGGACGTTCGCCGTCGGCGGTGTCCTGGCCTTCTTCCTGCAGTTGCTCTTCGTTCGGCAGTGCTTCTTCTTCGCTGGCGGCAGCGGCCTGAGCCTGTTCGGCGCGTGGCTGACGCTCTTCACGCGGCGGACGCGGCTGGCGCTCTTCCCGCGGTGGACGAGCTGGGCGTTCTTCGGCAACGGCAACGGCGGCAGTAGCAGCGGCTGCCGCCGGAGCGGCATCCAGAGGCTCGCGCAGTTCGCGAACACGCTCTTCACGCTCGCCACGTGGCTTGCGGTCTTCACGTGGGGCGCGCGGTTGACGCTCTTCACGCGGAGCGCGAGGTGCGCGTTCTTCGCGAGCTACGCCTTGGACTTCTTCGCGTGCTTCACGCACTTCCCGAGGTTGACGTTCTTCCCGTGGTGCGCGCTCTTCGCGCGGCGCACGTTCTTCACGTGGCTTGCGCTCTTCGTCGCGGCGACCGTTACGGTTGCGGCTCTGCTGGCGGCCGTTGCGGCGCTGCTCTTCGTTGTTGCGGGCAGGACGCTCGGTTGCCGGCTTCTCGACCACAACCGGAGCGGCCGGCTCTTCCTTGGAGGCGAACAGGCTGACCAGGGACTTGACCAGGCCTTTGAACAGGCTTGGCTCGGCAGCAACCGGGGCTGGAGCGGCAACCGGGGCGACGGCTCCGGTCGGCACTGGGGCGTTGGCGCGGGCCGGCGCGGTCTTCACCGCAGCTTCCTGGCGAACCAGGGTGCGGGTGGCGGCGGCTGGCTGGACTTCTTCGGCTTCGGCTGCGGCCGCGGCGATTTCGTAGCTGGACTGGTTGGTGTTGGCTTCCGGGCTGTCATCGCGCAGACGCTGGACTTCGAAGTGCGGCGTTTCCAGGTGATCGTTCGGCAGGATGACGATGCGGGCACGGGTGCGCAGTTCGATCTTGGTGATCGAGTTGCGTTTTTCGTTGAGCAGGAAGGCCGCGACCGGAATCGGCACTTGGGCGCGAACTTCGGCGGTGCGGTCTTTCAGGGCTTCTTCTTCGATCAGGCGCAGGATCGCCAGGGACAGCGACTCGACGTCACGGATGATGCCGGTGCCGTTGCAGCGTGGGCAGACGATGCCGCTGCTTTCGCCCAGGGATGGACGCAGGCGCTGACGGGACATTTCCAGCAGGCCGAAGCGCGAGATGCGGCCGATCTGCACGCGGGCGCGGTCGGCTTCCAGGCATTCGCGGACTTTTTCTTCCACGGCGCGCTGGTTCTTGGCTGGGGTCATGTCGATGAAGTCGATGACGATCAGGCCGCCGATATCACGCAGGCGCAGTTGGCGAGCGATTTCTTCCGCGGCTTCCAGGTTGGTCTGCAGGGCGGTTTCTTCGATGTCGCTGCCTTTGGTGGCGCGGGCCGAGTTGATGTCGATGGACACCAGGGCTTCGGTCGGGTCGATGACGATGGAGCCGCCGGAAGGCAGTTCGACCACGCGCTGGAAGGCGGTTTCGATCTGGCTTTCGATCTGGAAGCGGTTGAACAGCGGCACGCTGTCTTCGTACAGCTTGATCTTGCTGGCGTACTGCGGCATCACCTGGCGGATGAAGGTCAGGGCTTCGTCCTGGGCTTCAACGCTGTCGATCAGCACTTCGCCGATGTCCTGGCGCAGGTAGTCGCGGATCGCGCGGATGATCACGTTGCTTTCCTGGTAGATCAGGAATGGCGCGGAGCGATCCAGGGAAGCTTCCTTGATGGCGGTCCAGAGTTGCAGCAGGTAGTCGAGGTCCCACTGCATCTCTTCGCTGCTGCGGCCCAGGCCGGCCGTGCGCACGATCAGGCCCATGTCGGCAGGTGCCACCAGGCCGTTCAGCGCTTCGCGCAGTTCGTTGCGCTCTTCGCCTTCGATGCGGCGGGAAATACCGCCGGCACGCGGGTTGTTCGGCATCAGTACCAGGTAACGACCGGCGAGGCTGATGAAGGTGGTCAGGGCGGCGCCCTTGTTGCCACGCTCTTCTTTTTCGACCTGGACGATGACTTCCTGGCCTTCGCTCAGGACGTCCTTGATGTTGACGCGGCCTTCGGGGGCTTTCTTGAAGTATTCGCGGGAGATTTCTTTGAGTGGCAGGAAGCCGTGGCGCTCAGAGCCGAAATCGACAAAGGCAGCCTCGAGGCTTGGTTCGATACGAGTGATTCGGCCTTTATAGATGTTGGCCTTTTTCTGCTCGCGTGCACCGGACTCGATGTCCAGATCGTAGAGGCGCTGGCCGTCTACCAGGGCAACACGCAACTCTTCGGGTTGAGTTGCGTTAATCAGCATTCTTTTCATGTAGTACCGTCGGTTTCCGGGCTGCCGGAAACGGCGTTCGGCACACACGACTTCTCACGGTCGGTGTCAGGTGCGTCAGGAGTGGTTGACCACTCGAGTGTCTAGCGAGGTTCGTCCAAGTAACTAAGAACGAAGTCGCGACTCACGCGTCCTGCTTGCTGTGGTGACTAAGGCACCGCTTAAGCAAAAGTCTGTCAGGAGGAGGAATCAACCGGCGACTGTGGACGAGATGAAGCGTCTTGAATAAAGCCTAATGCTACACAGTCCGACGGTTGTGCATCTCCACCCTACACGTATCCCTGATAATTCGGGTGCTGCCGCGCGCAGAATCCGCAGCGGGTTGGCATTTACCGTGAACTCCGAAAGGGGAGGTCACGCATCATGGCTAAAGGCGTTGTTTCCGCAACCTTCGCTTGGGGTTGTCAGGCGCTGACTGCACTTTGTGAACTGGCCGTTAATCGCTGCATAGAAGGCGAGTGATAACTCTGCTTTCTACGGGTTTCAGGCCTCATGTCACCTGCGCTTGTTACAGCGTCAGACTCTTCCGGTATGTAGCGAGAGCTGCGTAGGACGGCCTTGCGTCCTGATGAATTGCGTTGGTCAGGGCCGGCTAGTTGCCGCTGTTCCGCTGTCCAGCCGCTTTTGGCGGCGTTCGCGACTATAGCAGCAATCATTAAGTGCTTCAAATCCATAAAAAATTGTTATCATTCGCGCCATGACGACTACTGCCCCCTCGACTCCAGGCGTTCAATTGCTTGAGGTCTCGCCGGAATATGCCGGCCAACGTATTGATAACTTCCTTCTCGCGCGACTCAAAGGCGTGCCCAAGACCTTGATTTATCGCATTTTGCGTAAAGGCGAAGTGCGGGTGAACAAGGGGCGGATCAAGCCCGAGTACAAGCTGCAGGCGGGTGATGTGGTGCGCGTGCCGCCGGTGCGCGTGCCCGAGCGTGACGAACCGGTGCCGCTGGCTCAAGGGTTGTTGCAGCGACTGGAAGCCTCGATTGTCTTTGAAGACAAGGCGCTGATTGTGATCAACAAGCCTGCCGGCATTGCCGTGCACGGCGGCAGCGGCCTGAATTTCGGGGTGATCGAAGCTTTTCGTCAGTTGCGTCCGGATGCCAAGGAGCTGGAGCTTGTGCATCGCCTCGACCGCGACACCTCCGGTCTGCTAATGATCGCCAAGAAGCGCAGCATGTTGCGCCACTTGCATGCCGCGCTGCGTGGCGACGGTGTGGATAAGCGCTACATGGCGCTGGTCCGTGGTCATTGGGCAACGGCTCTGAAGCAGGTGCGCGCGCCTCTGCTCAAGAGCAACCTGCGTTCCGGCGAGCGCATGGTCGAGGTCAATGAAGAGGGCAAAGAGGCCTTGACGGTGTTCAAGGTGCTGCGCCGCTTCGGCGAGTTCGCCACCATGGTCGAGGCCAAGCCGGTGACTGGCCGCACTCACCAGATTCGCGTGCACACCCTGCATGCCGGGCACTGCATTGCCGGTGACAGCAAGTACGGTGACGATGATTTCACTCGTGAGATCCGCGAGTTGGGCGGCAAGCGTCTGTTCCTTCACGCCTACATGTTGACCGTGCCGCTGCCTGATGGCGGCGAGCTGAAGCTGCAGGCGCCCGTGGATGAAATGTGGGCCAAGACCGTGGAGCGCTTGAGTGCACCCTGATTACCAGCTGTTGATCTTCGATTGGGACGGCACTCTGGCGGATTCCATTGGTCGGATTGTCGAGTCGATGCATGTGTCGGCCGATCGCTCCGGTTTTCCCCGGCGCGACGATTTTGCCGTCAAGGGCATCATCGGTCTTGGCTTGCCAGAGGCGATTCGCACCTTGTATCCGGAAATTGACGATGGTCAGTTGGTGGCCTTTCGTCAGCATTACGCGGATCACTACATTGCGCTGGAGGCTGAGCCTTCACCGTTGTTTGCTGGCGTGGTGCAGTCTCTCGAGGCTTTCCGGGCCGAGGGGTATCGGTTGGCGGTTGCCACGGGCAAGGCTCGGCGCGGATTGGATCGGGTGCTGAAGGCGCACGGCTGGGAAGAGTATTTCGATATCACTCGGGCGGCCGACGAAACCGCCAGCAAGCCTCATCCGTTGATGCTGGAGGAAATTCTTGCGCATTGCGGAGTCGGGCCAAGGCAGGCGCTGATGGTGGGCGATTCCTCCTTTGATCTGTTGATGGCGCGTAATGCTGGGATGGATTCGGTGGCCGTGAGCTACGGCGCCCAGTCCATCGAGGCGTTGCAGGCATTCGAGCCGCGCTTGTCCATCGACCGTTTTCCTCAATTGCATGCCTGGCTGAGTCAGGCTGCCGAATAAGTTTTTGCTGGGGTAGCAGGCATGAGCGACGAATGGAAAGCGCCAAGCAAGGCGGGCGCTGAAGGGAGTGATGATAAGAGCTGGAAGCTGCTGGAAAAGACACTCCTGGCCGGTGTCAAGGAGCAGCGTCGTTCGCGGCGCTGGGGGATCTTCTTCAAGCTGCTGACCTTTGTGTATCTGTTTGTGGCGTTGGCGTTGTTTACGCCGCTGATGACCATGGAAAAGAATGCGGCTCGCGGCGGCAGCTATACCGCGGTGATCGATGTCACTGGAGTGATCGCCGATAAGGAGTCGGCCAGTGCGGACAATATTGTCGGCAGTCTGCGTACTGCCTTCGATGATCCCAAGGTCAAGGGCATTGTCTTGCGCATCAACAGTCCTGGTGGCAGTCCGGTGCAGTCTGGCTATGTCTATGACGAGATCCGTCGTCTGCGGGCGTTGCACAAGGACACCAAGGTCTATGCGGTGATCTCTGATCTGGGGGCTTCCGGTGCTTACTACATCGCCAGCGCGGCCGATGAGATCTATGCCGACAAGGCGAGTCTGGTGGGTTCCATCGGCGTTACGGCGGCCGGGTACGGTTTTGTCGGCACCATGGAGAAGTTGGGGGTCGAGCGTCGTACCTACACCTCCGGCGAGCACAAGTCGTTCCTCGATCCGTTCCAGCCGCAGAAGCCTGATGAAACTCAGTTCTGGCAGGGCGTGCTGGACACCACTCACCGTCAGTTCATCGCCAGCGTCAAGCAGGGTCGTGGCGAGCGCCTCAAGGACAAAGAGCATCCTGAGCTGTTCTCGGGGTTGGTCTGGTCCGGTGAGCAGGCGTTGCAACTGGGCTTGATCGACGGCCTGGGCAATACCAGTTCGGTGGCGCGGGACGTGATTGGTGAGAAAGAGCTGGTGGACTTCACTGTCCAGGAGTCGCCACTTGATCGCTTCTCGAAGAAGCTGGGTGCCAGCGTGGCCGAGCAGATCGCCCTGTGGATGGGCTTTCAAGGGCCGACCTTGCGCTGATTGTGTGGTGCTGAACAAACCAAGCCGGCCAGAGTGCCGGCTTTTTAGTGTCGGGTCAGGGGATCGCCACGCCTTCGGCTAGCAGCATGTCCACCAGGCGGATCAATGGCAGGCCCACCAGGCTGGTGGCGTCACTGCCGGCGGTGCTCTGGAACAGGCTGACGCCCAGGCCTTCGGCCTTGAAGCTGCCGGCGCAGTCGAAGGGTTGCTCGGCGTGCAAGTAGCGCTCGATGCGCTGCTGGTCGAGGGTGCGCATATGTACGGTGAAAGGTACGCAGTCGACCTGGCAGCGGCCTGTCCGGCTGTTGAGCAGGGCCAGGCCGGTGAGGAAGGTCACGCTGGCGCCGCTGGCATCCAGCAGTTGCTGGCGTGCCTTGTCGAAGGTGTGGGGTTTGCCGATGATGCGCTCCCCCAGCACGGCGACCTGGTCCGAGCCGATGATCAGGTGATCCGGGTGGGTGGCTGCAAGGGCGCGGGCCTTTTCTTCTGCCAGGCGTTTCACCAGTGCTAGGGCGGGCTCTCCTGGGCGGTGGCTTTCGTCGATATCAGGAGCGCTGCAGGTGAAGGGCAGTTGCAGGCGGGACAGCAATTCCCGGCGATAGGCCGAGCTTGAGGCAAGTAATAAAGGCAGCATGCGCATCTCCTGGGATGGGGCGCAAATTCTAGCGGGGCTGGCAAGTGACGGACAGGGCTGAATTTCCTTTGACATGGCTGGGGGCATCCCTATAATGCTGCGCCTATGTTGAATGACCCGATTCCACCTCACGTTGACCCGCGCAAATTGGCTGACCGTGGCACCACCCTTCAAGGTGAACTGCTGCTGGCCGATTTGGAGAGACTCTGCGACCCGCTTTCCGACAATGTCGGTACGGTGCAGGCTAAATTCGTTTTCGAGCGTGACGAGCGTAAAGCTGTAGTTATCCACAGCTCCATCGACGTCGAAGTCAAAATGGTTTGCCAGCGTTGTCTTGAGCTGGTCACCCTGCCGATCCACAGCGAGTGCAGTTACGCCGTGGTGAAGGAGGGTGCGAATACCCAGTCGTTGCCGAAAGGTTATGACGTGCTGGAACTGGGCGAAGATCCTTTGGATCTGCAGGCGTTGGTTGAGGAAGAGCTTTTGCTTGCCTTGCCCATCGTGCCTGCTCATCATCCGGAAGAATGCCAGCAGCCGGCGGGGCTCGATGAGCCCGAACCGAGCGAGGACGAGGTAACGCGGTCCAACCCGTTCAGTGTATTGGCGCAGTTAAAGCGTGACCCAAACGTTTAGGAGTTAATCAATTATGGCTGTTCAGCAGAACAAAAAATCCCGCTCTGCCCGTGACATGCGTCGCTCCCACGATGCTCTCGAGGCAAGCACTCTGTCCGTAGAAAAGACCACTGGTGAAGTTCACCTGCGTCACCACGTATCGCCAGAAGGCGTATACCGTGGTCGTAAAGTGATCGACAAGGGCGCTGACGAGTAATCCTTGTCCGCTCAAGTCATCGCGATTGACGCAATGGGCGGGGACTTCGGTCCCCGCAGCATTGTTCAGGCCAGTATTGCTTGCCTGTCTGCTACCCCCTCGCTGCATCTGACCCTGGTGGGTCAACCCTCCCTTCTTGAAGAACTGCTTTCCGGCCATTCGGCTGTGGATCGCGCGCGCCTGACAATCGCTCCTGCCAGCGAAGTGATCACCATGGACGAGAAGCCTGCCCAGGCTCTGCGCGGCAAGCCCGATTCTTCGATGCGGGTGGCGCTTGAGCTGTTGCGCGATGAAAAGGTCCAGGCCTGCGTCAGTGCCGGCAATACCGGAGCGCTGATGGCCCTGTCGCGTTACGTGCTCAAGACACTTCCCGGCATTGATCGTCCGGCGATGGTGGCGGCCATTCCCACTCAGCGTGGCTATTGCCAGTTGCTGGACCTGGGGGCCAACGTCGATTGCAGTGCCGAGCACCTGTTGCAATTCGCAATCATGGGTTCGGTTGCGGCGGAAAGCCTGGGGGTTGTCCGGCCACGGGTGGCTTTGCTGAACATTGGCACCGAAGACATCAAGGGCAACCAGCAGGTCAAGCTGGCAGCGAGTCTGCTCCAGCAGGCGCGGGGCCTGAACTACATAGGCTTCGTCGAAGGTGACGGGCTGTATCGCGGCGAGGCGGACGTGGTGGTGTGCGACGGTTTTGTCGGCAATATCCTGCTCAAGTCCAGCGAGGGTCTGGCCACCATGATCGCTGCCCGTATCGAGGCGTTGTTCAGGCGCAATCTGCTGTCCCGGGTTGCGGGGGCGCTGGCCTTGCCACTGATGCGGCGATTGCAGGCGGACCTGGCGCCGGCTCGGCACAACGGTGCGAGCTTTCTCGGGTTGCAGGGAATAGTGGTGAAAAGCCACGGTTCTGCGGGTGTTCAAGGGTTTCAGAGTGCGATTCAGCGTGCGCTGATCGAAATCCAGGAAGACCTGCCGCGACGCCTGCACGGGCGCCTTGAAGATCTGTTGCTTTAGGCGTTTATTCCGTGGAGTGCTTAAATGTGACCGCTCAGTTCAATTGGCCATCCAACTGTCAGTTTCTTGCGTCCACCGCGGTGTGACGTCAATTCTCCGACGACAAGATCATTAGGGGCTTGTTACATGTCTGCATCCCTCGCATTCGTCTTTCCAGGACAGGGCTCGCAGTCCCTCGGCATGTTGGCCGAGTTGGGCGCGCAGTACCCACTGATCCTCGACACTTTCAAAGAAGCCTCCGATGCTCTGGGCTACGACCTCTGGGCGCTGACCCAGCAAGGTCCCGAAGAGCTGCTCAATCAAACCGACAAGACTCAACCGGCCATCCTCACCGCCTCCATCGCCCTGTGGCGCGTCTGGTTGGCCGAGGGTGGGGCGCGTCCAGCCTTCGTTGCGGGTCACAGCCTGGGTGAATACAGCGCCCTGGTGGCTGCAGGCAGTCTGACTCTGGCCGAAGCGGTCAAGCTGGTCGAACGTCGTGGTCAGCTGATGCAGGAAGCCGTGCCGGCAGGTCAAGGCGGTATGGCGGCCATTCTTGGTCTGGACGACGCCGATGTCGTGGCGGCCTGTGCGGAAGCGGCGCAAGGTGAAGTGGTCAGTGCGGTGAACTACAACTCCCCGGGCCAGGTGGTCATCGCCGGTGCCAAGGCGGCAGTGGATCGCGCCATCGAGGGCTGCAAGGCGCGCGGTGCCAAGCGTGCCATGCCGCTGCCGGTCAGCGTACCGTCCCATTGCGAGCTGATGCGCCCTGCGGCTGAGCGTTTTGCCGAGTCGATCGCGGCAATCAACTGGCAGGCACCGCAGATTCCGCTGGTACAGAATGTCAGCGCCGCCGTGGCGGTCGACCTCGATACTCTCAAGCGCGACTTGCTGGAGCAGCTGTACAAGCCTGTGCGCTGGGTCGAGTCGGTGCAGACTCTGGCGGCCCAAGGCGCCACCCAATTGGTGGAATGCGGTCCGGGCAAGGTCCTGGCCGGTCTCAACAAGCGCTGCGCCGAAGGCGTGTCGACCTCTAACCTGAATACCCCAGATGCCTTCGCTGCCGCCCGTGCAGCGTTGGCCTGAACTAGGAGAAGCTTGCATGAGTCTGCAAGGTAAAGTTGCACTGGTGACCGGCGCCAGCCGTGGTATCGGCCAGGCCATCGCGCTTGAGCTGGGTCGTATGGGCGCCACAGTGGTGGGTACCGCCACTTCCGCCTCCGGCGCCGAGCGCATCGCCGCTACCCTCAAGGAAAACGGCATTCAGGGCACTGGCCTTGAGCTCAATGTCACCAGCGACGAATCCGTGGCTGCAGTGCTGGCCAGCATCACCGAGCAGTTCGGTGCGCCGGCGATTCTGGTGAACAACGCCGGCATCACCCGCGACAATCTGATGATGCGCATGAAAGATGACGAGTGGTACGACGTGGTCGATACCAACTTGAACAGCCTGTATCGCCTGTCCAAGGGCGTTCTGCGCGGCATGACCAAGGCGCGTTGGGGCCGAATTATCAGTATTGGCTCGGTTGTGGGTGCCATGGGCAACGCAGGCCAAGTAAACTACGCCGCCGCCAAAGCCGGTCTGGAAGGTTTCAGCCGTGCCCTGGCGCGTGAAGTGGGTTCGCGGTCGATCACTGTGAACTCGGTTGCTCCAGGTTTTATCGACACCGATATGACCCGCGAGCTGCCGGAAGCACAGCGTGAAGCCCTGCTGACGCAAATTCCGCTGGGTCGTCTGGGCCAGGCTCAAGAGATCGCGCAAGTGGTCGCTTTTCTGGCATCCGACGGTGCGGCATACGTTACTGGGGCTACAATCCCGGTCAATGGCGGGATGTATATGTGAGTCAAATGTGACGGATTGCTTCAAAAAAATGTCATACGAGCTGTCTAAAATCCGTTATAAAGCTGCAATCAATTTATAGGCAGATGGCCGAAGGGTTTGAGGGACGAAGCTTTCAGTTGAAAAGCTGAAAAGCCTTTCTATACACTTACCCACTGGCCAGCTGCCTGAATTTGTCCATTAGGAGTGAAAACAAGGTATGAGCACCATCGAAGAGCGCGTCAAGAAAATCGTTGCTGAGCAACTGGGCGTTAAAGAAGAAGAAGTTGTGAACACCGCTTCCTTCGTTGAAGACCTGGGTGCCGACTCCCTTGACACCGTTGAGCTGGTGATGGCTCTGGAAGAGGAATTCGAGACCGAAATCCCTGACGAAGAAGCTGAAAAGATCACTACCGTTCAAGCAGCTATCGACTACGTTACCAGCCACCAGGCTTAATCGTTTGTAGTCGTCTTTTGCTGTCATGGAAAAACCGCACTGCCGTTACGGCGTGCGGTTTTTTCTTTAGGCCTGATACAAAGTGTCGTCATTAGAAAAAGGAGAGTGCTGTGTCGCGTAGACGCGTCGTAGTCACCGGTATGGGTATGTTGTCGCCACTGGGTACGGATGTGCCGAGTAGCTGGCAGGGCATTCTGGCTGGCCAAAGTGGCATTGGTCTGATCGAACACACCGACCTTTCTGCCTATTCCACCCGTTTTGGCGGCTCGGTAAAGGGCTTCAATGTCGAGGAGTACCTGTCGGCCAAAGAGGCCCGCAAACTCGACCTGTTCATTCAGTACGGTCTGGCGGCCGGATTTCAGGCGGTGCGCAACGCCGGCCTGGAAGTCACCGATGCCAACCGTGAGCGCATTGGCGTGGCCATGGGCTCGGGTATTGGCGGTTTGACCAATATCGAAGAAACCAGCCGCACCCTGCACGATTCCGGCCCGCGACGGATCTCTCCGTTCTTCGTGCCGGGCTCGATCATCAATATGATTTCCGGTTTCCTGTCCATCCACCTGGGTGCCCAGGGGCCGAACTACGCCATTTCCACGGCGTGCACCACCGGCACCCACTGCATCGGCATGGCCGCGCGCAACATTGCCTACGGTGAAGCCGACGTGATGATTGCCGGCGGTGCCGAGATGGCCGCCTGCGGCCTGGGCATGGGCGGCTTCGGCGCGTCCCGTGCGCTGTCGACCCGTAACGACGAGCCGACCCGCGCCAGCCGTCCCTGGGACAAGGGGCGTGATGGCTTCGTGTTGTCCGACGGCGCCGGCGCCCTGGTGCTGGAAGAGCTGGAACACGCCAAGGCCCGTGGCGCCACCATCTACGCCGAGCTGATTGGTTTCGGCATGAGTGGCGATGCCTATCACATGACTTCGCCGCCCGCCGATGGCGCCGGTGCCGCTCGCTGCATCGCCAATGCCCTGCGCGACGCCAAGCTCAATGTCGATCAGGTGCAGTACATCAACGCCCATGGCACGTCGACCCCTGCCGGTGACCTGGCAGAAGCCGAAGCGATCAAGACGGTGTTTGGCGATCACGCCTACAAGCTGGCGGTCAGTTCCACCAAATCCATGACCGGTCACCTGCTAGGTGCCGCCGGGGCGATCGAGGCGATCTTCAGCGTGCTGGCCATCAACAGCCAGGCGGCGCCGCCGACCATCAACCTGGATGAGCCGGATGAGGGCTGCGACCTCGACTTCGTGCCGCACACCGCGCGCAGCATGGACATCGATGTGGTGCTCTCCAACTCCTTCGGCTTTGGTGGCACCAACGGCTCCCTGGTGTTCCGCCGGTTCTCCGAGTGATGCACTGCTGGGTCGACGGTCGGCCGGCTGACGCACTGTCGCTCAAGGACCGCGGCCTGGCTTATGGCGATGGTCTGTTCGAGACCATCGCCGTCAGATCCGGTCAGCCGCAACTGTTGGAGCGGCACTTGCAGCGCCTGGCCGAAGGCTGCCGACGTCTGGCGCTGAATGCGGATCAGGTGCTGATTCGCAACGAAGTGCTGGCCTATGCGGCGGCCCTGGGTGAGGGCGTGCTCAAGCTGATGCTGACCCGTGGCGACAGTCTGCGGGGCTATGCGGCAGACCCGGCAGCCACGGCGCGCCGCATTCTCCAGGGCGCTGCCTTGCCGGCCTATCCCCCGGCCAATGCCGAGCAGGGGGTCGTGCTGTTTCCCTGCGCCACGCGTTTATCCGAGCAGCCGTTGCTGGCTGGCCTCAAGCATCTCAACCGTCTCGAACAAGTGCTGGCTCGCGCCGAATGGCTTGATTCCGAGCATGCCGAAGGCTTGATGCTCGATCGGGCTGGGCGGGTGATCGAAGCGGTATTCAGCAATCTGTTCCTGGTCAGCCAGGGGCGCTTGCTGACAGCCGACCTGAGCCGTTGCGGGGTGGCCGGGGTGATGCGCGCGGAAATTCTGTTTCAGGCCGCGTCGCTGGGGATTTCCGTGGACGTCACGGACATCAGTCTCGATCAGCTGCAGCGGGCGGATGAAGTCTTCGTCTGCAACAGCGTCTATGGCATCTGGCCGGTGCGTGCCTGTGCCGGGATGCGCTGGTCGGCGGGACCGCTCACCCGTAAACTGCAGGGCATTACCCGCGCACTACTGGATGCTTGATTCGTGAGACGTAAATTACTGCTCCTGCTGGAAACCGGACTGGTCCTGGCAGGTCTGCTGCTGGGCGCGAGTGCCTGGAAACTGCACTCGGCCCTGGAACAACCGCTGAACCTCTCCCAGGAGCAGTTGCTTGATGTTCCCGCCGGTGCCACGCCCACCGGCACTTTCAATCGTCTGCAAGCCGATGGCGTGATCCGGGATGGCTTCTGGTTGCGTCTGTACTGGCGTTTCAATCTGCAGGGCCAGCCGCTGCACAGTGGCGAGTACCGCATGACGCCGGGCATGACGGCCGAAGGCCTGATCGGTCTCTGGCAGCGCGGCGAGGTGGTGCAGTACAGCCTGACCCTGGTGGAAGGCTGGAACTTCCGCCAGGTGCGCAATGCCTTGGCCAAGAGCGACAAGCTGCAGCAGACCCTGACAGGCCTCAGCGACAGTCAGGTGATGGAAAAACTCGGTCACGGCGGGGTGTTTCCCGAAGGGCGTTTCTTCCCCGATACCTATCGTTTTGTAAAGGGCATGACCGACGTCGAGCTTCTGGAAAAAGCCTACGACCGTCTGGATGATGTGCTGGCCAAAGAGTGGAGCAAGCGGGCTGATGACGCGCCTTACAGCGATCCTTATCAGGCGCTGATCATGGCGTCGCTGGTGGAAAAGGAAACCGGCGTGCCCCAGGAGCGTGGACAGATCGCCGGAGTCTTTGTGCGGCGCATGCAGATCGGCATGCTGCTGCAGACCGACCCGACGGTGATCTATGGCCTGGGCGAGCGCTACACCGGCAAACTGACCCGGGCTCACCTCAAGGAAGCCACGCCCTACAACACTTACGTGATTGCCGGGCTGCCGCCGACGCCGATTGCCATGGTCGGGCGCGAGGCGATTCACGCCGCGCTCAATCCGGTGCCGGGCAAGAGCCTGTATTTTGTTGCCCGGGGCGACGGCAGCCATGTGTTCTCCGATGACCTGGATGCCCATAACAGTGCCGTGCGCGAGTTCCAGCTCAAGCGTCGCGCCGACTACCGTTCCAGTCCGGCGCCGCAGGCCACGCCGGCCACACCCGAGGCCCAGAGCCCGGCACCAGCCGTTACTCCGGGTTCGGACAGCGCGTCGCCCGCGCCCGTCGAGGTTCCCGCTGCGGCGGAACCTGCGCCCGCGCCGAAAAGCCCGCAATGACTTTGATTAAGGACTGCCTGTGACTGGCTTGTTTATTACCCTGGAAGGCCCGGAAGGGGCCGGTAAAAGCACCAACCGCGAGTACCTCGCCGAGCGCCTGCGCGCCGCGGGCATCGAGGTGGTGTTGACCCGCGAGCCCGGCGGCACGCCCTTGGCCGAGCGGATTCGCGAAGTGCTGCTGACCCCGGGCGAGGAAGTCATGAATGCCGACACCGAGCTGCTGCTGGTGTTCGCGGCCCGCGCCCAGCATCTGGCCACGGTGATTCGCCCGGCACTGGCCCGCGGCGCGGTGGTCCTGTGTGACCGTTTCACCGATTCGACCTATGCCTATCAGGGCGCCGGTCGTGGCCTGAGCCTTGAGCGCATCGAGGCCTTGGAGCGTTTCGTGCAGGGTGAATTGCGTCCGGATCTGACCCTGGTGTTCGACTTGCCGGTGGATGTCGGTCTGGCTCGGGCCAGTGCTCGCGGTCGGCTGGATCGCTTCGAACAGGAAGGCCAGGCGTTTTTCCAGAAGGTGCGCCAGGCGTACCTGACCCGCGCCGCCGCTGCGCCCCAGCGTTATTGCCTGGTGGATGCGGCGCAGCCCCTGGCCCGGGTCCAGCAGTCCCTGGATGCCTTGTTGCCGCAACTGCTGGAGCGCGCCCGTGGCTGAAGTCTTTCCCTGGCAGGACGGCCTCTGGCAGCAGTTGGCCGGGCGCACGCAACATGCCCACGCCTATCTGCTGCACGGCCCGGCGGGCATCGGCAAGCGAGCCCTGGCAGAACGCCTGATGGCGCGTCTGCTGTGCCAGCGTCCGAACGGGCTGGATGCCTGTGGCCAGTGCAAGTCCTGCCTGCTGCTCCAGGCCGGTAGTCATCCGGACAACTACGTGCTGGAGCCCGAAGAGGCGGACAAGGCGATCAAGGTCGACCAGGTGCGTGAGTTGGTCAGCTTCGTGGTGCAGACCGCACAGTTGGGGGGGCGCAAGGTGGTGCTGATCGAGCCGGTGGAGTCGATGAACATCAATGCGTCCAACGCCTTGCTGAAAAGCCTTGAGGAGCCTTCCGGGGATACCGTGCTGCTGTTGGTGAGTCATCAGCCGAGCCGTTTGCTGCCGACCATCAAGAGTCGCTGTGTCCAGCAGGCCTGTCCCTTGCCCAGCGCGGCGATGAGCCAGCAATGGTTGGCCGGGGCGCTGCCCGAGTGTTCCGATGAAGAGCGCCTGGAGCTGCTGACGCTGGCCGCCGGATCGCCGCTGGCCGCCGTCGGCTTGCAGGCCCAGGGGGTTCGCGAGCAGCGGGCGCTGGTGGTGGACGGGGTGAAGAAGTTGCTCAAGCAGCAACAGTCGCCGACCCAGCTGGCCGAGGCCTGGAATGCCATCCCTCTGTTGCTGTTGTTCGACTGGTTCTGTGACTGGTCGAACCTGGTCTTGCGTTACCAGTTGACCCAGGACGAGGACGGCCTGGGTTTGCAGGACATGCGCAAGGTGTTGCAGTACCTGGCGCAGAAGTCCGGCCAGGACAAGGTGTTGGCGATCCAGGACTGGATCCTGGCCCAGCGACAAAAGGTCCTGAGCAAGGCCAACCTCAACCGAGTGTTGCTGTTGGAGGCGCTGTTGGTGCAATGGGCGGCGTTGCCGACCCGGCACTGAGCGGCCTGTCCCTGAATCAGGCCGGTATCCGGCCGGACGACAACGCCCGGCCCTTTCATTGATCGGATGTAGTTGTAGGCTCCCATGCTCGTAGATTCCCATTGCCACCTTGATCGTCTCGACCTTGCCGCCCATGACGGCTCCCTGGATGCGGCACTGGCCGCGGCCCGCCAGCGCGGTGTCGGGCACTTCCTGTGCATTGGCGTCAGCGCCGACAACGCCGCGGACGTCAAGGCCCTGGCCGAGCGTTACGAGGATGTCGATTGCTCGGTGGGGGTGCACCCGCTGGACCTGCAGCCCGGCGCTGCCCCGGCCCTGGACTGGCTGTTGCAGGAGCTGAGCCACCCGCGGGTGGTGGCCATTGGCGAAACCGGCCTGGACTATCACTACGAGCCGGAAGCGGCCGAGCTGCAGCAGGCGTCTTTCCGTCTGCATTTGCAGGCCGCGCAACAGACCGGCAAGCCGGTGGTGGTGCACACCCGCGGTGCTCGCGCCGACACCCTGGCGCTGCTGCGGGAAGCGGCATTGCCCAATGCCGGCGTGCTGCATTGCTTCACCGAGGACTGGGACATGGCCAAGGCGGCGCTGGACCTGGGGTTCTATATCTCTCTGTCGGGCATCGTCACCTTCCGCAATGCCGACGCCCTGCGCGATGTGGCTCGCCAGGTGCCTGCCGATCGGCTGCTGGTGGAAACCGACTCGCCGTACCTGGCGCCCATCCCTTATCGCGGCAAGCCCAACCTGCCGCAGTACGTGCGCGAAGTGGCGGAGTTCCTGGCGATGCTGCGTGGCGAGGCCTACGAGGCCTTTGCCGAACAGACCACGGCCAACTTCAAGCGCCTGTTTCCCCAGGCTCGGGTCAAGAGCGGGGCCTGATCGGTTACTGGAAAGCTTGAATTTCAGGCAAAAAAAACCCGGGTTCTGGGGGGTGAATCCGGGTTAAGACCATTAGGAGTAAAACTAAGGCACGCGGTCCATCGGTACCTAAATCGGCGTTTCACTTGGGGGAGATGTCGCGCCGACAGTTGAAGTATTGATCACTATTGGATTCAGTCCAGTTGCCCCTGCCTGGTTTTTAAACAAATTTGGAATACAGGCGCTTCGCTTGAGTTCTCATTTTTCGAGGTTCGGCGCTTTTCTTGCTGGAATTTCCCGCGTTTTCGCTGTTTTTAGCGAAATTCAGCGTAAAACGGCGATTGTTGTCGCGCGTTTTGCACACAAGCCGTTGCAGTTTAGTCCGCCAGTCAGCCTGATCCTGATCAATGGCATCGGCACTTTCAGAATGTTCGCCCGTTCTCGATGTCTTTTCGCTGCTTTGCAGGGCTTTTTCTAATCTCTATAAAGCAACGATGCTGAAGCGCAATGACGTCATTGCGACTCATGAATGTATTTTCGTCGAGTAGGGGGCGCGGATGAGTGTCGGGAGCCGGTTATGGAAAAGACCCGGACTTTGCGGTCTGATCCGAGGCTCGCGGGCGCTGGGCGTTTGCTATGTGAACCGTGCGCCGAGCCCGTATTCACGGGATTTCGCAGGTTTCGGCGACCCATTCAGCGGCGTGCGTCAGGCGGGCTTTTGCGCCAGAAACAGCTGCAACGAAGGATGATCCGTGCATTTTGGCGCAAGTTAGGCATAATACGCGGCTTCGATTTTGACCCCGAACAGACCTTTTCTTATGCAGAAAGAACCTCGTAAGGTCCGTGAGTTTCGTCGCCGCGAGCAAGAAATTCTCGATACCGCGCTCAAGCTGTTCCTCGAACAAGGTGAAGACAGTGTCACCGTCGAGATGATTGCGGATGCCGTGGGTATCGGCAAAGGGACCATCTACAAGCATTTCAAGTCCAAGGCGGAGATCTACCTGCGCCTGATGCTCGACTATGAGCGTGACCTGAACGAGCTGCTGCACTCGGCCGATGTCGACAAGGACAAGGAAGCCCTGTCCCGGGCCTACTTCGAATTTCGCATGCGCGACCCGCAGCGCTACCGGCTGTTCGACCGCCTGGAAGAGAAGGTGGTCAAGGGCAATCAGGTGCCGGAAATGGTCGAGGAACTGCACAAGATCCGCGCCTCCAACTTCGAGCGCCTGACCTTGTTGATCAAGGGCCGTATCAGCGAAGGCAAGCTCGAAGACGTCCCGCCTTACTTCCACTACTGCGCCTCCTGGGCACTGGTGCATGGCGCGGTGGCGCTGTACCACTCGCCTTTCTGGAGCAATGTGCTGGAGGATCAGGAGGGCTTCTTCCAGTTCCTGATGGATATCGGCGTGCGCATGGGCAACAAGCGCAAGCGCGACCCCGACACCTCGAACAGCTGAAGCATTCAGCTGCTGTATTGCGCCATCGACCACCTGTATGGCGCGGTGTCCGAGGAATATACTCAGGCATGGGACTTGCCAGAACCTGATTTTTGAGTCAGGTTTTGGCCGGTTCTCCCTTCCTACGCCGGAGTCATCCATGATCGTTGATCGTCAAGGCAGGCGCTTTCGCAATTTGCGGATCAGTCTGACGTCCGCCTGCAACTACGCCTGTACCTACTGCGTGCCCAACGGCAAGCGGCTGGTGGCTGCCCAGGACGAGTTGTCGGCCGAGGCGATGGCCCGGGGCGTGGCGTATCTGATTGAAGCGGCCGGCATCGAACGGCTGCGCATCACCGGCGGAGAGCCTCTGGTCAGTCCCAAGCTGGAAGCCTTCATGGGGGCGGTCGGGCGCATGGGGCTGGAAGACATCAGCCTGACCACCAACGGCCAGTTGCTGGCGCGCAAGCTGCCCTTGCTGGTGGAGGCGGGGATCCGCCGGATCAATGTTTCTCTCGATACCCTGGATGCCGCGGCCTTTCGCAGCATCGCCCGGGGTGGCGATCTGGCCAGCGTGCTCGATGGCATGCAGCAAGCGCGCGCGGCCGGGCTGAAGATCAAGGTCAACATGGTGCCGTTGCGCGGGCAGAACCTGGATCAGGTCATGCCGCTGCTTGATTACTGCCTGGAACGGGGCTACGAGCTGCGCTTCATCGAACTGATGCGCATGGGGCACCTGGCCAGCGACGGCAATGCCTTCCTGCAGCAGTTTGTCAGTCTGCAACAGTTGCTTGCGATGATCGGCGAGCGCTACGAATACCTTCAGGCCGATGCGCCGCTGGATGCGACCGCCGTGCGTTACGAGATTCCCGGGCTGGGTCATTTCGGGGTGATTGCCAACGAAAGCGTGCCGTTCTGCCGCACCTGCTCGCGTCTGCGTCTGTCCTCCACCGGTTGGTTGCACGGCTGCCTGTCGTCAAGCAATCGCCACTATGTTGGCGACCTGCTGGACAAGCCGCGCCACCAAGCCTTGCCGGCGCTCCAGCGCCTGCTGGTCAAGGCCCTGGGCGACAAGCAGGACCTGGCCTTTTCCGGTGGCGCCACGGTGATGAAAATCATCGGCGGCTAGTTCGGCTGGCGCTGGAATGTCCTCCATTGGCGTAGCTGGCGCGGAAGCTGCATCTCGTGGCCATTCGCCGGTTTTCCGTCACCGGTTTTTGGAGGGTAGGATGCGTAGCCTGGTTTTGCTGCTGGCCTTTTTGGCACTCGGCGGCTGCATGAATGTCAGCGATATGGGTGAAGGGGTGCGCTATCACCTGAGCGACGCGGGGATGCTCGATCACAGCGATACCCGCCGGACCAGTTCATTCCGCATCCAGCCGGATTCGTTCATTTTCATCGCCCAGGGACACTTTGTACCGCCAGGCGGTGCTTATCCTCGACCCAACGTAGTGGCCGAAGAGGCCTTCAACGGCTTTGTCGAGTATTTCCCCATGGTGCGCCGGGCCAAAGCCCCCGAAGGCTTGAACGAGGCCATGGCCGAAGCCCGTGAAGTGGGCGCCCACTATCTGCTCTACGCTCGTTTCGCCAAGGCCGACGACCGCATCGGCAACTCCGATGAGTGGCTGGACCAGGAGGCGGTGGACCGTCTGGGCGTCGATACCAGCACCATCCAGATCATGCTGATCGAAACCAGTACCCAGTACCTGATCGATACGACCCGCATTCGCAGTCGTGGCGGATTACTGACGTTCCACGGCAACAAGCCCCAGGATCTGCTGGGCCCGCCGTTGCAGCAATATGCTCGCGGTTTGCTGGGCCTGAGCGACTGATTGAACGAGGAGAGCGGTATGAGTGGTCCAGGCAAGGCCAACGACCTGTTGGCGCAGATTCCCAAGGCCGAGAAGGGCCTGCCGCCGGTCCACCTGTGGAACCCCGATTTCTGTGGCGATATCGACATGCGTATCGCCCGCGACGGCACTTGGTACTACCTGGGGACCCCCATCGGTCGCAAGCCGATGGTCAAGCTGTTCTCCACCATCATCCGCCGCGATGGCGACGACTACTTTCTCGTCACTCCGGTGGAGAAGGTGGGCATCAAGGTCGACGACGCTCCCTTCGTCGCCGTGACCCTGGAGGTCGAAGGGCAGGGTGAGGCGCAGCTGCTGCGCTTTACCAGCAATGTCGACGAACAGGTGGTTGCCAACGTCGAGCATCCGCTGCGGGTGGTGATCGACCCGTTGACCCAGGAGCCGGCGCCTTATGTCCTGGTTCGAAACAACCTTGAGGCGCTGATCCATCGCAATGTGTTCTACCAGTTGGTGGAGCTGGCCCAGACTCGCGTTCTCGATGGCCAGCGCTGGCTGGGCGTGTGGAGTGATGGGGTGTTCTTCCCCATCGGTCTGGAGCCATAAAGACATTTCAATTTCGATTTCGAGATATTTCTTGATCTTGATCCCGCGTTTCATGTATCAAGCCGGACATGCCTAAACATGTTCGATTCGATAAGAAAACAAGAGTGGTCGACGAGCTGATCCGGCGCATTGAAAGCGGTCTGCTGGAAGACGGCTTTCAACTGCCGGGAGAGCATCAATTGGCCGGGGAGTTCGGTGTCAGTCGTGGCACCCTGCGTGAAGCCCTGGCCGAGCTCAAGCGCCGCAACTACATCGCCACGCAGAGCGGTGTGGGTTCCATCGTCACCTTCGACGGCGTCGCCCTGGACCAGCATCACGGCTGGGCCCAGGCCCTGGCCGAGAGTGGCGCCCTGGTCAACACCGAGGTGCTGCGCCTGGAGGCCGTGCGCCGCCCGGAGCTCAAGCACCGCCTGGGCACCGATCAGTTCATTGCCCTGGATCGCCGCCGGCGCAGCACCGACGGTCGGGTGCTGTCCCTCGAGCGTTCCCTGATCCCGGCCTCCGGCGAGCTGGAAGGCCTGCCCCGGGTCGGCCTGATCGATGATTCCCTGACCATTACCCTGGCCGCCTACGGCTACATCGGCGAGCGCGGCGATCAATGGATCGGCGCCGAGCCCTTGAACGCCGAAGACGCCGAGCTGCTCGGACGGGCGCCGGGAGACGTGTTCCTCAAGGCCCTGCGCACCACCTATGATCGCCAGGGGCGTTTCATGGAGCAGGTCGAGAGCCTGCTGGATCCGCAGCATTTCCGCATGCACCTGCAATTCGGAGAGTCGCGGTGAGTCCGCTCCAGCGGGCACTGGGCGCCTTCTACGGTCTGGCCCTGGGCGATGCCCTGGGCATGCCCACCCAGTCCTTGAGTCAGGAACAGATTCACCAGCGTTTCGGCGTGATCCGCACGCTGGAGGACGCGGGGCCCGAGCAGCCGATAGCTGCCAACATGCCCGCCGGTTCAATCACCGACGACACCGAACAGGCGATCCTGGTGGGGCGCCTGCTGGTTCAGGGCCAAGGCCGGATCGATCCGGCGGCCCTGGCCCGGAGCCTGATCCAGTGGGAGGCGGCGATGCAGGCCAAGGGCTCCCAGGATCTGCTCGGTCCCTCCACCAAGCGCGCCATTGAAATGATCCTCGCCGGTGAGTCGGTGGAGGAGGCCGGGCGCTATGGCACCACCAATGGCGCCGCGATGCGCATCACGCCGGTGGGCATCGCCACCGATGTCGCCAGCGCTCAAGGCTTTGTCCAGGCGGTGGTCGAAGCCTGCCAGGTCACGCACAACACCAGCCTGGGAATCGCCAGCGCGGCAGCGGTAGCGGCGGTGGTGTCCGCCGGTATCAATGGCGCCTCGCTGATCGACGCCTTGCCCCTTGGCGCGCAGATTGCCCGCCAGGCACAGGCCCATGGCCATTGGGTGGCCGGCGCGACCATCGCAGCGCGCCTGGAGTGGGCCGGCACCTTGGGGGTTGCAGGCGACAAGCCGGCTTTTGCCCGGATGCTGTATGAATTGATCGGCACCTCGGTGGCCTCCCAAGAGTCGGTGGTGGTCAGTTTCGCCCTGGCCCGGCAAGTTGCCCTGGGGCACCTTGAGGCCTTCGAGGCGCTGTGCATGGCCGCCGGGCTGGGCGGCGACACCGACACCATCGCGGCGATGCTCGGGGCCATGCTGGGCGCCTGCCTGGGCTTGCAGGCCTGGCCCGCGGAGTTGATCCACCAGGTGCAACAGGTCAATGAACTGGACCTGCAGCCGCTGGTAGAAGCGTTGCTGGCGCTGCGTTAAGTCGTCGCGCCCAGTGCCGAGCCCCAGGCTCGCTACACCTTTCGGCCGTACTGCCGATTGCTAGGGAAAGCTGGAACACGGCCAGGAATGCCGAAATGTTCTGTGACTTCCGAAATTGCCAAACACCCCAATAACGGCAACAGGAGTTTCATTCATGAGTTCATCGACGGTCGGCTCAGGCGCCGGGCAACTGGAAACCCGCGGCATCGAGCCGGTTCCCGAGGCGGAGTGCAACGGTCATCCGTTGCAGCTGTTCTGGGTCTGGTTCGCGGCCAATATCAGCATCCTCGGCCTGCCCCTCGGGGCGACCCTGGTGGCATTTCGTGGCTTGTCGATCTGGCAGGTGCTGCTGGTGGCGATCCTCGGTTCAGTAGGCTCGTTCGCCGTGGTCGGCTTGATCTCGGTGGCCGGCCGGCGCGGTCGGGCCCCGAGTCTGACCTTGTCCCGGGCGATCTTCGGTGTGCGTGGCAACATCGGTCCGACCCTGGTGTCGATGCTTTCGCGGGTCGGCTGGGAAACGGTGAACACCACCACGGCAGCCTTTGTCCTGCTGTCGCTGAGTTCTATCCTGTTCCAGACCCCGGCTTCGGCCAAGGACGCGCCACTGCTGACCCTGCTGTTCATCGGGATCTTCGTGCTAATGACCTTGAGCGTCTCCGGCCTGGGCCACGCCACCTTGCTGGTGATCCAGAAGTGGGCCACTTACGGTTTTGGCGCGCTGAACGTACTGGTGGGCGGTTTCCTCTGCGCCACCATCGACTGGACGGCGGTGTTCAATGCCGCGCCGGCCCCCATGAGCGCCATGATCATCGGGGTCGGCACCATGGCGGCCGGCACCGGGATCGGCTGGGCCAGCTCCGGGGCCGACATGTCGCGCTACCAGCATCGTTCGGTGACGGCCGGACGCCTGGTGGCCTCGGCGGCGTTTGGCGCCGGTATCCCACTGGTGCTGCTGATCACCCTGGGCGGCCTGCTGTCGGTGGGCAACGATCACCTGGCCTCGGCCGTGGACCCGATCATCGCGATCCGCGACATGCTGCCGACCTGGATGGCCGTGCCTTACCTGATCGCCGCTTTTGGCGGCCTGCTGCTGTCGAACAACCTGTCGGTGTATTCCGCCGGTCTTACCGCGCTGACCCTGGGCCTCAAGGTCAAGCGGGTCTACGCGGTGCTGGTGGATATCGTCGCGATCTTCCTCGGTTCGATCTATTTCATGCTGATCGCCGACAGTTTCTACGGACCCTTTATCAGCTTCATTTCCCTGCTGGCGGTGCCGATCACTGCCTGGGTGGGGATCTTCGTGGTGGACCTGATCCATCGTCATTACTACAGCGCCGATGATTTGTTGAATGTCGGGCCCGGCAGCGCCTACTGGTACCAGGGCGGGATCGAGTGGCGGGCGTTCGGCGCCTGGGTGCTGGCGATCATTCTGGGGTTCTGTTTCACCAGCATCGGCACCACCGCTGAAGACGTCTGGTTCACCGGGCCGCTGGCCGATTCCTGGTTGGGGCATAACGGCCTGGGCTGGGTCGTCACCTTCCTGGTGGCTGGCGGTGGGTACGCTTTGCTGGGCGGTGCCCGCGATCGGCGTGGGGCCTTTGTCGAGAATGCCAATGCCTAGGTTGCTGCACAGCGGCCAGGTGATCGTCGATCTGGTGATGGCCGTGGACCGGCTGCCGGCGGCCGGTGGTGATGTCCTGGCCCAGTCGGCGAGCTTCGAGGCCGGCGGCGGCTTCAATGTCATGGCCGCGGCGGCGCGCAATGGCTTGCCCGTGCTCTACCTGGGGCGCCACGGCCAGGGGCGCTTTGGCGATCTGGCCCGAGCGGCGATGCAGGCAGAGGGCATTGGCCTGAGTCTGCCGCCCAGTCCGGGTGCCGATACCGGTGTCTGTGTGGCCCTGACCGATGCCTCGGCCGAGCGTACCTTCATCTCCCATATCGGCGCCGAGGGTGAACTGTCGGCCGAGGATCTGGCAGAGGTCAGGGTCCAGGCGGATGACTATCTGTATGTCAGCGGCTACAGCCTGCTGCAGGCGAGCAAGGCTCAGGCGCTGGTCGACTGGCTGCTGGCATTGCCGCGCTCGGTGCCCTTGATGTTCGACCCGGGCCCGCTGGTGGACTCGCCCGACGCCCCCCTGATGCTGGCCTTGTTGCCGCGGATCGATATCTGGAGCAGTAACCGCGCCGAAGCCTTGGCCTTTACCGCCAGTTCGAGCATCGAGACGGCCTTGCAGCGCCTTGGCGAATGGCTGTCACCGACGGCCCTGCTGGTGCTGCGCGACGGCGCCCGGGGCTGTTGGATCGGACGCCAGGGGCAGCTGGCGCAGGTGGACGGATTCAAGGTCCAGGCGCTGGACAGCAATGGTGCCGGCGACGCCCATGCCGGGGTCTTTGTCGCCGGGCTGGCGGCGGGGCTTGAGCCATTGGCGGCCGCCCGCCGAGCCAATGCCGCAGCAGCCATTGCAGTGACCCGCCGTGGTCCGGCCACGGCACCTGGCAGCGCTGAAGTGGATGCCTTGCTGCAGGCCCAGGAGCCCCGCTGAGTGCCTGGCGCAAGCCGGGCTCGGCTTGCGCAATGCCTCAATCGTGGCGAGGTAGAACCAACCCCCAGCCCAGCCTTACTGGCTGCTGCCTTCAGAGCCGGAGCCACCGCTGGTGGTTTTCGAGCCGGTGCCGGTCTTGCCGTTGTCCGGGGTGGCCTGCAACGTGCCAGCGCCACCTTGGCGACCATTGTCGTTGCCCTGGGTACGCGGGTCGGTGCCGGTGGCCGGTGGCAGCGAACCCTCATCCATGGGCGCCGGGTTGATGTTGATCTTGGGGGTGATCTTGGGCGCGGGGGAGGTCGGTCCATGTGCGGGATCGTCCGGCCCGGTGGCGCCGGCCAGTGCGCCGGTGGACAGCAGTCCGGCCAGGGTCAGTACAGCCAGTTGAAGCTTGATCATGGTGTCGCCTCCATTCGTCTGAGTCGTTACCTGATATTGGTCTGTGCTGCTGGGCGGTTGGTGCCTGAGCACCGACGAACGGCGTCAGTCCCCTTGGGCCACCTGGGGTGTTTGCAAACGGCACCACCCCAGGCGCGCGAGGCTGATTAGCCAGTTCAGCACGGCAATGGCCAGCACGCTGAGCAGCAGCGCCTGGATACCGGCCTCGACGATGATCCTGCCAGCCAGGGAAAGCCGATCACCGCGACAAAGGTGCTGAGCATTGCCGCTGCAATCACGCGGCCGGCGTCGTGCTCATCGCCGCCGCGGCCGCTGATCAGCAGGGACAGGAGAAAGGTCGCGCCGTAGGACAGCGACAACAGATAACTGCCCAGGCACAACAGCCCGAACAAGGGGCCCGACACCTCGGATTGCGGCTTGGCCTGGGTGGGCATGAAAACACCTCGTCATGCTGGAACTGATGCCGGGCTTTCTAACATGGCGACGCCGCCGGTTGGTTGTGTTCCTGGTGGTTCAGGGTTAGCCGCCAGCGGAGTCAGCCTTCCGGCTCACTCGCCGATTTCCTCCAGCAATTCCTGCCTGAAGCGTTGCAGGCGCGCATGGCGGATCTGCGCCAGACGGGCGCCGCAGGAGGTCTGAAAACCTTCGGCCAAATGCAGCAGCTTGGTCTGGAAGTGATCCAGGGTGAAGCGCGCATCATCGAGCTCGCGCTGCTGGGCCGTGGGGTCGGCGGGGTCGTAGAGGGCCCGGCCCAGGCGGCCGGAGACGTAGAAAGTCCGCGCCACGCCCAGGGCACCGAGGGCATCGAGACGGTCGGCGTCCTGCAGGATCCTGGCTTCCAGGGTGGCCGGGGCCAGGGCGGCGGAAAAACTGTGGGCGGCGATGGCGTGAGCCACTGCTTCGATCTCGGCGTCGTTCCAGCTCAGCGCGGCGAGAATCCCCCGGGCCTTGTCCGCCGACAGGCGTGAGGCCTGGGGGCGCAAGGGCGAGTTTTTTTCCACGCTCACACAATCGTGGAGCAGGGTAGCGGCCAGCAGCACTCTGAGATCGCCGCCTTCTTCGTCGACTATGCGTCGCACGTTGTGCCAGGCCCGTTGCAGGTGGGACAGGTCATGGGAGCCGTCTTGTGTCGGTTCGAGAGCGTGGGGCAGCAAGGTTTCTGCCAGGGCGTGCAGGGGAGCAAAGTGCATTCGGCGGTCCAGGTTATCCAGTTCGGCGTCGCGCATGATCGGTGATTGGCCGATTCCTATAAATGCCCGTGCAAGTCTTTCGACTGTCGTTCTAATATGGCCGCCTGATTCCGCCATGAGAACCGTCGATGTCCGTCGAAATCCGTCCCGCGCTGCCTAGCGATGCCCCGCAGATTCTTGCCTTCATTACTGAACTCGCCGACTACGAGCGAGCGCGTCATGAGGTGATTGCCAGTGTCGCCGACATCGAGCGCAGCCTGTTCAGCGAGGGCGCCACGGCCCACGGTCTGATTTGCCTGCGGGACGGACAGCCGATCGGCTTCGCGGTGTTTTTCTTCAGTTACTCGACGTGGTTGGGCAGCAACTGCCTGTACCTGGAAGACCTTTACATCACCCCGGAACAACGGGGTGGCGGTGCGGGCAAGCAACTGCTGCGGCATCTGGCGCAGATTGCCTGTGACAACGATTGCGGACGCTTCGAATGGAGCGTGCTGGAGTGGAACGAACCAGCGATCCAGTTCTACAAGTCCCTGGGCGCCCAGCCTCAGGAGGAGTGGGTCAAGTACCGCATGGACGGTGAAGTGCTGCGCGCCTTCGCCCGCGGCTGACGTCGGCGGGTCTCTCTAGCAGGCGCCCTAGCAGGCGCCGGCTTGCCGGCGAAGGCGCGCGCCATCGAGCGCCGCCGACGACAAGCCGTACTGGCGTGGTGCCGAGATTCAGCCCTTCAAACTCGCCATGTCGATCACGAAGCGGTATTTCACATCGCCCTTGATCATGCGCTCGTAAGCTTCATTGATCTGGCGGATGTCGAGCATTTCGATATCGCAGGTGATGCCGTGCTCGGCGCAGAAATCCAGCACTTCCTGGGTTTCGGCGATGCCGCCGATCAGCGAGCCGGCCAACACCCTGCGGCTCATCACCAGCTTGGCGGCGTGCAGCGCCGGGTCCACCGGCTCGATCAGGCCCACCAGAATGTGCACGCCATCAAAGCGCAGGGTGTCGAGGTAGGGGTTCAGATCGTGGGGCACCGGAATGGTGTCCAGCAGGAAATCGAAATGCCCGGCCACCGCCTGCATCTGCGCCGCGTCGGTGGACACGATCACGTGATCGGCGCCCTGGCGCCGCGCTTCTTCGGCCTTGCTCGCCGAGCGGGTGAACAGGGTCACTTCGGCGCCCAGGGCCTTGGCGAACTTGATGCCCATGTGGCCCAGGCCGCCCATGCCGAGAATCCCTACCTTGTCACCGGGCTTGACCCCGTAGTGCTTGAGCGGCGAGTAGGTGGTGATTCCGGCGCAGAGAATCGGTGCGGCGCTGGCCAGGTCGAGCTTCTCGGGGATGCGCACGACAAAGTGCTCGCTGACCACGATGCTGTCGGAGTAGCCGCCCATGGTGTTGCTGCCGTCGACCCGGTCCGGGGTGGCGTAGGTCATGGTCGGACCTTCCAGGCAGTACTGTTCCAGGTCCGCTGCGCAGGCTTCGCAGTGGCGGCAGGAGTCGACCATGCAGCCGACGCCCACCAGGTCGCCGACCTTGTGCTTGCTGACGTTGGCTCCAACGGCCGTGACCTTGCCGACGATCTCGTGGCCCGGCATCAGCGGGTACACGGCGATGCCCCATTCGTTGCGGGCCTGGTGGATGTCGGAGTGGCAGACACCGCAATAGAGGATCTCGATGGCGACGTCGTCCGGGCGCGGGCTGCGGCGCTGGAAACTCATGGGGGCGAGGGTGGTGGTGGGCGACTGGGCGGCATAACCGATGGCGGTGTACATGATGGACCTCGCGAAAACGCTGACGATTGAGGCGGGGCATTCTCGGCGTCGAGCGCCGCAGCAACCATGGCGATTCCTCGACATGTCATGCCTATTCCTCCGGCATTGGCGGTTTTCACGGGGCATTGGCGGACAGACCTGCGATGATGTTTTCGTCCCTTTTTCCGTGAAGTTTTTCCCATGCTGCTGACCCGTCATCTGGACGCCAACGCCACCCTGGTTTCGCTGATCCAGCCCCTTGCCAGCCGAGACGGTTTCGCGGCCACCGCCTTGCCCGGAGTCCAGGTGCTGCGGGCCAGTTGCGATGTGGCGCGTGGCCCGCAGATTTATGAGCCGAGCCTGATGATCATTGTCCAGGGCAGCAAACTGGCCTACCTGGGCACGCGGACCCTGGAGTACGGCGCCGGGCATTATCTGATCCAGGCCCTGTCAGTGCCCTTCGAGTGTGAAACCTTCGCCTTGCCTGATGCGCCGCTGCTGGGCATTTCCATCGCCATCGACCGGGCGGTCCTCAGCGAGTTGGTATTGGCCATGGGTATCACCGAAGGCCGGGCCGCTTCGGCGCAGACCCTGGAGTCCATGACCTCGGCGGTGCTCGATGACACCATGCGCGATTGCGTGGAGCGGCTGCTGCGCTGTCTGCACGATCCTCTGGAGTGCAAGATCATGGGCGCTTCCAGGGTGCGCGAACTGCTGTTCGCTGCCTTGCGCGGGCCCCAGGCCGACGCGCTGCGGGCGCTGGTGGAGCAGCAAGGGCATTTCGCCCGGGTCGCGGCGTCGCTCAATCATCTGCATGAGCATTACACCGAGCCCTTGAACGTCGAGACGCTGGCTCGCTGCGCCAACATGAGCCCCTCGACCTTCCACGAGCATTTCAAGCGCAGCACCCTGCTGTCGCCGGTGCAGTACCTCAAGCGCCTGCGCCTGCTCAAGGCCCAGCAGTTGCTGTTGGGCGAAGGACTGGGTGTGGCCCAGGTGGCGCATCGGGTGGGGTATCAGAGCACCTCGCAGTTCAGTCGCGAGTACAAGCGCTACTTCGAGCGTAATCCCGGTGATGAGCGTGCTGTTGCCCTGTAGAAACCGGCTGTGGGCGCTGGCTTGCCAGCGAGGACGCCTTTGGGTCGGTGGAGGGACTGTTCGCCGGCAAGTCGGCTCCTACGCAGCAAATTCCGGGCATGAAAAAGGCCCCCATATAGGGGGCCTCGCTGCTACCGCGGCGACTTACATGTTCGGGTAAGTCGGGCCGCCGGCGCCTTCCGGGGTGACCCAGGTGATGTTCTGGGCCGGGTCCTTGATGTCGCAGGTCTTGCAGTGCACGCAGTTCTGCGAGTTGATCTGGAAGCGCTTCTCGCCATCTTCCTGGGTGATCACTTCATACACGCCGGCCGGGCAGTAGCGCTGGGCCGGTTCGTCGTACAGCGGCAGGTTGCGGCTCAGCGGGACGCTCGGGTCGGCGAGCTTGAGGTGGCACGGCTGTTCTTCTTCATGGTTGGTACCGGAGATGAACACCGAGCTCAGTTTGTCGAAGCTGAGTTTGCCGTCGGGTTTCGGGTAGTCGATCTTCGCGCAGTCCTTGGCCAGCTTCAGGCAGGCGTAGTCCGGCTTGGTGTCGTGCAGGGTGAAGGGCAGCTTGCCGCCAAAGAGGTTCTGGTCCATCCAGTTGAAGCCGGCGCCGATGATCGGGCCGAACTTGTGCATGGCCGGACCGAAGTTGCGGCTGGCGAACAGCTCTTCATACAGCCAGCTGGATTTGAACGATTCGACGTAGCCCTTGAGCTCGTCAGCCCCTTCGGAACCGGCGAACAGCGAGTCGGCCACGGCGTCGGCGGCGAGCATGCCGGACTTCATGGCGGTGTGGCTGCCCTTGATCTTGGCCACGTTCATGGTGCCCAGGTCGCAGCCGATCAGCGCGCCGCCCTTGAACACCATCTTCGGCAGCGAATTGATGCCACCCTTGGCCAGTGCGCGTGCGCCATAGCTGATGCGCTTGCCGCCTTCCAGGTACTGCTTGAGCACCGGGTGATGCTTGAGGCGCTGGAACTCGTCGAACGGCGACAGGTAAGTGTTGGCGTAGGACAGGTCGACGATCAGGCCTACTACCACCTGTTTGTTCTCCAGGTGATAGAGGAAGGAGCCGCCGGTGTTCTCGTTGCTCATGATGTCCAGCGGCCAGCCGGCGGTGTGCACCACCAGGCCCGGTTGGTGCTTGGCCGGATCGATTTCCCAGATTTCCTTGAGGCCGATGCCGTAGTGCTGGGCGTCGGCATCGCTGTCCAGGTTGAAGCGCTTGATCAGCTGCTTGCCGATATGGCCGCGGCAGCCTTCGGCGAACAGGGTGTATTTGCCGCGCAGTTCCATGCCGGGGGTGTACATGCCGTCTTTTGGATGACCTTCACGGTCGACGCCCATGTCGCCGGTAAGAATCCCGCGCACCACGCCGTTTTCGTCGATCAGGGCTTCCTGGGCGGCGAAGCCGGGGTAGATTTCCACGCCCAGGTTCTCGGCCTGCTGGGCCAGCCAGCGGCACAGGTTGCCCAGGGAGATGATGTAGTTGCCTTCGTTGTGCATGGTCTTGGGCACAAAGAAGTCTGGAACCTTGGTGGCGGTTTCGCCGCTGCGCAGGACATAGATGTCGTCGCGGGTCACCGGAGTGTTGAGCGGAGCGCCCAGTTCCTTCCAGTCCGGGAACAGTTCATTCAGGGCCCGTGGTTCGAACACGGCGCCGGAAAGGATGTGAGCACCGACTTCGGAGCCTTTCTCGACCACGCAGACGCTGATTTCCTTGCCGGCTTCAGCGGCCTTCTGCTTAAGGCGGCAAGCGGCGGACAAGCCTGCGGGGCCGGCACCGACGATGACCACGTCGAATTCCATGTATTCGCGTTCCACTAGGCTATCTCCTACTCAAGGCTCAACGGTTTTTTCTAATTGGAGGTTTGGCGTTGCATCCGCGCTTTCTCCCATCGCAAATGGGGGGAGGAGGGGTGGATGGCCGACCTTTCTCTCTGGGCGGCGCATTATATCTACACCACTCTCAGCGTCCAATACAAACGTTTGTTTGAAATTGCTGCAGCCCAGATAAATCAAAGAAGCGCGGCTTATAAACGGCTATTTTGCCGTATTGACCAGAAAAGGCGTTCCGGTCAAGATACGGTCGGTTTTGCGCTCGCCGTAGGCTGACTGTTGGTTTCAAGAGCACCTCTAAAGACAGGGCAAAGGCAGTAAAGGTGATGCGCCGCGCAGCTTGAAAGTGCGCAGTTTACACGCCGCGATAATGAATGACTCGCCGGTCACCACTGACCAACGGTCATCACTCCCGTGAGCAAGGTCATCCTTTATGTACGCCAGCGTTTTTGGAGGTGCCCTTGTGCCGATGAGCATCAACCGCCAGGTTCTCGCCTAGGCGACTTTCTTTTCACCGGAGAGTAACGAGGAATCCATGAAGGTTCTTGTAGCTGTCAAACGAGTGGTCGACTATAACGTCAAGGTTCGCGTCAAAGCGGACAACTCCGGCGTCGACCTCGCCAACGTCAAGATGTCGATGAACCCTTTCTGCGAAATCGCAGTGGAAGAAGCCGTACGCCTGAAAGAGAAAGGTGTAGCGACTGAAATCGTCGTCGTCTCCATCGGTCCTGCTACTGCTCAAGAGCAACTGCGTACCGCCCTGGCACTGGGTGCCGATCGCGCAATCCTCGTCGAGTCCGCTGAAGAGTTGAACTCCCTGGCCGTGGCCAAGCTGCTCAAGGCTGTGGTCGACAAGGAACAGCCACAACTGGTGATCCTCGGCAAACAGGCCATCGATAGCGACAACAACCAGACCGGCCAGATGCTGGCGGCCCTGAGCGGTTACGCTCAAGGCACCTTCGCCTCCAAGGTCGAAGTGTCCGGCGACAAGGTCAATGTCACTCGCGAGATCGACGGCGGCCTGCAGACCGTTGCGCTGAACCTGCCAGCCATCGTCACCACCGACCTGCGTTTGAACGAGCCGCGCTATGCGTCTTTGCCAAACATCATGAAAGCCAAGAAGAAGCCGCTTGAAACGCTGACTCCTGATGCTTTGGGCGTTTCCACCGCCTCCACCAACAAGACCCTGAAAGTCGAAGCGCCGGCTGCACGCAGCGCGGGTATCAAGGTCAAGTCGGTGGCTGAACTGGTCGAGAAACTGAAAAACGAAGCGAAGGTAATCTGATCATGACTATCTTGGTAATCGCCGAACACGATAACAAGGCGCTGGCTCCGGCCACCCTGAACACCGTTGCCGCCGCCGCCAAAATTGGTGGTGACATTCACGTACTGGTCGCCGGTCAGGGCGTTGGCGCCGTGGCTGAAGCCGCCGCCAAAGTCGCTGGCGTGGCCAAAGTGCTGGTGGCCGACAACGCCGCCTACGCTCACCAACTGCCGGAAAACGTTGCGCCGCTGGTGGTCGAACTGGGCGCTGGCTACAGCCACATCCTGGCTGCCGCCACTTCCAACGGCAAAAACATCCTGCCGCGGGTGGCCGCTCAGTTGGACGTTGACCAGATCTCCGAAATCATCTCGGTAGAAAGCGCCGATACCTTCAAGCGTCCGATCTATGCCGGTAACGCCATCGCCACCGTGCAGTCCTCGGCTGCCGTAAAAGTCATCACCGTGCGTGCCACCGGCTTCGACGCCGTTGCCGCTGAAGGTGGTTCGGCTGCAGTCGAAATCGTGGGTGCCGCTCACGATGCCGGCAAGTCGAGCTTCGTTGGCGAAGAGCTGGCCAAGTCCGATCGTCCTGAACTGACCGCTGCCAAGATCGTCGTTTCCGGCGGCCGCGGCATGCAGAACGGCGACAACTTCAAGCACCTGTACGCCCTGGCCGACAAGCTGGGGGCCGCTGTCGGCGCTTCCCGCGCCGCGGTGGACGCAGGCTTCGTGCCGAACGACATGCAGGTCGGCCAGACCGGCAAGATCGTTGCGCCGCAGCTGTACATCGCGGTCGGTATCTCCGGTGCGATCCAGCACCTGGCCGGCATGAAAGACTCCAAAGTGATCGTTGCGATCAACAAGGACGAAGAAGCGCCGATCTTCCAGGTGGCCGATTACGGCCTGGTGGCGGACTTGTTCGAAGCCGTTCCTGAGTTGGAGAAGCTGGTCTAATCCGGCGTCTTCACTTATAAAGAGCCCGGCCTTTTGGCCGGGTTTTTTTATGGGTGTTTTTTTGTCGGGGGAGGGTATCGCCATGGATCTGCACCGCATGAGTGGCTGGGCAGCGCTGTTGAGCCTGGCGTTGTTGCCATCGCTGTCACTGGCGGCAGGCAAGTGCGAGCGTCTGGTGGTGACCGGCAGCCCGGACGCGCCGCCGTACCTGTGGCAAGACCCGCAGAACCCCAAGCACCTGATGGGAGCCAGTGCCGACCTGTTGCAGCAAGTGGCGGGGGAGCTGGGGCTCAAGGTCGAGTTGTTGTACGCCGGCAAACGTTCCGAAGCCCTGGATGAAGTTCGCAGTGGGCGCATGGACCTGCTGGCCGATGCGCCACTGACCTTCAATGAGCTGGAGTCGCTGGACTACATCCACCCGGCGCTGGTGCAGAACGACTATCTGGTGTGGACGCGCAAGGACTCGACCCTGAGCTACTCCCAGGTGGCGGACCTGGCCGGCCATCCGGGCGCGGTTTCGGAAAAGGCCCGGTTGACCCAGCCCTTTCAGGTCGTGGCCAAGGAGCACTTGCAACTCAAGCGCCTGCCGAACTTGACCCAGGTCTTCCAGGCCTTGCTGCTGGGGCAAGTGGACTATGTGCTGGCACCGCGCTATGCGGGCATGGCCATGGCCCAGTCCCTGGGGATGGCGGCGGATCTGCAGGCGTTTCCCCAGGCCATCGACAAACCGGGGCTGTTTCTCGCGCTGTCCCATAACTCGGCTTGCAATGACCCATGGTTGCGCGGACAGCTGGCAAAAAAGATGACAGAATTGACCGCGTCCGGTCTGACGGAGGCCTTGCTGCAGCGCAATCTGGAGCGCTGGAAGGCCCAGTTGCAGCAACCCGTCAGCAGCCCAAAACCGTAGGAATCACGTGTGACTATTCGACCTCTTTTCCCTGCCTTGGCCCTGTTGGCCATGGCGGGTTGTGCAACCGATCCGGCGCCCACCGAGCAAATGCGCCTCACTGCCCAGGCGCTGGAGCAAGCCAAGGCCGTGGGGGCCTCGGCCGAGGCGATGCCGGAGTTGAAACTGGCCGAAGACAAGTTCTCCCGGGCTCAGGGCAATATGCAGGATGAGTCCTACAAGAAGGCGCGCATGCGTGCCGAACAGGCAGAACTGGATGCTCGCTTGGCCGAGGCCAAGGTCCTGACCCAGAAGAGCCAGGAACAGGTGAATGAGCTCAACACCCGCATCACCCGCCTGCGCAAGCAACTGGGAGACGCCCAATGAGCCTGTCGACCCGTATCTTCGGTGGCGCGATGCTGTTGGCCTGCGCCGGTCTCTATGGTTGTGCCGGCCAGCACAGCGAGGAAGCCCTGCAGCAAGCCGGTGCCGACTTCCAGAAGGTCAAGGAGGACTCCAATGTGCTGCGAATTGCGCCCAAGGACGTGATACGCGCCGGAGAGTCCCTGGCCCGTGCCGATCGACTGTCGACCTACTGGGGCAGCGGTGCCGATGTGGAGCACTATGCCTACCTGAGCCGTCGCTACAGCGAAATTGCCCGGGAACACACGGATCAGGCGCTGAACCAGGAGCGCGCCGCCAAGCTCGAGCTGGAGCGGCAACGCCTGCAGCTGGCCCTGCGTGAGGCCAAGCTGTTGAGCGTGCAGCAGCAGGGCAAGTGGCTGGAGGAGCAGATCATCAGCCTGGCGACCACCCAGACTGATCGCGGCCTGGTGATGACGCTGGGCGACGTGCTGTTTGACACCGGCGAGGCCGAATTGAAGAACTCGGCCAATCGCACCGTGCTCAAGGTGGTGCAGTTCCTGCAACTGAACCCCAAGCGTGTCGTGCGCATTGAGGGTTACACCGACAACACCGGTGAGCGTCAGAGCAATCTGCAACTGTCGCGCGATCGGGCCCAGGCCGTGGCGGACGTGCTGGTGGATCTGGGGATCGACGAGAAGCGCATCCAGGTCGAAGGTTACGGTGACGATTACCCGGTGGAAGCCAATGCATCCGAACGGGGTCGGGCGCAGAACCGGCGAGTGGAAATCGTCTTCTCCGACGAAAAGGGCCAGCTTGGCGCCGCTCGCTGAAACGCCGCTTGTCCCCGAAAAACCCGACGTCCGCCAGGCGTCGGGTTTTTTTATGTCTGCCAAGGTGCGCACAAAAACCCTGCAGTTCTACTTTTCACTGCCCGGTGTCCTCGACTATTGTAGGAACTGTCCCAGTACACTTCTAAACTGTGCCGGTATTGTTTCACACAAGAATAAAACGCCGTGAAATCGAGTGCTGTGCCATGACCAATCTCTTGCTCTATCAACGTATCGCTCAGCAACTGGCTGAGGATATTCGCCGTGGTGTCTACCAACCGGGGGAGCGCGTGCCGTCGGTACGCAAGATGAGCTCGCAGCTCAACGTCAGCCACGCCACGGTGCTCCAGGCTTACGCCAACCTCGAAGACCAGGGGCTGATCCGCGCGCGTCCCCAGTCGGGTTACTACGTGCACCAGACGCCGGCACTGACCGCGCCCACGCCGGACATCGCCCGGGTCGAGCGCCCGGGACTGGTGACCCGCAGCAGCATCATTCAGCAGGTGTTGGTGGAGTCCCGTCGCGAAGGGGTGTTTCCCCTGGGGGCCGCGGTGCCCAGCGTCGACTATCTGCCGGTGCGGGCATTGCATCAGCAATTGGCCAAGGTCACGCGGTTTCACAGCCCGCGGGCGTTCAGCTACATGTTCAGCCCGGGGTTCGAGCCGCTGCGACGCCAGGTGGCGATTCGCATGCGTGATGCCGGGGTGGTGGTCGATCCTTCCGAGGTGGTGATCACTCACGGTTGCGTCGATGCCCTGCAGATGTCGCTGCGGGTCCTGACCCGGCCGGGCGATCTGATCGCCGCGGAATCGCCGACCTATTACGGATTACTGCAACTGGCGGATTTGCTGGGGCTCAAGGTCATCGAGATTCCCAGCGATCCTTCCACCGGGATGAGCCTCGAAGCGCTGCAACTGGCGGCCAACCAGTGGTCGATCAAGGCCCTGGTCCTGACCACGCGTCTGAGCAACCCCCTGGGCGGCACCATGCCGGAGGAACGACAGAAGCAGTTGCTGCGCCTGGCTTCGGACTTCGATATCCAGGTGGTCGAGGACGATATCTACGGCGAGTTGATGTTCGAGGTCGGGCGCACCAAGGCCCTCAAGGCCTATGACCGTCTGGACCGGGTGATCTACTGCTCGAGTTTCTCCAAGACCCTGTCACCGGGGGTGCGCATCGGCTGGATGATCGCCGGCAAGTACCAGCAGGAGATCCAGCGCCTGCAGACCTTCAGTACCCATTCGGCGTGCAGCGTGACGCAGATGGGCGTTGCGGCGTACCTGGAGAACGGCGGCTATGACCGGCATTTACGCTACATCCGCCAGGAATACCGCAAGAACCTCAGCGCCTTTCAACTGGCGGTGCAGCAGTACTTTCCGGAAGGCACGCAGATTACTCGGCCCAATGGCGGTTTCATTCTCTGGGTCAGCCTGCCTGGGCGGGTCAACACCCAGGAACTGCATGTGCGGGCCTTGCAGCAGGGCATCAGCATTGCCCCGGGGTTGATCTTCAGTAACACCGAGCAGTTCAACCACTGCGTGCGGCTCAATTGCGGCACCCCCTGGAATCGTGAGGCCGAGCGGGCCTTGATGACCCTGGGCATGCTCGCCAGCCAGTTGTGCCAGGAGGCAGCCGGCGGTTTTTAAACAATGCGGCCCTGTGCTTGTCATGGGGCTTGCAACAAGCGAGCATAGGAAACCTTTTGTCGATCTACCCGCCTTTATGAATGCCTTTTTTCCTGCCATCTGGTTATCTGCCTGCCTGTTGGGAGTTGTCGCTGTCACGCCTGTCCAGGCAGCCTCGGCCACCGATAAACCGGCTGCCAGCAGCACCCACCCGAGCAAGCCAGCTACCGCCAAGCAGACCTCGGCGAGCAAGGCCAAAGCCCAGGCCAGCGCTGGCAAGAGCAAGCCGGCAAGCAAAAAGGCAGCAGCCAAGCCCAAATCCAAGTGGGCCTATCAAGACATCAAGACGCCGTTGAAGAGCCCCAAGCTGGACCTGAGCCTGCCGCCGGAAATGGTCAAGCATCTGCAACCTGTCGGCAGTGTGCCATTGCCCAAGCGCGAACCTTTGCTGCCGCAAATGTTTGGCGAAAAGCCCAAGGAAAGCAGTCCATTCCAACTCAACGGTCGCTTGCTGAGCAACGAAATGCAGTTGCAGTTGCGCAATGAGGAGCGTCGTGAAATCGAAGGCGCAGCCCTGGATTTCGAATTCAAGCAGTAAATTCTTCAACCGCTATGTGACGGGTCTTGGCGACACTTTGTCGGAGACTGATCAGTCACGCACGGTTGTGCGTCAAATCCGTTCTTTGAGTAATTTTAAACGGCTGTTTTAGCGGTTACTCTTGTCCGGCGTCATTCAACACTATGCTTGTCGCGAGGAGCTTTCGTCATGAAATGCCGTGAAGGTTGTGGCGCCTGCTGCATTGCCCCTTCCATCAGCTCACCGATCCCCGGAATGCCCAATGGCAAACTGGCGGGAGAACGTTGCCTGCACCTGTCTGTCGAACACCTGTGTGGCTTGTTCGGTAGGCCGGAGCGGCCAGCGGTGTGCGGCGCGTTTCAGGCAGATCCCGAGGTTTGCGGCGAAAGCCGGGAAGAAGCCATCCGCTTGCTCGGATGGTGGGAACAAGTGACAGCGGCTTAGAGTGTTCTTAATGAACGGAACTTCAACAATAAGGAATAAGACAATGGGTTCGCTGTATCGAATGGCTGTGCTCTGTGGCTTCACCGTGCTGTTGTCGGCAACGGCCCACGCCGAAGACTGGCAAACGGCGAAGGATGAAGACGGCATCAAGATCTCCTTGAGTGAAGTGGCCGGTTCCAAATACAAGGCCTACCGTGGTGTCACCACCATGAAGACCTCCATCGCCAAGCTGCGTGCGCTGCAGGAAGACGTGGCAGGCGCCTGCGCCTGGATCCACGAGTGCAAGACCCAGAAACTGCTCAAGCACGAAGGCGATCAAACCTGGACCTACACCCAGTTCAACACGCCTTGGCCGGTCACTGCCCGTGACTCGGTGCTGCACATCACCACCAGCGAAGCCGCGGACGGCAGTCTGACCCGCAAGCTGGAAGGTGTGCCGACCTACATCCCGGAAGAGAAAGGTTTCGTGCGCGTATCCCAGGTCGAGGGTTACTGGAAGTTCGTGCCCAAGGGTGCCGATCAGGTCGAAGTGACCTATCAGGTGCACACCGAGCCCGGTGGCAGCGTGCCGTCCTGGCTGGCCAACAAGTTCGTGGTGGATGCTCCTTTCAACACCCTGAAGGCGCTCAAGACCCGTGCCGAAAAGCCGTGATCGGCTGAAGGTTCAAGGGTTCGATCAAGGCCGCCTCCGGGCGGCCTTTTTTATGGGCTCGCCTGCCCGTGCCGTGGAACGTTTGCCTTCGGCTCAAGGTCGAGATGTTGTAGGCCCACTCACAGGGCTATCGAGGAGGCGCTGATGCAAAAGTGGCAAGTCACTTTCGTCGATGATCATGGTGTCCAGTCCGTCGAAGACTTCGATTGCGAGCAGGAGCCAACGCTGGAACGGGCCGCGCAGTTGGTGAGGGCCAAGTTGCTGCCGGTCAGCGCCGAGCTGGATCTGAATGATCTGGACGGACGTATCGAAGCCCCCACTCTCAAAAGCCTGAAAGAGCAGAACAGCATTCAGATTCTCAGCATCACGCCGATCTAGAGACGACAGAGATCGCTTGCGCAGCAATTTCTGGCGGCGCCCGGGCGTTGGCGCTAATCTGCAAACGAGATCAGCAAATGCTTCGCCTAGCTCTGATCTTGTCAGCTCCATGCTTGTTTCCTGACGACCCGTCCCGGGTCGTGATGCCGGTCACCGTGGCCGGCGAGTCGGGAAGCGCGGAAAGTCTATCCATCGGTTTGAGGAGGACGTTTCATGAGCACAGCCGTTCAAGAAGACCTCAGCAGCAGTGTGCTGCGCCGCATGAAAGAAGGCGGTTTTGATTTTTCACGATTCCATCCCATCGAGTTCTACGCCATTTTTCCGGATGAGGAGCGGGCGCGCAGGGCGGCAGGACAGTTTCGCGGTGAATCCTTGAACGCCCAGGTCAGCGTGCGTGATGACGGCGCCTGGTATCTGGAACTGAGCAAGGTGATGTACGCCACCCATGGCGGCATCGGGGATTTTGAACAGGACTTCGAGGCCGTGGTCGAGCCTCTGGGCGGCATCATTGAAGGATGGGGGGTGAAGCAGGAGATTCGCGGGCGCCTGGTATAACCCGGAGCCATCGGTAGCAAGACAGGCAATTGGCTGACCCTCGGGTCGGCCAATTGCGTTTTCAGGGGGCTCAAAGGTAAAAAAAGCCACCCGAGAGGGTGGCTAAAAGGGAAGACCGGTCAGGAGAGGGAACCGGTCGGGAGAGCCCGGACCCGGTTGTCATCGGCGTCATCACGGTTGCAGCAGCGACTTCATCAGGCTTGGCGAAGTGTTTGCTCGATGGGCGCGATTATCCGCCCGCCTGAGCGGACCAGGAAATCAACTCTGACTATCTGGGCGATAGACAACGCCCGAATCAGCTCAAGGCAGCTGCTTGCGCCCCGCCATGTGCCGCAGATAGCCCAGCAACAACTCCAGCTCTTGATCCGGCAACACAGTGCTGTCGAACCCGGGCATCTTGGCCTGGGGCCAGCGCCTCAGGCTCTGCGGATCGCGGATGTAGCGCTTGAGAAAGTCGCCACTGAAATACTCGGTAGGGTTGTAGGGGATGTTCAAGTCCGGCCCGAACTGCGAGTCACCGGCGGCATTGAGGCGGTGGCAGGCCAGGCAGTTCTTCTGGAACAGGGCAAAGCCCTGGTTGACCGGATCGTTGCTGGCCAGCTTCGGGTCCGGAGCCAGGGCCGGGAAACGCTCCGCCACCGGCGCCAGGCGCTGGATGCGCGCCACCTGGAATGGCCATTGCTCGGGGCTGATATGTCCGGCTTGCGGGTTGGTCCACACCAGATAGAACGGCCCGGCGCCGGGCTTGTCCGCGGCCAGGGCAGGCCAGGGTTGGCTCGGGTCTTCAATGGCCAGCCAGGCCTGGGAACCCTGGGTATTGAGCAAAGGCGCGGCGTTCAGTTCGGCGGCGAAGCCGTCAAGGGCCACGGCCTGCAGATGGTCCTCGGCCTTGAGTCCCTTGAGCAGGGCCGCCATGGGCACGGCCCGGTATTGCATGTCGCGGTGGTAGGACACGTCGTCCTTGATCTTGATGTTCCGGGCTTCGGGGTGCTTGAGCAGTTCTTCGGTCTGCCAGGTGCGGCTGCCGGAGCCCAGGTCGATCAGCAGTTGGGCGGCGTATAGCGGGCTGCTGGTCAGGAGGGCGGCGCAAAGGAGGAGAGCTTTCAATGGATGGCCGTCGGATCGTCGTCAGTGGGGGCGTCACCGGGCTGCATGTCTGCCGCTTGCGACACGGGGTCGAACGGGGCATCCCGGGGTTCTTGGTGGTTAGCGTCGTTCACGATACCGAAATAGTCGCGCTTGGCTAGCGGGTCTTGGCCTTCCAGCGCGGGCGGCTCGGTATCGGCATCAATCCTTCTGCTTGCCGTTGCTCGGCAAGATCGGCATGCGACAGCGCCCCCGGTGAGAACCGGGGGCAAGGTGCTGGTCGGTTGGTCGAGCAGCCACGTATCAGCCGATCACTCGGGTGAGGTTCGGCAAGATCAACAGCAATGTGGTTGCGAAGAGGATGAGCCCCGCCTGACGTACTTTCGAATGTTTGAACATGGCTGAATGCCTTTTGTTGTTATTCCTGAGCATCAATGCATACCGGTCCTGAAGGTGATTGTGGGCCGGTTATGTGTCCTTTTTTTGACCTGTCCCGATGCAGAATCCGTCCGGGACTTCCTACAGTTTCTACCTTAGGGGCCTTGAATCCTCTGGCTTAGATCCAATTCGTATGAAGTTATAGCTGCAATCCCTGAAAACGCTATAAGTCCATTTGCGCACCGGGTGGTCGCCCTTTGGCTAGACAGCTCGCGACCCTTCATCGGGCGATCGCTTAGCTGCCTACCGTTCGTCTGAGCGTCACCGTCAAGGCGGCTGAGCGCATCGGTCATTGAATCCACGGCTGTCGCGCCTAAGGTGAGGGCTCGACATTTTCCCCTGCACAGCGGTTCGAGGACGTCATGACCCAAGCTTTGATATTCGATGCGTTACGCACGCCCCGTGGCAAAGGCAAGGCCGATGGCGCCTTGTACAGCGTGAAACCGGTGAACCTGGTGGCCGGCCTGTTGCGGGCACTGCAACAGCGTTGCGAGCTGGACACCAGCCAGGTGGACGACGTGGTCCTGGGCTGTGTGACGCCCATCGGCGATCAAGGGGCCGATATCGCCAAGACCGCCGTTCAGGCCGCGGACTGGGATGTCAGCGTGGCCGGCGTGCAGATCAATCGCTTCTGCGCCTCGGGGCTGGAGGCGGTCAATCTCGGCGCGATGAAGGTGCGCTCGGGGTTCGAGGATCTGGTGGTGGTCGGTGGCGTGGAGTCCATGTCCCGGGTGCCCATGGGCAGCGATGGCGGGGCCTGGGTGCTGGACCCGGAAACCAATATGCACAGCCATTTCACTCCTCAGGGCATTGGCGCGGACCTGATCGCGACCCTGGAGGGCTTCTCCCGCGAGGAGGTCGACCGCTTCGCCCTGCAATCCCAGCAGAAGGCGGCCCGGGCCCGGGCCAGCGGCGCCTTCGCCAAGTCCCTGGTGCCGGTGCAGGACCAGAACGGCATCGTGTTGCTGGAGCATGACGAGTTCATCCGCGCCGACTCGACCCTGGAAGGCCTGGGCAGCCTCAAGCCGAGTTTCGAAATGATCGGGCAGATGGGCTTCGACGCCACCGCGCTGCGGGTCTACAGCCATGTCGAGCGCATCCACCATGTGCACACCCCGGGCAACAGTTCGGGCATCGTCGACGGTTCGGCGCTGATGCTCATCGGCTCCGAGGCCAAGGGTCGCGAATTGGGACTCAAGCCCCGGGCGCGGATCGTGGCCACGGCGGTCACCAGCACCGACCCGACCATCATGCTCACCGGCCCGGCGCCGGCCACCCGCAAGGCCCTGGCCAAGGCCGGGTTGCGGGTCGAGGACATCGACCTGTTCGAGGTCAACGAAGCCTTTGCCTCGGTGGTGCTCAAGTTCATCAAGGACATGGCCATCGATCCGGCCAGGGTCAACGTCAACGGTGGCGCCATCGCCCTGGGCCACCCGCTGGGGGCCACCGGCTGCGCGATCCTCGGCACCTTGCTCGACGAACTGGAAAGCCGGCGCCAGCGCTACGGCCTGGCGACCCTCTGTGTCGGCGGCGGCATGGGTATCGCCACCATCATCGAACGCCTCTGAGCCCCGACTTCAAGGAACCATCTTCATGACCGATGCCATCCGTTACGAAAAGGGCCAGGACCAGATCGTGGTCCTGACCATCGATATGCCGGGCCAGAGCGCCAACACCATGAACGCGGTGTACCGCGAGGCCATGGCCGGTGTCGTGGCGCGTCTGCAGGCCGAGCAGCAATCGATTGCCGGGGTGATCATCACCTCGGCGAAAAAGACCTTCTTTGCCGGCGGCGACCTCAATGAGCTGATCAAGGTCGGCAAGCCGCAAGCCAAGGCCTTCTATGACATGGTGCTGGCCCTCAAGGGCCAGTTGCGCGCGCTGGAAACCCTGGGTAAACCGGTGGTCGCGGCTATCAATGGTGCTGCCCTGGGCGGCGGCTGGGAAATCTGCCTGGCCTGCCATCATCGGGTGGCCCTGGATGATCAATCGCTACAGATCGGCCTGCCGGAAGTCACCCTGGGCCTGTTGCCCGGTGGCGGCGGGGTGGTGCGCATGGTGCGCCTGCTGGGCCTGGAAAAGGCGTTGCCGTATCTGCTGGAAGGCAAGAAAGTGCGTCCGCAGCAGGCGCTGCAAGCTGGTCTGATCGATGCCCTGGCGACGGACCGTGACGACCTGCTGGCCCAGGCTCGGGCCTGGATCCTGGCCAATCCGGCGGCCCAGCAGCCCTGGGATGCGCGCGGTTATCAGATACCGGGCGGCACGCCGGCCAACCCGAAAGTGGCGCAGATGCTGGCCATTGCCCCGTCGATTCTGCGGGCCAAGACCCAGGGCTGCTTCCCCGCGCCGGAAAAGATCCTGTGCGCCGCGGTCGAAGGCGCCCAGGTGGATTTCGCTACCGCGCAACTGATCGAGACGCGCTACTTCACCGAGCTGGCCACCGGCCAGGTGGCGAAGAACATGATCGGCACCTTCTGGTTCCAGCTCAATGAAATCAATGCCGGTGGCTCGCGTCCTCAGGGCATCGCGCCGCAGACCACGAACAAACTCGGGGTGCTGGGGGCCGGGATGATGGGGGCGGGGATTGCCTACGTCAGCGCGGTGGCGGGCATCGAGGTGGTGCTCAAGGACATCAGTGTCGAGGCGGCCGAGAAGGGCAAGGCCCACTCGGCGGCGCTGCTGGAGAAAAAGCTGGCGCGCGGGCAACTGAGCCGCGAGCAGCGTGAGGCGATCCTGGCGCGAATCCGTACCACCGCCGAGGACGCCGACCTGGCCGGTTGCGACCTGATCATCGAGGCGGTGTTCGAGGATCGCGAGCTCAAGGCCAAGGTGTCCCGGGCCGCGCAGCAGGTGGTCGGCGATGAGGCGGTGATCGCATCCAACACTTCGACCCTGCCCATCACCGGGCTGGCCACGGCGGTGCCGAATCCGGATAAGTTCATCGGCCTGCACTTCTTCAGCCCGGTGGACAAGATGCCCCTGGTGGAAATCATCAAGGGCGCGCAGACCAGCGATGCAACCCTGGCCCGTGGGTTCGACTTCGTGCTGCAGATCAACAAGACCCCGATCGTGGTCAACGACAGTCGCGGTTTCTTCACCTCCCGGGTGTTCGGCACCTTCACCAACGAAGGCATCGCCATGCTCGGCGAAGGCATTGCGGCGCCGTTGATCGAAACCGAGGCGCGCAAGGCCGGGATGCCTGTGGGGCCGCTGGCGATTTCCGATGAAGTCTCCCTGAGCCTGATGAGCCACATCCGTCAGCAGACCGCCAAGGACCTGCGGGCTGAAGGCAAGGCGCCTGTCGAGCATCCGGCGTTTGCCGTGATCGACCAGTTGCTCAATGACTGCAAGCGAGCGGGCAAGGCCGCCGGCGGTGGTTTCTACGAATACCCGGCCGGTGGCCAGAAGCACTTGTGGCCGCAGTTGCACTCGCGCTTCTATCGCGCCGATGGGCAGATCTCGCCCCAGGACGTGCGCGACCGCCTGCTGTTCATTCAGGCCATCGAAACCGTGCGTTGCCTGGAGGAGGGGGTATTGCAGTCCACGGCGGACGCCAATATCGGCTCGATCTTCGGCATCGGTTTCGCCGCCTGGAGCGGCGGTGCCCTGCAGTTCATCAACCAGTACGGGGTGAAGGATTTCGTCGCCCGGGCGCAGTATCTGGCGCAGCAATACGGTGAGCGATTCGCCCCGCCGACCCTGCTCCTGGAGAAGGCTCGCCAGGGGCAGTTGTTCTGAGGTTGACCGGTAGCCAATGAGTGGTCCCGGGGCTTGCCTTGCCGTGGTATTTCAAGGCAGGCTCTGGGCTGTTCATTATTGCCATCACCTTGTCAGGAATTTTTTATGTCGCTACGCATCTGCATTCTTGAAACCGATATCCTGCGTCCCGAACTGGTCGATCAATATCAGGGTTACGGGCAGATGTTCCAGCGCCTGTTTTCCCAGCAACCCATTGCTGCGCAGTTCAGCGTCTACAACGTGGTGCAGGGCGATTACCCCAGCGACGAGCTGGAGTTCGACGCTTACCTGGTGACTGGCAGCAAGGCCGACTCCTTCGGCACCGACCCCTGGATTCAAACCCTCAAGACCTATCTGCTGGGCCGCTACGAGCGTGGTGACAAGCTGCTGGGCATCTGCTTCGGCCATCAGTTGCTGGCGCTTTTGCTGGGGGGCAAGAGCGAGCGGGCGAGTCAGGGCTGGGGCGTGGGCACCCATAGCTACAAGCTGGCCGCCAAGGCGCCGTGGATGAGCCCGGTGGTGGAGGAGTTGACGCTGTTGATCAGCCACCAGGATCAGGTCACCGCGCTACCGGAGAACGCCACAGTGATCGCCTCCAGCGATTTCTGCCCCTATGCTGCCTATCACATCAATGACCAGGTGCTGTGTTTCCAGGGGCACCCTGAGTTCATCCACGACTACTCCCGGGCGCTGCTGGATCTGCGCCAGGAGTTTCTTGGCGAGAAGATCTACCAGAAGGGCCTGGCCAGTCTCGAACACGAGCACCACGGCACCACCGTTGCGGAATGGATGATGCGCTTCGTCGCCCACAAACCCGAAGCCGCATGACCTTGCCGGGGCCCTGGCGTTCGCGCCCAGGGCCCATTGCCCTAGAGCCAGCCGGAACGCTTGAAGCTGGCCCACAGGCTGATACAGCCCACGCTGATGAAACCCAGCACGCCGAAGTAGCCGTAGTGCCAGCTCAGCTCCGGCATGTTCTGGAAGTTCATCCCGTAAATCCCCGCCACCGCGGTGGGAAACGCCAGGATCGCCGCCCAGGCGGCGAACTTGCGCTGCACGATGCTTTGCCGTGAAGCCTCCAGCAGCACGCCGATCTCGATGGTCTGGCTGGCGATGTCGCGCAGGGTCGACAAATCTTCCATCTGCCGGGTGACGTGAATCTGCACGTCACGGAAATACGGCCGCATGTTCTTGTCGATGAACGGAAAGCTGAGTTTCTGCAGCTCCTCGCTGATCTCCACCATGGGCGCGACGTAGCGGCGCAGACGCAGCACGTCGCGGCGCAGGCCGTGGAGGTTCTGGATATCCCGCTCGTTCAGCGAATTGCACAGGACGTTGCGTTCCAGTTCGTCGATCTCGCCGTGGATGGCTTCACTGACCGGCTGGTAGTTCTCGGTGACGAAATCCAGCAGCGCATACAGGACGAAGTCCTCGCCGTGCTCCAGCAGCAGGGGGCGCGCCTCGCAACGCTGGCGTACATAGCCATAGGAGGCCGAGTGGCCGTTGCGCGCGGTGATGATGTAGCCCTTGCCGGCAAAGATGTGGGTTTCGATGAACTCCAGCTTGCCCTCGGTGCGCACCGGTGAATAAGTGACGATGAACAAGGCGTCGCCAAAGGTTTCCAGCTTGGGGCGGCTGTGCTTCTCCAGCGCGTCTTCAATGGCCAGTTCATGCAGGTTGAACTGGCGTTGCAGATTGGCCAGTTCGTGAGCATTGGGCTCCTCCAGGCCGATCCACACGAAGTGGCCGGGTTTCGCGGCCCAGGCAGCCCCTTCGTCAAGGCTGATATCGGTGACTTTCTTTCCGCCGCTGTACACGGCGGCAGCAACAACTCTACCCATGGCTCTGCTTCACTTCTTCTTATCAATGGGGCGGTTACAAATCAGCAGCTTAGCCTGCAATGCAGCATCAGAGTCACTGCCGGAGCTGGAGTTCGCAGACAAATCAAAGCCCGCACGGGGCGGGCTTGCAGGCATCGGGGGCGGGCTTGCGGTTCAGGCGGCTTGCAGTTGGCGATCCATGTGGGCGATGCATTCGCGCATCTGCTCGCGACACTGGGCGATCAGACGCGGCATGTCGTCCATGGTCAGCCCGGCGGTGGGAATCGCCGGCAGCGAACGGATCAGGATCTGGCCGCTGTTCCAGCGGTTCAGGCGCATGTGCTTGATGTAGCTGCTGACACACACCGGCACGATCGGCACGCCAGCGGCGATGGCCATCTGGAACGCCCCCTTCTTGAACGGCAGCAGATCCTCGCCGAGGTTGCGAGTGCCTTCGGGGAACACCCAGATCGAGGTGTCCTTGTGCTGCAGCGTATGGGTGGTGGTGAGCATGGATCGCCGCGCCTTGTGCGGGTTGCCGCGATCGATCAGGACATTGCCCGCCAGCCAGAACAGCTGGCCGAACAGCGGCACCCATTTCAGGCTCTTCTTGCCGATGCACACCGTGCGTCGTGGCACCACGTTGCCGAACACGAACAAATCGTAATTGGACTGGTGGTTGGCGATGATCACGCAGCTTTCAGGCTTGTCCATCAACGGCCCGACTTCGGCCTTGACCCGCAGGCGCAGGATGCACATGGCCGGCCAGGCGTAGAGGCGGGCGCACAGGCGACTGTTGTCCGGGTTGAATGGGCGGCACAGTCCAAGCAGCAGGCCCAGGCTTCCGGCAAGGATAAAGTGCAGGCCCATCAGCGACATACGAAACAGATACAGCATCAAAACGGCCCACCGGGGACAAAAGGTGGCGCAGTGTACGGATGTGCACTGTTTTCGGCAATTGCCGCTCTCAGCCAGGAGATGGGCGATGTTTAAGTACATGTTTCCGCAAACCGCTGTCAGCGGCGCTGCAGAGGCCTTTGGCTGTTCATTTCCGCCAGGCAAGAAAAAGCCCGACACACAGGTCGGGCCGATTCATTCGACACAGGCGAGTCAGCCCATGTGTTCCTGGTCGAGGATGATGGCGTTGTCGAGGGTGTCCAGCAGAGCCTTGCGCACCTTCAGCTTGGTGTTCTTGTGGGCCAGCATGTTGATCTTCTTCAACTGGCGTGCCGCAGCCAGGGCTGCGCCTTGCAGTTCCTCGGCGCTCACCACCTTGTCGAGGAAGCCGGCATCCACCGCGCCTTGCGGGTCAAACATCTCGCCGTTGATCACCGAACGATGGAAGGCCGAACGCCGCAGACGGTCGCGGGCCAGCTCGATGCCGGCGTGATGCATGGTCATGCCGATCTGCACTTCGTTCAGACCGATGCTGAAGGGACCGTCCACACCGATACGGTAATCCGCCGACAACAGCAGGAAGGCGCCCTTGGCCACCGCGTGACCCGGGCAGGCAACGATCACCGGGAACGGGTGGGACAGCAGGCGGCGGGCCAGGGTCGAGCCTTGGGTTACCAGCGCCACGGCTTCTTTGGGGCCGGCTGTCATCACCTTCAGGTCGTAACCGCCGGAGAGAATGCCCGGCTGACCGGTGATGATCACCACTGCGCGATCGGCGGTGGCCTGATCCAGCGCGGCGTTGAAAGCGGCAATCACGTCCGGGGAGATGGCATTGACCTTGCCATTGCTCAAGGTCAGGGTCGCGATACCGTCTTCGAGATGGTATGAAATCAACTCACTCATGACGCAATTCCTTGTATTGAAGTGCAGCAGAAGTTACCCACCACGACCGATCTGGTAAAGCGCCGTGACTGACTGATGAGTCAGGCACAAGGCCGGGTATCGGCCTGCACGGCGCTGCCGGCCATGCCTGCTTTCTTCTATATAGCGCGAGGCAAGGCTGAAGAATGGCCGGTTTGCCGTGTTGCCGCTGGGGCCGAGCCCCCTGCCACGACGGATCGATCTTAAGCGCATGAAAATTCTGAAAAAAAAGTTTGCCATCTGAAAAGCTATCGACTACATTAGCGCGCCTCGACAGACTGAATCGGTTTGACGAGACACGGTGAAGTGTCCGAGTGGCTTAAGGAGCACGCCTGGAAAGTGTGTATACAGGAAACTGTATCGAGAGTTCGAATCTCTCCTTCACCGCCACATTCGATGTACAGAAAACCCCTGGTTTCCCCGAGAAACCAGGGGTTTTTTGCATTCTGGCCCTGTCCACGGCGCCTGTTGTGGCCCGTGCGTGCCGGCTTGATCAGGCCCTGTGGCCGTTGACGATTTCTGTGAGTCTCGTCGACAGGCTCTGCCGCTGCTCCGGTTGGACGCGAAAGAGTGTCCTGGATCAGCTTTCCTCTCGGTGCCTTGGCCGCTCGTCGGTGTCTGGCGGTTTTGAACGGCAGGTCGACAAATGACTGTCTAGTCTGATCTGCCGTGACGGTCAGTATTTTCCAGGCAATCAGGAGCTTGCCGGTACTGATCGGTTGTTGGAGGGAGCTGGAAGATGAGGAGTCTTGCCTATATCGAAGACAACGGGGATGAGTTCCCAATCAACAACTTGGTGCGTTGTGGTCAGGCCGCATTTGAAGTGGAAGATCAATCCCGGGTCAGCGTGAGTAACAGGAAAAAAACTGCACCGCTGCCGGTCGCCAGTAATACGATGTTTTTTCCCAAGGCATTGCCGAAGAGAAAATAATAGTCAGTTATGAGAGCCCCGCCAGATGCGGGGCTTTTTATTGTCCGCGGATTATCAAGGGCAGTATTTGGAATAACGGCCGTTGCAACGGGGGCGGGTGGACGCTCTGCTCAGGGCGCGACGTTGCCAAGAGGGTGGGGCGCGGATGCTTTTTTCCTCGAGCCAGGCGGCTGCTCCTGAGCGGTCTGCTGCCAGTATTAAGTGGGGCCAATGGTATTGCAGGTCAGGGGCATGTTCCTGTGGTGAGATAGTTTGTGTATTAAGTTTTTTATTGATTTTGAGTAGCCGTATTAATTGTTTCTCGCCAGTGCGAAGAGGTTGTTAAAGAAGGTTCTTTTGTAATTTGGGAATCTTCTTATCTCAATTGGCTATAACTGACGATATGTTCCTTATCCCGATTAAAGCGGGGCTGTGCATCCAGCGATGATGCCTTTATATGAAAAGCGATAAGGAAATAAACGTGAAAGCTATTTTCAAACTCCTCGCCCTCTCCACTCTTGTAGCCGCTGCCACTGGTTGCACCAGCTACAACATCAGCCAGCCATCTTCGCCCATCGACAGTCAGGTCAAGGCTGACTTGAAGGCCGACGTGGCAGTGGGTGAGGCGATCTCGGGTCAGTCCTCGGTGAACATCCTGTTTGGCTTCCTGCAGTTTGGTGGCGATAGCCAGTTTGCTGACGGTGTGGCTTATGGCGGTGATGGTGGTGGTGCGCTGGGCGGCCTGGGCTTTGACCCGGTCAGCTCGGTCAAGTCCGCAGCAGCCTACAAGGCTGTCAAATCGTCGGGCGCAGACCTGATCGTTGCTCCGCGTTATGAAGTGAACGAAGAAAACTACTTTGTCTTCAAGAAAGTCTCGGTCACGGTCAAAGGCAATAAAGGCAGCATCCGCAGCATTCGTTGATTTTTGCTGCACATGAGCGTCTCGGGTGGAGGCCGGATCGTTGCAGCGGCAGTTTTCCAAGGGTTGCTGGCTGCCGGTCTGGCCTGAACATCTTCAGTCTGGTGAGCTGAAGATGCCTCGGGATTTGGTGAGGCAAAGGATCTGTCAGTGTTGCTCCCATTGGCAGTGTCTTTTCACAGAATCTTCACATCTGCCTGAGTACGCTCAAGCCATCCGTTAAACGCAATACCCCTAGCCCGTTCCCCAGCGGGCTTTTTTTTGCGCGGTGATAAAACTCTTTTAAAATCAGCTGTCCAAGCCACCGGAGAGCAACCCGGTGTTGCCGTGACGCCGCTTCTGGAGCGGGGCGGCGCTGGTCTTACAAGTCGGTTCCACAGTCTTTTTTTGAGGTTCAAGTCATGCGTTCAACTTTACCTGCCCTGGTTGTGGGACTTCTGCTGGCTCAAGGCGCAATGGCCGGTGACGGCACCGCAGCCATCGGTGGTGGCCTGGGCGGCGCGCTGGGCAACGTAGTCGGACAGCAGCTCGGTGGCAGCACCGGGGCAGCCATTGGTGCGGGCGTGGCCGGGGCGGCCGGCAGTGCGGCAGGTGCGCGAAAAGGCAGCCGGGCCAAAGCGGCGATTGGCGGCGGTCTGGGCTCGGCAGGCGGTTCGCTGATCGGCAATCGCCTGGGCGGCAGCACCGGCTCCACCGTGGGCGCCGGTATCGGCGGCGCGGCGGGCGGAGCCCTGGGCAGCAGCATGGGCCACAAGAAGCGTCATTGATCGTCGCGGTCTGCAAAGAAACCCGGCCATGCGCCGGGTTTTTTGTGCGCGCAGTTCCAGGCTTCACCATACTCAAGGGTGCCAGCCCCGATGTTCCAGGAGACGATTATGCCCCGCGAGACTCCAGGCACTACCCCGCCACCCGCCGCAGAACCGCAGGTGATCAATGACCCGGGCAACGAAGATCCGGGCTCCTTGATGGACGATGCACAAGTGCCGTTGCAAGAGGCGCCCCAAGTGCAGGAGGACCAATCCACGGACGATGCCTGATGCATCCCCCTCGACCTTGGCCATGCCCCTTGGTTGCTCCTGACCCAGCCCCGCCGCTATGCTGCTGAACCCTTTAATTGACGCGTTGCCAAGAACACGGGCCGTATCTGAGCCGCTCTCTGGAATGTACTTTTGCTAACGGATCCGATGCGATGAATGCACAGTTGAACGATTTGGGGCCGATCAAGGCGGTGATTTTCGATATGGATGGCCTGCTTCTCGACACCGAGGGCATCTACACCGAGATCACCCAGTTGATCGCCGAGCGTTATGGCCGCACCTACGACTGGACCATCAAGCAGAACATCATCGGTCGCGGGACCGCTGATCTGGCGCGCTATGTGGTGCAGGCCCTGGACCTGCCCATCAGCGCCGAGGAGTTCCTGGTCATGCGCGAGCCATTGATGCGTGAGCGCTTTCCCCGCGCCGAAGCCATGCCGGGCGCCCAGCAACTGGTGCGCCACCTGAAGGACCACCGGATCCCGATTGCGGTGGGCACCAGTTCGTCGCAGATGTCCTTTGGCGAGAAAACCACGCGTCATGGCGACTGGTTCGCACTGTTCGACACCATCGTCACCGCCGATGATCCGGAAGTGACCGCGGCCAAGCCGGCGCCGGACATCTTCCTCACCGCCGCCCGACGCCTCGGCGTGGCGCCGCAGGAGTGCCTGGTATTCGAGGATTCGCCGTTTGGCGTGACCGCTGCCAGGGCCGCGGGCATGAGCGTGATCGCGGTTCCCGATCCGGCCATGGCCGATGCCAAGTTTGCCCATGCCGACAGGATTCTGCGTTCGCTCAAGGGCTTTGAGCCTGCGACCTGCGGATTGCCCCATCTGATCTGGGACTGAGCGGGTGGGCGCGGTGTTGGCTTGTTGGAAGGAAGGCATTGCCAGGCTTTTGCCAGCCGCAGGCAGTGATTCCAGGAGCCGGGCCACCTGATACGGGTGGCCCGGCTTTTTTCTGCCCGCGGTCTTCAGGCGCTGAAACCACCGTCGATGGTCAAGCTGGCGCCGGTGATGTAGGCCGCTTCAGGGCCGGCCAGGTAGGCCACGAAACCGGCGATCTCTTCGGCGCGGCCATAGCGGCGCACGGCCATCAGCTCCAGCAGGCTTTCGGCAAAGGCGCCGTCGGCCGGGTTCATGTCGGTGTCCACCGGGCCGGGCTGAACGTTGTTGATGGTGATGCCTCGTGGTCCCAGGTCCCGTGCCAGGCCTTTGGTCAGGCCCACCAGCGCGGCCTTGCTCATGGCGTAGGGGCCGCCACCGGCGAAGGGCATGCGCTCGGCATTGGTGCTGCCGATATTGATGATGCGTCCGCCTTCGCCCATGTGCCGGGCCGCCTCCTGGGTGGCGATGAACACACTGCGTATGTTGATGGCCAGGGTCTGGTCAAAGTCTTCCAGCTTGAACTCGTCCAGCGGCGCCATTGCCAGCACGCCGGCATTGTTGACCAGGATGTCGAGGCGGCCGAAGGCCTGGGCGGTACGTTGCACGGCTTCCCGAAGGGCGTCGGCATCGGCGCTGTCGGCCTGGATCGCCAGGGCCTTGCCGCCCTTGGCGATGATGCTGTCCTGCAGGGCCTGGGCCTTGCTCGCGGAGCTGACATAGGTGAAAGCGACGCTGGCGCCTTCGGCGGCCAGGCGCTCGACGATGGCGGCGCCGATGCCGCGGGAACCGCCTTGGATCAAGGCCACTTTGCCGCTGAGGTTGTGCTTGCTCATGTGCTTCTCCAGAGATTCAAGGCCGGGTTGCCTTGTGCTTGGCGTCGAGTATCGACGGCTGATTGGCGGCTGTGTAGCGGGTAATTCCTATACTCTGTGTAAACCAAAAGTATGGAATGGCCAGTAATGGAAGCTTTCGGCAGTATCGAATGTTTTGTCCGCAGCGCTGAAGTCGGCAGTTTTGCCGAGGCGGCGCGACGCCTGGGATTGACCCCGGCCGCGGTGGGCAAAAGCGTAGCCAAGCTGGAGGCGCGGGTGGGCGTGCGTTTGTTCCAGCGCAGTACCCGGCGTTTGACCCTGACCGAGGCCGGACGCTTGTTCCTGGCGGAAGTCAGCGACAGCCTGCAGACCATCCAGAACGCCGTGAGCAGCCTGTCCACCGTCCAGGGGCGCCCGGCAGGCACGCTCAAGGTCAGCATGGGAACGGTATTCGGCTGTTTTTACATCGTGCCGATGCTCGCCAGCTTCCTGCAGCGTTACCCGGACATCCAGCCGGACTGGCATTTCGACAATCGCCAGGTGGACCTGATCGGCCAGGGCTTCGATGCCGCCATCGGTGGCGGTTTCGAGTTGCCGCAAGGGGTGGTCGCCCGGCGCCTGGCACCGGCCCATCGGGTGCTGGTGGCCAGCCCGGCCTATCTCGCGGGGCGGGCGCCGATCCATGATCCTCAGGACCTGCAGCACTGCCGGGGGATCCTGATCCGTTCTCCGCAGACCGGCCGCATCCGTCCCTGGCAACTGACTGGCCGAGCAGGCGGCGTGCGCCCTTTGGAGCTCAAGGCCAGCATGACCATGAGCGATTCCGAGGCGGCCTGCGTGGCGGCCGCCCAGGACTTGGGGTTGGCCCTGGTAAGTATGCCGTTTGCCATCAACTACCTGCGTTTCGGCGCGCTGCAACGGGTCTTGCCGGATTGGTACGTCGACGACGGCTACACCTCGATCTACTACGCCGAGCACAAGATGCTCCCGGGCAAGACCCGGGCCTTTGTCGACTTCGTCATCGAGCAGTTCGCCGAACAGCGCCTGGCGCAAACCTTCAGCGCCCTGTAGGCGCCGGCTGGCCGGCGAACCCGGCAGTTGCCTGACTCAGCGCCCTGAGCGCAGCGGCCAGCCAAGCACCTTTTTCGGCCGTGGCGTCGCGTAGGTGCGCACCTTCGAGGTGGACAGCCCCAGGCGTACCAGCGATTCGGCGATGGTCACCGCCGCCGTGACCCCATCCACCACCGGCACCCCGGTACGCTGGCGTATCTGTTCATCCAGCCCGGCCATGCCGCCACAGCCCAGGCAGATCACTTCGGCCTTGTCCTGGGTCACCGCCAGCTCGGCCTGGCGCACGATGGATTCCACCGCCCGCAGTGGGTCCTCCTCCAGTTCCAGCACCGCCAGGCCGCTGGCTCGCACCGAGGCGCAGCGCTCATAGAGGCCGGACAGCTTGAGCCGGTCCTCGATCAGCGGCACGGTGCGATCCAGGGTGGTCACCACCGAGTAGGCGTGGCCGAGGAACATCGCGGTGCTGGCGGCGGCGTCGGTGATGTCCACCACCGGTACATTCAGCAGCTCCTGCAGGCCTTCGCGACCGTGCTCGCCATAACCGGCCTGGATCACCGCGTCATAGGGCTGGTCGTAGGCCAGCACCCGATCCATGACGGCGATCGCCGCCAGGTAGCTTTCGAAGTTGCCTTCCACCGATTCGGCGCCGAAGTAGGGGGTCAAACCGACGATTTCCGTACCCGGCGCCGCCACGCTTTGTGCCTGGCGGGCGATGGCCTGGGTGATGGAGTCGGTGGTGTTGACGTTGACCACGAGAATGCGCATGGGGGTTCCTTGCAGGTTGGGCAGTTCAAGGCCCGGCGCGCCGGGCCGTTCAGGTTCAATGACTGAGGTTGTCCACGGCGATGGATTCGCCGCTGACATCGGCGTAACCGGGCTGGCGCTTGGCGATGATCAGGTACAGCAGGCCGGCGATGCCGGCGCCGATCAGCCAGGAAAACGGCGAGACGCTGGCAAAGCCCGGCACCAGGGCCAGCACGATGGCAATCAGCGCCGCCGGCACGAAGGCCGCCACCGCCCGCAGATTGACCCCGCGGCTGTAGAAGTACGCGCCTTGCGGGTCTTCGCTGTACAGCTGCGGCACGTGGATCCGGGCTTTGCGCAGGATCCAGTAGTCCACCATGATCACCCCGTACAGCGGGCCGAGCAGGGCGCCGAGGCCGGAGAGGAAGTACACGATCACCAGCGGGCTGTTGTACAGGTTCCACGGCAGGATCAGCACCGCCAGCGCCGCGCTGATCAGCCCGGCGCGGCGGAAGGTCAGGTACTTGGGCGCCAGGTTGCTGAGGACGAAGGCCGGGGCGACGAAGTTGGCCATGATGTTCACCGCCACGGTGACGATCAGGAAGGCCAGGCAACCCAGCACCAGGAACAGGGTGTTGGGGATCGAGGCGATGATCTGGGTCGGGCTTTCGATGACCTGGCCGTTGATCTGGAACTGCGCGCCGCACAGCAGCACGGTGATGGTGGCGAACACCAGGATGTTCACCGGCAGGCCCCAGAAGTTGCCGACCTTGATGGTCTTGCGGCACGGCGAGGAGCGGGCGAAGTCGCAGAAGTTGAGAATCAGCGTGCCGTAGATCGCCAGCCACAATGCGCCGCCGGCGAAGATCTGCCGCCACATTTCGCCGCCGGTCAAAGGTTCGCGGATCGACCAGGCAATCTGCCCGTCGGCCTGGGTGTACATCCACCCGGCGAGGCAGGCCACGGTCAGCAGAATGATCGGCCCGGCGAAGGCTTCGTAGCGGCGGATCATCTCCATGCCGTAGGCGAGGATCACCAGTTGCACCAGCCAGATCACCACGAAACAGGCCCAGCCCAGGCTCGACAGGCCGAGGATCGAGTCGTGGTCGTAATCGGCGAACCCCGGATGAATGGCCGTGAGCAACACGCGAAATACCACCGAGGCCAGGTAGGTCTGGATGCCGAACCAGGCAATGGCGATCACCGCGCGGATCAGCGCCGGAATCTGCGCACCGTGGATGCCGAAGCTGATGCGGCTGATTACCGGGAACGGCACCCCGGTCTTCTGCCCCATGTAGCCGGACAGGTTCATGAAGAAGTACACCAGCGCCGCGCCTATTCCCAGGGACAGGAGGATCTGCCAGCCACCCAGGCCCAGGGCGTAGAGGCCGATGGCAAAGGAGTAGTTGGCGATGTTGTGCACATCGTTGGTCCACAGGGCGAAGATGCTGTAGCCGCCCCAGCGCCGGCCATCGACCCTGGTCGGCGCCAGGTCGCGGTTGTGCAGGCGCGGGCTGAGGATGACGCTGTTCGGGTCGGTTGCGGCGATGGGCGGTTGCAAGTGGTGCGAGTGCGGCGAGGAGGGCAGATCCAGTGCGATGTTGTTGGAAGGGCTGGTGTGCATTCCGGCGGCTCCTGATTCCGGCCCCGGATGACTGTGCTTGAGCGCAAGGCTCGACAATCTTCGTCGCAGGGGAGGAATCACTGGGTTCGGGGCATCTGCAGCTTGAGTCATGGATCAGGCGTGCGGACGGTTAGTGTATGTATGTTTTGCTGTTTTTGTATACAAAACATAGATCGACTAAAGCCACTTCTGTGCCAATTCCGGAGCTATGAAATTGGCTGCTGATTTCGTTTTGTTATGAGTTGTCCCTAACTGTATGAAACGGCGGGATTAAAAATTGACCGTTTGAACAGGTATTTATTTTTCGGCACGCGCGATGGGCTGCCGCATGAATATTGACGGTAGAAAGGGCTGTCACCTTTTGGGGCGAAAGGCGCTGAAAGTGCACACAAAAATGGCACCGTTGGTGACATTCGTGTGTACACATTGTGCGTGCGGGTCGAGTGGCGCTGCGCTTGCCGGCGAAGGCGTCCTCAGGGAAGAGGGCTCATTCGCCGGCACGCCGGCTTCTGCCGAAGAAGGGCGGGGGTCAGGCTTTGCTGATGAGGTTGCCGGCGTGCAGGCCGCATTCCTTCTGGGTGGCTTCTTCCCACCACCAGCGGCCTTCGCGCTCGTGCTGGTTGGGCAGTACCGGGCGGGTGCAGGGCTCGCAGCCGATGCTGATGAAGCCGCGCTCATGCAGGCTGTTGTACGGCAGTTCGAGCATGCGGATGTAACCCCAGATCTCCTCGCTGCTCATCTGCGCCAGCGGGTTGAACTTGTACAGGGGGCGCTCCGGAGTGGAGAAGGCACTGTCGAGTTCCAGCACCGCCACCTGGCTGCGGGTGCCCGGGCTCTGGTCGCGGCGCTGGCCGGTGGCCCAGGCGCTGACGGTGGACAGTTTGCGCCGCAGCGGCTCGATCTTGCGGATGCCGCAGCATTCGCCATGGCCGTCCTTGTAGAAGCTGAACAGGCCCTTTTCCTTGACGAAGGGTTCGAGCTTGCTGTGGTCCGGCGAGATCAGTTCGATGTCGATCTTGTAGTGTTCGCGCACCTGATCGATGAAGCGGTAGGTTTCCGGGTGCAGGCGCCCGGTGTCGAGGCTGAACACCTTGACGTTCTTGTTCAGCTTCCAGGCCATGTCCACCAGCACCACATCCTCGGCGCCGCTGAAGGAGATCCACAGGTCGTCACCGAACTGGGCGAAGGCCAGCTTGAGAATGTCCTGGGCGGATTTGTTGGCATAGGTCGCGGCGAGTTCAGCGACGTCGAACGATGGGTTCATCAGGGCGGTTTCCTACAGGTCGGTGGCGCTGTGCGCTCTATAGGGGGGCGATCTTAACAAAATCCACCCGGCCCTGGCGCGCTCCTCTGCGTTGCGCCTCTGGGGACGAGTCGCTAGAGTTCGGCAGTCCTTTTGCTCGCTCAACTTCAATAATCAGAACCAATGGGAGTGTCTTGTGGAAATTGCCTGTCTCGATCTGGAAGGTGTACTGGTCCCGGAAATCTGGATCGCCTTTGCCGAAAAAACCGGGATTGAATCCCTCAAGGCAACCACCCGGGATATTCCCGACTACGACGTATTGATGAAGCAGCGCCTGCGGATTCTCGACGAGCACGGCCTGAAGCTGTCCGACATCCAGGAAGTGATCGCCACCCTCAAGCCCCTGGACGGCGCGGTGGAGTTCGTCAACTGGCTGCGCGAGCGCTTCCAGGTGGTGATCCTGTCCGACACCTTCTATGAGTTTTCCCAGCCCTTGATGCGCCAGCTGGGTTTCCCGACCCTGCTGTGTCACCGCCTGATCACCGATGACAACGGCCGGGTGACCGGCTATCAACTGCGTCAGAAAGACCCCAAGCGCCAGTCGGTGCTGGCCTTCAAGAGCCTGTACTACCGGGTCATTGCTGCCGGGGATTCCTACAACGACACGACCATGCTCGGCGAGGCCGATGCCGGCATTCTGTTCCATGCCCCGGACAATGTGATCCGCGAGTTCCCGCAGTTCCCCGCGGTGCACAGTTTTGCCGAGCTGAAGCAGGAATTCATCAAGGCTTCCAACCGCACCTTGAGTCTGTAAAGCGGTTCGCCGGCGAAGGGGTCTTTGGATTTTGCGCAAATCCTGTCGACGCCTTCGCTGGCAAGCCAGCTCCTACGGGTGGGAGAGCGACGCGCGCTTGTAGGAGCCGGCTTGCCGGCGAAGAGGCCCTAAAGCCCCTGCAATGTCTCCAGCAGCACCCGCACCTTGGTGATCGATTCCTGGTACTCCGCCTGCCAGTCCGAATCCGCGACGATTCCGCCGCCGCCCCAGCAACAGATCTGCCCGTCCTTGGCCAGCAGGCTGCGGATGGCGATCGAGCTGTCCATTTCCCCGCGCACGTCCAGGTACAGCAGCGAGCCGCAGTACAGGGCCCGTCGCGTGGGCTCCAGTTCGTCGATGATCTGCATCGAGCGGATCTTCGGCGCGCCGGTGATCGAACCGCCGGGGAAGCTACCGGCGATCAGGTCCAGGGCGTCCTTGCCGGGCGCCAGTTCGCCGGTGACGCTGCTCACCAGGTGGTGCACGTTGGGGTAGCTTTCCAGGCTGAACAGCTCCGGCACGCGCACCGAGCCGGTGCGGCAGGTGCGCCCCAGGTCGTTGCGCAGCAGGTCGACGATCATCAGGTTTTCCGCGCGGTCCTTGGGGCTGGACAGCAGTTCGGCGGCGTTGGCCGCGTCTTCGGCAGCGTCCCGGCCGCGCGGGCGGGTGCCCTTGATCGGCCGGGTTTCCACCCGGCCCTGGCTGACATGGACGAAGCGCTCCGGCGACAGGCTGAGCACCGCGCCGCCGTCCGGCAGGCGCTGAAAGCCTGAGAAGGGCGTCGGGCACGCCGCGCGCAACGCGCAGTAGGCGACCCAGGGATCGCCCTGGTACTGGCCGCGAAAACGCTGGGCGAAGTTCACCTGATAGCAGTCGCCGGCCTGGATGTAATGCTGGATGCGCTGGAACGCCTGACGGTAATCCTCGGCGCTCAGGTCGGCCTGCATGGGCTGGCTGAGTTTGAACGAGCCGGCGGCCGTGGCGGGCGCTTGCCTGAACAGCTGGATCAGACGCTGGCGTTCCGCCTCGTCCAGGCGGGGGTGGAACAGCAGTTGGCTGGTGCGCGCCTGGTGGTCATTGATCAGTGCCCAGGCATACAGGCCAAAGCGCGCGTCCGGCAGATGCAGGTCATCCCGGGCCAGGCTCGGCAGGCGTTCCAGATGACGGCCGAAGTCGTAGCTGAGGTAGCCGATCAGGCCGCCGGCAAAGGGCAGTTCATAGGGCGCCGGGACCTGGGCCGGGCCCAGTTGCTGCAGGTTGTGCCGCAGACGCTGGAGGAAGTCGCCGCCACTTTCGTCGGCGGCCACTGTCAGCTCGGCCAGCGGCCAGGCACTGAGCAGGTCATAGCGACCGCGCTCGGCAGCGGGCCGGCCGCTGTCCAGCAGCACGGCGCCGGGAGCGTGTTCGATTGCCGCGAAATACTCGGCGGGGTTGGCGCGATAAGGAAGCGGGTGTACGGAACAGGTCAACATGCGGGGCAAATCAGCCATCGGAGCGCGGTTGGCGATTGTATGCCTGTGCAGGAATTGCTCCTAGAGGGGATGTCGGCTATTGCCCGGTTCAGGGCGCATTCCCCGACCTGTAGCCGCTGCGGCGGGCTGCGAAAATTGCCTTCGCACCCCGCCGCAGTCGTTATCAGCCTTCCACCGGCGGAATGTGGCCGAACAGTTCCTGGGCGAAGCGCACCCGCTCTTCGACGCTTTCGACGATGCCGCGGGTCTTGAGTTGTTCAAGGTGGGCTTCGATGGCGTGGGTGCGCTGGGTCAGGCCGCAGTCGTTGGCGATCTGGATGTTCAGTCCCGGACGGGCATTGAGTTCGAGAATCAGCGGGCCCTTGTCCTGGTCCAGGACCATGTCCACGCCGATGTAGCCCAGGCCGCAGAGCTCGTAGCAGCCGGCCGCCAGTTTCATGAAGCCGTCCCAGTAGGGCAGTTGCACGCCGTCCACGGCGTTGGTGGTGTCCGGGTGCTTGGCGATGATGTTGTTCAGCCAGGTGCCGCGCAGGGTCAGGCCGGTGGCCAGGTCGACGCCGACGCCGATGGCGCCCTGGTGCAGGTTGGCCTTGCCCCCGGACTGGCGGGTCGGCAGGCGCAGCATGGCCATCACCGGGTAGCCCATGAGCACGATGATGCGGATGTCCGGCACGCCTTCGTAGCTGATGCTCTTGAAGATCTGGTCCGGGGTCACCCGGTACTCGATCAGCGCCCGGTCGCGGTGCCCGCCCAGGGAATACAGGCCGGTGAGGATGCTGGAAATATGGTGCTCGATTTCCTCGTGGCTGATGATCTTGCCCGACACCGTGCGATAGCGGCCCTCGAAGCGGTCGGCGATGACAATGATGCCGTCGCCCCCGGCGCCTTGCGCTGGCTTGATCACGAAGTCGTTGCGCCCGCCAATGATCTCGCCGAGCTTGTCGATTTCCTTCTCGGTGGAGATCACCCCGTACAGTTCCGGGACATGGATGCCGGCCTTGATCGCCCGCTCCTTGGTGATGATCTTGTCATCGACGATGGGGTACAGGCTGCGCTTGTTGTACTTGAGCACGTAGTCGGCGTTACGCCGGTTGATGCCCATGATTCCCCGCGCTTCCAGGGCTTTCCAGGTCTTCCACAGGCCGAACATCAGGAATCAGCCTTGACGAAGGCTTTGAAACGCATGAGCTCGGTCAGGCGGTAGCCGCGATAGCGACCCATCGCCAGCATGAAGCCCACCAGGATCAGCAGCATCGCCGGGAAGGTGAAGACGAAGTAGGTCAGCTCCGGCACGCTCATGATCAGGTGCGCCAGGGAGGCGGCGAACAGGGTGCCGATGGCGACTTTCATCGCATGGCCGGCGCCGCGTTCTTCCCAGGTGATGGACAGGCGTTCGATGGTCATGGTCAGGATCACCATCGGGAACAGCGCCACCGACAGGCCGCGCTCCAGGCCCAGCTTGTGGCTGAACAGGCTGATGGCGGCGATCAGCACCACGACGAAGGTCAGCACCACCGACAGCCGCGGCAGCATCTGCAGCTTCAGGTGTTCCAGGTAGGAGCGCAGGGACAGCCCCAGCGCGGTGATCACCGTGAACAGCACGATACCGAAGCCCAGCTGAGTCTCGCGGAAGGCCAGGGCGATCAGTACCGGGGTGAAGGTGCCCAGGGTCTGCAGGCCGATCAGGTTGCGCAGCACCAGGATCACCAGCACGCCGATGGGGATCATCACCATGATCATGAAGGTCTGCTGGGTCTGCAGCGGCAGGCCGTAGAGCGAGTATTCGAGGAAGTTGGCGTCGGTGTTCTCGTCGGTCAGCTTGGCCAGGCGAATGGCGTTCATTTCGCTGTTGTTGAGGCTGAAGGTGACGTTGGCTTTCTTGCCGCCATCGACGGTGATCAGGTTGTCGTCGCCGGTCCACCACAGCAGGCGGTCGCTGGGCATTCCCTGCTCGCCGGTTTCCGGGTTGAAGTACAGCCAGTCGGTGCCGTTGAAGCTGCGCAGCCAGAGCTCCGGGGTCTGCGGCTGGTCGGCCACCAGGCGGATGGTGTGGACTTTCTCCATCGGCACGTGGGCGATGGACAGCAGCAACTCGACGATCTTGGCCTTGTTGGCGCTGGACGGGTCGCCGGCCAGCAGCAGCTTGGCGTTGTCGTCACTGGCGTTGTTGACCCGTTTGATGGCCTCGCTGATGAAGGTCTCGACGTCCGCCGAGTGCTGGCGGATCGGCGCCAGCAGGGCTTCGGCGGCAATCTTCTCCGGGCCTTCCACGGCCATGCTGTCGCGGAAGGTCGGGCCCTTGATCTTGGATTTCTCGGCGCTGTAGCGCTTGGTCAGCACCAGGCGGTAGTACAGGGTCTGGTTGCCCTTGGCCCGGCGTGCCGACCAGGTGACCTTGCGGTTGCCGTCGACACGGTTCACCGACACCCCGTAATTGTTGGAAATGAAGCTCTCGTTGAGGCTCACGTAGTCGCGGCTCAGGGGCGGCACGAACATCTGGATCTTGATCGGGTCCTTGCCGTTGGCGACGAATTCGACCTTGGCGTCGATGTTCCACAGATCGTCGGTGGCGTCTTCGGTCACCGGAATGCCCAGCACGAAAATCTGATAGGCCGTGATCGAAATGCCCAGCACCACCAGGATGGCGATCAGGACTTTCAGATGAAGGGTAAGAGAACGCATGGGAATTACTCTGCGGTATGAGCGTCGGTGGCGCAGGCGGGTTTGCCAGCAGCGTATTTAAGACTGGGGTCGACCAGCGCATCGAAGCGTTTCAGGGCTTCGGAGCCGATCAGCAGCGGGAATTGGAAGGTGCTGCGGTCGGTCAAGTTCACTTCGATGCTGCGCAAGGCGCTGCCCATGCACACATCCAGGGCGATCACCGGCCGGGCGGTGTAGTTCTTGTCTTCATCGGGGTCATAGTCGCCGGCGCGGCGCTTGATCTTGCTGACCCGGGCCAGAGGCCGCTCGATGGGGTGGCTGTGGGCGGTGTCGATGGCCAGGTAGAAACGCACCCAGGATTCGCCATTGCGCTTGAAGCGCTTGATGTCGCGGGCACTCAGGGAAGCGGTCTTGGCGCCGGTGTCGAGCTTGGCCGCGACTTCCAGGTCAATGTCCGACAACCGTGCATATTCATTCAAACCGTAGACAGTCTTGCCGGCGGCGGCACTGATGCCGGGCAAGGCAAGCAGGCAGAGGAGGAGGGGGAGGGCCTTGAGTCTCATAGATCCTGATGGGCATGGGTTCTTCAATTCAAGGCGACCGGCATTGCTGCGCAAGCTCCCTCGTGTGCGTGCCATAAAAAGATGACAGGCCAATGCGGGCGGCATTCTAGCATGCTGGTTTTGCCGCGCCAGCGCTGGGGGCGGGCCTTTTGTCTCGTTCTGGTGCAACGGGTTATTAGACGATTGTCGACAATCTCAATTTTTCCTTTGACTGTCTTCCGCGTATTGGCTAGTTTTTGCCTCATTGATTTTCAAGGTGTCGACAATATGCTGGATCAACTGGAACATCCGCTGCCGGCGCAGGACGATTCTGAAACCCTGTCCGAAAACGTCTTCCGGCGTATCCAGGCCGCCATCGTCAAGGGCGAGATCGCCCCGGGCAGCAAGATATCCGAACCGGAGCTGGCCCGAACCTACGGCATCAGTCGTGGCCCGTTGCGCGAGGCGATTCACCGCCTCGAAGGCCAGCGCCTGCTGGTACGGGTGCCCCATGTCGGCGCCCGGGTGGTGTCCCTGAGCCACGCCGAACTGATCGAACTCTACGAAATCCGCGAATCCCTGGAAGGCATGGCCTGTCGCCTGGCGGCGCAGCGCATGACCACCGAGGAGATCGACGAGCTGCGCCGGGTGCTCGATACCCACGAGCGCGATGCAGCGTTCCAGGCCGGCGTCGGCTACTACCAGCAGGAAGGGGATTTCGACTTCCACTACCGGATCATCCAGGGCGCGGGCAATCGCACCCTCACGCAGATGCTCTGCGGCGAGCTGTATCAACTGGTGCGCATGTATCGCATCCAGTTCTCCGCGACCCCCAACCGCCCGCACCAGGCGTTCGCCGAACACCACCGGATTCTCGATGCCATTGCCGATCGCGACGGCGAACTGGCCGAGTTGTTGATGCGCCGCCACATCGGCGCCTCGAAACGCAATATTGCGCGTCACTACCAGGACAGCGCCCATCAGACAGCCACTCCACGAGGTGAGTCATGAGTTCCAACAAGAGCACTCCAGGCCAGCGTTTCCGCGATGCGGTCGCCAGCGAACAGCCGTTGCAAGTGGTCGGCGCGATCAACGCCAACCACGCCCTGCTGGCCAAGCGCGCCGGTTTCAAGGCCATCTACCTGTCTGGCGGCGGGGTCGCCGCCGGTTCCCTCGGCGTGCCTGACCTGGGCATCACCGGCCTCGACGACGTCCTCACCGACGTGCGCCGCATCACCGACGTCTGCGACCTGCCGCTGCTGGTGGACGTGGACACCGGCTTCGGTTCCTCGGCCTTCAACGTGGCACGCACCGTCAAGTCGATGATCAAGTTCGGCGCCGCGGCGATCCATATCGAAGACCAGGTCGGCGCCAAGCGCTGCGGTCACCGCCCGAATAAAGAGATCGTCTCCCAGCAGGAAATGGTCGACCGCATCAAGGCCGCGGTGGACGCCCGCACCGACGACAGCTTCGTGATCATGGCGCGCACCGACGCCCTGGCGGTGGAAGGCCTGGAGTCGGCCCTGGAACGCGCCGCGGCGTGCATCGAGGCCGGCGCCGACATGGTGTTCCCGGAAGCCATCACCGAGCTTGAGATGTACAAGATCTTCGCCGATCGGGTGAAGGCGCCGATCCTGGCCAACATCACCGAATTCGGCGCGACTCCGCTGTACACCACCGAACAGTTGAAATCCGTGGATGTTTCCCTGGTGCTGTACCCGCTGTCGGCGTTCCGCGCCATGAACAAGGCGGCGGAAAACGTCTACACCGCGATCCGTCGCGACGGCACCCAGCAGAACGTGATCGACACCATGCAGACCCGCATGGAGCTCTACGAGCGCATCGATTACCACAGCTTCGAGCAGAAGCTCGATGCGCTGTTCGCCCAGAAGAAAGGCTGAATCAATCCTTGTGGGAGCGAGCTGGCTCGCCATGGCCGTCGACGCTAACGCGCGAGCCTGGATCGCGAGCAGGCTCGCTCCTACAGTGTCGGGGTGAGTCCCGACCAACGAAGTTGCCAAGTCCCTAACAAATTCAAGATTGGAGAGAGCAATGGCCGAAGCAAAAGTATTGAGTGGTGCAGGTCTGCGCGGCCAGGTCGCCGGGCAAACCGCGCTGTCCACCGTGGGCCAGGCCGGTGCCGGGCTGACCTACCGCGGCTATGACGTGCGCGAACTGGCGGCCGATGCGCAGTTCGAGGAAGTGGCCTACCTGCTGTTGTACGGCGACCTGCCAACCCAGGAACAACTGGCCGCCTACAGCGCCAAGCTGAGCAAGCTGCGGGATCTGCCACAGGCGCTGAAGGAAGTGCTGGAGCGGATTCCGGCCCAGGCCCATCCGATGGACGTGATGCGCACCGGTTGCTCGTTCCTCGGCAATATCGAGCCGGAGAAGGACTTCTCCCAGCAGCACGATGTCACCGACCGTCTGCTGGCGGCCTTCCCGGCGATCATGTGCTACTGGTACCGCTTCAGCCATGAAGGCGTGCGCATCAACTGCGTCAGCGACGAGCAGACCATCGGCGGCCACTTCCTGCACCTGCTGCATGGCAAGAAGCCCAGCGACTTGCACGTCAAGGTGATGAACGTGTCGCTGATCCTCTACGCCGAGCACGAGTTCAACGCCTCGACCTTCACCGCCCGGGTCTGTGCCTCGACCCTGTCGGACCTGTACTCGTGCGTCACCGCCGCCATCGGTTCGCTGCGTGGCCCGCTGCACGGTGGCGCCAACGAAGCGGCCATGGAGCTGATCGAACGCTTCCACAACCCCGAAGAGGCGACCGCCGAACTGCTGCGGATGCTGGAGCGCAAGGACAAGATCATGGGCTTTGGCCACGCGATCTACAAAGACAGCGACCCGCGCAACGAGGTGATCAAGGGCTGGTCGAAGAAGCTGGCGGACGAAGTCGGTGACAAGGTGCTGTTCCCGGTGTCCGAAGCCATCGACAAGACCATGTGGGAACAGAAGAAGCTGTTCCCCAACGCCGACTTCTACCACGCCTCGGCGTACCACTTCATGGGCATCCCGACCAAGCTGTTCACCCCGATCTTCGTCTGCTCGCGCCTGACCGGCTGGGCCGCCCACGTGTTCGAGCAGCGGGGCAACAACCGCATCATCCGTCCAAGCGCCGAGTACATCGGCGTTGAACAGCGCAAGTTCGTGCCAATCGAACGCCGCTGACCGGGAGGGCGCCGGCACTGTGGCTTGAATGCACCACACACCTGTAGGAGCGAGCTTGCTCGCGACAGCGATGGCTCAGCCGACGCGATGTCGGATCTGCTTCAGTCATCGCGAGCAAGCTCGCTCCTACAAGGGATAGAGGTCCATTCAACTCGGTGCCAGACGCTCCCTTTGAAACTACCGTGATCGAGTCCCCTGACCATGAACACTGAATTTCGCAAGACGCTGCCCGGCAGCCAGCTGGACTATTTCGACGCCCGTGCGGCGGTCGATGCGCTGCAGCCCGGGGCCTACGACAGCCTGCCCTACACCTCCCGCGTACTGGCGGAAAACCTGGTGCGGCGCTGTGATCCGGCGACCCTCAACGCCTCCCTTGGCCAGTTGATCGAACGTCGCGACGACCTGGACTTTCCCTGGTTCCCGGCCCGCGTGGTGTGCCACGACATCCTCGGCCAGACCGCGCTGGTGGACCTGGCCGGCCTGCGCGATGCCATTGCCGATCAGGGCGGTGACCCGGCCCTGGTCAACCCGGTGGTGCCGACCCAACTGATCGTCGACCACTCCCTGGCCGTGGAATGCGGCGGCTTCGACCCGGAGGCTTTCGACAAGAACCGCGCGATTGAAGACCGGCGCAACGAAGACCGTTTCCACTTCATCAACTGGACCAAGAAGGCCTTCAAGAACGTCGACGTGATCCCGCCGGGCAACGGCATCATGCACCAGATCAACCTGGAGAAAATGTCCCCGGTGATCCAGGTGCGCGACGGTGTGGCCTTCCCCGATACCTGCGTCGGCACCGACAGCCACACCCCCCACGTGGACGCCCTGGGGGTGATCGCCATCGGTGTGGGCGGCCTGGAAGCCGAGAACGTCATGCTCGGTCGCGCTTCGTGGATGCGTCTGCCGGAAATCATCGGCGTCGAGCTCACCGGCAAGCTGCAACCGGGGATCACCGCCACCGACATGGTGCTGGCGCTGACCGAGTTCCTGCGCAAGCAGAAAGTGGTGGGTGCCTGGCTGGAGTTCTTCGGCGCAGGCGCTGCGGCACTGACCCTGGGCGACCGCGCCACCATTTCCAACATGGCCCCGGAATACGGCGCCACTGCGGCGATGTTCTACATCGACCAGCAGACCATCGACTACCTCAAGCTCACCGGCCGTGAAGACCAACAAGTGCGCCTGGTGGAGAGCTACGCCAAGCACACCGGCCTGTGGGCCGACAGCCTGAAGAGCGCGCGCTACGAGCGCGGTCTGCAGTTCGACCTGTCGTCGGTGGTGCGCAACATGGCCGGGCCGAGCAACCCCCACGCCCGGGTCGCCACCAGCGAGCTGGCGGCCAAGGGCATTGCCGGGCAATGGTCCGAAGTGCCGGGGCAAATGCCGGACGGCGCGGTGATCATTGCCGCCATCACCAGCTGCACCAACACCAGCAACCCGCGCAACGTGATCGCGGCGGGCCTGCTGGCGCGCAACGCCAACAAGCTGGGGCTGACCCGCAAGCCGTGGGTCAAGTCGTCCCTGGCTCCGGGTTCGAAAACCGTGGCCATGTACCTAGAAGAAGCCGGCCTGGGCCATGAGCTGGAACAGTTGGGCTTTGGCGTGGTGGCTTTTGCCTGCACCACCTGCAACGGCATGTCCGGCGCCCTGGACCCGGTGATCCAGAAAGAAATCATCGAGCGCGACCTGTACGCCACCGCCGTGCTCTCGGGTAACCGCAACTTCGACGGGCGCATCCACCCTTATGCCAAGCAGGCGTTCCTGGCTTCGCCGCCGCTGGTGGTGGCCTACGCGATTGCCGGCACCATCCGTTTCGATATCGAGAAGGATGTGCTGGGCCTGGACGCCAACGGCCGGGAAATCCGCCTCAAGGACATCTGGCCGAGCGACGAAGAAATCGACGCGGTGGTCAAGGCCGCGGTCAAGCCGGAGCAGTTCCGCAAGGTCTACATCCCGATGTTCGCCATCCACGAAGACACCGGCCCGAAAGTCGAGCCGCTGTACGACTGGCGTCCACAGAGCACCTACATCCGCCGTCCGCCGTACTGGGAAGGGGCCCTGGCCGGCGAGCGCAGCCTCAAGGGCATGCGCCCGCTGGCGGTGCTGCCGGACAACATCACCACCGACCACCTGTCGCCGTCCAACGCCATCATGCTCGACAGCGCAGCCGGTGAGTACCTGGCGAAAATGGGCCTGCCGGAAGAGGACTTCAACTCCTACGCGACCCACCGTGGCGACCACTTGACCGCCCAGCGCGCGACCTTCGCCAACCCGAAACTGTTCAACGAAATGGTCCAGGAAAACGGCAAGGTCAAGCAGGGTTCCCTGGCGCGGATCGAGCCGGAAGGCAAAGTCACGCGGATGTGGGAAGCCATCGAAACCTACATGCAGCGCAAGCAGCCGCTGATCATCATTGCCGGCGCCGACTACGGTCAGGGCTCGTCCCGCGACTGGGCGGCCAAGGGCGTGCGCCTGGCGGGTGTGGAGGCGATCGTCGCCGAAGGCTTCGAGCGCATCCATCGCACCAACCTGGTGGGCATGGGCGTGCTGCCGCTGGAGTTCCTCCCGGGCACCGACCGCAAGATCCTGGGCATCGACGGCACCGAAACCTATGACGTGATCGGCGAACGCACGCCGCGCGCGCAGTTGACCCTGGTGATCAACCGCCGCAACGGCGAGCGCTTGGAGGTGCCAGTGACCTGCCGCCTCGACACCGCCGAAGAGGTGTCGATCTATGAGGCGGGCGGGGTGCTGCAACGCTTCGCCCAGGACTTCCTGGAATCGGCCGTAGCCAGCTAAATGACGTGCCGGGGGCGGGCCGCAAGGCACCGCCCCCGGTCTTTATCAGGACCTGAAATTCATGGCATTCGTAGCGCAAATCAAGATTCCCGCCACCTACATGCGTGGCGGCACCAGCAAGGGCGTGTTCTTCAACCTGCAGGACCTGCCCGAGGCGGCCCAGCTGCCGGGCGCGGCCCGCGATGCCCTGCTGTTGCGGGTGATCGGCAGCCCCGATCCCTATGACAAGCAGATCGACGGCATGGGCGGCGCCACCTCCAGCACCAGCAAGACGGTGATTCTGTCCAAGAGCATCAAGGCCGATCACGACGTCGACTACCTGTTCGGTCAGGTCGCCATCGACAAGGCCTTCGTCGACTGGAGCGGCAACTGCGGCAACCTCTCGGCGGCGGTGGGCTCGTTCGCCATCAGCAGCGGCCTGGTGGACCCGGCGCGCATCCCGAAGAACGGCGTGGCGGTGGTGCGTATCTGGCAGGCCAATATCGGCAAGAGCATCATCGCCCATGTGCCGATCACCAACGGCGAGGTTCAGGAAACCGGTGATTTCGAGCTGGATGGGGTGACCTTCCCGGCGGCCGAAGTGCAGCTGGAGTTTCTCGATCCGGCGGCCGAGGAAGAGGGCGCCGGCGGTTCGATGTTCCCCACCGGCAACCTGGTGGACGACCTGGAAGTACCGGGTGTCGGCACCTTCAAGGCGACCCTGATCAACGCCGGGATTCCGACGATTTTCATCAACGCGGCGGACATCGGTTACCGCGGCACCGAGCTGCAGGGCGACATCAATGGCGATCCCAAGGCCCTGGCCATGTTCGAGAGCATCCGTGCCCACGGTGCCCTGCGCATGGGTCTGATTCAGCACCTGGACCAAGCCGCCCAGCGCCAGCACACGCCGAAAGTGGCCTTTGTCGCGCCGCCGGCGGATTACCAGGCTTCCAGCGGCAAGGCGATCAAGGCCGGGGACGTCGACCTGCTGGTGCGGGCCCTGTCCATGGGCAAGCTGCACCACGCGATGATGGGCACCGCGGCGGTGGCCATTGGCACCGCGGCGGCGATTCCCGGGACCCTGGTCAATCTGGCGGCCGGCGGCGGTGCGCGCAGCGCGGTGCGTTTTGGTCACCCTTCGGGCACCTTGCGCGTCGGCGCCGAAGCCACGCAAAACGGCGCTGACTGGACCGTGGTCAAGGCCATCATGAGCCGCAGCGCGCGGGTGCTGATGGAAGGCTGGGTGCGCGTGCCCGGCGACAGTTTCTAGGAACAGCAACGCAGGCTTTGAGGGGGGGCTTGCTGTGGCGAGGGAGCTTGCTCCCGCTCGGCCGGCGCGTAGCGGTCGTAAGCCCTGAGCTTGCGATTGACCTGCTGCAACCCATGGGCCGCCTTTGGGGCGGCTGCGCCACCCAGCGCGAGCAAGCTCCCTCGCCACAACCGCCAGCAGTGCTGCTGTTATTGAATCGCTGAGCAGGCGCAGACCTGCGATGCCGTTATTGACCTGTACCTGAGGAATCACCGCTACCCACAACCTTGCAACAGGAGCAACGCCCCCATGAGCGCCAACGTAGACCTGAACAACCGTCCCGAGTACGACCAGGTCCTGCAGGACATCGCCGACTATGTCCTGAACTATTCCATCGACTCCCAAGAAGCCCTCGACACCGCCCGCCATTGCCTGATGGACACCCTGGGCTGCGGCCTGCTGGCCCTGCGTTTTCCCGAATGCACCAAGCACCTGGGGCCGATCGTCGAAGGCACCGTGGTGCCCTTCGGCGCCCGGGTGCCCGGCACCAGCTACCGCCTCGACCCGGTGAAGGCGGCCTGGGACATAGGCAGCATCGTGCGCTGGCTGGATTACAACGACACCTGGCTGGCGGCGGAGTGGGGGCATCCTTCGGACAACCTCGGCGGGATTCTGGCGGTGGCCGATCATCTGTCGCAAAAGCGCGTGGCCGATGGCGAGGCGCCGCTGACCCTGGGCGATGTGTTGCGAGCGATGGTCATGGCCCATGAGATCCAAGGCGTGATCGCCCTGGAAAACGCCTTCAACCGGGTCGGGCTCGATCATGTGCTGCTGGTGAAAGTCGCCTCCACAGCGGTCTGCGCCAAGTTGATGGGGGCCAATCGCGAGCAGTTGCTGGCGGCGCTGTCCCATGCCTTTGTCGACGGTCAGGCGCTGCGCACCTACCGTCATGCGCCGAATGCCGGTTCACGCAAATCCTGGGCGGCGGGGGATGCCAGCAGTCGCGGGGTGCGCCTGGCGGATATCGCAATGCGCGGCGAGATGGGCATTCCCGGGGTGCTCAGCGCGCCGCAGTGGGGCTTCTATGACGTGCTGTTCAGTCACACCAACAAGGACCTGGCGCTCAAGCCCGAGGGCCAGCGGCAGTTCAGCCTGACGCAGAAATATGCCAGCTACGTGATGGAAAACGTGCTGTTCAAGATCAGCTTCCCGGCGGAGTTCCATGCGCAGACCGCCTGTGAGGCGGCGGTGATCCTGCATCCGAAAGTGCGCAATCGCCTGCACGAAATCGACCGCATCCTGATCACCACCCATGAGTCGGCGATCCGCATCATTTCCAAGGTCGGGCCGCTGGCCAATGCCGCCGACCGCGATCACTGCCTGCAATACATGGCCGCCGTGCCCCTGGCCTTCGGCACCCTGGTGGCCGAGCACTACGAGGACGACTTCCACGCCGCGCACCCGATCATCGATCAGTTGCGGAGCAAGATGCAGATCGTTGAAGACCCGCGCTATACCCGGGAATACCTGGAAGCCGACAAGCGCTCGATCGCCAACGCGATCCAGGTGTTCTTCAAGGACGGTTCCAGCACCGAACAGGTAGCGGTGGAGTACCCCATTGGTCACCGGCGGCGCCGCGCCGAAGGCATCCCGCTGCTGGAAGACAAGTTCAAGGCCAACCTGGCCACCCGCTTCAGCGCCCAGCGCTCGGCGCATATTTTCCAGCTGTACAAGGACCCGGCGCGGTTGGAAGCAACGCCGGTGCATAGGTTCGTCGATCTGCTGGTGATCTAGGGTTATCCCCCCTTGTAGGAGCGAGCTTGCTCGCGATGACCGTCAACGATGACGCGGGTTTGCCGGGCGAGCGTGGCGTTCCGAGAAGCTTCGCGAGCAAGCTCGCTCCTACCGCGTCTCTTTAGGGGCGGGAGGTCATTCTGGTCAGCCATTTATCCAGTGGCAATTTGGTGATGGCGAAGCCGCCGAGCAGGGTCGACGCATACAGCAGCAGGTCTCGGGACAGGCTCTGGCCTTCGTACCAGGCGCCGATGATCACCGCGAACACCGGGAAGATGATGAAGACGAAGGACAGGATCACCGGATTCAGGCGCTTGAGCAGGAAGAAGTAGACGATAAATCCGCCCACCGACGCAGCCAGCCCCAGGTACAGCAGGGCGCCCCAGGAGCGTGGGCTGATCGCGGCAAAGTCCGGGCTTTCCACGGCCAGCCCGGCCAGGCACAGCAGCAGGCCGGCGATGCCGATTGGCAGGGCGTTGTAGGTGATGACGCTGATGTCGCTGCCGTGTTTCTTGGTGACCACGTAGCACAGGGCATGCAGCAGCGCCGCGCCGAGAATCGCCAACACCCCCGAGAGTTCGTTGTGATCGTTGAGCAGGCCCTGGCCGCGAATGATCTGGAACAGGCTGGCAAAGCCGACGGCGATGCCCAGCAGTTGCGCCAGATGAATCCTTTCTCGCAACAACAAGGCGGAAAAAATCAGGATGAACACTGGCATGCAACTGAACAGCAACGCGGTCAGGCCTGAGGAAACGTGCACCTCGCCGTAGTTGAGCAAGGTATAGGGCAGGCTGAAGTAGCACAGGGTGACGAACACCAGGAAGCCCCGGCTGCCCCTTGGGAACATCAACGGCTCGCGGCGCAGCCAGGCAAAGCAGGCGAACAACGGGAAGGCAATCAGAAAGCGCAGTCCGGCGGCGGTCAGCGGGGGCACGCTTTCCACGGCGATCTTGATCCCCAGCCAGGTGGTGCCCCAGCTCAGGCAGACAATCAGGAACAGGGTGCAGGTGACCAGCGTGGCCAGCCAGTGGCGCGAAGGCACAGTTGTGGTGGGGGCTGCCGTGGTGGTCGTGGTCACGCTGACACTCCTTTCGTGATCGGTAATTGACCCCTATATTGAGCGAGTCATTTCCGGTGATTGAACCTGTAAAGCACGTTATTGGGGTAAATGATGGCTGTCAAAGTAAGTATTGACATGGTGTCAATGTTGCGTTCCGCCTTGCACGAAGGGGCGGGCCCCAAGTACAAGCGCCTGGCCGACGCGCTGGATCAAGGCATTGACCAGGGGCTGCTGGCCCCTGGCTGCAAGTTGTTTCCCCATCGGCAATTGGCCGATCAACTGGGGGTGACCATTGGCACCATCAGTCGTGCCTATGCCGAGCTGGAGCGCGTGGGGCAGGTGGTGGCGCGGGTCGGGGATGGCACCTACGTGCGTCAGGACGGCTTGCAGCGCCCGCGCGACGCCGGGTTTCGCCACGTCGGCGAAGAGTCGCCCGCGCTGTTCGACATGAGTCGCAATACCCATATTCCCGGGCCGGAGAGCCGCTTGATCGCTCAGGGCCTGCGGGCGCTGGCGGACGATCCCCAGGGGTTGCTGGACGTGGCTCGCTACAGTCCGGAGGCCGGGCTGGCGCGCTATCGCGAGGCCGGCGCCCGCTGGCTGACCCAGGAGGGGTTGCAGGTCGATGCCGCGCAGGTGCTTTGCGTCAACGGCGCCCAGCACGGTTTGCATATCGCCCTGCTGGCGCTGCTCAAGGCTGGGGATACCCTGGCCACCGAGCACCTGACTTATCCGGGCCTGATCAGTAGCGCTCGGATGCAAGGGATCAAGTTGCTGGGCTTGCCCATGGATGAGCAGGGGCTGTTGCCCGAGGCGCTGGAGGAGGCGTGCCGGCATCACCGGCTGGCGGCCCTGTATTGCACGCCGACCTTGCAGAACCCCAGTACTGCGGTGCAGTCCGCGGCGCGCCGCGAAGCGATCGCCGAGGTCTGTCGGCGGCACAACCTGTTGATTCTGGAGGACGAAACCCACGCCGTGCTGATGGCCCGGCGGCCGGCGCCGCTGGCTCATTTCGCCCCTGAGCGCACGGTGCTGATCAGCAGCCTGAGCAAGGCCGTGGCCGCGGGGTTGCGGGTCGGTTTCCTGTGCGCGCCGCCGCCACTGGTGGGACGATTGGCCGCAGCGCTGCGGGCAACCTGCTGGATGGCCACGCCGTTGGTCCTGGAGCTGGCTGCCGGTTGGATCGATAACGGCATTGCCGAACGCTTGCGTCAGCAGCAGATGGCCGAGATCATGCGGCGCAAGGGGCTGGTGGCGGGCTTGCTGCAGGGGTTGCACTGGCGCAGTCCAGAGGCCTGCCCGCATTTCTGGATCCGTGTTCCCGAGCCCTGGCGGGCTTCGGAGATTGAGGCGCACTTGAAGCAGCAGCACTATCTGGTGGCCACCGCCGAGACCTTCGCCGTGGGCCAGGCGGCGGTGCCGCAGTTCATTCGCGCCAGTGTCTGCAACACCACGGCCGATGATCGGAAACTGACCGAGGGCTTTGCTGCCCTGGCGACGGCGTTACGCCAGGAGCGTGGATTGCCGGGATGGTGACGGGGGGCATGGGGTAATGCGGGCAAGCCTTGTGGCAGGGACGATTCCTTGCCACATCGGGCTGGCTGAAGCCTTGGTGCGACCTACTTGAAGCGGCGCTCCACGCCTTTTTCCACGAGGATCTTGGCGGAAATCTCTTCCACCGAGAAATGCGTGGAGTTGATATGGGGAATGTTTTCGCGGCGGAACAGGTTTTCCACTTCGCGCACTTCGAACTCGCACTGGGCGTAGCTGGAGTAGCGGCTGTTGGGCTTGCGCTCGTTGCGGATCGCGGTGAGGCGGTCGGGGTCGATGGTCAGGCCGAACAGCTTGTGCTTGTGGGCGCGCAGGGCATTGGGCAGTTGCAGGCGCTCCATGTCTTCTTCGGTCAGCGGGTAGTTGGCCGCGCGGATGCCGAATTGCATGGCCATGTACAGGCAGGTCGGGGTCTTGCCGCAGCGCGACACGCCCACCAGGATCAGGTCGGCCTTGTCGTAGTAGTGGGTGCGGGCGCCGTCGTCGTTGTCCAGGGCGAAGTTCACCGCCTCGATCCGCTCCATGTAGTTGGAGTTGTGGCCAATGGAGTGGGATTTGCCGACGGAGTAGGAGGAGTGCTCGCTGAGCTCCTGTTCCAGGGGCGCGAGGAAGGTCGAGAAGATGTCGATCATGAAACCATTGGAGGTCGCGAGAATCTCACGAATGTCCTGGTTGACGATGGTGTCGAAAATGATCGGGCGATGGCCGTCTTTTTCGGCGGCCATATTGATTTGTTGTACCATGGCCCGCGCTTTTTCCATGCTGTCGATGTACGGCCGCGTGAATTTGCTGAAGGTAATGTTTTCGAACTGCGCCAACAGGCTCTGGCCGAGGGTTTCCGCTGTGATACCGGTACCGTCGGAAATAAAGAAAGCAGATCGTTTCATTTGCGGCTTGGGCCTTAAGCTAGTGACGATTCTTGGATATGATAGGCGCGATTTGTCGGCCGGGAATGGCCCGCATTCTCACTTATTTTCCAGGTCCAGGCCATATAGCGGGCAAACGCTCCCCGAGCAGCCGGCTTCTGAGCTTTTCCAACACAGTTAGTGGAGAGATCACCTTGGTAGAGTACGTAGTTTCCCTCGATAAGCTCGGCAAACACGATGTTGAGCATGTGGGGGGCAAGAACGCATCCCTGGGCGAGATGATCAGCAACCTCGCAGGTGCGGGCGTATCGGTCCCTGGTGGCTTTGCCACGACAGCTCAGGCTTATCGTGATTTTCTTGAGTTGAGCGGTCTGAACGACCAGATCCATGCCGCCCTCGATGCGCTGGATGTCGATGACGTCAACGCCCTGGCCAAGACCGGCGCGCAGATCCGTCAATGGATCATGGAAGCCGAGTTCCCCGAGCGCCTCAACACCGAGATCCGTACCGCTTTCGCCGCCTTGTCGGCAGGCAACCCGGACATCGCGGTAGCCGTGCGTTCCTCGGCCACCGCCGAAGATTTGCCGGACGCCTCCTTCGCCGGCCAGCAGGAAACCTTCCTCAACATCCGTGGCGTGGACAACGTGATCCGTGCCGCCAAGGAAGTGTTTGCCTCTTTGTTCAACGATCGCGCCATTTCCTACCGCGTACACCAGGGTTTCGACCACAAGCTGGTGGCCCTGTCTGCCGGTGTGCAGCGCATGGTGCGTTCGGAAACCGGTACCGCCGGCGTGATGTTCACTCTCGACACCGAGTCGGGCTTCCGTGACGTGGTGTTCATCACCGGCGCCTACGGCCTGGGTGAAACCGTGGTCCAGGGCGCGGTCAATCCGGACGAGTTCTACGTCCACAAAAACACCCTTGAAGCCGGTCGTCCGGCCATCCTGCGCCGCAACCTGGGCAGCAAGGCCATCAAGATGATCTACGGCGACGAAGCCAAGGCCGGTCGTTCGGTGAAGACCGTGGACGTGGACGCAGCCGATCGCGCGCGTTTCTGCCTGACCGACGCCGAAGTCAGCGAGCTGGCCAAGCAGGCGATGATCATCGAGAAGCACTACCAGTGCCCGATGGACATCGAGTGGGCCAAAGACGGCGACGACGGCAAGCTGTACATCGTCCAGGCTCGTCCGGAAACCGTGAAGAGCCGTACCCAGGCCAACGTCATGGAGCGCTACCTGCTCAAGGAAACTGGCACCGTGCTGGTGGAAGGTCGCGCCATCGGTCAGCGCATCGGCGCCGGCAAGGTGCGGATCATCAAGGACGTTTCCGAGATGGACAAGGTCCAGGCCGGTGACGTGCTGGTGTCCGACATGACCGACCCGGACTGGGAACCGGTGATGAAGCGCGCCAGCGCCATCGTCACCAACCGTGGCGGTCGTACCTGCCACGCGGCGATCATCGCTCGCGAACTGGGGATTCCGGCGGTAGTGGGTTGCGGCAACGCCACCGAGCTGCTGAAGGATGGCCAGGGGGTGACCGTTTCCTGCGCCGAAGGCGACACCGGCTTGATCTTCGAAAGCGAACTGGGCTTCGACATCAAGCAGAACTCGGTAGACGCCATGCCGGAACTGCCGTTCAAGATCATGATGAACGTCGGTAACCCGGACCGCGCCTTCGACTTCGCCCAACTGCCAAACGCCGGCGTGGGCCTGGCCCGCCTGGAGTTCATCATCAACCGCATGATCGGCGTGCACCCCAAGGCGCTGCTGAACTACGCCGGGCTGCCGCAAGAGATCAAGGACAGCGTCGACAAGCGTATTGCCGGTTACCACGATCCTGTGGATTTCTACGTCGACAAGCTGGTTGAAGGCATCAGCACCCTGGCTGCGGCGTTCACTCCGAAGAAGGTCATCGTGCGCCTGTCGGACTTCAAGTCCAACGAATACGCCAACCTGATCGGCGGCAAGCTCTACGAGCCGGAAGAAGAGAACCCGATGCTGGGCTTCCGTGGTGCCTCGCGCTACATCAGCGAATCCTTCCGTGACTGCTTCGAGCTGGAATGCCGTGCGCTGAAACGCGTGCGCAACGAGATGGGCCTGACCAACGTCGAAATCATGGTGCCGTTCGTGCGCACCTTGGGCGAAGCCAGCCAAGTGGTTGATCTGCTGGCTGAAAATGGCCTCAAGCGCGGCGAAAACGGCCTGCGCGTGATCATGATGTGCGAACTGCCGTCCAACGCCATCCTGGCCGAGGAGTTCCTCGAGTACTTCGATGGTTTCTCCATCGGCTCCAACGACCTGACCCAGCTGACCCTGGGCCTGGACCGTGACTCGGGGATCATCGCCCACCTGTTCGACGAGCGTAATCCTGCGGTCAAGAAGCTGCTGGCCAATGCCATCGCCGCCTGCAACAAGGCCGGCAAGTACATCGGCATCTGCGGCCAGGGGCCTTCGGACCACCCGGACCTGGCCAAGTGGCTGATGGAGCAGGGCATTGAAAGCGTTTCGCTGAACCCGGACTCGGTGCTGGAAACCTGGTTCTTCCTGGCCGAAGGTCAGGGCGCGGCGTAATCGGTGAACGAAGAGCCGGTTGCGCCTCGGCGGACCGGCTCTTGAAGATTCAAGCAGGGCGTGCTTCTTCTGGATGCCGCCCTTTTTTGTGCAAGAAGAATATGCAAAGCAGCAGCAACCTATTTCCCGTCGCCTTGATCAGTGCCGAGCGTCGAGGCGACCTCAGCGAAGATGTCTATCGCTTGAAACCCGGCAACAGCCCGGACCCTTCGGTCGAACTGGCCGTCACCCGCCTGGGGCTGGCGGATGAGCCGCAAGCCCGGGGCGTGCCTGTGGTTCTGCTCCACGGCAGCTTTTCCAACCGGCGCTTCTGGTATTCGCCCAAGGGCGTGGGCCTTGGCGCCTACCTGGCCCGTGCCGGTTTCGATGTATGGATTCCCGAGATGCGCGGCCATGGCTTGTCGCGGCGCAATGCCGACTACCGCAAGAACCGGGTAGCCGACTACGCGCGTTACGACCTGCCGGCGATTGCCGCCTTTGTCCGTGAGCAAAGCGCCCAGATTCCCCACTGGATCGGTCATTCCCTGGGAGGCACCACGCTGGCGGCGGCGCTGGGCGGGCAGTACCTGGGGGAGGCCGGTGTGGCCTCGGCGGCGTTTTTCGGGACCCAGATCAGTCGTACCTACTGGCCGTTGAAAATCCCCATGGTGGAGTGGGGCGGGCGCCTGCTCATCAAGCGTTTTGCCCAGTTGTCCGGTTCCCGGCTCAAGCGCGGGCCGGAAGACGAGCCCATCGGCCTGGCCCTGGAAAGCATGCGCTGGCACGGCTTGTTCGGTCGCTTTGGCGATGCCGACAAGGACTGGTGGGCCGGGCTGACGGAGGTGACGGTGCCGGTGCTGGCGGTGAGTGCGGCGGGGGACCATCAGGATCCAACCTGGGCCTGTCGCAAGTTGTTCGATCAACTGGCCAGTGAGCAGAAACAATTTATCTGCCTGGGCCGTGAGCTAGGGTTCAGTAGCAATTTCGGCCATGTCGAGATGCTGGTAAGCAAGCCGGCGCAGGCCGAGGTCTGGCCGCTGGTGGCGCGCTGGCTGCACGATCAGCAGACGCCGTTGCTGGCTTCTGCTGCCGAGCAGGCGGCTGAGGTTTGAGGCGAGGGCTCTGACAAGGGCATTTCGTTGGATAGCGCTTGCGGCTAAGATATGACGCATTGCGCTGTTCTGGTCACATTCAGTTATTGAGTCGACTTTCCGTTCAGGTGGCATGGCTGCCGATTCGCGACAGGCTGACCGGTTCCTTTCAAGGGGCAGGTTAAACATCGGCTTGCCGGGCTCGTAGGTCCAGAATGGCCCCTGAAATGGCCGATACCTTCGATCGTGTTCTTTCTGCTACAGGAGTTTCTCGATGAACCATTACCTCACTCCCGACCTGTGCGACGCCTATCCCGACCTGGTGCAGGTGGTTGAACCCATGTTCAGCAACTTCGGCGGTCGCGATTCCTTTGGTGGTGAAATCGTCACCATCAAGTGCTTCGAGGACAACTCGCTGGTCAAGGAGCAAGTGGAACTCAAGGGACACGGCAAGGTGCTGGTGGTCGATGGCGGCGGTTCCCTGCGCCGCGCGCTGCTGGGGGACATGCTGGCCGAGAAGGCGGCGAAAAATGGCTGGGAAGGCCTGGTGATCTACGGCTGCATCCGGGATGTGGATGTCATTGCCCAGACCGATCTCGGGGTTCAGGCCCTGGCCAGTCATCCGATGAAGACCGACAAGCGCGGTATCGGCGATCTCAATGTGGCAGTGACCTTTGCCGGTGTGACTTTCCGTCCGGGTGAGTATGTCTACGCCGACAACAATGGCGTCATCGTGTCGCCAAGCCCACTGAAGATGCCTGAATAAACCGTTGGCCTGACAAGGGATGAGGATGTTCGAGGAAGACAACGCGCAATGGGGGCTGGTGCATGCCCTGGTGCTGGATGGTGAAGGTGGTGCGCGTTCGATAGCCCGGACTGAGCTCGACGATCTGCAGCTGCAGGCCCATGAAAGCCTGTGGCTGCACTGGGATCGCAGTCATCCGCAGACCCAGACCTGGCTGCGTCGTTCCAGCGGCTTGAGCGAGTTCAGCTGTGATCTGCTGCTGGAGGAAAATACCCGGCCGCGCCTGCTGTCCTTGCCCGACTCGGAGTTGCTGCTGTTTTTGCGCGGCATCAATCTCAATCCGGGGGCCGAACCTGAAGATATGGTGTCGGTGCGGATCTTCGCGTCTTCCCAGCGGGTGATTTCCCTGCGTCTGCGGCCTTTGCGCGCCACTGATGAGCTTTTGCTGCAACTGACCGAAGGCAAGGGGCCGAAAACCGCTGCCGAACTGCTTCTTTATATGGCCGAGTTTCTGACGCACAAGGTGCAGCATCTGGTCAGCGACCTGTCTGAAGTGGTCGATGTCGAAGAAGAAAAACTGGATGCCGACGAACGGTATACCCCGGAGCACGGCAGCATTTTGCAGATCCGGCGCCGGGCTGCCGGGCTGAAGCGCTTCCTGGCTCCGCAACGGGATATTTTTGCCCAGTTGAGCCGGATAAAACTGCCCTGGTTCGCCGTCGACGATGGTGACTACTGGAACGAGTTGCACAACAGTCTGACCCGTTACCTGGAAGAGCTGGAACTGACCCGAGAGCGCGTGGGGCTTGTGCTGGAGGCCGAAGACCGCCGCTTGAGCGTGCGCATGAATCGCACCATGTACCGCTTCGGGATCATCACCGGGATCTTCCTGCCCATGAGTTTTCTCACCGGTCTTCTGGGGATCAACGTCGGCGGGATTCCGTTCTCTGCGAGCCCCTACGGATTCATCATCGCCTGCCTGCTGCTGGTGGCGGTGGCCCTCGGACAATGGTGGTTGTTCCGCCGTTTGCGCTGGGTGTGATGATGCGTCATGTGACCCGAATAAATCTGATCGCGTCTTTTCCAGACATCACCAGAGGTGCGTATGCACGATCCGTTTGAACAGTCTTTGCGTGACATGCTCAAAGCCTCGCCATCGAGCCGCGATGATGATGCCTGCCTGGGCCGCGTACTGAAAACCGCCAACCGTCAGGTTGGGGCGGGGGATCTGTTCAGTCTGCTGGGCCGGTGGCTGCCGGCGCTGATGATCGCCTTGAATAATGGATCGGCCCATATCGCGCCGGTATCCCGTCGTAAATCTTCTGCTCGCACTGCTGATAAGGCTGATTGAATATGGAACTTGATCTCTGGACGCAGAGCCTCGTCACGGCGATGACTGCCTTGTGGACCAAGGTGGCGAACTTCATTCCGAACCTGTTCGGCGCGTTGGTGGTGCTGTTGCTGGGCTTCGTGGTGGCCAAGCTGCTCGATACCCTGTTGTCGAAATTGCTGGCCAAGCTGGGCCTGGACCGTCTGATGGGCGGTACCGGCTTGACCAAATTGCTGTCCCGCGCCGGCCTGCAAGTGCCGATCTCGACCTTGATCGGCAAGATTGTCTATTGGTTCGTGCTGCTTATTTTTCTGGTTTCTGCTGCTGAGTCCCTGGGCCTTGAGCGAGTTTCGGCTACGCTCGACATGCTTGCGCTGTATTTGCCGAAGGTTTTCGGTGCTGCGCTGGTGCTGTTGGTCGGGGTTCTGCTGGCGCAACTGGCCAATGGCCTGGTGCGTGGAGCAGCAGAAGGCGTAGGCCTGGATTACGCCAGTGGCCTGGGGCGCATTGCCCAGGGGCTGGTGATCATCATCAGTATTTCGGTGGCGATCAGTCAGTTGGAGGTCAAAACCGACCTGCTCAACCATGTGATCGTGATCGTATTGATTACCGTTGGTCTGGCCGTTGCGCTGGCCATGGGTTTGGGAAGCCGGGAAATTGCCGGACAGATTCTTGCGGGAATCTATGTGCGTGAGTTGTACCAGGTTGGGCAACAAGTACGTGTTGGTGAGGTCGAAGGCCAGATCGAAGAGATCGGCACGGTTAAAACTACATTGCTGACCGAGGAGGGTGAGCTAGTCTCTCTGTCCAATCGGATCCTGCTGGAGCAGCATGTAAGTAGCCGCTAACCCGGCAAACCCTGCTAATGTATGCCGCCGCAAAATGCCCTCATCGGGCAGCGGCGGACATTGACCTGACTGTCGGCACGACTCGTTTTGAATAAAACCCAATCGCTATCCACGCGCTATGACCCCCGTGAGCTCTCTGATGAGGAGTTGGTTGCGCGCTCACATACGGAGCTGTTTCACGTAACACGCGCCTATGAAGAGTTGATGCGACGCTATCAGCGGACCCTATTTAATGTTTGTGCACGTTATCTGGGGAACGATCGTGATGCGGATGATGTCTGTCAGGAAGTGATGTTGAAGGTGCTGTATGGCCTTAAGAACTTTGAGGGTAAATCGAAGTTCAAGACATGGCTATATAGCATCACGTACAACGAATGCATCACGCAGTATCGCAAGGAGCGGCGCAAGCGTCGGTTGATGGACGCTTTAAGTCTTGACCCCCTCGAGGAGGCCTCTGAAGAGAAGGCGCCAAAACCAGAGGAAAAGGGCGGACTTGACCGCTGGTTAGTGCATGTGAACCCGATTGACCGGGAAATCCTGGTGCTACGATTTGTCGCAGAGCTGGAGTTCCAGGAGATCGCAGACATCATGCACATGGGGTTGAGTGCTACAAAAATGCGTTACAAACGTGCTCTTGATAAATTGCGTGAGAAATTTGCAGGCATTGCTGAAACTTAGTTCGGCGCAAATATCTCTTACGTCTAGGTGAGTTCTGATAGACTTACCGCCGAGTTGTCCCCCGGTATGTGGGACTGCTTTACAATCACCAGATGGGGATTTAACGGATGAAACTGAAAAACACCTTGGGCATTGCCATTGGTTCTATTGTTGCCGTGACTTCGTTCGGCGTTCTGGCGCAAGGCCAAGGCGCGGTCGAGGGTGAACTGTTTTACAAAAAACAGTACAACGACAGCGTTAAACACGTTGAAGACGGCTTCAACCCTGGCGCATCGATCGGTTACTTCCTGACCGACGATCTGTCGTTGAACGCTACCTACGACACGACCAACCACACCCGTTCTAACGACGGTACTGGTAACCAGAAGATCAAGGGCGACAACTTCGGCCTGAACGCTCAGTACCACTTTGGTACCGTGGGTGACGCTCTGCGTCCATACGTTTCCGGCGGTGTTGCTCACAAGAGCATGACCAACGTGATCGCTGACGGTCACAGCGGCCGCGACCAGTCGACTTTCCTGACTGCAGGCGCTGGTGTTAAGTACTACTTCACCGACAACCTGTTCGCCCGTGCCGGCGTTGAAGCTGACTACAAGCTGGACAACGGCAAGTGGGACTACGCTCCTACTATCGGCCTGGGTGTGAACTTCGGTGGCAGCGGCGGCAAAGTTGCTCCAGCACCTGCTCCAGCACCTGCTCCAGCTCCAGAACCAGCTCCAGAAGCTCCAGTTGCTGAAGTTGTTCGTGTTGAGCTGGACGTGAAGTTCGACTTCGACAAGTCGGTCGTCAAGCCTAACAGCTACGCTGACATCAAGAACCTCGCTGACTTCATGAAGCAGTACCCACAGACCACCACCGTTGTTGAAGGTCACACTGACTCCGTCGGTCCTGACGCTTACAACCAGAAGCTGTCTGAGCGTCGTGCAAACGCCGTTAAACAAGTTCTGGTCAACCAGTACGGCGTTGGCGCTAACCGCGTTCAATCCGTTGGTTACGGTGAGTCCCGCCCAGTTGCCGACAACGCAACTGAAGCTGGTCGCGCTATCAACCGTCGCGTAGAAGCCTCGGTTGAAGCTCAAGCTAAGTAATTAGCCTTGTAGCTTGGAAAAGCCCGGCTTAGGCCGGGTTTTTCTTTGCCTGCGATTTGCCCTGCCAGAGTCCCGGTTCAGGCTTGGCCGGCGTAGGCTTCAGGGCATGACGGGGCACCTTGCATAAAAAAGCGTCGCCCCCGCAGGCCGGAGCAAGCCCGCGCAGGAGGCGACGCCGTTGCTCTTGAGCCCGAGACGCCATTGGTCCGGGTTTGATACCCAAAGGGGGGGGGGCAAGGCATATGCCATTGCCGGGGATTTGCTTCTGCGTCTCGCCTGCAAGCCCCTGGCGCGGCTATAATCGGCGGCCAATTTCGCCGCCAACCGAGTTCATCCCGCCCATGTATACCCTGGCCCGCCAGCTGCTGTTCAAACTCTCCCCGGAAACCTCCCACGATCTGTCCCTGGACCTGATCGGTGCGGGCGGGCGTTTGGGGCTTAACGGTCTGCTGTGCAAGGCGCCGGCGCAGTTGCCGGTCAAGGTCATGGGCCTGGAGTTTGCCAACCCGGTGGGTCTGGCTGCCGGCCTGGACAAGAACGGCGCGGCCATCGACGGCTTTGCCCAGCTGGGCTTCGGTTTTGTCGAGATCGGCACCGTCACCCCGCGTCCGCAACCGGGCAACCCCAAGCCGCGGATCTTCCGCCTGCCCCAGGCCGAAGCCATCATCAACCGCATGGGCTTCAACAACCTGGGGGTCGACAACCTGCTGGCGCGGGTTGCGGCCTCGTCATACAAGGGCGTGCTGGGGATCAATATCGGCAAGAACTTCGACACGCCGGTGGAGCGGGCGGTGGACGACTACCTGATCTGCCTGGACAAGGTCTACGCCCATGCCAGCTATGTCACGGTCAACGTCAGTTCGCCCAACACTCCGGGCCTGCGCAGCCTGCAATTCGGCGAGTCCCTCAAGCAGCTGCTGTCGGCCCTGAGCCAGCGTCAGCAGGAGCTGGCGTCCATTCACGGCAAGCGTGTGCCGCTGGCGATCAAGATCGCGCCGGACATGAGCGACGAAGAAACCATGGAAGTGGCCCGGGCCTTGCTGGAAACCGGCATGGATGCGGTGATCGCCACCAACACCACCTTGAGTCGCGAAGGCGTCGAAGGCATGGAGCACGGTGATGAGGCTGGCGGCCTGTCTGGCGCGCCGGTGCGCGACAAGAGCACCCACACGGTCAAGGTCCTGGCCGCCGAACTGGCCGGTCGCTTGCCGATCATTGCCGTGGGCGGCATCACCGAAGGCAAGCACGCGGCTGAGAAGATCGCCGCGGGCGCCAGCCTGGTGCAGCTGTATTCGGGCTTTATCTACAAGGGGCCGGCGTTGATTCGCGAGTCGGTGGATGCTATCGCGGCCATGGGCCGGTAAGAACGGGCGCCAGCGCAGTCATAAAAAAGGGCTCCTCGAAGGAGCCCCTGGGCCGAAGCCCGCCGCCCGGATGGGGCGTGCGTGGTTAAGTCGTCATCTATTCAAGTTGTAGGTGTCGGAATGTGCCCTGATCAGCCGACAGCGCGAAGTTCGTTGAGTCTGTGGATGCCCGCAGTGCCTGTCATACCGTCCCAGTTGTCGCCGCGTCCTTCGCGCCAGCCGTTGATCCAGGCTTGGCGTACCGACGGTAGAGTAAATGGGCAAAGCTCACGGGATTTGCCATTAACGCCATACTGATATCCGCGTAAAAACGCTCTTTCCAACGGATCACGCTTTAGTCTTCTCATAGGGTGTTTCCCTCACTTGTTGACTGCTTTATGTCCCGTCGACCTTCTTCTGAGGTCGGGCAGAATGTCTCTGCCGTTGGTGCTCGCTGCCGGCGTGGCGAGCCTTGATGTTGACGCCGTTGCGGCGCCAACCTGTGGTGAGTTCTAACCAATAGGTCACAGCAAGTGAATGATCGTTTTGTCATAAGGACGTAACGATATTGCTGTCCAGGCCATAAGCCGGGGTGGTTTTGTATCCTGTTTGTCAGGCAAAGCCCGGTGTGATCAGCCTCTCACTAGATGATGGGGTTAATGCTTTAGTGAGAATGTCGAACGGTTGCACTCAACTACTATTCGACGAAGGGTCGACTTATGTCATTTTGTTGCCCTGACTTTTTATCTGTCCCGGCCTCCAAGCTCTTTTGCCCTGCAAGAAAGCCTGCCTGCCGGGGTGGGACGGCACAGTTTCGTGCCACACGAGCGCTCTTGAAGAAAAGCGCTTGACTGAAAACCGAGCGGGCGATGCGTTGCCCGTTCACTTATTGCTAAAGGCCTTGGTATTCCCATGTCGGATCGTTACGAACTCTTCCTCACCTGCCCCAAAGGCCTTGAAGGCCTGCTGATCGAGGAAGCCGTCGGGCTTGGCCTTGAGCAAGCGCGTGAGCACACTTCTGCCGTGCGCGGCATGGCCGACATGGAGACGGCCTATCGCCTGTGCCTGTGGTCGCGCCTGGCCAATCGGGTGCTGCTGGTGCTCAAGCGCTTCCCGATGAAGGATGCCGAGGACCTCTACCACGGCGTGCTGGATGTCGACTGGCAGGATCACATGCTGGCCGACGGCACCCTGGCGGTGGAATTCAGCGGCCACGGTTCGGGGATCGACAACACCCACTTCGGCGCCTTGAAGGTCAAGGACGCCATCGTCGACAAGCTGCGTACCCCGACCGGCGAGCGTCCTTCGGTGGACAAGCTCAACCCGGACCTGCGCATCCACCTGCGCCTGGATCGCGGCGAAGCCATTCTTTCCCTGGATCTGTCCGGCCACAGCCTGCACCAGCGTGGCTATCGCCTGCAGCAAGGCGCCGCGCCGCTCAAGGAAAACCTGGCGGCGGCGATCCTGATCCGTGCCGGCTGGCCGCGCATCGCCGCAGACGGCGGCGCCCTGGCCGACCCGATGTGCGGTGTCGGCACCTTCCTGGTGGAAGCGGCGATGATCGCCGCAGACATCGCGCCCAACCTCAAGCGCGAGCAGTGGGGCTTTACCGCCTGGCTCGGCCACGTACCGGCGCTGTGGCGCAAGCTGCATGATGAAGCGCTGGCCCGGGCTCAGGCCGGCCTGGCCAAGCCGCCGCTGTGGATCCGTGGTTATGAGGCCGATCCGCGCCTGATCCAGCCGGGCCGCAACAACGTCGAGCGTGCCGGGCTGAGCGATTGGATCAAGATCTACCAGGGCGAAGTCGGCACCTTCGAGCCGCGCCCGGACCAGAACCAGAAAGGCCTGGTGATCTGCAACCCACCCTACGGCGAGCGCCTGGGTGATGAAGCCAGCCTGCTGTACCTCTACCAGAACCTTGGTGAGCGCCTGCGTCAGGCCTGCCTCAACTGGGAGGCGGCGGTGTTCACCGGCGCTCCGGACCTGGGCAAGCGCATGGGCATCCGCAGCCACAAGCAGTACTCGTTCTGGAACGGCGCCTTGCCGTGCAAGCTGCTGCTGATCAAGGTGCTGCCGGATCAGTTCGTCACCGGCGAGCGGCGCACCGCCGAACAGCGTCAGGTGGAACGCGAGCAGGCCCAGGCCGCCGCGGACGAGGCACCCGTGCGCCAGTTCAACAAGAATGGCAATCCGATCAAGCCGGCACCGGCTCCGGCCCCGGTGGTCGAGCAGGCACGCCTGAGCGAAGGCGGGCAGATGTTCGCCAACCGCCTGCAGAAGAATCTCAAGTTGCTGGGCAAGTGGGCCAAGCGCGAAGGCGTCGAATGCTACCGGGTCTATGACGCCGACATGCCGGAATACTCCCTGGCCATCGATCTGTATCAGGACTGGGTGCACGTGCAGGAGTACGCCGCGCCCAAGTCGGTGGACCCGGAGAAGGCCCAGGCCCGTCTGTTCGATGCCCTGGCGGCGATTCCCCAGGCGCTGAACGTGGACAAGAGCCGGGTGGTGATCAAGCGTCGCGAGCGCCAGAGCGGCACCAAGCAGTACGAGCGCCAGAGTGCCCAGGGCCAGTTCACCGAAGTCCGCGAAGGCGGGGTCAAGCTGCTGGTGAACCTTACCGACTACCTGGATACCGGGCTGTTCCTCGATCACCGGCCGATGCGCATGCGGATTCAGAAAGAGGCCGCCGGCAAGCGCTTCCTCAACCTGTTCTGCTACACCGCCACCGCCAGCGTGCATGCGGCCAAGGGCGGCGCCCGCAGCACCACCAGTGTCGACCTGTCAAAGACCTACCTGGACTGGGCGCGACGCAACTTCTCCCTCAACGGTTTCTCCGACAAGAACCGTCTGGAGCAGGGCGACGTGATGGCCTGGCTGGACAGTTGCCGCGATGAGTTCGACCTGATCTTCATCGACCCGCCGACCTTCTCCAACTCCAAGCGCATGGAGGGGGTGTTCGACGTGCAGCGCGACCAGGTGCAGTTGCTGGACCTGGCCATGGCGCGCCTGGCTCCGGGCGGCGTGCTGTACTTCTCCAACAACTTCCGCAAGTTCCAGTTGGATGAGAACCTGGCGACGCGCTATCAGGTCGAAGAGATCACGGCAAAGACCATCGACCCGGATTTTGCCCGTAACAGCAAGATTCACCGGGCCTGGAAAATCACTGCCCGCTGATGGCCGGATAAGTCCCCAAGGCCCGATTATTCGGGCTTTGGGGCCTGTATAGCGCTGGTCAAATTAATGGCTAATGGCTATAACTCTCACTTGATCCGGATGACACCCAAACTCGCTGGCGTGATGAGTTCTACTTATGCCGTTGCATGTGGTACGCCCGAAAATCCTGGGTTTCATTAGTGAAGAGGTTTCGGCCTGGCTGGTGGCGGTGCTGGTGTTGCTCGCGGGCAGCATTCTCACCGGACTCTTGGCCTGGTCCACCTACAACCTGAACCAGCAGCAGTTGCGCCAGCGCTTTCAATTGCTGGCCAGCGAACGCTACAGCCGCATCGAAGAGCGCTTTCAAGACCAGGAGCAACGCCTGGACGGCTTGCGGCGTTTCTTTGTCAATTCCGATCATGTGACTCGCCACGACTTCGAGGGTTACGCCAAGCCGCTGTTGCGTCGTACCCAGGCCTATGCCTTTGCGCCGCTGATCAGTCGTGCCCAGCGGGCGGCCTTCGAGCAGGCGGTGCGCCGTGAGGGACAGCCCGGTTTCGCCATCGTGCAGTTGAACGCGGCGGGGCAGATGGAGCCGGCCGCTGACCAGGATGACTACGCGCCGGTGCTCTACAGCCAGACCCAGAGCCCGTTGGGCTCGCCCCTGGGGTATGACCTGCTGGCCCAGCCGCTGCGTCGGGCCACGCTGGAGCGTGCCCGGGCACTCAACGGCCTGGCGGTTTCGCCGCCCATGAATCTGGTGGCGGTAGACCCGGGTTATGCTCGCGGGGTGCTGCTGGCGGCGCCGGTCAGGCGCCCCCAGGATGGTTCTTCGCCAGAGGCCAGGCCTTATGGCTATGTGCTGGCGGTGATCAGTCTGCGACAACTGGTGGCGGACGGCTTGCCGACCGCGGCCAGCGACAACCTGTCGGTGCGGATTCTCGATCTGTCCGTCGAGGGCCAGCATGAAGTGCTGTATGAATCGAGCAACCCGCCGGTCACCAGTCACCTGAGCGCCAGCCGTTTGCTGCGTCTGGCGGACCGGGATTATCAAGTGCAAATCCGCCCCAGCGCGGCGTTCCTGCATGCCAATCATTCTTCATTGACCAGCCTGGTGATCCTCGGCAGCTTGCTCAGCCTGCTGCTCAGCGCCTTGCTCTACGTGCTGGTGAGTCAGCGGCAACGGGCCCTGGCCCTGGTCGAACAGCGCACCCGTGAGCTGCGCAGTCGCGAGCAGGAACTGCGCGGGACCCACAGCCAGTTGCGCAGCGTGCTCAATGCCGCGACCCAGGTGGCGATCATCGCCACCGACTTGCGCGGGGTCATCAGCACCTTCAACGCCGGCGCCGAGCAAATGCTGGGTTACCGCAGCAGCGAAGCGGTGGGCCACCTGACCCTGGAAAGCCTGCACCTGCCCCAGGAGCTGGAAAGTTGGGCCCACAGCCTCAGTCAGCGCTATGGCAAGCCCATCGAGGTGTCCCAGGCGATGCTGGTGGAAGAGGGCATGGCCGGTGGGCATGAGGCCCGGGAATGGACCCTGGTACGACGCGACGGCAGCCACCTGCAAGTGAACATGCTGGCCACCCCGGTGCTGGACGATCAGGGGCTGTGGATCGGCCACCTGGCCATTTGCATCGACATCACCGAGCGCAAGCGGGTGTATGAAGCCCTGGCGGCCAGGGACCGCTTGTTGAACAGGCTCAGTGCCCATGTTCCCGGTGGCATCTACCAGTTCAAGCTGGACGCCGATGGCCATGCCAGCTTTACCTACGCCAGCGATGGCATTCGCGAGATCTACGAGATCGAGCCGCAGTTGCTGCAGGAGGATGCCGGGGCGGTGTTCGAGCGCATCCATCCCGAGGACGTGCAGCGGGTACGCGAGTCGATCCGCATTTCCGCACAGCAATTGAGTCCATGGCGCGAGGAATACCGGGTCTGCCTGCCGCAACGCGGGTTGCGCTGGATGCGTGGGGCGGCGACCCCGGAAAGCCTGAGTGGCGGCGGTGTTCTATGGCACGGCTATATCTCGGACATCTCCGATCTCAAGCGGGTCGAGGAAGAACTGCGGGCCTTGTCGGTCACCGACTCGCTGACCGGGATCCACAACCGGCGCTATTTCCAGGAGCAGTTGCAGAGCGAAATGCAGCGCCTGGAGCGCGGCGGAGGCCAAATGGCGGTGATCATGCTGGATGTCGACCATTTCAAGCGGATCAACGACCAGCACGGTCACGGCGTGGGGGACCAGGTGCTGCGCGGGCTGTGCGAGCGCATTGGCCGGCGCCTGCGACGCACCGATGTGTTCTGCCGTCTGGGAGGTGAGGAGTTCATGGTCCTGTGTCCGGACACCAGTGCTGAACAGGCGCTGATCCTGGCCCAGGAGCTGTGGCAAGGCTTGCGCAGTTCGCCCATCGCGCCGGTGGGCAGGGTCACCGCCAGTTTCGGTATCGCCAGCTGGCGCGAGGGCGAGGGGGCGGATGGCCTGCTGCTGCGGGCCGACTCCGGGGTCTATGCCGCCAAGCAGGCCGGTCGCGATCGGGTCCAGGCCGAGTTTCCCTGAACGGCGACGGCGGCGCAGGGCATCCGCCGCCGTAGGGCCAGGGGCGTTACAGCGGCGAAGCGCTGCTGGCCAGTTTGGGCTGGCGATACAGATCCAGTAGCACCTGATCCAGCACCGAAGAGGCACCGAACGGCCGTGGATCGTTGAGGATGGCGACCACTGCCCAGGTGTTGCCGTTGTCATCGCGGCTGTAGCCGGCGATGGCGCGGACGGTGTTCAGGGTGCCGGTCTTGATGTGGGCTTCACCGGACATGGCGGTGCGCTTGAGGCGCTTGCGCATGGTGCCGTCCATGCCGGCAATCGGCATCGAACTGATGAACTCGGCGGCGTAGGGGCTCTTCCACGCGGCTTGCAGCAGGCCGGCCATTTCCCGGGCGCTGACCCGTTCGGCGCGGGACAGGCCAGAGCCGTTCTCCATCACCAGGTGCGGCGCGGTGATGCCTTTCTTCGCCAGCCACTGGCGCACCACGCGCTGGGCGGCCTTGGCGTCATCACCATCGGCTTCATTGCGGTACTTGGCTCCCAGGCTCAGGAACAACTGCTGGGCCATGGTGTTGTTACTGTATTTGTTGATGTCGCGGATGATTTCCGCCAGGTCCGGAGAGAAGGCCCGGGCCAGGACCTTGGCGTCCTTGGGCACTGCCGCCAGGCGATCCTGGCCCTGGATGCTGCCGCCCAGTTCGCTCCAGATCGCCCGCACCGCGCCGGCGGTGTAGGTGGCGTGGTCCAGCAGCGACAGGTAAGTCTGGGAGCTGCAGCCGTCACCCAGCTGGCCACCCACAGTGACGAGCACGCTGCCGTCGGCCTGGGGCACCGGGTTGTAGCGCACATCGCCGGTGCACTGCTTGGTGTTGACCGCCTTGACCTGATTGTCGATGCGGATCTTGGCGATCGGCGGTTCCACCGACACCAGCACGCGCCCGGAATCGTTGCGAGCGACGAAACGCAGGGCCTTGAGGTTGACCATCAGCGCATCGGGCTTGACCAGGAACGGTTTGTTCTCGTCGTTGCCGTCGTCGTTGAATTCCGGCAGTTGCGGTTGCACGAAGTAGTTGCGATCCAGCACCAGGTCGCCGGTGACTTGCTGCACGCCATTGGCTCGCAGGTCACGCATCAGCAGCCAGAGCTTTTCCATGTTCAGCTTGGGGTCGCCGCCGCCCTTGAGGTACAGGTTGCCATTGAGGATGCCGCCACTGAGGGTGCCGTCGGTGTAGAACTCGGTCTTCCACTGGTGGGTCGGGCCGAGCATTTCCAGGGCCGCGTAGGTGGTGACCAGCTTCATGGTGGAGGCCGGGTTGACGGATACATCGGCGTTGAAAATCGTCGGGGTGCCCGGGCCGTTCAGGGGAATCATCACCAGCGACAGGGCGTTGTCCGGCAGTTTGCTGGCTTTGAGGGCTTGTTGGACCTTGGGTGTCAGGGTGGTATTGACCGGGGCCGCGGAAGCAGGGAAGGCCAGGGGGAGGAAAACACTGGCCAGCAGAAGAGGACGCAACGATTTGATCATATGAAATGGAACCCTGCAGTCGAGGGGAAAAAAGACGAGGGCATGCAGATAAAATCCCTCAGTGGTCATGAAAGTGTCGGCATTATGCCCCAAGGTATAGCGGCTTGTGCCGTGCCACGGGCCGCCGGGGCGGTATTTTTTTTACCAATGGTACGACCGCGTCCTCATAGAGTCAGGCAATCGCTTGCCTAAACTGGTAAAGTGCCGCCCGTTATTACTTATGAGGATTGTTCCATGGCCACTAACCGTTCCCGCCGTCTGCGCAAAAAACTCTGCGTAGATGAATTTCAGGAGCTGGGTTTTGAGCTGAACCTGGATTTCAAAGAAGATCTGGCTGACGAAGCTATTGACGCTTTCCTCGACGCATTCCTCAAAGAAGCGATGGAAGCCAACGGCCTGGGCTATGTAGGCGGCGATGACTTCGGTCTGGTTTGCCTGAGCAAGCGCGGTTCCGTGAGCGAAGAGCAGCGTGCCAAGGTTGAAGCCTGGCTCAAGGCACGCACCGAGCTGACCAACGTTGAAGTCAGCCCGCTGCTGGACGTCTGGTACCCGGACAACGCGATCAACCCAGTCGCGTGATGTCATGCATGAGCGGCCCGTCCGGGCCGCTCATGCGTTGCTGCCCTGCTTGGGCGGCCTGTCGAATTTCCCTTGTGTTTCTTGCCTCTGCCACGGGCCAGCCCCGGGGTTTGTCGTGGGCGCTATTCGCCGGCTGGCCGGCGAAGCCCTTCAGGCACTGCGCCAATTCAGAATCATCAAGGTCACCACTCCCGCGACGATTCCCCAGAACGCCGAGCCAATGGAGAATAGCGTCAGCCCCGACGCCGTGACCATGAAGGTGATCAACGCAGCTTCGCGCTCCTTCACTTCACTCATGGCAATGCTCAAGCCGTTGATGATCGAGCCGAACAGCGCCAGGGCGGCGATGGACAGCACCAGCTCCTTGGGCAGGGCCGCGAACAGCGCGGCCAGGGTGGCGCCAAAGACCCCGGCAATGCCGTAGAAGATCCCGCACCACACTGCCGCGGTGTAACGCTTGGCGTGATCTTCATGGGCATGGGGCCCGGTGCAGATCGCGGCGCTGATGGCCGCCAGGTTGATGCCGTGGGAGCCGAATGGTGCCAGTAGCAGCGAGGCAAAACCGGTGGCGGTGATCAGCGGCGAGGCCGGAACCTGATAGCCGTCGGCCCGCAGCACGGCGATGCCGGGCATGTTCTGCGAAGTCATGGCCACCACGAACAGTGGGATGCCGATGCTGATGGTGGCGGCCAGGGAGAAGTGCGGCGTGGTCCAGACCGGGGTCGCCACCTCCAGGTGAAAGCCGCTGAAGTCCAGCAAGCCCATGGCGCCCGACAAGGCCGTGCCGATCAGCAGCGCCGCCAGTACCGCGTAGCGTGGCGACAGGCGCTTGACCACCAGGTAGGTGAAGAACATGCCCAGGACCAACCCGGTGCGATGCTGGGCGGCGACGAAGATCTCGCTGCCGATCTTGAACAGGATTCCCGCCAGCAGCGCGGCCGCCAGGGAGGCGGGGATCTTTTTCACCAGGCGTTCGAAGCTGCCGGTGAGCCCGCACAGGGTGACCAGCACGGCGCAGGTGATGTAGGCGCCGATGGCTTCGCCGTAGGTGACGCCAGACAGGCTGGTGATCAGCAAGGCGGCGCCCGGTGTCGACCAGGCGATGGTGATTGGGGTGCGATAGCGCAGTGACAGGCCGATGCTGCAGATCGCCATGCCAATGGAGATGGCCCAGATCCACGAAGAAATCTGACCGCTGGTCAGGCCGGCGGCTTGTCCGGCCTGGAACATCAACACCAGGGAACTGGTGTAGCCGGTCATCATGGCGATGAAACCGGCCACGATGGCTGAGGGCGAAGTGTCCGCCAGGGGGCGTAATTGCGCGGGGGTGGCGTCGGACATTACTGCTATTCCTTGTTCTTGAAAGACACAAAACCCACGTCCAGCGAACATCGCTCGAATCATGCGCGAGCAATGGGCCGATCAAGGGGTTCAGGGTTCAAGCCTAAACTTAAAAGCAACTTTGCATTGCAATACAGCCGTGACTACAAATAGCCATACAGTCGCTGAAAGAGTGCGGGGATCATGAACACTTTTTACTAGTGATACCCGGTGGTTGTGTACAATGTGTCCCTGTTTTAACGCGATACTTGCCAGCGACCCACCGTGACGTATTACAGTCACGCCGAAATCGCCGCAGTCCTCCCGACCCGAGTGCCCATGAACGAACAGTTGCAACCTCTCAAGAAACAACCGCGAGCAGGCAAAGCCGGTCGCAGCGGAACCCAGGACGATATTGTCTACGCGCACATCTTTGAGGCCATCCTCGAGCAGCGCCTGGCGCCCGGCACCAAGTTGAGCGAGGAGGCGTTGGGAGAAATATTCGGAGTCAGTCGGACCATCATCCGTCGCGCCCTGTCGCGCCTGGCCCACGAAGGCGTGGTGCTGCTGCGGCCCAATCGTGGCGCGGTGGTTGCCAGCCCGAGTGTCGAGGAAGCCCGCCAGGTATTTCTCGCCCGGCGCCTGGTGGAGCGGGCCATCACCGAACTGGCGGTGCAGCACGCCACCGCCGAGCAACTGCTGGAGTTGCGGCAGATGGTCAACGAGGAACGCGACAGCTTTTCCCGGGGTGACCGTGGCGCCGGCATCCGCCTGTCCGGGGAGTTCCACCTGAAGTTGGCCGAGGCGGCGAAGAATGCACCCTTGATCAGCTTCCAGCGCAGCCTGGTGTCCCAGACCTCGCTGATCATCGCCCAGTATGAAAGTGGCAACCGTTCCCATTGTTCCTACGATGAGCACACGCAACTGATCGACGCCATCGAAGCCCGGGACGGCGAGCTGGCGGTGAACCTGATGATGCATCACATGGATCACATCGACAGCAAGCTCAATCTCGACGAGGAAAGCGCCTCGGACGACCTGCACGCGGTGTTCTCGCACCTGTTGCAGACCAAGAAGCCGGGGCGGCCGAGCGCCAAGCTGTAAGCCTCGATCCCGTCTGAAAATCCCCCGTTGCGCGGCTCGCGCAGCGGGGGATTTTTGTTTGGCCTCAGGTCCTTCGGCAGATTGTTTTAACTTTTATCAAGGATTGTATACAGTGCCTGCTTCAATGCGCATGGCCGGCGAGTCCGTGCGCCTCTGGTCCTGCGCAAGGAGCCTGCGGCATGAGTGGCCGAACGCTACGTATTCATTCCTCCGCCATCCATTACTTCGACATGGTGCGTCGTTGCCATTCGATTCGTGAGGCGGCCCGGCGCCTGAACGTCGCGTCCTCGGCGGTGAACCGGCAGATTCTCAAGATCGAGGATGAAATCGGCGCGCCGCTGTTCGAGCGTTTGCCCGGTGGCCTGCGCCTGACCCTGGCCGGAGAGATCCTCAGTCGCCACGTCAATCTGGTGTTGCAGGACCTGGAACGGGTGCGCCTGGAGTTCGATGCCCTGCGTGGCTTGCGCAGCGGGCACGTGGAGATCGCCACCGTGGAAGGGGCCACCGTGGACCTGCTGCCCTCGGTGCTCAAGCGCATGCGCGAGCACTACCCGCAGGTGACCATCGGCGTCACGGTGCAGGGGTCGCAATCGATTCCCCTGGCCCTGATCAACAGTCGCGCCGACCTGGGCCTGGCCTTCGCCTTGCCCCGCGCACCGGAGATTCGCCAGTTGAGCGTCGGGCATTTTCGCCTCGGGGCCCTGGTCAGTCCCGATCATCCCCTGGCCGAGCGGGGCAGCGTCAACTTCGCCACCTGCGCCGAGCACGGCCTGATCCTGGCCAAGAGCGAGCTGTCGATCCATCACCTGCTGGCGCCGTTGCACAAGCGCCTGGGGCTGCTGGACAAGCCGCCGTTGCAGAGCAATTCCATGGAACTGGCGCGGCAGATGGCCCGGCACAACATGGGCGTGGCGTTCCAGACCCGGGTCGGGATCGAGGCCGACCTGGGCAAGGGCGAGCTGGTGCACATTCCCCTAAGCGATCAGGGCGGGATCTACAGCGACCTTGGGCTCTACGCCCGCAGCGGGCGCGAACTGCCCAGCGCGGTGGAGGCCCTGGCTCATCTGCTCAGCGAGGAGATCGCCATTCGCGAACGGGCCGAACGGAGTTGCCGCCAGCCGGTGCTCTGAATCCATGGTTACAGGCGCTGTTGCCGTTTTGGCAGCACCCTGGTCGATATTCTGTTCTTTGGGCCCCGTGGCGCTTGTGCCGATACTGCGTGCGGTCGGCAGCCAGCGAAGCTGCCTAACGCCACACCGCCACAGGACATAATAAAAATGAAAAAGGCATTACAAGGCGCAACCCTGCTGATGACATTGATTGGAGCAGGGGAAGCGGCCGCCCTGGAGTGGATGAACAACAGCGTCGGCTTTCGGTACGGCAAGGAGTTCACCAACCCGAACAACCCGCACTACATCAGCAAGCGCATCTACAGCTTCACCCACGCCAGCGGTTACCAGTACGGCAGCAACTACCTGCACCTGGACGTGCTGCTCTCCGATAGCGACGATCCGCGCAAGGGCACCAACAAGGGCAGCAGCGAAGTCTACGGCGTCTACCGCCACCAGCTCTTCGCCTCCCGGGTCCTGGATACGCCCCTGGGCACTGGCCTGATCAAGGACTACGCGCTGACCCTGGGCTTTGATGCCAGTCGCAACAACAACCTGGGCTCGGCGAAGAAGCGCGCCCTGGTCTTCGGTCCGACCCTGAAGTTCAACACCGTCGGCGTTCTTGACCTGAGCTTGCTGTACTACAAGGAAAACAACCATTCCGGCATCCCCGGGGCCAAGGATCCGGATCACACCTTCGATGACACCTACCTGCTGAACCTGGCCTGGATGCGCCCCTTCGAAGTCGGCAGCCACGCGGCCAAGTTCCAGGGTTTCATCAACTACACCGGGGAAAAGGGCCACGACTACAACTACCGCGACACGGCTCCGGAGACCTTGCTGCGCAGTTCGCTGATGGTGGCCGTGCTGCCAGGCAAGAACGTCAAGCCCAACCTCTATCTGGGCGTCGGTTACGAGTACTGGCACAACAAGTTCGGGGTGGACGGCGGGCGTGGGACGCGCACCAGCGCGCCGACCCTGAACATGGAAGTGACCTTCTAGCCGACGCGGCATCGCGGTTCGGCCAGGCATGAAAAATCCCCCGTTCGCGGATTGGCGAGCGGGGGATTTTTTGTGCGCGGGCTTAGCGTTGGTGGACTTGGCGGCCGGCGGCGTAGGTCTGCAGCACGGTGCGGTCATCCCCCAGGGTCATCAGCACGAACAGGCTTTCGGCGATGCTCTTGGCCTGCTTCAGGCGGTAGCTGAGCAGCGGCGTGGCGTGGTAGTCGAGGACCACGAAGTCGGCGTCGGTGCCCGGGTGCAGGGTGCCGATCTTGTCCTCCAGACGCAGGGCCCGGGCGCCGCCCAGGGTCGCCAGGTACAGCGACTTGAACGGGCTCAGGCGGGCGCCTTGCAGTTGCATGACCTTGTAGGCTTCGTTGAGGGTCTGCAGCAGCGAGAAGCTGGTGCCGCCACCGACGTCGGTACCCAGGCCGACGTTGAGCTTGTGCTTTTCCGCCATCGGCAGGTTGAACAGGCCGCTGCCGAGGAAGAAGTTCGAGGTCGGGCAGAAGGCCACGGCCGAGCCGGTCTGCGCCAGGCGCGCGCATTCTTCGTCGCACAGGTGCACGCCGTGGGCGAACACCGAGCGCTCGCCCAGCAGTTGGTAGTGGTCGTACACGTCGAGGTAGCCCTTGCGCTCCGGGAACAGCGCCTTGACCCATTCGATTTCCTGCAGGTTTTCACTGATGTGGGTCTGCATGTAGAGGTCGGGGTACTCGGTCAGCAGTTTGCCGGCCAGGGTCAGTTGTTCCGGGGTGCTGGTTGGCGCGAAACGCGGGGTCACCGCGTAGTGCAGGCGGCCCTTGCCGTGCCAGCGCTCGATCAGCGCCTTGCTTTCCTGGTAGCTGGATTCGGCGGTGTCGGTCAGGTAGTCCGGGGCGTTGCGGTCCATCATTACCTTGCCGGCGATCATCCGCAGGTCGAGTTTCTCGGCGGCTTCGAAGAACGCATTCACCGACTGCGGGTGCACGCTGCCGAACACCAGGGCGGTGGTGGTGCCGTTGCGCAGCAGTTCCTTGATGAAAATGTCCGCCACTTCATCGGCGTGGGCCTGGTTGGCGAACTGGCTTTCGCAGGGGAAGGTGTAGGTGTTCAGCCAGTCCAGCAACTGTTCGCCGTAGGCACCGACCATGCCGGTCTGCGGCAGGTGGATATGGGTGTCGATGAAGCCGGGAGTGATCAGGGCATTCGGATAGTGTTCGACCTGCACCTCGGCGGGCAGCTTGGCCAGCAGTTCGCTGGCGTGGCCGAGGGCGCTGATCCGGCCGTCCTCGACCACCAGCAGGCCGTCTTCGAAATACTCGTAGGAGGCTTCGATGCCGACTTCGGCCGGGTCGGCGATGCTGTGCAGGATGGCGGCTCGGTAGGCTTTGCGCGTTAAAGGCATGGGGATTCTCGGTGTGTGGCGTTTCAGTTCGAAGCCTGACTGCGGCGCGAAGCCGGCAGCAGTTTGGCAATGGGTTCGGCGCTGGCGCTGGGCTGGCCGAAATGGGCGTTATAGGTGGCGATGATCTCACCGGCGATGGAAATGGCGATTTCCACGGGCAACTTGCCTTTGACTTCAGCGAGCCCCATCGGGCAACGCATGCGCTGCAAGGTGACGGTGTCGAAACCGCGATCGCGCAGGCGATGCTCGAACTTGACCCGCTTGGTCTTCGAGCCGATCAGGCCGAAATAGGCAAAGTCGTTGCGCTTGAGCAGGGCGGCGGTCAGCTCCAGGTCCAGCGGGTGATTATGGGTCATGACGATGCAGTAACTGCCAGGAGGCAGGTTGTCGATTTCTTCCACCGGCTCTTCGCTGACGATCTTGTGCACGCCCGGGGGCATCTGTTCCGGAAACTCCTGTTCCCGGGAGTCGATCCAGCGCACCCGACAGGGCAGGCTGGCCAGTAGCGGCACCAGGGCGCGGCCGACATGTCCGGCGCCGAACACGGCGATCTGCGCCTGCACCTGGCCCATGGGTTCGAACAGCAGCACCGTGGCGCCGCCGCAGCATTGGCCGAGGCTGGCACCGAGGCTGAAGCGCTCCAGGTGGGTGCCCTGCTGGCCGCTGGCGAGCATGTCCCGGGCGAGCTGCATGGCCTTGTATTCCAGGTGGCCGCCGCCGATGGTGTCGAAGGCCCGGGTGGCGCTGACGACCATTTTCGAGCCGGCATTGCGCGGCGTCGAACCGAGCTCTTCGATGATGGTCACCAGTACGCAGGGCTCTCCCTGGTTCTGCAGGTCGGCGAGGGCGCTGATCCAGTTGTACATGTTCACCTCGACATCTTGGTGGTCTGTCCGGGACTCTCGCTGGCCATTACAGCGGCGCCAGCTCGGCTGGCTGCTGCGCGGTGCTGGTTGCCCGCAGGCGGCGCATCTGCTCGCAGCCCCACAACACCCGTTCCGGAGTCGCCGGCGCATCGATCTGCGGCTGGTGACGGTAGTCGCCGAGGCTGGCCACCGCGTCCTTGATCGCGCACCAGGCGGCGATGCCGAGCATGAACGGCGGCTCGCCCACGGCCTTGGAGTGGAACACCGTGTCTTCCGGGTTCTTGCGGTTTTCCACCAGCTTGACCCGCAGGTCCAGGGGCATGTCGGCCACCGCCGGGATCTTGTAGCTGGCCGGACCGTTGGTCATCAGCTTGCCCTTGGCGTTCCACACCAGTTCCTCGGTGGTCAGCCAGCCCATGCCCTGGATGTAGCCGCCTTCCACCTGGCCGATGTCGATGGCCGGGTTCAGCGAGGCGCCGACGTCATGCAGGATGTCGGTGCGCAGCATCTTGTACTCGCCGGTCAGGGTATCGACGATCACTTCGGCGCAGGCCGCGCCGAAAGCGAAGTAGTAGAACGGCCGGCCCCGGGCCTGGGCGCGGTCGTAGTAGATTTTCGGGGTCTTGTAGAAGCCGGTGCTGGACAGCGATACCTGGGCGAAATACGCCTGCTGGATCAGTTCCTCGAAGGTCAGGATGTGCTCGCGGACCCGCACATGGCCGTTGTGGAACGCCACGTCTTCCTCGCTGACCTGATACTTGCGCGCGGCGAATTCCACCAGGCGGTTCTTGATGGTCTGCGCGGCGTTCTGCGCCGCCTTGCCGTTGAGGTCGGCACCACTGGAAGCAGCGGTGGGCGAGGTGTTGGGCACCTTGTCGGTGTTGGTGGCGGTGATCTGTACCCGCCCGATGTCCACCTGGAACACCTCGGCCACCACTTGCGCCACCTTGGTGTTCAGGCCCTGGCCCATTTCCGTGCCGCCGTGGTTCAGGTGGATGCTGCCGTCGGTGTAGGCGTGGATCAGCGCGCCGGCCTGGTTGAGGAAACTGGCGGTGAAGGAGATGCCGAATTTCACCGGGGTCAGCGCCAGGCCCTTTTTCAGGATCGGACTGTTGGCGTTGTACAACCGGATGGCTTCGCGGCGTTCAGCGTATTGGCTGCTGGCCTCCAGTTCGGCGGTCATTTCTTCGAGCATGTTGTGCTCGACGGTCTGGTAGTAGTGGGTGACGTTGCGCTCGGTCTTGCCGTAGTAGTTGGCCTTGCGCACCGCCAGTGGGTCCAGGTGCAGGTGACGGGCAATGGCGTCCATCACCTCCTCGATGGCGACCATGCCTTGCGGGCCGCCGAAGCCGCGGTAAGCGGTGTTCGACGCGGTGTTGGTCTTGCAGCGATGGCCGTTGATGGTGGCGTCGCCCAGGTAGTAGGCGTTGTCGGCGTGGAACATCGCCCGGTCGACGATGGACGCCGAGAGGTCCGGTGAACAGCCGCAGTTGCCCGCCAGTTCCAGCTGGATGCCGTGCAGGCGCCCGTTGCTGTCAAAACCCACGTCGTACTCGATGTAGAAGGGGTGGCGCTTGCCGGTCATCAGCATGTCTTCGACCCGTGGCAGGCGCATCTTGGTCGGCTGTCCGGTGAGGCGGGCGATCACCGCGCACAGGCAGGCGGGGCTCGCCGCCTGGGTTTCCTTGCCGCCGAAACCGCCGCCCATGCGGCGCATGTCGACCACGATCTTGTTCATCGACACGTCGAGCACTTCCGCCACCAGCTTCTGCACTTCGGTGGGGTTCTGGGTCGAGCAGTAGACGATCATGCCGCCGTCTTCGGTGGGCATTACCGAGGAAATCTGGGTTTCCAGGTAGAAGTGTTCCTGGCCGCCGATATGCAGGGTGCCCTGGATGCGGTGTTCGGCGCTGGCCAGGGCGCCGGCCGAATAGCCGCGCTGATGGGTGTGGCTGTCCAGCACGAAATGGCGCTTGCGCAGGGCTTCGACCACATCCAGTACCGGTTCCAGGTCCTCGTACTCGATGATCGCGGCCATGGCCGCCTTGCGCGCGGTTTCCAGGTCGCGGGCGGCCACTGCCAGCACCGGCTGGCCGACGAACTGCACGGTATCGATGGCCAGCAGCGGGTCGCCGGGCAGCAGCGGGCCGATGTCCTTCAGGCCCGGAATGTCTTCGTGGGTAATGGCGATGCGCACGCCCTCGAAGGCGTAGCAGGGGCCGGTGTCGATGCTGATGACCTTGGCGTGGGCCCGGTCCGACAGCCGCGCGTAGACGTGCAGCTGATTGGGGAATTCCAGGCGGTCATCGATGTACACGGCTTCACCGGACACATGTTTGTCGGCGCTGTCGTGCTTGACGCTGCGGCCGACGCCGCTGGTCAGGTCCTGTTGAAACAGGGCGCTCAGTTCGGCTTGAGTCTTTTCGACCTTGTGATGGTTAGACATAAGCGGTCACCCGAGTCTCGATGTGCGGTGTTTGCAGTTCGATGAAGTATTTGCGCAGCAGGTTCTGTGCGCTCAACAGGCGGTATTCCTTGCTCGCGCGAAAGTCCGAGAGCGGGGTGAAATCTTCTGCCAGCGCGGCACAGGCGCGCTCGATGCTGGACTGATTCCAGGGGGCGCCGATCAGCGCGGCTTCACAGCTCTTGGCGCGCTTGGGGATCGCCGCCATGCCGCCGAAGGCGATGCGCGCCTCGCTGACCACGCCGTTGTCGATGCGCAGGTTGAAGGCGGCGCAGACCGCGGAAATGTCGTCGTCCAGGCGCTTGGACACCTTGTAGGCGCGGAACAGCCGCTCGGCGCTGGCCCGGGGCACGATGATCTTCTCGATGAACTCGCTGTCCCGGCGCGCGGTGACCCGGTAATCGATGAAATAGTCTTCCAGGGCCAGGGTGCGGCGTACTTCACCCTTGCACAGGACGATCTGCGCACCCAGGGCAATCAGCAGTGGTGGCGAGTCGCCGATGGGCGAGGCGTTGCCGATGTTGCCGCCCAGGGTGCCCTGGTTGCGGATCTGCAGCGAGGCGAAGCGTTGCAGCAATTCGCCGAAGTCCGGGTACTCGGCGCGCAGGGCGTCGTAGCAGTCGGTGAGGGCGGTGGCGGCACCGATTTCCAGGCGATCGTCGAAGCGTTCGATGCGCTTCATCTCGGCAATGTTGCCGACGTAGATCATCACCGGCAGGGTGCGGTGGAACTGGGTCACTTCCAGGGCCAGGTCGGTGCCGCCGGCCAGCAACCGCGCTTGTGGATAGGCGTCATAGAGGTCGGCCAGGTCGGCCACGGTCAAGGGCACCAGGCAGCGCTTGTCACCGCTGTTGAGCTCGCCGGTGTCCTTGGGGGCGATGGCCTTGAGGCGGCTGATGGTTTCGGCCTGGCGCGCGTCGAACTGGTCGCTCTGTCCGCCGGCACAAGCCTGTTCGGCGGCGGCGAGGATCGGCCGGTAGCCGGTGCAGCGGCAGAGGTTGCCGGCCAGGGCTTCATGGGCCTGATGGGCGTCGGGCTGGCTGCTGTTTTTTTGCAGGGCGAACAGCGACATGACGAAGCCCGGGGTGCAGAAGCCGCACTGCGAGCCGTGGCAGTCGACCATGGCCTGCTGCACGCTGTGCAGTTGCCCCTGGTGCTTGAGGCCCTCGACGCTGATCAGTTGCTTGCCGTGCAGGGCGGAGACGAAGGTCAGGCACGAGTTGAGGCTGCGGTAGCGAATGCTTTCGCGGCCTTGCGCATCCGTCTGCAACTCGCCCACCACCACGGTGCAGGCGCCGCAGTCGCCGCTGGCGCAGCCTTCCTTGGTACCGGATTTGCCCAGGTGCTCGCGCAGGTAATTGAGCACGGTCAGGTTCGGGTCCAGGGCGTGCTCGCTACGGAGTTCCTGGTTGAATAAAAACTGGATCACGGAAGGCCTCGCAGACTCTTTATTGTTGTTAAGCGAACTGAGCCGAATTTAGTCATGTCTGACTTTTCGGTCAATGATTTTCTGACTTTCAGGTCAGGAATTTTCCATGCTCAACATTGCAAGTATGAACGGCATTCGAGAAACCCCTTGATCGGTACTTATCTGCTGGTTTCATGCCAAATTCCCCTGTCGGGGCACTCCGCGATGATGTAGCAATTGCGCTACACTGCGCCGCTTGTGCCGTTTAAAGATTTTGAAGGAAAACCATGACGTTCAAGGCGCCGGACAGCCTCGCCGAGCAGATTGCTCACCACCTCGCCGAACGTATCATTCGCGGGGATCTCAAGCCTGGGGAGCGTATCCAGGAACAGAAGGTCACCTTGGCCCTCAATGTCAGCCGTGGTTCGGTCCGCGAGGCCTTGCTGATTCTCGAGCGCCGCCATCTGATCGCCATCCTGCCGCGTCGCGGCGCGCATGTGACCGAGCTCACCGAGCACAAGGTCCGCAGCCTGTGCACCCTGATGAGCGAGTTGTACATCCTGCTGGGCAACTCCGTGGCCAGCGGCTGGGTGCAGCAGAGCGACATGGCGCCGTTCCTGCAGATCCAGCAGCGTCTGGAGAGTGCCTACGAGCGCCAGGACATCCGCGCCTTCGTCGAAGACAGCTTCAGCGTGATGCGGGCGGCCTATCCCTTTGCCAACAACCCGTACCTGCAGGAAACCGTCGAGAACCTGCAGCCGGCCATGAGCCGTGCCTATTACCTGGCACTGGAGCAGCGCAAGGCGTCGATGAGCGAGTACCTGGCGCTGTTCGAGCAATTGCTGGCTGCGGTACTGGCTCGTGATCTGCAGGAGATCCGCCAGGTGTTGACGGCCTACGCCCAGCGCAGCAGCGATCTGGTGGTGTCTGCGTTGGCGGATGCGTAAACGTGCGACTCAAGTGCATCAAGCTGGCGGGGTTCAAGTCCTTCGTCGATCCGACCACGGTGAACTTCCCCAGTAACATGGCGGCGGTGGTCGGGCCCAATGGCTGCGGCAAGTCGAACATCATCGACGCCGTGCGCTGGGTGATGGGCGAAAGTTCGGCGAAGAACCTGCGCGGCGAGTCGATGACCGACGTCATCTTCAACGGCTCCACCAGCCGCAAGCCGGTGAGCCAGGCCAGCATCGAACTGGTGTTCGACAACTCCGACGGCACCCTGGTGGGCGAGTACGCGGCCTATGCGGAAATCTCCATCCGCCGCAAGGTGACCCGCGACAGCCAGAACAGTTACTTCCTCAACGGCGCCAAGTGCCGCCGTCGCGATATCACCGATATCTTCCTTGGCACCGGCCTGGGGCCGCGCAGCTACTCGATCATCGAGCAGGGCATGATCTCCAAGCTGATCGAGGCCAAGCCCGAGGACCTGCGCAATTTCATCGAAGAAGCCGCGGGCATCTCCAAGTACAAGGAGCGTCGGCGCGAAACGGAAAACCGCATCCGCCGCACCCACGAGAACCTCGCCCGCCTGACCGACCTGCGCGAAGAGCTGGAGCGCCAGCTCGAACGCTTGCATCGCCAGGCCCAGGCCGCCGAGAAGTACCAGGAATACAAGGCCGAGGAGCGTCAGCTCAAGGCGCAACTGTCGGCCCTGCGCTGGCAGGCCTTGAATGAACAGGTGGGTCAGCGCGAGTCGGTGATCGGCAGTCAGGAGGTCAGCTTCGAGGCCCTGGTGGCCGAGCAGCGCAACGCCGATGCCGCCATCGAGCGCTTTCGCGATGGGCACCACGAACTGTCCGAGCGCTTCAATCTGGTGCAGGGGCGCTTCTATTCGGTGGGCGGTGATATCGCCCGGGTCGAGCAGAGCATCCAGCACGGGCAGCAGCGTCTGCGGCAGTTGCAGGACGACCTCAAGGAAGCCGAGCGCGCGCGCCTGGAGACCGAATCCCATCTGGGCCACGACCGCACCTTGCTGGCGACCCTGGGCGAAGAGCTGGCCATGCTCGAACCCGAGCAGGAAGTCACCGCCGCCGCGGCCGAGGAGGCTGCCGCGACCCTTGAAGAAGCCGAAGCCACCATGCACGGCTGGCAGGAGCAGTGGGATGCCTTCAACCTGAGTTCCGCCGAGCCGCGGCGCCAGGCTGAGGTGCAGCAGTCGCGCATTCAGCAGCTCGAAAGCAGCATGGAGCGTTTGTCCGAGCGTCAGCGGCGTCTGGCCGAGGAGCGTGAGCTGCTCTCGGCGGATCCGGAAGACGCGGCGATTCTTGAACTCAACGAACAACTGGCCGCCAGCGAAGCGACCCTGGAAGACCTGCAGGCCAGCGAAGAGTCCCAGGTCGAGCGCCTGGAGCAACTGCGTCAGCAATTGCAGCAGGCCACCCAGGCCCAGCAGCAGGCCCAGGGTGAACTGCAGCGGCTCAATGGTCGGCTGGCGTCCCTGGAAGCCTTGCAGCAAGCGGCGCTCGACCCGGGCACCGGTACCGCGCAATGGCTGCGTGAGCAGCAACTGGCCGAGCGCCCGCGCCTGGCCGATGGCATGCACGTGGAGGCTGGTTGGGAACTGGCGGTGGAAACCGTGCTGGGCGCCGATCTGCAAGCGGTGTTGGTGGACGATTTTTCCGGTATCGATCTGGCCGGTTTTCAGCAGGGTGATCTGCGTTTGCTGAGCCTGCAAGGGGATGTTTCGCGCATGCCCGGCAGCTTGCTGGACAAGGTGGAGTCCCAGGTCGATCTGGCGCCTTGGCTGGGCCAGGTCAAGCCGGTGGATAGCCTGGAGCAGGCCTTGGCCTTGCGCGGGCAACTGAGTGCCGGGCAGAGCCTGATCAGTCGTGACGGTTACTGGGTCGGTCGGCATTTCCTGCGGGTGCGTCGCGCCAGCGAAGCGGAAAGTGGCGTACTGGCGCGGGGCCAGGAAATCCAGCAACTGACCCTGGAGCGCGACGAGCGCGAAGCCAGTGTCGAGGCCCTGGAAAGCCAGTTGCTCAACCTGCGGGCCCAGCAGCGCCAGCAGGAGAACGGTCGTGAACATTTGCGTCGCCTGTTGCAGGACGAGGCTCGCCAGCAGGGTGAGTTGAAAGCCAAGCTGTCCGCCGGCAAGGCCAAGGCCGAGCAATTGAATCTGCGACGTACCCGTCTCGATGAAGAGCTGGTGGAGCTCGGCGAGCAGCGTGAGCTGGAGCACGAACAGATCGGCGAGGCGCGCCTGCAGTTGCAGGAAGCCCTCGACAGCATGGCCCTGGATACCGAGCAGCGCGAGCTGCTGCTGGCCCAGCGTGACAGTCTGCGCGAGCGCCTTGATCGGGTGCGCCAGGAGGCGCGCCAGCACAAGGATCACGCTCATCAACTGGCGGTGCGCATGGGCTCGCTCAAGGCCCAGCACGATTCCACTCGTCAGGCCTTGGAGCGCCTGGAGCTGCAATCCGAGCGCCTGACCGAAAAGCGCGAGCAGCTCAGTTTGAATCTGGAGGAGGGGGAGGCGCCTCTGGAGGAGTTGCGCCTCAAGCTCGAAGAGCTGCTGGAAAAACGCATGACCGTGGATGTCGAGCTCAAGACCGCGCAAATCGCCCTGGAAGATGCCGACCGCGAGCTGCGCGATGCCGAGAAGCGTCGCAACCAGGCCGAGCAGCAATCGCAACTGATTCGCGGCCAGCTGGAACAGCAGCGCATGGAATGGCAGGCCCTGACCGTACGCCGCAAGACCTTGCAGGAGCAGTTGCTGGCCGATGGCTACGACCTGGACGGCGTGCTGGCGACCCTGACCGCAGAAGCCAGCGAGCAGGCAGCCGAAGAGGAGCTGGAGCGGATTGCCGCGCGGATCCAGCGCCTGGGCGCGATCAACCTCGCGGCCATCGACGAGTACCAGCAGCAGTCCGAGCGCAAGCGCTATCTGGATGCCCAGGATGCCGATCTGGTGGAAGCCCTGGAAACCCTGGAAAACGTGATCCGCAAGATCGACAAGGAAACCCGTAATCGCTTCAAGGATACCTTTGATCAGATCAACGGCGGTTTGCAGGCACTCTTTCCAAAAGTTTTCGGTGGCGGCAGCGCTTATTTGGAACTGACGGGCGAAGATCTACTCGATACAGGGGTAACGATCATGGCCCGTCCTCCGGGGAAGAAGAACAGCACCATTCATTTGCTCTCGGGTGGCGAAAAGGCGCTGACCGCGTTGGCCCTGGTATTTGCCATCTTCAAGTTGAATCCGGCGCCGTTCTGCATGCTTGACGAAGTTGACGCGCCGCTGGACGACGCTAACGTTGGACGCTATGCAAGATTGGTTAAAGAGATGTCGCAGACAGTGCAGTTCATCTATATCACCCACAACAAGATCGCAATGGAAATGGCTGATCAGTTAATGGGCGTGACGATGCACGAACCCGGATGTTCGCGCCTGGTAGCCGTGGATGTCGAGGAGGCGATGGCGATGGTGGACGCTTGAGTCCATGCGACTGAGGCACTAGTTGGGGGCAAGTCGGGGAATTTTCCCTATTGCCTACCTGGCCAGTCGGCATATTGGCCGTAACCGTTGCGACAGACGGTGTAAAGTTGCCTTTGGTCGTGCTAGTTTAATGTCAATTTTTCCTATGCGTGGGCAAAAGGCCATTCAGAACATAGAGTTGGCGCCACGTTTTAAAGCGGTTTGCAGATTGTAAGCCCCTTATTTTTCAGCATTTTTCATAGAGGCACGGGATTACATGGAAATCGGTCTGCGCGAGTGGCTGATCGTCATCGGCATTATTGTTATCGCCGGTATTCTTTTTGATGGCTGGCGGCGTATGCGCGGCGGCAAGGGGAAGTTGAAGTTCCGTCTTGATCGAAGTCTGTCCAACCTGCCGGATGACGAAGGCAGTGCCGAACTCCTGGGGCCGCCCAGGGTGCTGGATACTCATAAAGAGCCACAGCTGGACGAGCATGATCTGCCGTCGGTGAGCATGCCGGCCCGCGAGCCTCGGGAAGGTTCGTCTTCCAAGCGCGGCAAGCGTGGCGGCGAGCCTCATCAGGGCGACCTCAACCTGGATCTGGACCTGGACAACGGCCCGAGCTTCAGCAGCCGCGACGATGACTTCCCGGCTGAGGAAGGCAACAAGGCGGCCAGTCACGGCGACAAAGAGCAGCCGCAAGCCGAAGAGGTGCTGGTGATCAGTGTGATCTGCCGCGATGCCGCCGGCTTCAAGGGCCCTGCATTGCTGCAGAACATCCTCGAAAGCGGCCTGCGTTTTGGCGAGATGGATATTTTCCACCGCCACGAAAGCATGGCCGGCAACGGCGAAGTGCTGTTCTCCATGGCCAACGCCGTCAAGCCGGGGGTGTTCGATCTGGACGATATCGACCACTTCAGCACTCCGGCTGTGAGCTTCTTCCTTGGCCTGCCGGGTCCGCGTCACCCGAAACAGGCGTTCGATGTGATGGTGGCCGCAGCGCGCAAGCTGTCCCAGGAACTCAATGGCGAGCTCAAGGATGACCAGCGCAGCGTTCTGACTGCACAGACCATCGAGCACTACCGTCAGCGCATCGTCGAGTTCGAACGTCGCGCCCTGACCCAAAAGCGCTAAGCTTCCACAGCCAGCTCCTCCCAGAGGAGCTGGCTTGCGTAGGCGCTGGCTTGCCAGCGAATCTCACGCCCCTCCAATTTCGGATCGAGCAGCCTAGGCTGCTCTTTTGCTTTATGAGAGAACCCCATGACCGCCGCTGAAACCCGCATTCTTGAGCTGCGCGCCGAGCTGGATCAACACAACTACCGCTACCACGTACTGGACGAGCCGAGCATTCCGGACGCCGAGTACGACCGCCTGTACCACGAGCTCAAGGCCCTGGAGGCCGAGCATCCTGAGCTGGTCACCAGCGACTCGCCCACCCAGCGGGTCGGGAGTGCGGCGCTCTCGGCCTTCACCCAGGTACGCCACGAGATCCCCATGCTCAGCCTGGGCAACGCTTTCGAAGAAGTCGACATGCGCGAGTTCGACCGTCGAGTCGTCGAGGGGCTGGACCTGCCGGCGGGAGACTTGTTCGGTGCTGGGGCGGCGGTGGAGTACAGCTGCGAGCCCAAGCTCGATGGCCTGGCGGTGAGCCTGTTGTACCAGGACGGCGTGCTGGTCCGCGGCGCCACCCGTGGCGACGGCACCACGGGCGAAGACATCAGTGTCAACGTGCGTACCGTGCGCAACATTCCGCTCAAGCTGCAGGGCAGCGGTTGGCCGGCGACCCTGGAAGTGCGGGGTGAAGTCTTCATGTCCAAGGCCGGCTTCGAGCGATTGAACGAGGCGCAGCTGGCGGCGGGCGGCAAGACCTTCGCCAACCCGCGCAACGCCGCAGCGGGCAGTCTGCGTCAGCTGGACTCGAAGATCACCGCCAGCCGGCCCCTGGAGTTCTGCTGCTACGGTCTGGGCCAGGTCAGCGCCGACATCGCCGACACCCACATCGGCAATCTGCAGCAGCTCAAGCAGTGGGGGCTGCCCATCAGTCGCGAGTTGCGTCTGGCCAAGGGCATTGACGAGTGCCTGGATTACTACCGCGAAATCGGCGAGCGCCGGAACGCGCTGGCCTATGAAATCGACGGCGTGGTGTTCAAGGTCAACAGCATTGCCTCCCAGCGCGAGCTGGGCTTCCGGGCCCGCGAGCCGCGTTGGGCCATCGCCCACAAGTTTCCGGCCATGGAAGAGCTGACCGAGCTGCTGGATGTGGAGTTCCAGGTCGGACGCACCGGTGCGGTAACCCCGGTAGCCCGTCTGAAGCCGGTGAAGGTGGCGGGCGTCACGGTGTCCAATGCCACCTTGCACAACATGGATGAAGTGGCGCGCTTGGGGCTGATGATCGGCGATACGGTGATCATCCGTCGTGCCGGCGATGTGATCCCGCAAGTGGTGCAGGTGGTTGTCGAGCGCCGTCCGCAAGATGCCCGGCCGGTAGCGATTCCGGAAAGCTGCCCGGTCTGTGGTTCACATGTCGAGCGCACCCAGTTGGTCAAGCGCAGCAAGGGCCGGGAAACCGTCAGCGAAGGCGCGGTGTATCGCTGTGTCGGCCGCCTGGCCTGCGGTGCCCAGCTCAAGCAGGCGATCATTCACTTTGTCTCCCGTCGCGCCATGGACATTGAAGGCCTGGGGGACAAGACCATCGAGCAGCTGGTGGACGAGCAACTGATCGCTTCGCCCGCGGATCTCTACCAGCTCAAGTACGAACAGATCATCGACCTGGAAGGCTTTGCCGAAGTCTCCAGCAACAAACTGCTCAAGGCCATCGAGGACAGCAAGCGTCCGGCCCTGGCGCGGTTCATCTATGCCCTGGGCATTCCCGATGTCGGCGAGGAAACGGCCAAGGTCCTGGCACGCTCCCTGGGCACCCTGGAGCGTGTCCAGCAGGCCTTGCCGCAGGTTCTGACCTACCTGCCGGATGTGGGGCTGGAGGTGGCGCATGAGATCCACAGCTTTTTCCAGGACAGCCACAACCGCCAGGTGATCGGTGCTTTGCTGGCCGCGGACCAATGCGGCCTGCAACTGCAGGATCAGGGTGAACTCGGGGCCGAGTTCGCCGCCAGTACCACCCTGGGCGGCATGCTCGACAAGCTCAATATCCCCTCGGTGGGCCCCGGGGCAGCGCAGAAGCTGGCGGACAAGTTCGGCTCCCTGCAAGGCGTGATCGACGCGGACTGGCTGGACATGCGCCAGGCCCTGCCGGAGAAGCAGGCCAAGGCGGTGCGCGAGTTCTTCGACAACCCGGCCAATGCCCAGTTGGCTCGGGCCATCGAGGAGCAGCTCTCGGCGTTCGGCATGCACTGGCTGAGTGAGAAGAAAGTGGTCGAAGGCCTGCCCCTGGCTGGCAAGACCTGGGTGCTTACCGGCTCGCTGGAGCTGATGAGTCGCGATGTGGCCAAGGAAAAACTGGAAAGCCTGGGGGCCAAGGTGGCGGGGTCGGTGTCGGCGAAAACCCACTGCGTGGTGGCAGGACCCGGCGCCGGTTCCAAGCTGGCCAAGGCCAATGAGCTGGGGCTCAAGGTGCTGGACGAAGCTGCCTTCGTCGCCTTTCTCAGTGAGCACGGCATCCCTATTCCTGCGTGATCCGTGGCCGCCGGCTGGCCCGCGATGGCAAGCCGGTCGGTTGGCTCCTGGCGGGCCGAGGGAACGATGGGGCAGTCAGGATGATCTAGTCTTGTCAGGCCCCACGGAGGATGCGCCATGTACCGTTTCTTCGAGCAACTCAGTTCCCGCATTGCCGCACCCTTTGTCGGTGATCGTTCACGCAGCGGCAAGCTCTGGGCCTGTCGCTGCGGGCAGTCGCTGTTCTTTCGCAACAGCCAATGTCTGGCCTGCGCGGCCGTGCTCGGTTACGCGCCGCAACTGGGCAGCTTGTCTTCCCTGCGGCCGGGGCCTGTCGGGCAAACCTGGGTGCTCGATGCCAGTCCCGAGGCCGGCGCTTTCAAGCGCTGCGCCAATCTGGATACGGCGGCGGCCTGTAACTGGCTGCTGCCCGCGCACCTGACCGGCAGCCTGTGCATAGCCTGTCGCCTGAACCGCACCATTCCCGACTTGTCCGTCCCCGAGAACCCCGAGCGCTGGCGCAAGGTGGAGGTCGCCAAGCGCCGCTTGGTGGCGCAGCTGCTCGCCCTGGGGCTGCAACTGATTCCCAAGAGTGACGATGAAGAGCGGGGCCTTGCCTTCGATTTTATCGGTGTCGATCTTGAGGGCAGGGCGCCCATGACCGGGCACGCCGGTGGCCTGATCACCCTGGATATCAAGGAGGCCGACGATGCCCATCGCGAGCAAGTGCGCACGCAGATGCGCGAGCCATATCGCACCCTGCTCGGGCACTTTCGTCATGAAGTGGGGCACTACTATTGGGATCGGCTGATTGCCGACAGCCCCTGGCTACAGCCGTTTCGCCACCTGTTCGGCGACGAGCGCGACAGTTATGCCCAGGCCCTGGAACGTCACTATCAGCAAGGCCCGCCGAGCGATTGGCAGCAAAGCCACATCAGCGCCTACGCCACCATGCATCCCTGGGAAGACTGGGCGGAAACCTGGGCTCACTACCTGCACATGATGGACGCGGTGGATACGGCCCTGGGCTTTGGCATGAGTGCTCGAGACGTCGATCTCGATTACCAGCCGTTTCCCCTGAGCAGTCTTTATGACCCGCAGCATCCTGGCGGTCCGGCGTTCCTGGCCTTCGTCAATGCCTGGATCGAACTGGCGGGCATGCTCAACGAACTGTCCCGCAGCATGGGGCAGGCGGATTTCTACCCCTTCATCCTGCCGCCGGCGGTGATCGGCAAATTGCACTTCATCCATCTGGTGATCCAGCAGGAAGGCGGTCGCGCCGAAGCAGTGCTGTCCCTGGATGGATGATCCCTCCGCGCTGTAGGCGCGAGCTTGCTCGCGAAGGCCGCGGGGCGATTTCCCCGATCCGGCACGGCGTCTGCCCCGTGAACACACAGGCTTCAGCGGTAGCGGGTGGCTGGGTCGGGCTTGCACCCAGGAGCACTTCCAAGTGCTTGAAGCTCATCGAATTTTTTAATCTGCAACGAGCGGTTGTAAGTTCAACTCAGATAGGTACAATGGCGCGGCTCGCCGACAGGCGAACGTCGTTATGGTGACCCCATCGGTCCCCCCGCAACGATTACCCGTGAACCTGGTCAGAGCCGGAAGGCAGCAGCCACAGCGGGAACATTGTGTGCCGGGGTGTGGCTGGTGGGGTTGCCTCCAATCTTTCAAGCGATTGATTCTTAACGGTTTTTCACCCTTTGCCACGCGGTGGTACAAGGAGTGATACATCCGTGTCGAGTACCCCGCCTTATCTTTTTTGTCCCGCCACTCGGTCTGTCAGGTCCGATTTGTGGTGCCGGATGTCATTCGCCCGTTGTTCCCCCAAAGAGACTTCATCGCTCCCTGCAAACCTGTTGCAAGCGGGGCCTGAATCATCGGTGGCATGCCCGTCGAGCAGATGATCCGCAAGGATGCTCGGCTGTTTCGGGAGGCGATCACTGTCATCAGTGTCACCAGATTGAGGCACCTTGCGACGTTACCCAAACAGCAACCTGCGCTGCTGCCCGGCTGGAACGGTCTACGCTATTGTTCCGAACGGCAGAGGGGGCCGTAGCCCTTGTTCTGCTTTGTCCAGCGTCGCGTGAATAAGGAAGTCGACGAGATGGCACGCATAACGGATAAGGAATTCAATGCGGCTTTGCCGGTGATGCAAAAGCTGTTGTGGGCTGATCCCCAGGACAGAGAGCGCTTGCAGGGGCATGGACTTAACCTGATTCCTGTGAATTTCTATTCGAACACGCCTTCGATCGCCGAGACATTCAACTCCTACGAATACAGCGAAGCAGAGCCGCCGTATTTGCACTGTGGACTATTCGACCAGGACAAATTGCGTGCAGAGCTGGCTGAGCTGATTCGATATGGGATCGACTTCACCCCGGCGCAGACCGGAGATATGGATAGCGCGCGTTCGTACTTCTGGAAAAACGGTCAATTCACAGGCAGTGATGCCATGGCCTACTACGCCTATATACGGCGAATCCGCCCGAGGAACATTGTCGAGATCGGCAGTGGTTTTTCTTCGCTGATTGCCCTGGAGGCATTGGCCAGGAATGCGGGCGGACGCTTGCATTGCATCGAGCCCTTTCCACGGCCGTTCATTACTGCGCTGGCGGCCGAAGGGGCGCTTGAGTTGCAGGCGCGGCCGGCTCAGGAACTGATGGTCGAATGCCTGAATTCCATTCTGCAAGATGGCGATATCCTGTTTATCGACTCCACGCACACGGTCAAGACCGGCAGCGATTGCCTGCATATCTACTTGCGCCTGCTACCGAAGATAACCAAGAAAATATTTGTTCATGTCCATGACGTGTTTCTTCCCTTTGCCCTTCCGCAGCGCTGGGTGATTGATCATCAGATCTATTGGACGGAGCAGTATCTTCTGTTGGCCTTATTGATTGATAACCCGCGTACGCAACTGTTGTATGGCAGTGCCTATCACAAACACTTCAATGACGACCTGTTGACCGAACTCATGTATGGCCGCTCCGTCAGTGGCGGCGCCAGCTTCTGGTTTGAGTTTGATGGGCGCAAAGAAGGCGCATAGCGCCATCTGGTGATTCCTGACTGGCCGCTGGTGCGATCTTGAAGATTCCACCGGTGTTCCATCGCGGTTAAGCTCTCGCGTTTTTTCGACCAGGGACGGAGTACCGATGGCGCTGACCAGTAATATCTGCGCTTATGACAAGCGCTGGCCTGCGGCCTTCAGTGCCGAGCAGGCGCGGATTATCCAGGGCTTCGGTGCCGAGCTGATGGATATTCATCATGTGGGCAGCACCGCTGTGCCCGGTCTGGCGGCCAAGCCGGAAATCGATCTGTTGCTGGTGGTCGTGGAGCACCGGGATGAGGCGGCGCGCAATGCCTTCATGGCGACCCTGGGTTATGTCCGAGGCAGCAATCTGTCCCCGGGGCATCACTTTTACCGCCGCGATGTCGAGGGCGTGCGCACCCATAAAGTGCATGTCTGCAGCTGTGGACATGGGCAGATCGGGCGCATGCTGGGTTTTCGCGATCTGCTGCGGCAAGACAGTGATCTGCGCCAGCAATACCAGGATCTGAAGCTGGGACTTGAAGCCAGCAATCGCGGCGGGATTGGCGAGTATCTCGCGCAAAAGGCTCCCTTCATCGATGCGGTGATGGCCCGCCAGGGCTAGATCGCCGCGCGCAACTCTCGGGGCGACAGACCGTAGTGCTTGCGAAAGCGCACGGCAAAGCGGGAGGCCGAGGCGTAGCCGCTGGCGGCGGCGATTTCGCCGATCGGGCGTGGCGTGGTTTGCAGCCATTGCAGGGCCATGCCCAGCCTGACGTTTTCGAGAATGTTGCTGAAGCTGTCGTTCTCGTTCGCCAGCTGGCGGCGCAAGGTCGAAGCCCCGAGGTTCAGGCGCTCGGCGACGCAGGCGACGGTCCAGTCCCGCGCCGGGTTGCTCATGAGGAGTTGCTGCACCCGTTCGCACAGCGGGTCGTGACGGTCCAGCAGCAAAGGGCCGGCCCAGCCGCCAAGGGCCAGGGCCAGCAACACCGCCTCGCCGTAGTGGTTGCGCAGGGCATCCGGCGCATCGCTGGCGATGCATTGCAGGAGGTGGTCCCAGGCCAGGGCCGTGTGTCGCTCCAGGGGGATGCACAGGTCCGCGCCGCTGCGTCCGGGGCGGGCGACGATCTGCGGCTGGTAGCGCAGGCTGAAGGCGCGCAAGGCCGGGGCGGGAAAGGTCACGACATCGGCAATGTAGTGACCCTGCGGCCCTGGAGCGTTGCTGATGCCCACTTCGCGCCCGGCCGGCAGCAGGATCAGGTGCTGGCCGCCCACGCGCATTTCGCGGTCGTCCCAGGCCATGCGTTTTTCGCCCTGGCGCACCCGGCACAGGGCGCTGACGAAAATCGGTACTCGTTGCAGGGCGTGGGCTTGCCTGGCACGGATGACACAGGCGTCGATGCGGCTTTGGTGATGCTGCAGGCTGGCCGGTGCGTTCATCGTCAGCGTCCGTAGGTGGCGGTCAGTGTGGCCTTGGCCAGGGCATTGGCGTTGAGCATGTAGCCCACCATCGCCCCGCTGGCCTGGGCGTCGAGGGGCAGTTTATCCACCTTCAGCGCCCAGACGGTGAACTGGTAGCGATGAGGTTTGTCGCCCGGTGGCGGGCAAGCGCCGCCAAAGCCGGGTTGGCCGTAGTCGGTGCGTCCCTGGACGGCTCCCGGCGGTAGCTGTTCGCCACTGGGGCTGCCGGCGCCCCTGGGCAGGCCCTGGGTGGTGCTGGGGAGGTTGACCAGGGTCCAGTGCCACCAGCCGCTGCCGGTGGGAGCGTCCGGATCATAGACGGTGACGGCAAAGCTGCGGGTGCCCGGCGGGGCATTTTTCCACGACAGTTCAGGTGAGGTGTTGTCTCCTTCGCAGCCGAAGCCGCGGAACACTTCCCGCTGACTCAAGGGCTGGCCATCGCGGATGTCGTGACTGCTGACGCTGAACTGGGCGGCGTGGGCGCCAAGGCTCAGGCTCAAGCAAAGTGCACTAAGAAGAAGTCGGTTGTTCATGGCGGGCGCGTCCGGCGGGTGGGGATGAAAGGCCAGTCTAGGGGCGGGCGGATCCGGGTGCTGTGCCGTGGCGCTCGTGGATTGTGCCGAAACGCTCGCTGGCTCGACGAGGCGGCCGTCATGCTCCCAGATGCTCCTGCAGCAGCCGGGCAAATGCATCCCGCGGCTTGTGTCGCTGTACGTCCTGATGCCAGACGAAGCGGTTGTCCACCGGTAGCAGGTCACTGAAGCGCTGGATGTTCAGGGTCGCCGACTGTGAATAGCGTTCCAGCACGCCTTGCGGAATCAGCGAGACGCCGGCGCCGACACTGACGCAGCCGATGATGGTGCCCCAACTGGCGTACCCGGTAATGGGCAGGTTCAGGCCGTGCCTGGCCAACCAGTTTTCCAGGGCGCGGCGATAGGGGCAGCCCTGCGGCCACATGAACAGGTGCTGCCCTTGCAGATCGCTGGCGCTGTGGATCGGAGCGCTGCCAGCACTGGAAATCAGCACCAGGGGCTCGTGGTAGAGCACCGTCTGCTTGAGCCAGGGTGGCAGGGTGTCGATGGCCACCAGGGCGCCGTCGATGCGCTGGTGTTGCAGCTCCGTAAAGAGCTGCGACCAGGTGCCGGTCACCAGCTCCACGCTTACTTGGGGGTAGCGTCGGTGGTATTGCGCCAGCAGCGGTGGCAGGCGCCCGCCCGCGCAGGACTCGATGGCGCCCAGGCGCAGCACGCCGCTGGGCTCCGCCTGGTCGTCCACCGCGCGCTTGGCTTCATCGACCAGGGCCAGAATACGTTCGCTGTAGCCGAGGAATACTTCTCCTGCGGTGCTGATCTTCAGGCCGCGCCCGACCCGGTTGAACAGCGGGGTGCCGAGTTCGCTTTCCAGCTGCTTGAGGCGGTTGGTGATGTTGGAGGGCACGCAATGCAGTTGCTCGGCGGCGCGGGCAATGCTGCCGGTGCGGGCCACGGCGTTCAGCATTTTCAGTTGGCTCAGCTCCATTGCTCGGCTCCATTGCTCATTTCCAGTGAGGAATGGCCTCAGTATCGGTTAGTTGTGGTGAGTTGGGGAGGGCGAGAGACTGGGTTTCCTCTCTCTGTCTGGGCGCTGTGCCGTGAAACATTCACCTGGATTCAAGCTGTTGCTGGCTACCGCTGCGGTAATTCTGTGCTGGGCCTATTCGCCGGTGGGCATTCATATAGGCCTTGAGGGCTACAGTCCCGGGCATCTGGCGCTGTTGCGTTTCCTGGTTGCCTCGCTGTTGATGGCCGCGATGGCCGTGGTGCTGAAAATATCCCTGCCGTGTTGGCGTGATCTGCCCTGGCTGCTGGTGCTGGGGTTCTTTGCCATCGCCCTGCACCACGTCAGCCTCAATTATGGTCAGCAAGGCTTGAGCGCCGGCGCGTCCAGCGTGCTGGCGCAGACGGCGCCGCTATTTGGCACGCTGATCGCGTTCTTCTGGCTCAAGGAAGCGGTCAGTGCCTGGCGCTGGGGCTGCGTGGTGCTGGGGTTGTTTGGCGCGGTGCTGGTGGTTGTGGCCGACAAGGGACTGGGGTCGATCGAGCCTCGCGGCTTGCTGGTGTTGCTGGCGGCTTTTTCCTGGGGGCTGTACTTCGTCTTGCAGCGGCGTTTGTCCGGGCGTTACGGGGTGCTGACCACGGTGTGCTACATGGTCTGGGGCGGCACCCTGCTGTTGTTGGTGTATGCGCCCGGATTGACCCGGGAGGTCGTCCAGGCGCCGTGGCGGGTGAATCTGGCGGTGCTGTTGCTGGGGCTGTTTCCCAGTGCGCTGGCGTATCTGGCCTGGGCTTATGTGCTGGCGCAGGTGGAGGTCAGTCGGGCATCGATGGCCATGTACCTGATACCGCCCGTGGCGATGCTGCTGGCGGCAACCGTGCTGGGGGAGGTGGTGCAATCGGCCGTGCTGCTGGGGGCGGCGGTGGTGCTGGGTAGTGTGATGGCGATGCAGTTGGAGGGGCGCTGGCGGCAATGGCGTCTCGGGCGAGCGCCGATCCTGCCTGGGCTGAAGCGGGGCGGGCGGGTGAAGCTGGGGGACTCGTGAGGTGCAACGCCCCGTCAGGCAGGGGCGTTGCGCTCGGGGATCAGCCTTTTTTCTTGAACAGCCGGCCGACGAATGCGGCCAGGGCGAGGACGCCGATGACAATGAACTTCTTGCCGGCCAGGAGCAGTACCCCGAGCTTGGCAAACAGCCCGGCCTTGCTGGCCAGGCCACCGGCCACCAGCGCGGCCAGGCCGTAGGATGCCAGCTTGTCGGTGCTTGGGTTGTAGTCGGCATAGCGGTTGCCGTCGGTGAAGTTGGTGAAGGCCAGCACTTTGGGGATCTCGCGCTTGATGGTGGCCAGGTCGTCCATGGAGGCGACTGCATTGAGTTCCAGCACACCTTCGCGACCCAGCACGCGGATGCTGTAGTTCAGGGTGTTGCTCTCGGCGCCTTCGGCCTTGAGCTCGCGGGCCCAGTACATTTTGTGGGTCTGGGCGTCATAGCTGGGCTGCTCGGCCCAGCCCAGCAGGTGGATGGCGCCATAGCCCTGTTCCTTGCGCTGCTTGTTGTCTTGCTCGTCGGCTTCCTGCATTTGCTTGAGCAGGTCCTGATAGTCGATCTTCGCCGCGTCGTCGTCGGAGATGTGGCCATCATTCTTGTAGCTGATGATCACGCCCCAGCCTTCGGCGGACAGCGGGCTGACCGCGCTGGGCACGATCATGCCCAGGGTGGTGAAGCCGGGCGGGTTGCCCCAGCCTTCGGTGAGCAGCTTCTCGGTGTCCTTGGGGTTGAGGTAGTAAAACTCCTGGCTCAGATCGAGGCTGGCGATATCCCCGGGCAGCTTGACCTGACCATGGCGTGGCGAAAGCGAGGCGAGAAACTGTTCGGCAGTCTGGGGTTCGCTGTCCGGGCTTTGGCTCGGTGCGGCGGCGCAGGCAAAGAGTGGCGTGGCGCAGAGGACGGCCATCGCCAGAAGGAGGCGCAGGTACTTCATCGTATTCCCTTACAAATTGTGACAAGTCGGCGGGGAGGATAGCGATGAGCGCCCGGGGGCTCAATGAGACGTTTCTATTTATTTCAATGCAAGGGCGAAGAGGGCGCCGGTGACGGCGCCCTCTTCGCTGTGGGGGCGGTGGAGGCGCGTTCAGTCGACGCTCAGATAGAGCACGCGCAGGCGGTGTCCGTCTGGATCGAGGGCCAGCAGGGTGTAGCCGAAATCCATCTGGGTGGGGGGCTGGGCGATGGTCAGGCCCAGGCCTTGCCAGTGGCGATGCAGGTCGTCCACGGCTTCGCGGCTGCCCAAGGCCCAGCCCAGTTCGCCACCACCGCCGGTCGCCTGGGGACTGGGTTCGACCGTGTGGCGCGACCACAGGCCGAGTTTGATCCCCGAGTCGAGGATGAACAGCGCGAAGCTGGGGGATGATTCCACCGGTGGCTTGTCCAGCAGGCGGCTGTAGAACTGCGCGCTGATGGCCGGGCTGTCCACATAAAGCAGAAAGTAGGTGTTGCTGGTCATGACGACTCCAAGGGGCTGTGTGCTGTGGGCACAAGCTTATGTGCCGGGTCTGTCAGATCCTGTCAGGAGTCGTGAATGAACAAAGAGGCCTGTTTGTCGGGTTCGATAAGCAGGCCTCTTTCGATTGATTTGTTGCGGGGCTCAAGGCTTGGACAAGGCCTGGTCTACCGCTGCTATCAGCTTTCCCAGATCCTTAGGGGTGGCTTTGTGAATGACACCGAACAAATAAGCCCGCTGTTCCTCTTCATCGCCCAGATCGGCGAAGAAGGCTTTCAGCTTCACTCCCAGTACTTCGGCTAGCAGAAATAGAGCTTCAACGCTGGGGGTGTAGGTGCCGGTTTCGAAGCGGCTGATGGTTTTTGGGTCAAAACCGGTTTTTTCACCTAGTTCAGCCTGAGTAAGCCCCGCTACCTTTCGATAACGCTTGATGGCTGCACCCAAACTTGAAATTTGCATCGCTCAATTCCCATTTAGAATCAAGAACTTAACGATAAATATTGGCATTAGACAACACCATGGTTCATCACCTTGCTTTGCAAAATGTGATGCATTTCGTAGAATCGGCGCTTCGGACAGGTATTTGGTGATCTAGTTTCAGCAGGCAGGTTTATGAAACAAGAAATCATTGCATTTCCCTTGTTCACCTAAACCGAGGGCTTGGCAGAGGCTCGAACGTCTCGTAAATCCCGCCAACGCTCCGTCCGCCGTCCCCACCTGACGCCTTATCTGATCCTAGTTGATCCTCGTCGAATCGACGGTCATCTGCCGCGCAAACCGCTGTACGGCTGCAATCAGGGCGAACCTTCCGATTGAGTCGTACCGCCAGGAAAGTACATCGCGAATCAGCCTGCTGCCGAACTACCGGCACGGTTGATCGCAGGCTGTCTATGGAGTTCTAAAGTGCGTCTCAATTTGCCGGTCAACTCTGTTGAGCAGACCTTTCCCGACCAGCAGCGGCTCATATCCGCCACCGATACCAGCAGCCATATCACCTATTGCAATGCCGAGTTCGCTGCGATGAGCGGTTTCAGCCAGGCCGAGCTGATCGGCAGCACCCATAACCTGGTGCGCCACCCGGACATGCCGGCGGCGGTGTTCGAGTCGATGTGGCGGTATCTGAAGGCCGGCCAGAGCTGGATGGGGGTGGTGAAGAACCGCTGCAAGAACGGCAATTTCTATTGGGTCAGCGCCTATGTCACGCCGATTCTCGAAGACGGGCGACTGGTGGGCTACGAGTCGGTCCGGGTCAAGCCGACGCGGGAGCAGGTCAGTCGCGCCGAAGTCTTGTATGCCCGCATGCGCGCCAACAAGTCGCCGGTCAGCGCTTGGCGTCGACTGGAGGCCGCAGCCCGGCCATTGCTGTTGCCGGCGGCGCTGGCCGTGGCGTGCCTGGGCGCGTTTAACTGGTTGCCGACGCTGGCGGCCCAGGGCCTGACCGTCGCCGGTTTTGTTGCCGTCGGATTGTCGGCCCAGCGTCGTTTGCGACAGCAGCTCAAGCACATTGTCAGCAGCACCCCGCATACCTTCGCCGATCCGATCTGCGCCTTGGCCTACAGCGAAGCGCTGGGGCCGGCGGGGCAATTGCAGATGATCCTGATCAGTGAGGAGGCGCGGCTGAAAACTGCCCTGACGCGCCTCAGCGATCTGGCCCGGCAGATGGCCACGGCGGCCGCCGACTCCAGCCAGCTGTCCAGCCGCACCGAGACGGCCCTGCTGGAGCAGCGAGCCGAGACCGACATGACGGCCGCCGCCATGACCCAGATGGCCGCCTCGATCACCGAGGTTGCCGAGCACGTGCAGCACACCGCCAGCGAGGCTCACACCGCCAACCTCCTGGCCCGGGAGGGCAGTCAGGTGGCGGGTTCTTCCCGGGACGCCATCCAGTTGCTGGCCCGCACGGTGACCCAGATCAACCAGGCGGTGGGCGACCTGGCCGGGCAGACTCAGGACATCATGGTGGCGGCGAGCATGATCCAGGCGATTGCCGACCAGACCAACCTGCTGGCCCTGAACGCCGCCATCGAAGCCGCCCGGGCCGGCGAGCAGGGACGCGGGTTCGCCGTGGTTGCCGATGAAGTGCGGGCCCTGGCGGGCAAGACCCGGCAGTCGACCCAGCAGATCCAGGGCATCATCCAGAGCCTGCGCGCCGGTGCCGACGAGGCGGTGCAGATCGCCAATCTCGGCATCGAAGAAGCGGAGCAAGGGGTGCAACAGGTGTTGCAGGCGCAACAGGCGTTGCATGGCATCGGCGCCGCGGTGGAGCGCATCACCGACATGAGCCAGCAGATGGCGGCAGCCTCCCAGGAGCAATCCCATGTGGCCGAGTCGGTGTCCGAACAGATCAACCGTGTGGCCGCCACGGTACAACGCACCGCCGATAACGCCAGCGCCGGGGTGCTTCGCGGCGCCGAGCTGGAAAACATCTCTTCCGGGCTGCGTGCCCTGGTCGAGCGGTTCAACCGCTAGCGACAGTGATCTCGACTCATGGATGAGAAATACCGCAGGGCCGTCGATGCCGCCGCCATCTTCTCCGAGACTGATCTCGGCGGCTGCATCACCTATGTCAACGACCTGTTCTGCCAGGTCTCGGGCTACAGCCGGGAAGAACTGATCGGGGCCAACCACCGGATGCTCAGTTCGGGGCTGCACCCGCCGGAGTTCTTCAGCGAGCTGTGGCAGACCATCTCCCAGGGCCGGGTGTGGAAGGGCGAGATCTGTAACCGGGCCAAGGATGGCAGCCTGTACTGGGTCGACAGCACCATGGTGCCCCTGATAGACCAGCGTTCCGGCAAGGTGATGCGCTACGTGTCGATTCGCTTCGATGTCAGCGAAAAGCGCCAGTTGCTGCATTCGCTGCAATGGCGGGTCGGGCATGACGTGCTCACCGGTCTGCCCAACCGGGCCTTTCTTTCCGACTTGCTGCATCAGGCCCTGGAGTTCTCTCGCAGCGAGGACATCCCCCTGGCGGTGTGCATGCTCGACCTCGACGGCTTCAAGGCCGTCAACGACGGCTACGGCCATGCCTGTGGCGATTTGCTGCTGGTGGAAGTGGCGGCGCGCCTGCGCTCGATCATTCGCGGTGAGGATGTGGTGGCGCGCCTGGCCGGCGACGAGTTCGTGCTGATCCTGCGCTATGTGCGGGACATGCTGGAACTGCGTGCGGCCCTGCAACGGGTGCTGGCCACCATCTCCCAGCCCTATTCGATCCAGGGCAAGGACATCAATGTCTTTGCCAGCATTGGCGTGACCCTGTTTCCCACCGATAACCACGACGCCGACACCCTGCTGCGCCATGCCGATCAGGCCATGTACGTGGCCAAGCAGAGCGGGCGCAACCGTTTCCATCTGTTCGACGTGTTGCGTGATCGTGAGGTCATGGTCACCTACCAGACCGTCGAGCAGGTGCGCCAGGCGCTGAACGCCGGTGAGTTGCAGCTGTACTTCCAGCCCAAGGTCAACCTGCGCAGCGGCGCGGTGCTGGGCTTCGAGGCGATGCTGCGTTGGCAGCACCCGCAACGGGGAATGCTTGGCTCCCACGAGTTTCTGCCGCAGGTGGAGGAAACCGACCTGATCGTCGACATCGGCGAATGGGTCATGGATCATGTGATGACTCGCCTGCAGGACTGGCAGGCGGCAGGCCATGGCTGGACGGTGAGCCTGAACGTCGCGGCCCGGCATTTCCAGCGCCCGGACTTTGTCGAGCGGCTCAAGGAGAGGCTCGAACGATACCCGCAGGTTTCCCCGGCGTTGCTGGAGCTGGAGATCGTCGAGTCGGTGGCCATCGAGAACATCCAGCGGGTCAGCGATTGTCTCGATGCCTGTCAGGCGCTGGGCGTGCAGTTCTCCCTGGGGCATTTCGGCACCGGGCATTCGTCCCTGAGTTACCTCAAGCGCCTGCGCACCCAGACCATCAAGATCGATCGTCTGTTTGTCCGCGACATGCTGCATGACCAGGATGATCAGGCGCTGATCCAGGCCCTGATAGGGCTGGCCCGGGCCTTTGGCCGGCAAGTGGTGGCCGAGGGCCTGGAAAGCCTGGCCCACGCAGAGCGCTTGATGGACCTGGGGTGCGAGGTGGCTCAGGGCGACTTCATCGCCGTGCCTATGCCGGCTGACGCGGTGCTGCAGTGGGTGTGCGCTTTCCAGCCACCGCAGGCATGGCGCCAGGGCGACGTTCAGGGCGCGGTGGCGTCGGAGGTGCTGGTGCTGGATGGCGGTTCGACGTAGCGCTGGACGATGGCGTCGATTTCGCCGGACATTTTCATCTGCAGCAGGGCGCGCAGAATGCGCCGGGCCGGCACTGTCGGGTCGTTACGCACGTAGCAGCCCACGGCCTGCTCCTGCAGCCGCGCGACGCGGTACAGCGGTTTGCCGGAGGCCTGGGTCTTGTTGAACCAGTCCAGGGTCCACTGGCTGGCGATTGCGTAGTGATAGCGCCCGACCTGGAGTTTTTGCAGAACCTGCTCCTCGTTGCGCGCATCGTCACGAATCAGCCGGGCACTGTCGAACAGCGGTTGCAGGGCGGTGTAGGTGTAGCTCAGCACGGTGCCGATGTGCTGCGTGGGCAAATCCTGAGGGTTGAGCGGTGCCGGATAGGGGCGGTCGCTCACCAGCAGGTTGCGTTGCACGAACAGAGGCACGCTCCACAGGTAGTCCCCTGACAGGTTCGGCAGCCAGGCCTGGGCGGCGAAGCAGCGGATGTCGACCTCGCCCTGATCCATGGCGTTCTGTACCCGGGCCCGGGCCAGGACGTGAAACTCGGCGCGGGTGTCCAGGTGTCGGGCCAGGCTGTTCATGGTGTCGTAAAGGATGCCGGCGGTGGGTTGCTCGCCCTCGATGTCGATGGTTGGCATGGCCCAGCTATCGGCTATGACAAAGCGTAAAGGCGCTTCGGCGGCTTCCAGACTGGCGCTCAACAGCAGTAGGGCGCCCCAAGTCAAACGCATACGCTCTCCCACGGTTCCAAACGGCCGAGCCATCCTTGGCAAAATGCAGTTTAGACAGATTAGACAAGCGCGCCGGATGCAATTTCGCCCTTGCTCCGCTAGCATTACCGGCTTCCGCTTTCCAGTTGCGACGGTTTTCGATGAGTTATCAGGTTCTTGCACGTAAATGGCGTCCGCGCTCGTTCCGCGAAATGGTCGGCCAGACCCATGTGCTCAAGGCTCTGATCAATGCCTTGGACAGCCAGCGGCTGCACCACGCCTATCTGTTTACCGGCACCCGCGGGGTGGGCAAGACCACCATCGCGCGGATCATTGCCAAATGCCTGAACTGTGAAACAGGCATCACTTCCACGCCGTGCGGCACCTGCTCGGTGTGCTGCGAGATCGATGAGGGGCGCTTCGTCGACCTGATCGAGATCGACGCCGCGAGCCGGACCAAGGTCGAGGACACCCGCGAACTGCTGGACAACGTGCAGTACGCACCGAGCCGCGGGCGCTTCAAGGTCTATCTGATCGACGAAGTGCACATGCTTTCCAGTCACTCGTTCAACGCCCTGCTCAAGACCCTCGAAGAGCCGCCGCCCTACGTCAAGTTCATCCTGGCGACCACCGACCCGCAGAAGCTGCCGGCGACCATTCTGTCGCGTTGCCTGCAGTTCTCCCTGAAAAACATGACCCCCGAGCGAGTGGTCGAGCACCTCAGCCATGTGCTGGGTGTGGAGAACGTGCCGTTCGAGGACGATGCGCTGTGGCTGCTGGGCCGCGCCGCCGATGGCTCGATGCGCGACGCCATGAGCCTGACCGACCAGGCCATCGCCTTCGGTGAGGGCAAGGTCATGGCCGCCGATGTGCGGGCCATGCTCGGCACTCTCGATCACGGCCAGGTCTACGACGTGCTGCATGCCTTGATCAACGGCGATGCCAAGGCGCTGCTGGAAGCGGTACGGCATCTGGCGGAGCAAGGCCCGGACTGGAACGGCGTGCTTTCGGAAATTCTCAACGTGCTGCACCGGGTAGCGATCGCCCAGGCCTTGCCGGAAGGCGTCGATAACGGGCATGGCGACCGCGATCGGGTGTTGGCCCTGGCCCAGGCGCTGCCGGCCGAAGACGTGCAGTTCTATTACCAGATGGGCCTGATCGGTCGCCGCGACCTGCCTTTGGCGCCGGACCCGCGCGGGGGCTTCGAGATGGTCCTGCTGCGGATGCTGGCCTTCCGCCCGGCGGATACGGCGGATGCGCCGAGACAGCCGCTAAAGCCAGTGGGGATCAACCAGGCCACAGTTGATTCCGCCCAAGCCGTGGCGGTACCCGCTCCTGCTGTGCCTGTGGCTGCCGTTGCTCCGATGGCCAGCGCGCCGGTTGCGGCTGGTGCGCCAACTCCTGCGCCAGTGGTCGCTGCCGCGCCTGTCGTGCCAGCGGTGGCCGAAGCGCTGGTGGTTGAACCAGAGTCGGTGGTCGTTGAAGAAGTGATCGACCTGCCCTGGAATGATCCGGTAGAACCGCCGGCCGAGCAGCAGGCGGCTGTGGAGCCGTTGCTGGACGTGGTGGCCGAACAGCCGGAGCTGACGCCGATGCCGACTCCCGCGCCGGACAGCGTGGTGCCGGACGCACCGGAGTGGGTCAGTGCGCCGGTGCCCGAGCCGAGTGTGGCCGAAGTCGATGCCGCCACGCCCGGAATCGACCTGGATGACGAGCCGCCGCTGGACGAGGACTACATCGAGCCGGACATGGATTCGGCCTACAGCTACCTCGACGAACTGGCCAGTGAACATGCTGCCGAACCGGCCCCGGAACCTGAGCCGGAGCCCGCCGCCAAGCCGGCCACCGGCCTGGCCCTGGAGTGGCTGGAACTGTTTCCGAAGCTGCCGATTTCCGGCATGACCGGTAGCATCGCCGCCAACTGCACCTTGATGGCTGTGGACGGCGACAATTGGCTGCTGCACCTGGACCCGGCCCACAGTGCCTTGTTCAACGCCACGCAGCAGCGTCGCCTCAACGATGCGTTGAACCAGTACCATGGCCGCACCCTGACCCTGGCCATCGAGCTGATCAAGCCCGAGCAGGAAACCCCAGCCCAGGCGGCTTCGCGGCGTCGCGCCGACCGTCAGCGCGAGGCGGAGGAGTCGATTCACGGCGATCCGTTCATCCAGCAGATGGTCCAGGAGTTCGGCGCACTGGTGCGCCACGATACTATTGAACCTGTCGAGGCCCCGGCCGCGCAGGGTTGATTGCTTAAAGGGCGCCGGGCCGCGGGCCGGGCGCTGTTTCCATCCCCGTACTTTGAGGTAATTCCCATGATGAAAGGTGGCATGGCCGGCCTGATGAAGCAGGCACAGCAGATGCAGGAAAAAATGGCCAAGATGCAGGAAGAACTGGCCAACGCTGAAGTCACCGGCAAGGCCGGCGGCGACATGGTCACTGTGGTGATGACCGGTCGTCACGACATCAAGCGCGTGAGCATCGATCCGAGCCTGCTCGAAGGCGTCAGCGAAGATGACCGTGAAGTGCTGGAAGACCTGTTTGCCGCGGCGGTCAACGACGCCGTGCGCAAGATCGAGTCCAACAGCCAGGAAAAAATGTCCGGCATGACCGCCGGCATGCAACTGCCTCCAGGCATGAAGCTGCCGTTCTGAGTCGCCCAGGCGCTTCGGATGGACGCACACAAGCCAGGCCTCGAGCCTGGCTTTTTTTATCCTATCGATAAGCGCTGTACTGTTGGTGGGAGCCGGCTTGCCGGCGAAGGCCGCCCGGACCCTTCCGCAGAAACATCGAACGCCACGGCCCTCTCAGGGTCTGCACCCTATACCGTCCTCTCCAATCCTCGAAACAGGAGTGTCTGTGATGCCGCAAACATTGACCCTCAACCAGCGTGTGGTGCTGGTTTCCCGCCCTCAGGGCGCGCCGGTCCCGGAGAACTTTCGCCTGGAGCGAGTCGCCTTGCCGGAGCTGGCCGATGGCCAAGTCCTGCTGAAGACCCTCTACCTGTCCCTGGATCCCTACATGCGTGGACGCATGAGCGACGCGCCGTCCTATGCCGCACCGGTGGAAATCGATGAGGTCATGACCGGTGGCGCGGTGAGTCGGGTCGAACGCTCGCTGAATCCGAAGTTTCAGGAAGGCGATCTGGTGCTGGGCGCCACCGGCTGGCAGAGCCACTGCATCAGCGATGGCCGCAACCTGATACCCGTGCCTTCCGGCCTGCCCAGCCCCTCCATGGCCCTGGGTGTGCTGGGCATGCCCGGCATGACTGCCTACATGGGGCTGATGGACATCGGCCAGCCCCAGGCCGGGGAAACCCTGGTGGTGGCCGCGGCCTCCGGCGCCGTGGGCTCGGTGGTAGGGCAGGTGGCCAAGCTCAAGGGGCTGCGGGTGGTGGGCGTGGCAGGTGGCGCCGAGAAATGCCGGTATGTGGTTGAGGAGCTGGGCTTTGATGCCTGCATCGATCACAAAAGTCCGGACTTTGCCGACGAACTGGCCCAGGCTTGCTTCAAGGGCGTGGACATCTATTTCGAGAACGTCGGCGGCCAGGTATTCGATGCCGTGCTGCCCCTGCTCAATCCCAGGGCCCGCATTCCCCTGTGCGGGCTGATTGCCCAGTACAACGCCCGGGAGCTGCCACCGGGGCCGGACCGCCTGCCGCTGTTGCAGCGCACCTTGTTGACCAAGCGGGTGCGGATGCAGGGCTTTATCGTCTTCGACGACTACGGCGACCGTCATCCGGAATTCATCAAGGCCATGGCGCCCTGGGTGCTTGAAGGCAAGGTCAAGTTCAAGGAGGACGTGGTGCAGGGCCTGGAGCAGGCTCCCGAAGCCTTTATCGGACTGTTGGAGGGGCGCAACTTCGGCAAGCTGGTGGTCCAGGTTGCGCCGGACGCGAGCATTTGACGCTACCCCGAGGCGCGGGTATAAACCGCGTCTCGTCGTTTTGTCGGACCTTTGCCCATGAGCTTCAGCCCCCTGATTCGCCAACTGATCGACGCCCTGCGCACTTTGCCAGGCGTGGGTCAGAAAACCGCCCAGCGCATGGCCCTGCAACTGCTCGAACGTGATCGCAGCGGCGGCTTGCGTCTGGCCCAGGCCCTGAGCCAGGCCATGGAAGGGGTCGGGCACTGCCGTCAATGCCGGACCCTGACCGAAGACGAACTGTGCCCGCAGTGCGCCGATCCACGCCGTGATGACACGCTGCTGTGCGTGGTGGAGGGTCCGATGGATGTCTACGCGGTGGAGCAGACCGGCTATCGCGGGCGTTACTTCGTGCTTAAAGGCCACTTGTCGCCTTTGGATGGCCTGGGCCCGGAAGCCATCGGCATTCCACAGTTGCTGGCGCGGATCGAGGAGCAGGGCAGCTTTACCGAGGTCATCCTGGCCACCAATCCCACGGTGGAGGGCGAGGCCACGGCTCACTACATTGCCCAACTGCTGACCAACAAAGGCCTGATCACCTCGCGCATCGCCCATGGCGTGCCGCTGGGGGGCGAGCTGGAGCTGGTGGATGGCGGCACCCTGGCGCACTCCTTTGCCGGTCGCAAACCCATAGCCTTGTAGCGTTCGTTCGCGCCAGCCGTTGTACCGGCTGGCGTGACGACACGGATCGCCTTGAAAACCAAGCAAGCGCTTGGTAAGTTCCCTCGACCCTTCAGAGGAGCTTGCCGATGTCTGCCTGCCAGGAATACTTCGACCCCAGCCACCAGTTGGTCCGCGACAGCGTGCGACGTTTCGTCGAGCGCGAAATTCTCCCCGAGATCCAGCAGTGGGAGGAGGCCGAAAGCTTTCCCCGCGAGTTGTATCTCAAGGCCGGTGCCGCCGGGATTCTCGGCATCGGCTACCCCGAAGCCCTGGGCGGCAGTCACGAGGGCGATCTGTTCGCCAAGATCGCCGCCAGCGAAGAGTTGATGCGCGGTGGTTCCGGCGGCCTGGTGGCAGGGCTGGGGTCGCTGGATATCGGCCTGCCGCCCATCGTCAAATGGGCTCGCCCCGAAGTGCGCGAGCGCGTGGTGCCACAGGTGCTGTCCGGAGAGAAGATCTGCGCGCTGGCGGTGACCGAGCCCAGTGGCGGATCGGACGTGGCCAACCTGCAGACCCGCGCCGTGCGCGACGGTGACCACTATCGGGTCAGCGGCAGCAAGACCTTCATCACCAGCGGCGTGCGCGCCGATTACTACACCGTCGCGGTGCGTACCGGGGATCCGGGCTATGGCGGCATCAGCCTGCTGTTGATCGAGAAGGGCAGCCCCGGTTTCACGGTGGGCCGGCAGTTGAAAAAGATGGGCTGGTGGGCCTCGGACACCGCCGAGCTGTTTTTTGACGATTGCCGGGTGCCGGTGGGCAACCTGATCGGTGCCCAGAACATTGGCTTCGCCTGCATCATGGGCAACTTCCAGAGTGAGCGCCTGGCCCTGGCGCTGATGGCCAACATGACCGCACAGATGGCGCTGGAGGAGAGCCTGAAGTGGGCCCGGCAGCGCGAGGCGTTCGGCAAGCCCATCGCCAAATTCCAGGTGCTCAAGCATCGTCTGGCGGAGATGGCCACGGCCCTGGAAGTGTCCCGGGAATTCACCTATCGCCAGGCAGCACAGATGGCGGCCGGCAAAAGTGTGATCAAGGAGATTTCCATGGCCAAGAACTTCGCCACCGACACCGCCGACCGCATCACCCACGATGCGGTGCAGATACTCGGTGGCATGGGCTACATGCGCGACAGTCTGGTGGAGCGCCTGTATCGGGATAACCGCATCCTGTCCATTGGCGGCGGCACCCGCGAAGTGATGAACGAAATCATCAGCAAGCAGATGGGACTCTAGTCAGGTTCTGCAATCCGCAGCGCTCTGCCGTTCTTCTGGCAGACAAGCAGGAGGCCGGCCCCGGCAAGTTGCTGGGGACGACTGTCGGTGTTGGCTTCAGCGTTCGCTCAAAGAGAACTGGGTCAGGCAGAAAGTCGGGATGCCCATGTCTTCCAGCTTTTGCGAGCCGCCCAGTTCCGGCAGGTCGATGATGGCGGCTGCCTCGTAGATCTTCGCGCCCATGCGGCGTACCAGGTTGGCGGCGGCGATCAGGGTGCCGCCGGTGGCAATCAGGTCATCGAACATCAACACCGAGTCGCCTTCGCACAGGCTGTCGGCATGCACTTCGAGGAAGGCTTCGCCGTATTCGGTCTGGTAGCCTTCGGCGAGCACATCGGCCGGCAGCTTGCCCTGCTTGCGGAACAGGATCAGTGGCTTGTTCAACTGGTAGGCGATGATCGAACCGATCAGGAAGCCTCGGGCATCCATGGCGCCGATGTGGCTGAAGTCTTCTTCGACATAACGCTGGGCGAAACTGTCGGCCACCAGGCGCAGGGCACGGGGAGACTGAAACAGGGGAGTGATGTCACGGAAGATCACCCCGGGTTTCGGGAAGTCGATGACGGGGCGGATCAGGGATTTGATGTCAAAGGAGTCGAAGGCCATCTTCAGGTGTCCTGGCGGGCAATTTAGGCCGCGCCATTATAGCCGCGACCGAGCGCCTTGGCTCAGTCGCGAACGCCGTGGATCAGCCTTCTACAGAGCCCCCGGCCAGGGCGCACAGCTGGATCGGATCGAGGATGTGCACTTCCTTGCCTTCGGCGGCAATCAGTTCGTTCTGCTGGAAGCGGGTGAACACCCGGGACACGGTTTCCACCGCCAGGCCCAGGTAGTTGCCGATTTCGTTGCGCGACATGCTCAGGCGGAACTGGTTGGCCGAGAAGCCGCGGGCGCGGAACCGGGCCGACAGGTTGACCAGGAAGGTGGCAATGCGTTCGTCGGCGGTCTTTTTCGACAGCAGCAGCATCATTTGCTGGTCGTCACGGATTTCCCGGCTCATGACGCGCATCAACTGGCGGCGCAGTTGCGGCAGTTGCAGGGCCAGTTCGTCGAGACGTTCGAAGGGGATTTCACACACCGAAGTGGTTTCCAGAGCCTGTGCCGAAACCGGATGGCTTTCGGTGTCCATGCCGGACAGCCCCACCAACTCGCTGGGCAGGTGGAAACCGGTGATCTGCTCTTCACCGCTGTCGCTAAGGCTGAAGGTTTTCAGGGCGCCCGAACGCACGGCATACACCGAGTCGAAGCCGTCACCCTGACGGAACAGAAATTCGCCTTTTTTCAATGGGCGGCCACGTTTGACGATTTCGTCCAGCGCGTCCATGTCTTCCAAATTCAAGGAAAGTGGCAGGCACAGAGGGGCCAGGCTGCAATCCTTGCAATGGGCCTGGTTATGAGCGCGCAGTTTAACTGGCTCGGACATTCTAGAATCCTTGTGGGAAAACACACATAAGCCGTAAGGGTAACTCACGGGAGGAGGTTCCGGCCAGTCCGTGCCGTATTAACTGTGAGTCGTAAAGCAATCCTTTTGTGGGTCGATAACCTGTTAACGAAAACAACTTGGAGCGCCGCAACTATGTCCTTTGTTGGCGGTATTACTAATGGCAGCAATAACTTGCAGCCACTTTCTGAATCCTCGAAAAGCGATCAGGCTGATGAACTAAGGGCGTCGCCGTTAGTTGCAGAACCTGTGGTAGGAGAGGGCGTCAAAGTGTCGCTGTCGGGGGCCGGACTGAAGAAATCCTCCAGTGCTGCGGGCGATGACAGTGACATCGAGGAAAGCGGCCTGCCCGAAAATATTCAACAACTCCTCAAAATGATCAGAAAATTGCAACAACAGATTGCTGAAAAGCTGGCCCAGCTTCAGGCCGTCATGGCCGACAAGCGCCTGAGTCCGGAAGAGGCCAAGGCCAGGGTCGGCAGCCTGCAATCGGCCCTGGCGGCCCTCAACAGCGGATTGCTGACCGCCAATGCCGCATTGGCCAAGGCGATGAGGGATGCCGGCTTGAGTGCCGAGCAGGTGGCGAAGGCCTCTGCACTGCTCATGAAATCCTAGATGACCCGGGAAAAACGCTGGCGATTCTGCTGCCCGAGATAGGCATCAAAGATCATGCATACCGAACGTACCAACAGGCGTCCCGCCGGAAGTACGGTGATGGCCTCGGGGCTTAGTTGAATCAGTCCATCGTCGTCCATCTCCTGCAAGTCTGGCCATAGTTCATTGAAGTAGCCGCGAAAGTCGATATTGAAGGCTTGCTCTATATCTTCGAACTTAAGACTAAAGTTGCAGATCAGTTGTTGAATAACTTCACGGCGCAGACGGTCGTCGGCATTGCAGACCAGGCCGCGACTAGTGGCCAGTTGCGCGCCTGCCAAGGCATTTTGGTAGTGCGTAAGATCGCTGCTGTTCTGGCAATACAGATCACCAATCTGGCTGATCGCGGAAACGCCCAAGCCGATCAGATCGCAATGACCATGAGTGGTGTAACCCTGGAAGTTGCGCTGCAGGGTCGACTCTTCCTGGGCGATCGCCAATTCATCATCGGGAAGGGCGAAATGGTCCATGCCGATGTAGCGATAACCGGCGGCGGTCAGTTGTTCGATGGTGCGTTGCAGCATTTCCAGTTTCTCCGCCGGGGCCGGCAGTTCACTGCCGTTGATCCGTCGTTGCGGCATGAAGCGCTCGGGCAGATGGGCGTAGTTGAACACCGAGAGCCGATCGGGCTGCAGGCTGATGACTTCTTCCACGGTGCGGGCGAAGTGTTCCGGAGTCTGCTTGGGCAGGCCGTAGATCAGGTCGATGTTGATGGAGCGAAATTGCAGGGTGCGCGCCGCCTCGATCACCGCCCGGGTTTCCTCCAGGCTTTGCAGGCGGTTGACCGCGCGCTGCACCGCCGGATCCAGGTCCTGCAGGCCGATGCTGACCCGATTGAAGCCCAGCTCTCGCAGCAGGCCCATGGTCGACCAGTCGGCTTCGCGAGGATCGATCTCGATGCCGTAGTCGCCGGAGTCATCCTCCAGCAGGTTGAAATGCTTGCGCAGCAACGCCATCAGCTGGCGCAACTCGTCGTGATTGAGAAAAGTCGGGGTGCCGCCGCCGAAATGCAGTTGCTCGACCCGCTGGCTGGGCGCCAGGTGGCAGGCGATCAGTTGCATCTCCTGTTCCAGGCGTTGCAGGTAGGGCAGGGCCCGGCTGCGATCCTTTGTGATGACCTTGTTGCAGGCGCAGTAGTAGCAGATGTTGGCGCAGAACGGGATGTGCACGTACAGCGACAGCGGGCGCTGGGCCTTGCGGCTGTCACGCAGGGCGTGCAGCAGATCGAAGGCGCCGACCTGGCTGTTGAATTGCACGGCGGTCGGGTATGAGGTGTAGCGCGGTCCCGCCAGGTCATAGCGGCGGATCAGATCTGTGTCCCAACGAATGGCGTCGAGCATGCGGGAATTCCCCCGGATAGGCTGGCAGTGTTCGCGAGTCTAGGAGGTTAGGCGCGCGGCCATCTTGACTTGTATCAAGGGTGTTCGGGAGCTGCCGGGGTAGCGCTGGCGGGGCTTGGGGCTGCGGTTGCCGGGCACAGCCCCGGGGTCAGTGGCCCATCAGCCAGTGCTGGTGAGGGCCGGGCAGGGTCCAGAGGCCGAAGAGGATGACCAGCAGGCCTCCGGTCAGGCGCACGCTGCGTCGCCGCAACAGGGCCGTGACCCGTTCCGCCGCCAGGCCGGTGGCCAGCAGGACCGGCCAGGTGCCCAGGCCGAAGGCCAGCATCAACAGGGCGCTGTCCAAGGCATTGCCCTGGCTCGCAGACCACAGCAGGGTGCTGTACACCAGGCCGCAGGGCAGCCAGCCCCAGAGTGCCCCCAGGAGCAAGGCGCGGGGCAGGCTGGAAACCGGTAACAGACGATTGGCCACTGGCTGGATATGCCGCCACAGGCCCTTGCCCAATCCTTCGACGCGGGTCAGGCCGCTCCACCACCCGGCGAGGTACAAGCCCATGGCAATCAGCAGCAGCCCGGCCAGTATGCGCATGAACAGCGCCACCGGGCTGTTGGCCACCGCCCAGCCGGCCAGGCCCAGCAACAGGCCGGCCAGGGCGTAGCTGAGGATGCGGCCCAGGTTGTAGGCCAGCAACAGGCGAAATCGCCGGCTGCGCTGTTCCCGGGGGATCGCCAGGGTCAGGGCGCCCATCAGGCCGCCGCACATGCCCAGGCAGTGGCCGCCGCCCAGCAGACCGAGTATCACTGCCGACACCAGCAGGGGAGCCAGCTCAAGCATGGGGTGGTTCCGTTTTGCGGGTGGCTTCGCTCGGGGCGTCGGGCTGGCCCTTGGCTTCGTCCACCGCGGCGGTGTGGCTGGGGTCCTGATCGTCGAACAGGATGCTGTGGGCCGGGCCGTCGAGGTCGTCGTACTGACCGCTGTCCACGGCCCAGAAGAAGATGTAGATGGCGATGGCCACGATCAGCAGTGCGGCCGGGATCATCACATAAAGAGCTGGCATCTGGACTCCAGGCCCGGCGGCTCAGGCCGGCAACGGGCGGGGTTCGGGGGCGCTGGCACTGGCGGCCGGCCGCGGCATGCGGGTCAGGCGCAGGGCATTGAGCACCACGGTCAGGGAACTGATGGACATGCCGACCGCGGCCCACACCGGGGTGATCCAGCCGAGGGCGGCGAACGGCAGCATCAGGCCATTGTACAGTCCGGCCCAGAGCAGGTTCTCGATAATCACCCGGCGGGTCCGGCGGGCCAGGCTGAAGGCCTGTACCAGGGCGTCCAGGCGATTGGACAGCAGCACCGCATCGGCGCTGGTCTTGGCCAGGTCGGTGGCCGAACCCATGGCGACGCTGATATCAGCGGCAGCCAGCACCGGCACGTCGTTGACGCCATCGCCGAGCATCAGCACTTTGCGGCCCTGTTGATGCAGTTGTTGCAATACCTGCAGTTTGTCGTCCGGACGCAGACCGCCCCGAGCCTCGTCGATCTGCAGTTCGGCGGCGACGCTGGCGACCATCGGCGAGCTGTCCCCGGACAGCAGCAGGGTATGCCAGCCGCGAGCCTTGCAGGCGGCCAGGAGTGCCGGGGCGTCGCTGCGCAGCCGGTCATCGAGTACCAGCCAGGCGAGGGCACCCTGACTGTCCCCCAGCAACAGCCACTGGCCGGCTTCATCGGGCATGGGCGGAACCTTGCAGCCGCTGAGTTCGCAGACGTAGGCTGGTTGGCCGATCCGCAGGCGCCGTTCGCCCACCAGGCCTTCCAGGCCCAGGCCCGGGCTGCTGGTGACATCCTCGGCGGCCACCGGGGCACGGCCGAAGGCTCGGGCGATCGGATGCTCGGAACGGTTCTCCAGGGCGGCGGCGAGACTCAGGCAGTCATCGCTGGATAAGCTGCCCAGGGGGCGGATGGAGCGCAGCGCCAGGCGCCCTTCGGTGAGGGTGCCGGTCTTGTCGAAAATCACCGTATCGATCTGGTTCAAGCCTTCCAGCACATGGCCGCGGGTCAGCAGCAGGCCAAGCTTGTGCAGGGTGCCGGTGGCGGCGGTCAGGGCGGTCGGGGTGGCCAGGGACAGCGCGCAAGGACAGGTGGCGACCAGCATGGCCAGGACGATCCAGAAGGCGCGCGAGGCGTCCAGTTGCCACCACAGCAGGCCGATGGCGGCGGCCGCGATCAGCGAGAACAACAGGAACCACTGGGCCGCCCGGTCGGCGACTTCGGCCAGCCGCGGTTTCTCCGCCTGGGCGCGGTCCAGCAGGCGGACGATGGCGGACAGCCGGGTGTCCTGGCCCAGGGCCTGGACTTCCACCGTCAGCGCGCCTTCGACGTTCAGGGTGCCGGCCGTGACGCTATCGCCCAGGCCGCGGGGTTGCGGCAGGTACTCGCCGGTGAGCAGGGATTCGTCGATGCTCGACTGGCCATCGAGGATCTTGCCATCGGCTGGCAGCACAGCACCGGGGTGCACCAGCACCCGGTCGCCCAGGCGCAGTTCGGTGAGCAGGATGCGTTCGCTTTGGCCGTCCTGGCCCAGGCGCAGGCAGGAGGCAGGCAACAGGTTGACCAGTTGCGCGGTGGCCGCCGCGGTGCGTTCCCGGGCCCGACGCTCCAGGTAGCGGCCGGCAAGCAGGAACAGGGCAAACATGCCCACCGCGTCGAAGTAGAGTTCGCCGACACCGCTGATGGCGGTCCAGATTCCCGCCAGGTAGGCGCCGCCGATGGCCAGGGATACCGAGACATCCATGGTCAGGTGACGGGTGCGCAAGTCGCGCATGGCGCCCTTGAAGAAGGGCGCGCAGCTGTAGAAGACGATGGGGGTGGTGAGGAACAGTGCGACCCAGCGCAGGATGGTGTGCAGCTCCGGGCTCAGGTCGATATTGAATTCCGGCCAGGTGGCCATGGTCGCCATCATGGCCTGGAACCACAGCAGTCCGGCGACCCCCAGCTGGCGCAGGGCCAGGCGGTTCTCGCTGGCCAGTTGCTCGGAGGCGCGATCCGGCTGGTAGGGGTGGGCTGCGTAGCCGATGTGGCGCAGCTCGCTGAGCACCTGGCTCAGGGGCAGTTGACTGTCGGCCCAGCGCACATGCAGGCGATGGTTGGACAGGTTGAGTCGGGCCTCGGCCACTGCCGGCAGGCTGCGCAGGTGTTTTTCGATCAGCCAGCCGCAGGCGGCGCAACTGATGCCTTCCATGAGCAGAGTGGTTTCGGCCAGTTCGCCTTGGTGACGGACGAAAGGCTGCTGCACGTCGGCACGGTCGTACAGTGCCAGTTCGTCAACCAACTGCACGGGCAGGGCTTCGGGGTTGGCCGAGGCTTCACTGCGGTGGCTGTAGTAGTGCTCCAGGCCGCCGGCGACGATGGCCTCGGCCACTGCCTGGCAGCCAGGACAGCAGAACTCCCGGGATTCGCCGAGCACGACGGCGGTGAACCGGCTGCCGGCGGGAACCGGCAGGGCGCAGTGGTAGCAGGGCAGTGGCGTGGTCATCGGCGATCTTTGTGGTCGGGGAAAAACTCATCGCCGGCCGCTCGACTCCAGCCCTGAAAAAGGGGGGAGGCGGCGCACCGGCGATGGACGACGGGGGCGATCAGTTCAGGTCTTCCGCCCCTTGCAGCGGCTCGTCACCCAGCAACAGGTCCTTGTCGTGGCTGACCTGTTCCTCTTCGAACATGCGCCAGGTCTTGTCGCCTTCGACGCCCAGCAACTCGACGAAGCGTCGGCCTTCGACCTGATCGCTCAACTGGCCGATGTAGCGGCCGTGTTCGGTTTCGCTGCGGGCCAGGGTGATCTTGCGGTCTTTCTCCGGCTGGGTCGGCGAAATCAGGTTCAGCTCCAGGGTCTTGGGCTGGCTGTCGCCGCTCAGGCGCAGTTCCACTTCGCCGGTCAGTTCGTCGAGGTGCACGCTGGCGCGCATCTTCAGGGTCTGGGCCAGCAGTTCGCGGTCCAGGGAGCGGTTGATGCCCTTGCCGGCCTCGTAGTAGTTGTCGTTGACCAGGTTGTCCGGATTGTTCACGGCAATGGTCACCATGGACAGGGTCAGGGTCACCGAACAGGCGAGAATGCCAATGATGATCCAGGGCCAGAGGTGTTTGTACCAGGGGCTGGTGGCGGTGGCTGCGGGCATGATCACTTCTCTTGGCTCTTAACGGATTTGGGGGCCGATGAATCGGCTCTTGGCTTCAATGTGGACGCTGCTGTCGTCGGCATCCTCAAGGATGAACTTCACCTCGTTGGTGGTCGAGGGCAGGTGTTCCGGAGCAATCGACAGCTCCACCGGCATGCTGACGATATCGCCGGCCACCACGTGGATTTCGCGCTTGCCCTGCAGCTTCAGGTCCGGCAGGCCGGCGGCGTCGAGCACATAGGTGTGATCGCGCTGGTCCTTGTTCATGATCTTCAGGCTGTAGACGTTCTCGATCCGCCCTTCGGCGTTCTCGCGGTACAGCACGCGGTCCTTGCTGACATCGAAACCCACCAGCGAGCGCATGAAGAACGCGGTGATCAGCAGGCTGATCATGGCCAGCAGCACCAGGGCGTAGCCAATCAGGCGTGGGCGCAGTTTATGGGTTTTCTGTCCGGAGAGGTTGTGCTCGGTGGTGTAGCTGATGAGCCCGCGCGGATACTCCATCTTGTCCATGATGCTGTCGCAGGCGTCGATGCAGGCAGCGCAGCCGATGCATTCGATCTGCAGGCCGTCGCGGATGTCGATGCCGGTCGGGCAGACCTGGACGCACATGGTGCAGTCGATGCAGTCGCCCAGGCCCTGGGCCTTGTAGTCGGCGCCTTTCTTGCGCGGACCACGGCTTTCGCCACGGCGCGGGTCGTAGGAGACGATCAGGGTGTCCTTGTCGAACATCACGCTCTGGAAGCGCGCGTAGGGGCACATGTAGATGCACACTTGCTCGCGCAGCCAACCGGCGTTGCCGTAGGTGGCCAGGGTGAAGAAACCGACCCAGAAATACGACCAGCCATCGGCCTGGCCGGTGAAGAAGTCGATGACCAGTTCACGGATCGGCGAGAAGTAGCCGACGAAGGTCATGCCGGTGACGAAGCCGATCAGCAGCCAGAGGCTGTGCTTGCTCAGCTTGCGCAGGAATTTGTTGGCGCTCATGGGCGCCTTGTCCAGCTTGATGCGCTGGTTGCGGTCGCCTTCGGTGACCTTTTCGCACCACATGAAGATCCAGGTCCAGACGCTCTGCGGACAGGTGTAGCCGCACCAGATACGTCCGGCATAGACGGTGATGAAGAACAGGCCAAAGGCGGCAATGATCAACAGGCCCGAGAGCAGGATGAAATCCTGGGGCCAGAACGTGGCGCCAAAGATGAAGAACTTGCGCTCCGGCAGGTTCCACCAGACCGCCTGGTGGCCGCCCCAGTTGAGCCACACGGTGCCGAAGTACAGGAGGAACAATCCGGCGCCGCCAAGCATGCGCAGATTGCGGAACAGGCCGGTGAAGGCGCGGGTGTAGATTTTTTCCCTGGAGGCGTAGAGATCGACGCTGTTGGTCGCGTTTTTGGCAGGCGGGGTAACGTCTTGTACGGGAATCTGGTTGCTCATCATTGCATCCCACGGCAGTGGAAAAATGCCTCGGTCAGTACGTGCCGACCGCGGTCAAAAGGGGTGTTGCAGTGGCGCAATGATACGCCTGTAGCTCTAGCGCAAGGGTGCGACCTTTGGTCGCGTTGGGAGAAATCAACTGATGGTGTAATGACTTGAATCAATTGACTTGTGGATTATGGACTCTTTTGCCCGTCGCGCCGTTCAATTCTTCCGGGGAGCGGGCAGGTGTACGCCGCAGGTTTTGACGTCCGCCATATTGTCGAAACCTGGCGACCGGGTTGCCGGAAAGGCTGATCCGCCGTCGCGCATCACTCGATGCCAGGCGCAAACAAAACGGCCCCGCCAAGGTTGATTGGCGGGGCCGTCGGGTGTTGCTTTCAGGCGTCGGTCTTACTCGGCGTCGGCCTGCTTGTCACCGTGGGACAGGCTGTAGACATAAGCCGCCAGCAGGTGAACCTTGTCGTTGCCTTGCAGTTGTTCCTGCGCAGGCATCACGCCCTGACGGCCGTAACGAATGGTCTGCTGCAGTTGCGCAAAGCTCGAACCGTAGATGAAGGCTGCCGGGTGGGTCAGGTTGGGCGCGCCCATGGCTGGGGTGCCTTTGCCCTCCGGACCGTGGCAGACCGCGCAGTTGGCGGCGAACAGTTTCTGGCCATTGACCGGGTCGGCCTTGATGCCTTCCGGCAGCTTGCGACCGTCGAGGTTGGTCAGGACATAAGCGGCAACGTCGCTGACGCCTTGTTCCTTGATCGCGTCCAGCCAGGCCGGCATCACCGCGTGGCGACCGCCCATGATGGTGGCCTTGATGGTCTCCGGCTCGCCACCCCAGCGCCAGTCGGCGTCGGTCAGGTTGGGGAAGCCATAGGCGCCCTTGGCGTCGGAGCCGTGGCAGACCGAGCAGTTGGAAGCGAACAGGCGACCGCCCATTTTCAGGGCTTGCGGGTCCTTGGCCACTTCTTCGATAGGCATCGCAGCGTATTTGGCGAAGATCGGACCAAACTTGGCATCCGACTTGGCCATTTCCTTTTCCCACTCGTGCACGCCGGTCCAGCCGGACTGGCCGTTGGCGAATGGGGTCTGCTTCTCGTTATCCAGGTAGTTGTAGCCCGGCAGGACGCCTTTCCAGTTGCCCAGGCCCGGGTACAGCACCAGGTAACCCAGGGCGAAGACGATGGTGCCGACGAACAGCATGAACCACCATTTCGGCAGTGGGTTGTCGTACTCCTCGATCCCGTCGAAGGAGTGGCCGACCGTCTCGTCGGTCTGCTCGGCGCGCTGGCCCTTGCGGGTCGACAGCAGCAGCCAGGTCAGGGCGAAGATGGTACCCAGACTGAGGGCTGTGACGTACAGACTCCAGAACGTAGTCATTCTTTGTTACTCCTAGAAGCTTGCTCGACGTGCTTGATGGCGTCGGGATCATCCGCGAACGGCAGCAAGGTTGCGTCTTCAAACTCGGACTTGCGCTTGGGGCTGAACACCCAGAGCGCCAAGCCGATGAAGGCCACCATCACAACAAGGGTGCCCAGGCCACGAATCATCCCGATATCCATCTAGATCACCGTTTGCTTTTGATGATGGTGCCCAGGCCTTGCAGATAGGCTACCAGCGCGTCCATTTCGGTTTTGCCCTTCACAGCATCCTTGGCGCCGGCGATGTCTTCGTCGGTGTAAGGGACGCCGAGCTTGCGCAAGACTTCCATTTTCTTCGCGGTGTCTTTGCCGTCGAGCTTGTTTTCTACGAGGAACGGATAAGCCGGCATCTTCGACTCGGGGACCACGTTGCGCGGGTTGTACAGGTGCGCACGCTGCCAGTCATCGGAGTAGCGACCGCCCACTCGGGCCAGGTCCGGACCGGTACGCTTGGAACCCCACAGGAACGGGTGATCCCAGACGCTTTCACCGGCCACCGAGTAGTGGCCATAACGTTCGGTTTCAGCACGGAACGGACGGATCATCTGCGAGTGGCAGCCGACACAGCCGTTGGCGATGTACACGTCGCGGCCTTCCAGTTCCAGGGCGGTGCGCGGCTTCATGCCTTCCACCGGCTTGTTGGTGACGTCCTGGAAGAACAGCGGGACGATCTGGGTCAGGCCGCCAATGCTGACGGCGATGACCATGAAGAAGGCCAGCAGGCCAATGTTCTTCTCGACTACTTCGTGCTTCATCAGTGAGCTCCAACTACAGCGATCTGAGCGGCGGCTTCAGCTTCAGCCGGGTTCGAGGCGCGAACGGTGCGGAACACGTTGTACGCCATGATCAGCATGCCGGTGGCGAAGAACGCACCGCCCAGGGCGCGGACGATAAAGCCCGGGTGACTGGCTTGCAGCGCTTCGACGAAGGAGTAGGTGAGGGTGCCGTCATCGTTGATTGCACGCCACATCAGGCCCTGAGTGATGCCGTTGACCCACATCGAGGCGATGTACAGCACGGTACCGATGGTCGCCAGCCAGAAGTGGGTGTTGATCAGGCCGATGCTGTGCATCTGCTGACGGCCGAAGACTTTCGGGATCAGGTGGTACAGGGCGCCGATGGAGATCATCGCTACCCAGCCCAGAGCGCCGGCGTGTACGTGGCCGATGGTCCAGTCGGTGTAGTGCGACAGCGAGTTGACGGTCTTGATCGCCATCATCGGACCTTCGAAGGTCGACATGCCGTAGAACGCCAGGGACACCACCAGGAACCGCAGGATCGGGTCGGTGCGCAGCTTATGCCAGGCGCCCGACAGGGTCATCATGCCGTTGATCATGCCGCCCCAGCTCGGAGCCAGCAGGATGATCGACATGGCCATGCCCAGGGACTGCGCCCAGTCCGGCAGTGCGGTGTAGTGCAGGTGGTGCGGACCGGCCCAGATGTACAGGGTGATCAGCGCCCAGAAGTGCACGATGGACAGGCGATAGGAGTAGATCGGACGCTCGGCCTGCTTGGGTACGAAGTAGTACATCATCCCCAGGAAGCCGGTGGTCAGGAAGAAGCCCACGGCGTTGTGGCCGTACCACCACTGGATCATCGCGTCAGTCGCACCGGCGTAGGCCGAGTAGGACTTGAAGAAGCTGACCGGCAGGGAGGCGTGGTTGACGATGTGCAGCATCGCGGTGACCACGATGAAGGCACCGTAGAACCAGTTGCCGACGTAGATGTGCTTGGTCTTGCGCTTGGTGATGGTGCCAAAGAACACCAGGCCGTAGGTGACCCAGACGATCGCCAGCAGGATAGCCAGGGGCCATTCCAGTTCGGCGTATTCCTTGGTGGTGGTGTAACCCAGTGGCAGGGTCACGATCGCGCCGACGATCACCGCTTGCCAGCCCCAGAAGGTGAAGGCCGCGAGGCTGTCGGAAATCAGTCGCGTCTGGCAGGTTCGCTGCACGACATAGTAGGAGGTGGCAAACAATGCACATCCACCGAAGGCGAAAATTACCAGGTTGGTGTGCAGCGGGCGCAGGCGTCCAAAGGTCGTCCATGGCAGACCGAAGTTCAACTCCGGCCAGACCAGTTGCGACGCGATGAAGACACCGAGCCCCATGCCAAGGATCCCCCAGACCACCGTCATGATGGCGAACTGGCGGACTACCTTATAGTTATAAGCAGTCGGACTGATTGCTGTGCTCATTCTAAGGTTCCACGGTTTGGGTGTTTTATTAGGGATAAAAATCGGTCGCAAGTATGGAGAAAGCAGGGGGTCATTGCAACGCGCTATGACCTGGGTCAATGCGTTCCATGCCTGATTCTGCGGCCTTTCCCTATGCCGAGTAGGGACAAATATTGTCCTCGGGCAAACTGTCGCAGTGGACAAAAAATCGTGGGGGTCAGGTCAGTTGTAACCGGGTGTGTGGAAGCTCGTGGATCAGCTGACAGGCGGTAAGTCAGTCGACAGCCGGTATAAACCAGCCTTTGCGGCCTGTCATTGAGGAAAGCTCCGAACGTCAGGGATACCGATGGCCTGTGACCAGCCATTGCCAGTCCACTTCGGGGCAAGCTTAGACCTGATTGGGATCAGTGCAAACGCGGCGGGGGAGAGGGGTGCGACACTTGGTCGCAAAGCGGCAGGGAGGAAAGCTTCAAGCGGCAAGCTGCAAGTGAAATCTCGCAGCTTGCCGTTGATTTTTTACTTGTCGCCTTCAGCTTGTGGCTTGTCGCTGTTGTGGTGGGACAGGCTGTACACGTAGGCGGCCAGCAGTTGCACCTTGTCATTGCCGAGCAGTTCGCTCTGCGCTGGCATGTGGCCCTGGCGACCATGACGGATGGTCTGTTGCAGTTGCGCCAGGCTGGTGCCGTAGATGAAGCCGGCCGGCTGGGTCAGGTCGGGCGCGCCCATGATCTGGGTGCCCTTGCCGTCGGCGCCGTGACAGGCCACGCAGGTGGTGCTGAACGCTTGCTGCCCGGCTACCAGGTCGGCGTCGCTGTCGGCTGGCAGAGGCAGGCCGGCCAGTTCGTGACGGACATAAGCCGCTACGTTCTTCACGCCTGCTTCCTTGAGCACTTCGCCCCAGGCCGGCATGGCTGCCATGCGGCCGCCCATGATGGTGGCCTTGATGGTGTCGGCACTGCCGCCCCAGCGCCAGTTGTCGTCCGCCAGGTTGGGGAAGCCGAAGGCACCCTTGGCGTCCGAGCCGTGGCACACCGAGCAGTTGGAGGCGAACAGGCGTCCGCCCATCTTCAGTGCTTGCGGGTCCTTGGCTACTTCTTCCACGGGCATGGCTGCGAATTTGGCGAAGATCGGACCAAACTTCACGTCCGCCTTGGCCATCTCCTTTTCCCATTCCTTGGTCTGGGTCCAGCCGTCTTCATAGCCCGGCAGGATGCCTTTCCAGTTACCCAGGCCCGGGTAGAGGATCAGGTAGCCCACGGAAAACACCAGGGTCCCGGCGAACAGCAGGAACCACCATTGCGGCAGGGGGTTGTCGTACTCCTCGATGCCATCGAAGGCGTGGCCCATGGTCTGGTCCACGCTGCCCTTGGTTTCACCCTTGCGGGTGCCAACCAGCAGCCAGGTCAGGCCGATCAGGCTGCCGATGGTCAGTACGCAGATCCACGTACTCCAGAAGGTGGTCATGGCCGAATGCTCCTTGTTGCAGGCTCTTGAGGTTGAGCGTCATCAGTTGTGTTGCCGGCCGGTGCCGCACCCGGCATCGGGTCGTCGGCGAAGGGCAGCAGGCGTGCCTGGGCAAACTCGGGATTGCGTTTGGAGTTGAACACCCAGATCGACAGGCCGACGAAGGCGATCATCACCACCAGGGTCCCGAGCCCGCGGATCATGCCGCTATCGAGTTCAAAACCCATGGCTCACCTCTTGCTCTTGATCGCAGTGCCAAGCACTTGCAGGTAGGACACCAGGGCGTCCATCTCGGTCTTGCCCTTGAGCGTGGCGGTAGCGCCGGCGATATCTTCGTCGGTGTACGGCACACCCAGGGTGCGCATGACCTTGAGCTTGGTTTCGGTATGGCTGCTATCCACCGGTGCGTTCACCAGCCATGGATAGGCCGGCATCTTCGACTCGGGCACGACGTTGCGCGGGTTGTACAGGTGCGCGCGGTGCCAGTCATCGGAGTAGCGGCCGCCCACCCGGGCCAGGTCCGGACCGGTACGCTTGGAGCCCCACAGGAACGGATGGTCCCAGACGCTCTCACCGGCTACCGAGTAGTGGCCATAGCGTTCGGTTTCGGCGCGGAACGGACGGATCATCTGCGAGTGGCACTGTACGCAGCCTTCGCGGATGTAGATGTCGCGGCCTTCCAGTTGCAGCGCGGTGTAGGGCTTCATGCCTTCCACCGGCTTGTTGGTGACGTCCTGGAAGAACAGCGGGACGATCTGGGTCAGACCGCCGATGCTCACCGCGAAGACCATCAGCAGCATCAGCAGGCCGACGTTTTTTTCAATCGTTTCGTGTTTCATGGCGAACTCCTCAGGCCATCTGCGCAGCGGCGTTGACTTCGGCTGGCACTGCGGCACGCACCGTGCGCCAGGTGTTGTAAGCCATCAGGAACATGCCGCTGAGGAAGATCGCACCACCGACCAGTCGCACGATGAAGCCTGGGTGGCTGGCCACCAGGGTTTCGACGAAGGAGTAGGTGAGGGTGCCGTCTTCGTTGACCGCACGCCACATCAGGCCCTGGGCGATGCCGTTGACCCACATCGAAGCGATGTAGAGCACGGTGCCGATGGTGGCGAGCCAGAAGTGGGTGTTGATCAGGCCGACGCTGTACATCTGCTCGCGACCAAAGACTTTCGGGATCAGGTGGTACAGCGCGCCGATGGAGATCATCGCCACCCAGCCCAGAGCGCCGGCGTGTACGTGGCCGATGGTCCAGTCGGTGTAGTGCGAGAGGGCGTTGACGGTCTTGATCGCCATCATCGGACCTTCGAAGGTTGACATGCCGTAGAACGCCAGGGACACCACCAAGAAGCGCAGGATCGGGTCGCTGCGCAGCTTATGCCAGGCACCCGAGAGGGTCATCATGCCGTTGATCATGCCGCCCCAGCTTGGAGCCAGCAGTACCAGGGACATCACCATGCCCAGAGACTGAGCCCAGTCCGGCAGCGCGGTGTAGTGCAGGTGGTGCGGACCGGCCCAGATGTACAGGGTGATCAATGCCCAGAAGTGCACGATGGACAAGCGGTAGGAGTACACCGGACGCTCGGCCTGCTTGGGTACGAAGTAGTACATCATCCCCAGGAAGCCCGCGGTCAGGAAGAAGCCCACGGCGTTGTGGCCGTACCACCATTGCACCATCGCATCGGTCGCACCGGCATACACCGAGTAGGACTTGGTGAAGCTCACCGGCAGCTCCAGGTTGTTGACGATGTGCAGGATGGCCACGGTGATGATGAACGCGCCGAAGAACCAGTTGCCCACATAGATGTGCTTGGTCTTGCGCTGCATCAGGGTGCCGAAGAACACGATGGCGTAGGCCACCCAGACAATGGTGATCAGGATATCGATCGGCCATTCCAGTTCGGCGTATTCCTTGGAGCTGGTGTAGCCCAATGGCAGGCTGATGGCCGCCAGGAGGATCACCAACTGCCAGCCCCAGAAGCAGAACGCGGCGATTTTCGGCGCGAACAACTGAGTCTGGCAGGTGCGTTGCACCGAGTAGAACGAGCTGGCAAACAGCGCGCAGCCGCCGAAGGCGAAGATCACGGCGTTGGTGTGCAATGGACGTAGACGGCCGAAGCTGGTCCACGGTAAGTCAAAGTTGAGTTCAGGCCAGACCAACTGGGCAGCGAGAAAAACCCCGAGCCCCATGCCGACGATGCCCCACACCACCGTCATAATGGCGAATTGGCGGACCACCTTGTAGTTGTAGGCGGTACTGATAGAAGTGTTCATGGTTCCCCATCCACGGTTCAGCTGAAGTGAAAGCGACTGCGCACGGCAAGGCGCGCTCACTTCGTCTGGAGTTATAGGCAGACTAAAAGCGAGGCAAGCATGAGCAATGAGCACAAGGCCAGTATTGACGGGGATCAATGGGCGCAGTGCGTGCAGGAACGCGGCTGGTTATGGGAGGTCGCCGCTGTTACCGACCCGTTGCAAGCACCGACGCTGATCCTGGCCCACGGTGCCGGCGCGCCGATGGACAGCGGGTTCATGAACGACATCGCTGCACGCCTTGCCAGGCATGGGGTGAACGTCTTGCGCTTCGAGTTTCCCTACATGGCCCAGCGGCGCCTGGACGGCGGCAAGCGGCCGCCCAACCCAGCGGCCAAACTCCTGCAATGCTGGCGTGAGGTGCAGGCTGCGGTGCGACCTTATGTCACTGGGGTCCTGGCGCTGGGCGGCAAGTCCATGGGCGGGCGCATGGCCAGTCTGCTGGCCGACGAACTGGCGGCCGATGCCCTGGTGTGCCTGGGTTATCCCTTCTATGCGGCCGGCAAGCCGGAGAAACCGCGGGTGGCGCATCTGGCCGAACTGGCGACGCCGAGCCTGATCGTACAGGGCGAGCGCGACGCCCTGGGCAATCGCCAGGCGGTCGAGGCCTACACCCTGGCACCCAGTATCGAGCTGTACTGGCTGACCGCCGCTGATCACGATCTCAAGCCTCTGAAGGCTTCCGGTTACACCCATGAGCAGCATCTGGAGTCAGCGGCGGCCAAGGTCGCGGCGTTCCTGCAAACACTGGCCTGATCCTGTAGGCGCGAGCTTGCTCGCGAAGCGTTCACCCGGCTTTCGAATTTGTAGCGCGGTGAAGATTTATCGCGAGCAAGCTCGCTCCTACGTTTGTTGGGCGGGTTCGCGGGCATAAAAAAACCGCAAGCCGGTGCTTGCGGTTTTTTTGTCGCCGGCCCGGGGGCTTAGCGGTTGAAACGCTCCACCAGCGAGTACTGGGTGTGGGCGGTGCGGGTCAGGGCTTCGCTGAGTTCGGCCGAGTGCTGGGCCTGCTCCGACGTCTGGTCCGCCAGTTGCGCGATGGTGCTGATGTTGCGGCTGATCTCTTCGGCCACCGAGCTTTGCTCTTCGGTGGCGGCGGCGATCTGGGTGGTCATGTCGGTGATGTTGGCCACCGCTTCGCTGATGCCCACCAGCGCCTGGTCGGCTTCCAGCACCCGCGCCACGCCTTCTTCGGCCTGGCGATGACCGGCGTCCATGGTCTGCACCGCAGTGGCGGCGGTTTGCTGCAGCTTGGCGATCAGGGTGTGGATCTGCCCGGTGGATTCGCTGGTGCGTTGCGCCAGCTGGCGCACTTCATCGGCGACCACGGCAAAGCCGCGGCCCATTTCCCCGGCGCGTGCCGCCTCGATGGCCGCGTTCAACGCCAGCAGGTTGGTCTGGTCGGCGATGCCCTTGATCACATCGACCACGCCACCGATCTCGTCGCTGTCCTTGGCCAGCTGGGTCACGGTCAGGCCGGTCTCGCCCACCACCACCGACAGGCGCTGGATGGCTTCGCGGGTTTCCCCGGCGATGTCCCGGCCGCGGCCGGTGAGGCGATTGGCTTCCTGGGTGGCGTCGGCGGTGCGTTGTACGTGGCTGGCCACTTCCTGGGTGGTGGCGGCCATCTGGTTGACCGCGGTGGCCACTTGCTCGGTCTCGACCCGCTGGCGTTCCAGGCCGCTGGAGCTGTTGTGGGCCAGGGTGTCGGACTGCCGGGCCTGCTCGTTGAGGTGCTCGGCGGTGTCCTGCAGGCGGGTCAGGCAGGTCTTCAGGCGGGCTTCCTGGCTCAGGATCGACATTTCCAGGCGCGCCTGGGCGCCGCGGCTGTCGGTGTACATCTGGGCGATCAGCGGGTCGGAGGTGGTCTGCTCGGCCAGGCGCAGCAGGCGCTTGAGGCCGCGTTGCTGCCAGCTCAGGCCCAGCAGGCCCAGGGGCACCGAGAGCGCCGCCGCCAGGGCGAAGCCCCAATGGGAGTTGAGCCAGGCGCCGATCATGAAGCTCAGTTGGCTGACCAGAATGAACGGCAGCCAGTCCTGCAGTATCGGTAGCCACTTGTCACGCTTGGGAATGGCCGACTTGCCGGAGTTGATCCGCTGGTAGAGGGCTTCGGCGCGGCGTACCTGCTCGGCGGTGGGCTTGACCCGTACCGACTCGTAGCCCACCACCTGGCTGCCTTCGAACACCGGCGTGACATAGGCGTTGACCCAGTAGTGGTCGCCGGTCTTGCAGCGGTTCTTGACGATGCCCATCCATGGCAAGCCTTGTTTCAAGGTGCCCCACATGTGCGCGAACACCGCTGCCGGTACATCGGGGTGGCGGACCAGGTTGTGCGGTGCGCGAACCAGTTCTTCACGGGAGAACCCACTGATTTCGACAAAGGCGTCGTTGCAGTAGGTGATCACGCCTTTGGCGTCGGTGGTGGAAATCAACCGTTGTTGAGCCGGGAAGGTACGTTCGCGCTGAGTGACAGGCTGGTTATTACGCATGGTTTTTCAATCCGCAAGGCTTTGATGGGTTGTCGGCCGCTTCAACCGATTATTGAAATTATTTTTCAATAATCGGCGCTGGGTCTTATTGGCAGAATGTGTCGCTTGCAAAAAACGCCTGCGGGTTTCAGCCGGCGTTGGCGAGGGGCTAATCATTGACCTTCTTCCTTGGCAGTCAATACTTCTGAAGTACTGGTTTGGCTAAATGACCGGCCGTTTATCCGGCCAGCATCGGGTAGGTGAACAAGCCGAAATGCAGCAGATTGAGGCCGAAGTGAGTGGCAATCGCCGCGCTCAGGCCGCCAAAACGATAAGCCAGACCGTAGCCGACCCCGGCGATGCCCGCCAGTAGGGTCCATTGCCACCCCGCGCCCAGATGCACCAGGCCGAACAGCAGGGCTGCGCACAGCAGCGCCAGGTTCTCGCCGTAGGGCAGCGCCTTGAAGCGTCGGCTCAGGCCACCCTGGATGTAGCCACGGAACAGCGCTTCCTCCACCAGGGTCACCAGCAGCAGGTTGTTCAGCACCCACAGCCAGGCCTGATCTGGCCATTTCGGGGCCCAGCTGATGATCCCCAGCAGCAGCGCGCCACCTAGCGCCGCCACTGCACACAGGGTCAGGGCCACGGCGCTGGCATACAGCGACAGGCGCAACGAGCGCCGGCCGACGATCCATGGACACACCAGCAGCAACCAGAAACCGATCAGCGGCTTGTCCTGGTTCAGGTACATGGAAAACGGCACGGCATCATCGGTAAAACGTTGCGGGTCGATGGCCCGGCCGTTGTAGAAGCCAGGCAACCAGTGCATGGCCAGGGCCAGGGCCAGCACCACGAACAGGCCGTGGCCCAGGTACTGGCCGACCCGACTGCGTTGCTGGCGCACGGCAAAGCCGGCACACAGCAGGAGGAGGATCGAAAGGGCGGCCAGCAGCCCCAGTTGGCCATAGCTCAGGGCCAGTGCGTAGCCAATGGAAAGGAGTGCCAGATACATCCATGGCAGAGCGGTCATGTGGAATCCTTGTTGCGAAGAATGGGTATTGCAGAGACGTGGTACAGCGCCGGATCTGTAGTCGTTTTTACGACCGATGGGTCAGTTTCGACGGGCGGCAAGTATAACCAGCTGAGTCTTGTTCGACAGCCCGACGAAAAACACCGCCCGGAGGCGGTGTCTGTTTTCGTGGCGGATCAGGATGCAATCAATTGCCGCAACACGTAGTGCAGGATCCCTCCGGACTTGAAGTACTCCACTTCATTCAAGGTGTCGATGCGGCACAGCACCTCGATCTTCTCCTGGCTGCCATCTTCGCGGGTGATGACCAGGGGCAGGTTCATCCGCGGTGTCAGTTCCACATCGCTCAGGCCGAGGATGTCCAGGGTTTCCTTGCCGGTGAGCTTGAGGCTCTTGCGGTTCTGATCGAGCTTGAACTGCAAGGGCAAGACCCCCATGCCCACCAGGTTGGAGCGGTGGATGCGCTCGAAGCTTTCGGCGATCACCGCCTTGACCCCCAGCAGGTTGGTGCCCTTGGCGGCCCAGTCGCGGCTGGAGCCGGTGCCGTATTCCTGGCCGGCGATCACCACCAGCGGCGTGCCGTCGGCCTGGTAACGCATGGCCGCGTCATAGATCGCCAGCTTCTCGCCGGTGGGGATGTACAGGGTGTTGCCGCCTTCCTCGCCGCCGAGCATTTCATTGCGAATGCGAATGTTGGCGAAGGTGCCGCGCATCATCACTTCGTGGTTGCCGCGCCGTGAGCCGTAGGAGTTGAAGTCCCGCGGTTCCACGCCCTTGTCCCGCAGGTAGCGGCCGGCCGGGCTGTCGACCTTGATGTTGCCGGCGGGGGAGATGTGGTCGGTGGTCACCGAATCCCCCAGCAGGGCCAGGACCCGGGCGCCGTTGACATCCTTGATCTGCGGCAGCGGTCCGGCGATGTCATCGAAGAAGGGCGGGTGCTGGATATAGGTGGAGTCGTCCTGCCAGACATAAGTGGCCGCTTGTGGCACTTCAATGGCTTGCCATTGGGCGTCACCGGCAAACACTTCGGCGTATTCCTTGTGGAACATCCGGGTGTTGACCTGGGCCACGGCCTCGGCGATCTCCTGGCTGCTGGGCCAGATGTCCCGCAGGTACACCGGCTGGCCGTCCTTGCCCTGGCCCAGGGGTTCGCTGCTGAGGTCGATGCGCACCGTACCGGCCAGGGCATAGGCCACCACCAGGGGCGGCGAGGCCAGCCAGTTGGTTTTCACCAGCGGGTGCACCCGGCCCTCGAAGTTGCGGTTGCCCGACAGCACCGAAGCCACGGTGAGGTCGGCCTGTTGGATGGCTTTTTCGATCGGCTCCTGCAGCGGTCCGGAGTTGCCGATGCAGGTGGTGCAGCCGTAACCCACCAGGTCGAAGCCCAACTGATCCAGGTATTGCGTCAGGCCGGCGGCCTTGTAGTAGTCGGTCACCACCTTGGAGCCAGGAGCCAGGGAGCTCTTGACCCAGGGCTTGCGCTGCAGGCCCTGTTCCACGGCTTTCTTGGCCACCAGTCCGGCGGCCATCATCACGCTGGGGTTGGAGGTGTTGGTGCAGGAGGTGATGGCGGCGATCACCACCGCGCCGTTTTTCAGGCGATAGGTCTGGCCGTCGTATTGGTAGTCGGCTTCGCCCACCAGATCGGCATTGCCGACGGCAACACCACCGCCGCCTTCGCTTTCCAGGCGGCCTTCTTCCTTGCTGGTGGGTTTGAACTGCAGGTCGAGAAAGTCAGTGAACGCTTGGGCCACGTTGGGCAGTGCAACCCGGTCCTGTGGCCGTTTGGGGCCGGCGAGACTGGCTTCGACGCTGCCCATGTCCAGTTCCAGGCTGTCGGTGAACAGCGGTTCCTTGCCGGGCAGGCGCCACAGGCCCTGGGCCTTGCTGTAGGCCTCCACCAGCTTCACCAGCTCGGCAGGGCGCCCGGACAGGCGCAGGTAATCCAGGGTGATGTCGTCCACCGGGAAGAAGCCGCAGGTGGCGCCGTATTCCGGTGCCATGTTGGCGATGGTGGCGCGGTCCGCCAGGGGCAGGTCGGCCAGGCCGTCGCCATAGAACTCGACGAACTTGCCCACTACGCCCTTCTTGCGCAGCATCTGGGTCACCGTCAGCACCAGGTCGGTGGCGGTGATGCCTTCCTTGAGCTTGCCGGTGAGCTTGAAGCCGATGACTTCCGGAATCAGCATCGACACCGGCTGGCCGAGCATGGCCGCCTCCGCCTCGATCCCGCCGACGCCCCAGCCGAGCACGCCGAGGCCGTTGATCATGGTGGTGTGGGAGTCGGTGCCCACCAGGGTGTCGGGGAAGGCGTAGGTGCGGCCATCCTCGTCCTTGGTCCAGACCGTGCGTCCCAGGTATTCCAGGTTGACCTGGTGGCAGATGCCGGTGCCCGGCGGCACCACGCTGAAGTTGTCGAAGGCGCTCTGGCCCCAGCGCAGGAAGGCGTAGCGTTCGCCGTTGCGCTGCATTTCGATGTCGACGTTCTGTTCGAAGGCGCTGCTGCTGGCGAACTTGTCCACCATCACCGAGTGGTCGATCACCAGGTCCACCGGCGACAGCGGGTTGATCCGCTGCGGATCGCCGCCGGCCTTGGCCATGGCGGCGCGCATGGCCGCCAGGTCGACCACCGCCGGCACTCCGGTGAAGTCCTGCATCAGCACCCGCGCGGGGCGGTACTGGATCTCGCGGTCGGAGCGGCGTTCCTTGAGCCAGGCCGCGAGGGCCTTGAGGTCGGCGCCGGTGACGGTCTTGTCGTCTTCCCAGCGCAGCAGGTTTTCCAGCAGGACTTTCAGCGACATCGGCAGGGCGTCGATGTCACCCAGGCTCTTGGCGGCGTCCGGCAGGCTGAAATAGTGATAGGTCTTGTCATCGACCTTCAGGGTTTTAAGGGTTTTCAGGCTATCGAGGGATGGCATTGAATGACTCCTTGTGGCCCGCACGGCTACGGACCTGTGATACGGACAGAGAGTTAACCTAGCTCTGTTTGCGGCCTATGGCTAATCACTGGACTGCTGGCGCAAGTCCAAGGTTCCGAACTCGGTTATGATGCGCCGGTTTTCGTGACAGGCTTTGCTACAGGGCAGGTTTGCGCATCGATTCGTCGCCATTTGCCCAGGAGATTCAATGTACACCCTGTTTATCCATTGCCGGCCCGGTTTCGAGGGCGAAGTCTGCTCCGAGATCGCCGATTACGCGGCCCGCTTGAATGTCGCGGGCTACGCCAAGGCCAAGCCCAGCAGCGCCTGCGCCGAGTTCATCTGCACCGAGGACGACGGCGCCCAGCGCCTGATGCTGGGCTTGCGCTTCTCGGAACTGATCTTTCCCCGGCAGTGGGCCCGTGGCGGCTTCATCGAGTTGCCGGAAATCGACCGCATCAGCGTGATCCTGGCCTACCTGGCCCACTTTCCCCAGTGCGGCAGCCTGTGGCTGGAGGTGGTGGATACCAATGACGGCAAGGAACTGTCGAACTTCTGCAAGAAGTTCGAAGGTCCGTTGCGCAAGGCCCTGAGCGCTGCCGGCAAGCTGGTGGACGACGCCACCAAGCCGCGCTTGCTGCTGACCTTCAAGAGCGGCCGTGAAGTTTTCGTCGGACTGGCGGATGCGGGCAATTCGGCCATGTGGCCCATGGGCATTCCACGGCTGAAGTTCCCCCGGGAAGCGCCGAGCCGTTCGACCCTGAAGCTGGAAGAGGCCTGGCACCACTTCATCCCCCGCGATCAATGGGACGAGCGCCTGCACAGCGACATGACCGGGGTTGACCTGGGCGCGGCGCCGGGAGGCTGGACCTGGCAACTGGTCAATCGCGGCATGCTGGTGACCGCCGTCGATAACGGCCCGATGGCCGAAAGCCTGATGGACACCGGTCTGGTGCAGCACTTGATGGCCGACGGTTTTACCTTCAAGCCACGGCAGCCGGTGGACTGGATGGTCTGCGATATCGTCGAGAAGCCGGCGCGCAACGCGGCGCTGCTGGAAACCTGGATCGGCGAGGGCCATTGCCGCGAAGCGGTGGTCAACCTGAAGCTGCCGATGAAGCAGCGTTATGCCGAAGTGAAGCGCTTGCTGGAGCGGATTGAAGACGGCTTCAAGGCCCGGGGGATTCGCGTGGCGATTGGTTGCAAGCAGCTGTATCACGACCGTGAAGAAGTGACCTGCCACCTGCGGCGCCTGGATGTGAAAAAGCCCAAATCGGCGTAGTCCCCGCAACACCACGCGCTTTCTGGTAGGAGCCGGCTTGCCGGCGAAAAAGGCCCCACACCCGTGCAAGGCGTGAGGATGCCTTCGCTGGCAAGCCAGCTCCTATGGGAGGGCGGGGGGCGTGGAACGACGGCAACAGATGACCCGATGGCGCCATTGCGTGACAATGCCCGCCTGTTTCAGGAGTGAACCATGAGTCAAATCATCGATACGCCGGTCGACGGCACCCTTGACGCCACCGGCCTCAATTGCCCCGAGCCGGTGATGATGCTGCACCAGCACATCCGCGACCTGCCGGCAGGCGGGCTGTTGAAAGTGATCGCCACCGACCCCTCCACCCGCCGCGACATTCCCAAGTTCTGTGTGTTTCTCGACCACGAACTGGTGGCGCAGCAGGAAGAGGCCGGAACCTACCTCTACTGGATTCGCAAGAAGCTCGATTAACCGGCCGAACGGCTGATGCGGATCTGCTTGCGCGCGCTGCGGGTCAAGCGGATCAGCAGCATCAGCGCGGCGCAGGTCAAGCCGGCAATCAAGCCCTCCCACAGGCCGCTCGGGCCACGCGCCGGACCGAACCAGTCGGTCAGGCCCAGGACGTAGCCGACCGGCAGGCCAATCCCCCAATAAGCGAACAGGGTCAGGATCATGGTCACCCGGGTGTCCTGATACCCCCGCAGTGCGCCGGCGGCGGTGACCTGGATGCCGTCGGAGAACTGGAACAGCGCCGAGTAGACGATGAGCATCGAAGCGACCTGGATCACCAGTGGGTCGTTGGTGTAGATCGAGGCGATGGGTTCGCGCAGCAGGAACATCAGGCTCGCCGACAGGCAGGCATAAGCCAGGGCCGCGCCCATGCCGACACCGGCGCTGAAGCGTGCGTTGCGCGGCTGCTGGCGTCCCAGGGACTGGCCGACCCGCACGGTCACGGCCATGGCCAGGGAGTAGGGGATCATGAACATCAGGGCGCTGACGTTGAGGGCGATCTGGTGTCCGGCCACCACCGTGGCTCCCAGGCTGCCGATCAACAGGGCGATCACCGCGAAGATGCTCGACTCGGCGAATACCGCGATGCCGATGGGCAGGCCGACGCTGAGCAAGCGCCCGATCACGGCCCCCTGTGGCCAGTCGAACTGGCAGAACAACTGGATCTTGCGATAGGCCGGTGCCCAGGCAATCCAGCCGGCCATGCCCAGCATCATGGCCCACATGACGATGGCGGTGGCCCAGCCACAGCCCACGCCACCCATGGCCGGCACGCCGAAGTGGCCATAGATGAAGATGTAGTTGATGGGGATGTTCAGGGCCAGACCACACAGGCCGATGACCATGCTCGGCACCGTGCGTCCCAGGCCGTCGCTCAGGCAGCGCAGCACGTAGTACAGCGCCACCGCCGGCAGTCCGCTGGCGATGCCATGCAGATAGCCCATGCAGGGCTTGATCAGTTCAGGATCGACGTTCATCAGGTGCAGGATCGGTTCGGCGCTGACCAGCATCAGTGTCGCCGAGATCCCGGCGACCAGGGCCAGCCACAGGGCCTGGCGTACCACCGGGCCGATCTCGTGCAGCTTGCCGGCGCCAAAGCGCTGGGCGACCTTGGGCGTGGTGGCCAGCAGGGTGCCGGTCATCAGCAGGAACACCGGAATCCAGATCGAGTTGCCCAGGGCCACGGCCGCCAGGTCCCGCGAGCTGACCCGGCCGGCCATCACCGCGTCGACAAAGCCCATGGCGGTGGTGGCCACCTGGGCAATCATGATGGGCAGGGCCAGTTGCAGCAGGTCCCGCAGTTCGCGGCCGACCCGGGCAGGGCGGCTGATGGCAGTGTTGGAGGGGGTGTCGGTCACGGAATTCACGGGGCGGAGCGTCCATAGGTGTGTTGCGCAGGACGCGACAGTCTACGCGTTGACATCGTGGTCAGGAAAACATCCAGTGTTGTGGATTTGTAAGGGCGCCCGCGCTGCATCTGGGCTCTGGGCTTCAAGCGGTGCTGGCTCGCCCTGGCATCTGCGCCTACACTGCGGCTCCGCACGAGGAGCCTGCCATGTTGATTGTTGCCGACGAAAATATTCCCCTGATTGAAGAGTTCTTTGCCGGTTTCGGGGAGATCCGGCGTTTCCCCGGGCGCGCCATTGATCGGGCGACTGTGGAGCAGGCGGACGTGCTGCTGGTGCGCTCGGTGACCCAGGTCGACCGCCAATTGCTCGAAGGCAGCCCCGTGCGTTTTGTCGGCACCTGCACCATCGGCACCGATCACCTGGACCTGGACTACTTTCAGCAAGCGGGGATCAGTTGGTCCAGCGCCCCGGGCTGCAATGCCCGTGGCGTGGTGGACTATGTGCTGGGCAGCCTGTTGACCCTGGCCGAGATCGAAGGGGCGGACCTGACGCAACGCTGTTACGGCGTGGTGGGGGCCGGCGAGGTCGGTGGGCGCTTGATCAAGGTCCTGCGTGGCCTGGGCTGGCAGGTACTGGTCTGCGACCCGCAACGTCAGGCGGCGGAAGGCGGCGACTACGTCAGCCTGGAGCAGTTGATCGAACGTTGCGACGTCATCAGCCTGCACACCCCACTGACCCGGCACGGCGAGCATGCCACCTGGCACCTGCTGGATCGGCAGCGCCTGAACCGGCTCAAGCAGGGCACCTGGTTGATCAACGCGGCCCGTGGCCCGGTGGTGGATAACCAGGCGCTGCGTGAAGTGCTGCTGCAGCGTGAGGATTTGCAGGCGGTGCTGGATGTCTGGGAAGAGGAGCCGACCGTGGACCGCGAACTGGCGGACCTGTGCGTGCTGGCCACGCCGCATATCGCCGGTTACAGCCTGGACGGCAAGCAGCGTGGCACGGCACAGATCTACCAGGCCTATTGCCGTTTTCTCGGGCAGGCCGAACAGGTCAGTCTGGCCAGCTTGCTGCCGGCGCCCTGGGTGCCGCAAGTGAGCGTCAATGCCAATGCCGACCCGGCCTGGGCCCTGGCGATGATCTGCCGGGCGGTGTACGACCCGCGCCGTGATGATGCGGATTTTCGCCGCAGTCTGGTGGACGATGTCGCCCAGCAGCGCGCCGCCTTCGATGGCCTGCGCAAGCATTACCCGGAGCGCCGCGAAGTGGATGGCCTGCAAGTGCGGATTCAAGGCGAGTCGCCGGTCTTGAGCCGGATCGTCCGGGCTCTGGGGGCCAGCCAAGTCTGAGCCCGTTCAACCTATAGGGCGCGGGCATAAAAAACCCGGCCGCAAGGCCGGGTCAAGAGGACGTGAGGCTGTGTGTCAATCTTGCCGAGCAGGCTTGACCAGTCGCTTTTCCAGTTCGCGGCAGGCGTTCTGGATCATGTCTTCAGTAATAGGTACTTCGCGACCCTGAGCGTCGATGATGGCACACCCTAGAGACTGGTTCGGCTGGGTACGGATCACTTGAATCTTGTCATTGCTGCTGTGTTGCAAGGACATGGCCTGTCTCCTCATCAGGTTGTGTGCTTACTTTAGAATGGCCGGGTGACCAAGCTGTTACAGACCGCCGCAGGGACTGGCCCGGCCACTTCACTCCACCAGAAATGTCCAGGGAGTGCCAGCCACAGATTAGACCGATAATCTCTAGGCTCTAGTGTCAGCGGTCATAATCAACCTGACTCATTGTGATTTAGCAAAGTTCCTGCGAATTCATCTCGTTGCCGCCGCTGCAGCGGATCAGTCGCCGGTGCGTCAATGGATGAACTGCATGCTCTCTTCTCGTCACCGCCGGGCGTTGCATCTGGCCAGCCGCTTTATCGCTCCCTACCGTTGGCAGGCGCTGGGCGCCTTGCTGGCGTTGATCGTCACTGCCGGCATTACCCTGTCCATGGGGCAGGGCATCCGCCTGCTGGTGGACCAGGGTTTCATGACCCAGTCGCCGCATTTGCTGAATCAGTCCATTGGTTTGTTCCTGCTGCTGGTCCTGGCCCTGGCGGTGGGCACCTTTGTGCGTTTCTACCTGGTGTCGTGGATCGGCGAGCGCTGTGTGGCGGACATCCGGCGCCAGGTGTTCAATCACCTGATCTACCTGCACCCCGGGTTCTACGAGAACAACCGCAGTTCGGAGATCCAGTCGCGGCTGACGGCGGACACCACTTTGCTGCAGTCGGTGATCGGCTCTTCGCTGTCGTTGTTTTTGCGCAATGCGCTGATGGTGCTCGGCGGCATCATTTTGCTGTTCATCACCAACCCCAAGCTCACCAGTATCGTGGTGGTGGCCTTGCCGCTGGTGCTGGCGCCGATTCTGATCTTCGGTCGCCGGGTCCGCAGCCTGTCGCGCCTGAGCCAGGACCGGATCGCCGATGTCGGCAGCTACGTCTCGGAAACCCTGGGCCAGATCAAGACGGTCCAGGCCTATAACCACCAGGCCCAGGACGAGCAGCGTTTCGCCGTGACGGTGGAAGAAGCCTTCGATACGGCGCGCAAGCGCATCGTCCAGCGTGCCTGGCTGATTACCCTGGTGATCGTCCTGGTCCTGGGAGCGGTGGGGGTGATGCTCTGGGTCGGCGGCATGGATGTCATTGCCGGGCGCATTTCCGGCGGTGAGCTGGCAGCGTTCGTCTTCTACAGCCTGATCGTCGGCAGTGCCTTCGGCACCTTGAGTGAAGTGATTGGCGAGTTGCAGCGGGCCGCGGGGGCGGCGGAACGCATTGCCGAATTGCTGCGGGCGGACAGCAGCATCCAGCCGCCTAGCAGCGGCCTGGTGAGCCTGCCGGCGCGGGTGCGTGGCGATCTGCAACTGGAGGATCTGGGGTTCGCCTACCCGTCGCGGCCGGATCGCTATGCCGTCGACGGTTTGACTCTGACGGTGCGGGCCGGGGAAACCCTGGCGCTGGTGGGGCCTTCGGGAGCGGGAAAATCCACGCTCTACGACCTGTTGCTGCGTTTCTATGATCCCCAGCGGGGGCGGATACTGCTGGACGGCGTTCCCGTGACCCAGCTCGATCCGCAGGATCTGCGCCGCTGTTTTGCCCTGGTGTCGCAGAACCCGGCGCTGTTCTACGGCAGCATCGAAGAGAACATCCGCTACGGCAAGCCTGACGCGACCCTGACCGAGGTTCAGGAAGCGGCGAAGATCGCCTACGCCCACGAGTTCATCGAGCAGATGCCAGAGGGTTATCAGACTCATCTGGGGGATGGCGGTATGGGGCTTTCCGGCGGCCAGCGGCAACGTCTGGCAATAGCCCGGGCGTTGTTGGTGGACGCGCCGATCCTATTGCTGGATGAGGCCACCAGCGCCCTGGATGCGCAGAGTGAACATCTGATTCAGCAGGCGTTGCCCAGTCTGATGAAGGACCGCACCACCCTGGTGATTGCCCATCGCCTGGCCACGGTGAAGAATGCCGACCGCATCGCGGTCATGGATCAGGGCAAGCTGGTGGCGGTGGGGACTCATCAGCAACTGATCGCCAGCAGTCCGCTGTATGCGCGATTGGCGGCCCTGCAATTCAGCGACGGCCCGCCGGCCTCTGTGTAGGAGCCGGCTTGCCGGCGAAAGCGCCCATCAGCCTGGCGCCGAGCGCGAAGACTTGGTCGCTGGCAAGCCAGCTTCTGCCCTAGGCGAGGGCCCAATAAAAAGCCCGCATCGCTGCGGGCTCGTGGAGTGCCGGGTTTCACTGGTCGTCGAAGTAGCGCTCATGCCAGTCCACCAGCGGCTGCGGTGAGTTGAGCTTCTGGCCATAGATCACCGAGTACGACAGCACGTTCTGCACATACTGGCGGGTTTCGTCGAAAGGAATGCTTTCCACCCAGACATCGAAACTCAGGTGGTCGGCGCCCTTGAGCCATTGGCGCACCCGTCCAGGGCCCGCGTTATAGGCGGCAGATGCCAGCACCCGGTTGCCGTTGAACTGGCTATGCACCTGGCTCAGGTAGGCGGCGCCCAGTTGGATGTTCTTGTCCGGGTCCAGCACTTGCTGGGGCGAGGCCAGGGGGATGCTGAACTTGCGCGCGGTTTCCTTGGCGGTGCCGGGCATCAGTTGCATCAGGCCGCTGGCGCCGACGTGGGAGCGGGCGTCGTCCATGAAGGCGCTTTCCTGGCGGGTGATGGCGAACACCCAGCTCGAATGCAGGCCGCGGACCTTGGCTTCGCGCACCAGGGTGTCGCGGTGAGCCATGGGGAAGCGGATGTCCAGGTCATCCCAGTATTGGGCCTGGCTGATGGTGCGGATGGCCGGGAAGTACCACTTCAGGTCGTAGGCCAGCCTGGCCTGGGCCACCATTTCGTCACGGTTGAAGTGCCGGCTGACGTGGTACCACTCGCGGCGACCGTCGACGATCTGGCCCCGGGCATGAAATTCCAGGGCACGACGCACACCCGGGGTATTGCGAACTTTATTGATCACCGCCTGGCTCAGCATCAGCGGTTGGTTGTTCAGCTGATAGGGGGCCTTGGCGTGATCGGCGGCGAGGAAGCCGTAGAAGTCCCGCTCCCGGGCCAGTCCCTTGAACAGCACCTGGGCCTGAGGGTTTTGCGGCTGGGCCAGTTCCAGGCTGCGAGCCTGCCAGTAGCGCCAGCGGTTGGTGGTGGCCAGGTCCTGAGGCAGCTTGCGGGTCAACTGATAGGCATCCTCCCAGCGTGCCAGGCGCAACAGCAGGCGCAGGCGCCATTCGGAGACGGTGTTGTCGCGCAGCTCCGGGTCGTACTTGGTCATCACGTCCAGGGCGCGGCTGTCGAAGCGGCGGGCCAGGGTCAGGCCGATTTCGCGGGCAATCGCCACTTTTTCGTCACGGGAGAAGTGCATGCTGCTGGCATAGCCGTCCAGCAGGGCCATGGCCTTGTCCGGATCCTGGCGTGCCAGTCGGCGCAGACCCAGGCCGACCACGTCGGACATGGCCTCGTCGGCCGGCAGGAAGCGCGAGGGCTGGCTCAGTAGTTCGGGTTTTTGCGCCACGTCCACCAGCAAGCGGCCCTGGGGCGCCAGGGTGGTCATGCTCTTCACCAGGCTGTTGGCCAGAGGATAGTTGCGGGCTTCGGCCGCCAGTTTGGCCCGTTGCCAGCGTTTTTGTTCGGTCAGCTGGCCTTCAGCGGCCCATTGCGCGAACAAGGCGTCACAAGCGGCCGGTTGGGATTTGCCGGTCAGCCAGAGCTTTTCGGTGGCGGCGTAGCCTTCGGCCTTGAGATTGTGTCCCAGCTGGTACTGGCCGTTGAGGCAGTCCAGCTCGGTGAAATTGAGTTTTGGGTCGTAGTACTGGGTGAAGGTCGCCCAATCGCCACGTTCGGCCAACCAGCGCAACCAGCGCAGTTTCATCCAGTTGGCCTGGGGCAGATCGCCATGTTCGGCGAGGAATTTCTCGATCTCGGCGTTGCTGGCGGATTTCAGCCGGGCGGTCAGTTCGTCGTAGGCCAGGTAGGGTTCCAGCGGGTAGTCGCGCAGTGCATCGGCGTAACGGAAGTAGGGACCGGAATCACCCTTGGCCAGGGCGCGCTTGGCTTCATCGTAATACTGGCGTTGTAGAGTCAGGTCTGCCGCCTGGGCGGAGTGGACGGCTGCGGCGGTGAGAAGCAGGCAAGATAAAACACTGAAAAGGCGACTGCGCATGAGACATCCGGGCAGAGAAATCATGACAAGTGCCGACAAGGCCAACACTGATTGCTCACTAGCTTAGCCTTTTGCCAGCAACCGGTGAAAGCTTTGCCGAACCCTCGGCATCAGTTGGCAACAAAAGTGCCTCGGGGGTGGCCGGCGGCGAAATAGCCGGCCTTCTGCGGGCTCAAGTCAGGTAGAATGCGCGCCCGGTTTTTGGAGAAGAACATGACCCTGCTCAAATTCAGCGATGTGTCCCTTGCTTTCGGCGCCATGCCGTTGTTGGACAAGGTGTCCTGGCAGATCGCCCGTGGTGAGCGGGTGTGCATCATCGGCCGTAACGGTACTGGCAAATCCAGCATGATGAAGCTGGTCAAGGGCGATCAGAAGCCCGATGACGGCTCTGTATGGCGCGCACCCGGTCTGAAGATCGGCGAGTTGCCCCAGGAATTGCCGGTGGCCGACGAGCGGACCGTGTTCGACGTGGTTGCCCAGGGCCTGGACGGTGTCGGCGAGCTGCTGGCCCAGTACCACCACCTGAGCCAGAACATCGTCACCGACGCCGATCTGGAAAAGCTGATGCACGTCCAGCACGATCTCGAAGCCCGTGACGGCTGGCGCCTGCAGCAACTGGTGGACAGCACCCTGAGCCGTCTGCAGCTGCCGGCCGACAAGACCCTCGCCGAGTTGTCCGGCGGCTGGCGTCGTCGCGTATTGCTGGCCCAGGCCCTGGTGTCCGAGCCGGATCTGCTGCTGCTCGACGAACCGACCAACCACCTGGACATCGGCGCCATTGCCTGGCTGGAAGAGGCGCTGAAGGATTTCCAGGGCGCGGTGCTCTTTATTACCCACGACCGTTCCTTCCTGCAGAACCTGGCCACGCGCATCCTCGAACTGGACCGCGGCGGCCTGATCGACTGGAACGGCGACTACGCCAGCTTCCTGGTGCACAAGGAAGCCATGCTGGCGGCGGAAGAAACCGCCAACGCGCTGTTCGACAAGCGCCTGGCCCAGGAAGAGGTGTGGATTCGCCAGGGCATCAAGGCCCGGCGCACCCGTAACGAAGGCCGCGTGCGGGCGCTCAAGGCGCTGCGCGTGGAGCGCAGCGAGCGTCGCGAGCGTACCGGCAAGGCCAATATCCAGCTGGAAACCGCCGACAAGTCCGGCAAGCAGGTGATGGTGCTGGAGAACGTCAGCTTCGCTCACCCGGGTGGTCCGTTCCTGGTCAAGGACTTCTCCATGGTCCTGCAGCGCGGCGACCGCATCGGCCTCTTGGGCGCCAACGGCACCGGCAAGACCACCTTGCTCAAGCTGATGCTCGGTGGCCTGGTGCCCAGCAGCGGCAAGGTGGAGGAGGGCACACGGATCGACGTGGCCTACTTCGACCAGTTGCGCCACCAGTTGGACCTGGAAAAGACCGTGATCGACAACGTCGCCGAGGGTCGCGACTTTATCGAGATCGATGGCCAGAGCCGTCACGTGCTGAGCTACCTCGGTGACTTCCTGTTCAGCCCGCAACGTGCTCGCACGCCGGTCAAGGCGTTGTCTGGCGGTGAGCGTGCCCGTCTGTTGCTGGCCAAGCTGTTCAGCAAGCCGGCCAACCTGCTGGTGCTCGACGAACCGACCAACGACCTGGATGTGGAAACCCTCGAACTGCTGGAAGAAGTGCTGCTGACCTTCCAGGGCACGGTACTGATGGTCAGCCACGACCGGGCTTTCCTCGACAACGTGGTGACCAGCACCCTGGTGTTTGAAGGCGAAGGCAAGGTTCGTGAATACGTTGGCGGTTATCAGGATTGGTTGCGTCAGGGCGGTTCGCCACGGTTGCTGGGCGTGACCGAGAACAAGTCCGGCAAGGCCGAGCTGAATTCAGCCGTGGTTGCGCCGGTGCAAGCCGCGGCCCCGGCCCCGGTGCAGGAGGCTCCGGCGGCGAAGAAGAAGCTCAGCTACAAGCTGCAGCGCGAGCTTGAGGCGTTGCCGGGACAGATCGAAGCGATGGAACAGCAGATTGCCGGGGTCGAGGCGGAAATGGCCGATGCCGGTTTCTATCAGCGTCCGGTGGCGGAAACCGCCGCGGTCATCGCCCGGCTGGAGCAGTTGAATGCCGAGCTGGAGCAGATGGTCGAGCGCTGGGCCGAGCTGGATGCCTGAATGATCGCTGAGTAATGAAAAAGCCCGACTTCAGAGTCGGGCTTTTTGTCGAGGCCGCTGGCGTGCTGGCGGCCGGAGGGGTGTATTCAGCGCTTGACCAGGTGCACCGCCAGCACGTCACAAGGCGCGCCGTGGAGAACGTCATTGGCGGTGGAGCCCAGCAACAGCGCCAGGCCGTGGCGGCCATGGCTGCCGACCACGATCAGGTCGCATTCCTGTTCCTTGGCCAGATGGTGAATTTCCTGGCGCGGTTGTCCATAGGTCAGGTGACTGTATTCCTTGGTCAGCTCCGGATACTTGTGGATCAGCCGGTCCAGGCGCTCCCTGGCCTGGTCGAACTGTTGCTGTTGCAGTTGCGAAAGATCCATGGGGACATCACCGCCGAAGGCCATGGCCATGGGCTCGACGATATGCACCAGGGACAGCTTGGCCCCATTGCTCACCGACAGCTCGCGAGCGCGGTGGATAACAGGATCGCACTCTTCGGTTAGATCTACGGCGACCAGAATATGGTGGTAGGACATGAGGTGCTCCTCCTGAGGATTGCAATAGCTTCAAGTATGGCTGCTTTCAAGCGGGTTGGTTTCGCCCAGGCCCCGCTCATCAAAAAATCGAGAGTACTGATATGACGGTCTGGATAGTGGTGTCAATCCTTGCGGTGGTTCTGAGTCCGCTGGCGTGGTTGCGTCCTTCGCGCCGCCAAAGCGGCCTGATCGCCTTGCGCATGGAGGCGCGACGCATGGGCCTGGCCATGCAACTGGCGCCTCAGGAGTGGCCGCACTGGCTGGGTCAGGAACCTCCCAATCCGTGCCCGCAGTACCACCGCCCGCGGCGCAGCGCGCAATCGGCCTGCTGGAGCTACTGGCAGACAGCCCCCGGTTGCTGGGTCAACCAGTGGCGCGAGCCCTGTGTCGACGAGTCGCTGCTCAAGCACCTGCAAACATTGCCGTCCGGGGTGTTCAAGGTTGAGGCGGACAAGCAGTTGATAGCGCTGTACTGGAACGAGCGTGGCGAGGTCAGTGTCCTGGAAAGTATCGCCTCGGTGCTCAAGGCCTTGGCCTGAAGCCTTGGAAGAGAGCGCCCAGGGTGGGCCTGTGCGCTGGGCAATAAAAAGCCCGACTCAGCATCGGGCGGGATGGCCAGGCAGGCCGGTAATCGGGTTGGAGCCACCTTCGGGTGGCTTTTTGCTGTCTGGGTCGTGGCGATATTCGATAAATGTTTTCTGGTCATTTCTTCAGATATATCCCCAGCTTAGTCGTGCTTGCTCTTGGAGGCCGGGGGATTTAGGGCGATTTTTCTAAATATTGATCCTATGAATGGCCTTGAATGCAGTGCCGTGTTGATCGTCCGGGGAGCAGTGCAGTGACCGCAAAGTCGCGTTTCAAACCGTGTTTTGTACGATTGACAATTGTCGGATTTTCCCTGAATGTGGCGTACCCAAATCAAACGGGCGTATGAAATGAGCGTTTGCATCGCAGGCAGCTCTGTACAGAATCCCGACTATCGCGTTGGCGGGTGTGCCTGGCGGATTGGCGTTAGCATCGACGGAGACGTTAGTGCCAAGCCAGAAGTCAGCGTCCGACGTGTACTGTTCAGCTTCCATATCGTGGAGATCAGTTGATGATTTACGAAGGTAAAGCCATCACGGTTAAGGCTCTTGAAAGTGGCATCGTCGAATTGAATTTCGACCTCAAGGGTGAGTCCGTCAACAAGTTCAACCGTCTAACCCTGAATGAATTGCGTCAGGCTGTTGACACCATCAAGGCAGATGCTTCGATCAAGGGCGTGATCGTCAGCAGTGGCAAGGACGTGTTCATCGTCGGCGCCGACATCACCGAGTTTGTCGATAACTTCAAGCTGCCGGATGCCGAACTGGTGGCTGGCAACCTCGAAGCCAACAAGATCTTCAGCGATTTCGAAGACCTCAATGTGCCGACCGTTGCCGCGATCAATGGCATCGCCCTGGGTGGCGGCCTGGAAATGTGCCTGGCAGCGGATTACCGCGTCATGGCCGCCAGCGCCAAGATCGGCCTGCCGGAAGTCAAGCTGGGCATCTACCCGGGCTTCGGCGGCACCGTGCGCCTGCCGCGCCTGATCGGTGCCGACAATGCCATCGAGTGGATTGCCGCCGGCAAGGAAAACCGTGCTGAAGACGCGCTGAAAGTCGGTGCCGTGGACGCTGTGGTTGCTCCCGAGAAGCTCAAGGATGCCGCTCTGGCCCTGGTCAAGCGCGCCATTTCCGGCGAGTTCGACTACAAGGCCAAGCGTCAGCCGAAGCTGGAAAAGCTCAAGCTCAACGCCATTGAGCAGATGATGACTTTCGAAACCGCCAAGGGTTTCGTGGCTGGCCAGGCCGGCCCGAACTACCCGGCACCGGTCGAGGCGATCAAGACCATCCAGAAGGCCGCCAACTTTGGTCGCGACAAAGCCCTGGAAGTGGAAGCTGCAGGCTTCGTCAAACTGGCCAAGACTTCGGCCGCACAAAGCCTGATCGGTCTGTTCCTCAACGATCAGGAACTGAAGAGAAAGGCCAAGGCCTACGACGAGATCGCCAAGGACGTGAAGCAGGCCGCCGTACTCGGCGCCGGCATCATGGGTGGCGGCATTGCCTATCAATCGGCGTCCAAGGGCACGCCGATCCTGATGAAGGACATCAACGAGCACGGCATCGAGCAGGGGCTGGCGGAAGCCGCGAAACTGCTGGTAGGCCGCGTTGATAAAGGCCGCATGACCGCCGCGAAGATGGCTGAAGTGCTCAACGGCATTCGTCCGACCCTGTCCTACGGTGACTTCGGCAACGTCGACCTGGTGGTCGAAGCCGTGGTCGAAAACCCCAAGGTCAAGCAGATCGTACTGGCTGAAGTGGAAGGTCAGGTCAAGGAAGACACCATCCTGGCCTCCAACACCTCGACCATTTCCATCAGCCTGCTGGCCAAGGCCCTCAAGCGTCCGGAAAACTTCGTCGGCATGCACTTCTTCAACCCGGTGCACATGATGCCGCTGGTGGAAGTGATCCGTGGCGAGAAATCCAGCGAGCTGGCCGTTGCCACCACCGTTGCCTACGCCAAGAAAATGGGCAAGAACCCGATTGTGGTCAACGACTGCCCGGGCTTTTTGGTCAACCGCGTGCTGTTCCCGTACTTCGGCGGCTTCGCCAAGCTGGTCAGCGCCGGTGTGGATTTCGTGCGCATCGACAAGATCATGGAGAAATTCGGCTGGCCCATGGGCCCGGCGTACCTGATGGACGTGGTCGGCATCGACACCGGTCACCACGGTCGCGACGTCATGGCTGAAGGCTTTCCGGATCGCATGAAGGACGACCGTCGCTCGGCCGTGGACGTGCTTTACGAGGCCAAGCGCCTGGGTCAGAAGAACGGCAAGGGCTTCTACGCCTATGAAGCCGACAAGAAGGGCAAGCAGAAGAAGGTCGCCGATCCGTCGGTGCTGGAAGTGCTCAAGCCGATTGTCTACGAGCAGCGTGAAGTCACCGACGAAGACATCATCAACTGGATGATGATCCCGCTGTGCCTGGAAACCGTTCGTTGCCTGGAAGACGGCATCGTCGAAACCGCTGCCGAAGCGGACATGGGCCTGGTCTACGGTATTGGTTTCCCTCCATTCCGTGGCGGTGCGCTGCGCTACATCGATTCCATCGGTGTTGCCGAGTTCGTTGCCCTGGCCGACCAGTACGCCGATCTGGGCGCGCTGTACCACCCGACCGCGAAGCTGCGTGAAATGGCCAAGAACGGCCAGAGCTTCTTCGGTTAAGCGCCCACACTAGAGCGAGAGTGAACATATGAGCTTGAATCCTAGAGACGTCGTGATTGTCGACTTCGGTCGTACTCCGATGGGCCGCTCCAAGGGCGGCATGCACCGCAACACCCGCGCCGAAGACATGTCGGCGCACCTGATCAGCAAACTGCTGGAGCGCAACACCAAGGTCGACCCGGCGGAAGTCGAGGACGTGATCTGGGGCTGCGTCAACCAGACCCTGGAGCAGGGCTGGAACATCGCGCGCATGGCGTCGCTGATGACCCAGATCCCCCACACTTCGGCCGGCCAGACCGTCAGCCGTCTGTGCGGTTCGTCCATGAGCGCCCTGCACACTGCAGCGCAGGCGATCATGACCGGTAACGGTGACGTATTCGTCGTGGGCGGCGTCGAGCACATGGGCCACGTGAGCATGATGCACGGTGTTGATCCGAACCCGCACATGTCCCTGTACGCGGCCAAAGCCTCGGGCATGATGGGCCTGACTGCCGAGATGCTGGGCAAGATGCACGGCATCACCCGCGAACAGCAGGACGCCTTTGGCTTGCGTTCCCACCAGCTCGCCCACAAGGCGACCGTGGAAGGCAAGTTCAAGGACGAAATCATCCCGATGCAGGGCTATGACGAGAACGGTTTCCTGAAACTGTTCGACTACGACGAAACCATTCGTCCCGAAACCACCCTGGAAAGCCTGGCGGCCTTGAAGCCGGCGTTCAACCCCAAGGGTGGTACCGTGACTGCCGGTACTTCGTCGCAGATCACCGATGGCGCCTCGTGCATGATCGTGATGTCGGCCCAGCGGGCTCAGGATCTGGGCATCCAGCCGATGGCGGTGATCCGTTCCATGGCCGTGGCGGGTGTGGACCCGGCGATCATGGGCTATGGTCCAGTACCGGCCACGCAGAAAGCCCTGAAGCGTGCGGGCCTGGGCATCAACGACATCGACTTCTTCGAGCTCAACGAAGCTTTCGCCGCACAGGCCCTGCCAGTGCTGAAAGATCTGAAAGTGCTCGACAAGATGAATGAGAAGGTTAACCTGCACGGCGGCGCGATCGCCTTGGGTCACCCGTTCGGTTGCTCCGGTGCGCGTATCTCCGGGACCCTGCTCAACGTCATGAAGCAGAATGGCGGCACCTTCGGTGTGTCCACCATGTGCATCGGCCTTGGCCAGGGCATCTCGACCGTCTTCGAACGCGTTTAAGCGTTGGGTGGATGGAAGCCGGGGCCCTGTGCCCCGGTTTTTGTTTTTCTGAAGATGTGTTTGTTTTTATTTTGAAAAGAATTGCACGAGGGCCAGAGCATGCAGTTACAACCCGGGCTCTATCAGCATTACAAGGGGCCGCAGTACCGCGTTTTCAGCGTGGCGCGGCACTCGGAAACGGAAGAAGAAGTGGTGTTCTACCAAGCCCTGTATGGGGATTACGGTTTTTGGGTGCGCCCCTTGAGCATGTTCCTGGAGTCGGTCGAAGTTGACGGCGAGCAGGTCCCACGCTTTGCTTTGGTGCAGGCCGAACCCAGTCTTTTTTCACCGGCATAAGTGCCGGTCGCGCAGTACCCTGCGCTTGACCTCACCTTGTTGCCACTATATATAGCGGGGCCGCGTCAGGCGCCAACCGCCTTTCTCTTCTCGAATTCAGGAATTTTCCGATCCATGGGCAAATCGCTGGTCATTGTGGAATCCCCGGCTAAGGCCAAGACCATCAACAAGTACTTGGGCAACCAATACGTGGTGAAGTCGAGTATCGGCCATATCCGAGACCTGCCCACCAGCGGTTCGGCCAGTGCCGCCAAAGATCCGGCCGCCAAGCGTGGCAAGGCCGCTGCGGGTGAAGCTCCGGCCCTGTCGCCGAAGGAAAAAGCGCGCAAGCAGCTGGTGTCGCGCATGGGCGTCGACCCCGAGCACGGCTGGAAAGCCAAGTACGAAATCCTGCCTGGCAAGGAAAAGGTCATCGAAGAGCTGCGCCGCCTTGCCAAGGATGCCGACACCATCTATCTGGCAACGGACTTGGACCGCGAAGGGGAAGCCATCGCCTGGCACCTGCGCGAAGCCATCGGCGGTGACGACAGCCGCTACAAGCGCGTGGTGTTCAACGAAATCACCAAGAAGGCGATCCAGGAAGCCTTCTCCCAGCCCGGCGAGCTGGACATTCATCGGGTCAACGCGCAGCAGGCTCGGCGCTTTCTTGACCGCGTGGTGGGCTACATGGTCTCGCCGCTGCTGTGGGCGAAGATTGCCCGTGGCCTGTCCGCCGGTCGTGTGCAGTCGGTAGCGGTGAAGCTGGTGGTGGAGCGCGAGCGTGAGATTCGCGCCTTCATTCCGGAAGAGTACTGGGAAGTCCACGCGGACCTGGGCACCGCCAAGGGCTCGAAGGTGCGCTTTGAAGTGGCTCGCGAGAACGGTGAAGCCTTCAAGCCGCTCAATGAAACCCAGGCCATGGCTGCCCTGGAAAAGCTCAAGGCCTCGGCCTACAGCGTCGCCAAGCGTGAAGACAAGCCCACTAGCAGCAAGCCGTCGGCGCCATTTATTACCTCCACCCTGCAGCAGGCCGCGAGCAACCGCCTGGGCTTCGGGGTGAAGAAGACCATGATGATGGCCCAGCGTCTGTATGAAGCTGGCTACATCACCTACATGCGTACCGACTCCACCAACCTCTCGGCTGATGCCGTGGCGATGGCGCGGACCTATATCGAAGACGAGTTCGGCAACAAGTACCTGCCGGCCTCGCCCAACGTCTACAGCAGCAAGGAAGGGGCCCAGGAGGCGCACGAAGCGATTCGTCCGTCCGACGTGAACACCCATCCAAGCAAGCTGTCGGGCATGGAACGTGACGCTGAGCGGCTCTACGAGCTGATCTGGCGCCAGTTCGTTGCCTGCCAGATGCTGCCGGCGCAATACCTGTCCACTACCGTCAGCGTGGCCGCTGGCGACTTCGAGCTGCGTGCCAAGGGCCGTATCCTCAAGTTCGACGGCTACACCCGGGTCATGCCGCAGATCAGCAAGCCAGGTGATGACGATGTGCTGCCAGACATGGCGCAGGGCGAAGTGCTGAAGCTGATCAAGCTCGACCCAAGCCAGCACTTCACCAAGCCGCCGGCGCGCTACTCCGAAGCCAGCCTGGTGAAGGAAATGGAAAAACGCGGCATCGGTCGTCCTTCGACCTATGCGGCGATCATTTCCACCATTCAGGATCGCGGCTACGTAACCCTGCACAACCGTCGCTTCTATTCGGAAAAGATGGGTGACATCGTCACCGAGCGTCTCTCCGAAAGCTTCTCCAACCTCATGGACTACGGCTTCACCGCCGGCATGGAAGAGAACCTCGATGACGTGGCCCAGGGCGAGCGCGACTGGAAGAACGTCCTCGACGAGTTCTACGGCGACTTCAAGAAGAAGCTCGAAGTGGCCGAAGGCGCCGAAAGCGGCATGCGTGCCAACCAGCCGGTGATGACCGACATTCCGTGCCTGACCTGCGGTCGGCCGATGCAGATTCGTACCGCTTCCACCGGCGTGTTCCTGGGTTGTTCGGGCTACAGCCTGCCTCCGAAGGAACGCTGCAAGGCCACCGTCAACCTGGTGCCGGGCGACGAGATCGCCGCCGATGACGAGGGCGAATCGGAATCCCTGGTCCTGCGCGGCAAGCACCGTTGCCCGATCTGCAGCACGGCAATGGATGCGTACCTGCTGGATGAAAAGCGCAAGCTGCACATCTGCGGCAACAACCCGGATTGTGCCGGCTACGAGATCGAAGAAGGCAGCTACCGGATCAAGGGCTATGAGGGGCCGAGCCTAGAGTGCGACAAGTGCGGCAGCGAGATGCAGCTCAAGACCGGCCGTTTCGGCAAGTTCTTCGGTTGCACCAACGCCACTTGCAAGAACACCCGCAAGCTGCTGAAAAGCGGTGATGCGGCGCCGCCGAAGATGGATCCGGTGAAGATGCCTGAGCTCAAGTGCGAAAAGGTCAACGACACTTACATCCTGCGCGATGGTGCTTCGGGCTTGTTCCTGGCCGCCAGCCAGTTCCCGAAAAACCGTGAAACCCGGGCGCCGCTGGTGCTGGAGCTGATCCCGCACAAGGACGAAATTGATCCGAAGTACCACTTCCTTTGCGAAGCGCCGAAAAAGGACCCGGACGGTCGTCCGGCCGTGGTGCGCTATAGCCGCAAGACCAAGGAGCAGTACGTGCAGACCGAGGTTGATGGCAAGCCGACCGGCTGGCGCGCGTTCTACGACGGTGGCACCTGGAAGGTCGAAGACAAGCGCTAAGCACTGTCTGTGTCGAGGGGCTTGCTCCTCGATATGGCGCTGTACAGGGCCGCATGATTCCGTTGGGAGTCATGCGGCCTTTCTTTTGCCTTGCGGTGCGCGGGAGTGATCCTTGAAACTGTGCCACCCGCATCCGGTTCTGTTCTTGTAGTGGAGGCTGCCTACATGGCCCACGAGCTCTATACCCGTACCAATCAGAAAATCTACTTTGCCGGCCTGGCGCTCGAGACCGTGGCTCGGGCCGAAGAGGGGCGGGCGATGAATGCCCAGGCGCAGGTCCAGGCGGGGCGCGAGTCGGTGCTTTTCCACCTGTACGGTGCCTTGCTGGGGCTATGCCACGAGATCGCCGGGTTCTATCGGCTGCCGCAGGCCAATGCTGCGCGGGTCGAGCAGATCCTCAGCCGTGAAGTACTGGACAGCATTGCCATTCCCGAGCTGGCGGAGCTGGTGGAGTTGGCGCAGAGCCCGCAGACCTGGCTGGCGCAACTGCTGTGCGCTTACAGCGAGCTGTTTCAACCGCCACGAGCGCCGCACAAACCCAAGGGCGACGTGACCCAACCGCTGATCATGGCGGTCAATCTGGACGAGCAGGAGCCGGAACCGGAACTGAGTCGAGAAGAGCTGGAAAGCTGGCGGCAGAACCTCAAGTCCCTGGCCATTCGTTTTCGAGATGGCTTGAACGAGTGTTGAGCCTGAGCGTCGCTTGATACGCGGCGCGTTTAATTGATCAAGGAAGATGCATGTTGTTCTTCTTGCGTGACCAGGCGCTGGTTCGCCTGCTCAGCGATTGCCAGATGCGAGTCATCAATGCCCGGTCCAGGGCGGATCTGCTGGCGGTGCTCGACCGGCTGGAGATATTCCCTGGCGGCCTGGAGTTTGACCATGTGCAGTCAATAACGCTGCTGGTGCTGGCGTTTGCCGCACTCGCGACTGCGCTGTTGATGGATGGCATGGGCGGCATGTTCTGGGTGTTTGTGGCTTTGTGTTTCTTAAGCTATCGGGTCCGCAAAGGCGTCTCTGGGGCGTTGACGGATCTGGCGGTGAGTATCACCCGCAAGTGCATGATGTTTTGCAACGACTTGAGTGAATCCGACAGTAGTGCCGATTGGCGCCTGAAGAGACTGGACAGCGAGTTCACCGATTACCGGCGGGGCAGTGAGAGTGAGCGGCGCCGTATCCTGGACTCGCTCCAGGGGGTGTATCGAGGAAAGCGACATTCGCTGGCATTCGAGTATTACCAGCTGCGATATGTGATCTCCAGTTGCGAGCGCGGGGCCGGTGGAGATCTCAAGACGGTTTACACCAACTACCAGCGCTACAGTCTGGTGGTGGATTTTCCCTGGGTGACAGAGATTGCGCTTCGATCCAGCCCCTTGGAAGTAGCGCTGTCGGGACAGCCCTTCAAGACCGAGCGCGAGGATTTCAATCAGATCTTTGTGCTGCGCGGCATTGACCCTGCCAGTTGTCAGCATTTTGCCACGCCTGCGACGCTGGACTTGCTGATGGAGCTTTCGCGCCAGCTCCATGGGGTCAATCTGGAGTTCTCCAGCCAGGGACGACTCTGCCTGAGCTTCAATAACGAAGACATCATGGCCCACGCCGATCCGGGGTTGCTGAGTGATCTGGCGGTCTTTCGCGCGCGGATCGAGGCCGGCATCGAGTTGCCCAAGTTGTATCCGCTGTTGGGGCTGATAGAGCGGCTGGCCCAGGAGCACGACGGTCATGCTGTCGTTCCGCAGGTTTTGGAATCCAGCGAGTTGATCAAGGAAGAATGATGCAGTTTCTCAAGCACGATGCCGAGTTGGTCCAATTACTGGCCACTTGCAACGCCGAGGTGGCGCGGGCCAAGACCAACGAGGATCTGTTGCAGGTCATCGGCCGGCTCCAATCCTTCAAGGGCGGGTTGCAGTTCGATCATGCCCAGCCCCTGATGCTGGTGATGCTGGCGATTGTTTCGGCGATCCCGGCCATGGCAGGCGTGGTGGTGATGTGGTTCATCGCGGCATGCTTCGGCTTTGCCAGTCTGATCATCTGGATGAGTCGTAAAGCCGCTTTTGATGAGTTGCCAAAGAAAATCGCCCGTAAATGTTCATTCCTCAGTAACGGTCTTTGCGATCCCGGTGGAACCGCCGAAGAGCGTTTCACCCAACTGAGCGGCGAGTTCGAGGACTATGAGCGCGGTAACGACAGCCGCCGCATCGTCGACTCCGCCGGGGGAACCTACCAGGGCGCGCGGCATCAGTTGCCTTTTGTCTTCCACCACTTGCGTTATGTGAATTCCCACTACAAATCCAAATCCGATGGCGAAAGTGAGCGGGTTTACGAGAGCTTCGATCGCTTCAGCCTAGTGGTGGACTTTCCCTGGGTCACCGGTGTGATGGTGTGCAGTGATCGGCCGAATAAAAAGCGCACAAAACGTAAAGTCTACGAGACCACTTCTGATGATTTCAACAGAGCCTTTAATTTCACCGGTGACAGCGAGCTGGCCTGTGCCAAGTTCGCGACCCCCACCACCCTGGCTTTTTTGCTGAGGCTTTGCCGGCAGTTGAAGAAGGTGAACCTGGAGTTTTCCAATGAGGGGCGTCTGTGCCTGAGCTTCGACGATGCCGAGGTCATGGCCTACAAGGATCCGGGAACCTTTGAGGACTTATCGGGCTTCTACGCCAATATCGAGCGGGGGCTGGAGTTGCCTGGTCTGTTTCCGGTGCTGGCCCTGGTGCATGAGCTGGCGGAATTGCACGACAACAATTTCGACCTTCCGATGAAGGTCGCTGATGAAATGGAGCAATAGGGTATGGAGTTGTTGTTGGTCATTGCGATTGCCTTGGGCGTTCTGGCCTATGTGCACTACAACAGGATTGTCAGCGCATACAACCGCGCCCAGCGAGCCTGGTCGGACGTGCTTGCCTACCAGCGGCAGCGCATCAAGGTACTGGATCTGCTGGAGCCGCAAGTGGCTGGTTTTCAGGCTTATGAGAGCCAACTGCTGGAGAGGATCGTTGGGTTGCGCAGCGCGATTGGCAGCTTGCCATCTGCTGCCGATGGCGATGCGTTGAAGTCGGTCGACGAGGGCAGCAAAGCCCTGCTGGGGGGCTTGAACCTGGCGTTTGAGGCCTATCCGGACCTCAAGTCCGTTACGTTGTTGAGCAACCTGATGCGTGAGGTTGCGGAGCAGGAAGGCAATATCGGCGGCGCCATTACCCTGTTCAACCTGAATGTGGAGCAGTTCAACAACTCCATTCAGATGTTTCCCGGTTCCTTGATTAATCGATTGAGCTTGAACAAGTCGCTGATCACCCCTTTTTCCGACAGCCAGGCTTCGGCGGGTTTTGAATACAAACCGAATTTCTGAGCTGGGCTGGCACGGAGTTTTGAGGGCTGGAGCGCCGCATTTCTTGAGTGGGGCAGGGGCTCATGCCTGTTGAAGAGCGCTAGGTCTGGTGCAAGATCCTGAGCGAGGCGGGGGTGATGACTGATATAATCCCGACCTTTCGTGGAGACCAGACCTTTATGCCAACGTCCTTTCTAGAAATTGTCGAGTTGCCAGACGGCCGTATCGAGCTGCGCAGAGCTGAGGACGAGGGTTCTCTGGTTACTTTGGATTTCTCCGAGGATGCCAAAGCCTTTTTGCAAGGTCAGCATGTTGAGGTGGCCAAGGCCATGTTGAGCGTCGGTGTGCAGATGGCCGGACGCCTGGTAGAAGGTGAAATCGATAAGGAAGACGGCCCGCGGGTTCTTCACTAAGCCCGTTTATCGGTTTTCTTCCGGTTGCTCGTCATATTTATTTCGGCTTCTCAATCCTGGAGAAGCCTCGTGCTTTTCAAGCGCATTGTGTAGCGATTTCCCGGTGTTTATCCCAGGCGAATATTCAGGCTTTGCGCATCTCCCGTGCGTGCGGCGCTGATCAACTGTTGCCGTGCGCTAGCGCTCAGTGGATTCAGCCAACTGACCACGGTATGACTGCGCCCCAGGCGCAGGGCCTCGCAAGCCAGCTGTTGTGGGCTCTGAGAGCCCCGGGGGTGAAGCAGCAGGATACGTTCGCGATTCAGGCCGGCATCCCGTAGCCAGCTTTGGGTCAGGCTTGAGGGTGGGGCGATCAAAGTCAGCCATCGTGCGTCCTGCTCCTGGCTCAACTCTCTGAGAATGGGTGCCAGGAGGTTCAGGCAGTTCCCGGCGGCGCCGCGTAACGACAGTTCGCTGAAAGCCTCTGGATCTTTATTCCAGGGCGACTCGACCGCTTCTTTGAGCGCAGGCGCCAAGGGCTGGGCCAGGAACGCTTCAAACAACGGCAGTTGGGCTTGCTGTGGTGTATGAGGGAACTGCATGGAGCCTCCTTTAGCGGCGAATGACGCCGACACTCAAGCCTTCGATCACCAGCTCCTGATCTTTCAGGTTGACTTCGATGGGGGCGAAATCAGGGTTTTCGGCGATCAGCCAGACTTTGCTGCCTTCGCGCTTGAAGCGCTTGACCGTGACTTCATCGCCGATGCGCGCCACCACCACCTGGCCGTTGCGGGCCTCGCGGGTGGTATGCACTGCCAGCAGGTCGCCGTCGAAGATGCCGATGTCCTTCATGCTCATGCCGTTGACCCGAAGCAGGTAGTCGGCGCGAGGATGGAAGAAGGTCGGATTGATGTTGCAGGATTCTTCGATGTGCTGCTGGGCCAGGATGGGGGCGCCAGCGGCAACGCGACCGATGATGGGCAGCGAGTCGTCGGACTTGGCTTCGAAGCCAGGGATGCGGATGCCGCGGGAGGCTCCCGGGGTCATCTCGATGGCGCCTTTGCGGGCCAGGGCCTTGAGGTGTTCTTCGGCGGCGTTGGGCGACTTGAAGCCCAGCTCCTGGGCGATCTCGGCGCGGGTGGGCGGATAGCCGTTGTCTTCAAGGCAGCGTTTGATAAAAGCCAGAATCTCAGCTTGGCGTGGCGTCAGTTTTAGCATGTCGATCGCTCTGTCTTTTTATACAGTGACTGGGATTATATACAGTGGACGTCGCTTGGCAATCCTCCATTTACCGTGGTCGGTCGGGCGGTTGTCATTCCGGGGTAGCAATCCACTGCTCAAGGCTGGCTACAGACCGCGGCAGGTATGATTAAATAGCGCGCCGGACGGCCTTCGCCGAGGCTGGCAGGCTTGACATTGGCGAGCCTGAAACGTATGTTTCAAACAAGTGTTTGTCAGGCGGAGTAGCCATGGCCCAGTCGGAAACCGTTGAACGCATTCTCGATGCTGCCGAGCAGTTGTTCGCGGAAAAAGGTTTTGCCGAAACCTCATTGCGGCTGATTACCAGCAAGGCCGGGGTCAACCTGGCAGCGGTCAACTATCATTTCGGTTCCAAGAAAGCCCTGATCCAGGCTGTGTTCTCGCGCTTTCTCGGGCCTTTCTGCATCAGTCTCGATCGTGAGCTGGAGCGGCGTCAGTCCAAGCCGGACAGCAAGCCGAGCCTGGAAGAGCTGCTGGAAATCCTTGTCGAGCAGGCGCTGGTGGTGCAGCCACGCAGCGGCAACGACCTGTCGATTTTCATGCGTCTGCTGGGTCTGGCTTTCAGCCAGAGCCAAGGGCATTTGCGGCGTTATCTGGAAGACATGTACGGCAAGGTGTTTCGCCGCTACATGCTGCTGGTCAACGAGGCGGCACCGCGTATTCCGCCCATAGAACTGTTCTGGCGCGTGCATTTCATGCTGGGTGCGGCGGCATTCAGCATGTCCGGAATCAAGGCGTTGCGAGCCATTGCCGAAACCGATTTCGGGGTCAACACCTCCATTGAGCAAGTGATGCGGCTGATGGTGCCGTTCCTCGCCGCCGGTATGCGCGCCGAAACCGGCGTCACCGATGAAGCCATGGCCAGCGCCCAGCTCAAGCCCCGCAGCAAATCAGCACCGGCAGTCGCCAAGGCTTGACCTCACGGGTGGGCGCGACAGCTTGCATCCGCTAAGCTAGCCGCCCATGCCGACTCTGTTTTTTTACCCCTGTGCCTTCCCCTTGTTGACGTTGATTGGCCCGGTTGCGTCCGTTGCGGATGAGGCTTGGTCCTGCGTCTTGCGGGAGCCATCGTCGATGGCGTGCGCATTCGTGTCTAAGGAAGTGTTATGACCGCTGGCCTGCAAGGCTCCTTGATGGTGGACGTCGCCGGTACCTGGCTGACGGCTGAAGATCGCCAACTCCTGCGTCAGCCGCAAGTGGGCGGGCTGATCATTTTTGCTCGGAATATCGAGCACCCACGCCAGGTGCGCGAGCTCAGCGCGGCGATCCGGGCCATCCGCCCGGACCTGCTGCTGGCGGTGGATCAGGAAGGAGGCCGGGTGCAGCGATTGCGTCAGGGTTTTGTCCGTCTGCCGGCGATGCGCGCCCTGGCCGACAACCCGAATGCCGAGTTCCTGGCCGAGCAGTGCGGCTGGATCATGGCCACCGAGGTCCTGGCGGTGGGCCTGGACCTGAGCTTTGCCCCGGTCCTTGATCTGGATCACCAGCGCAGTGCGGTGGTGGGCAGCCGGGCGTTCGAAGGTGATCCGGAGCGCGCGGCGCTGTTGGCCGGTGCCTTTATCCGCGGCATGAACAGCGCCGGGATGGCGGCGACCGGCAAGCATTTCCCTGGACATGGCTGGGCCGAGGCCGATTCCCATGTGGCGATTCCCAATGACGAGCGCAGCCTGGACGAGATCCGCGCCAAGGACCTGCTGCCGTTCGCCCGCTTGAGCAAGCAGTTGGCGGCAGTGATGCCGGCCCATGTGATCTATCCGCAGGTCGACCCCCAGCCGGCCGGTTTCTCCCGACGCTGGCTGCAGGACATTCTGCGTGGCGAGTTGCAGTTCGATGGGGTCATCTTCAGTGACGACCTGTCCATGGCCGGCGCCCATGTCGTCGGCGATGCGGCAAGCCGGATCGAGGCGGCCCTGGCGGCTGGTTGTGACATGGGGCTGGTGTGTAACGACCGCGCCGCGGCCGAGCTGGCCTTGAGCGCTGCGCAGCGCTTGAAGGTGCAGCCGTCGCCACGCCTGGCGCGGATGCGCGGTCAGGCGTTCGCCAATCTCGAATACAAGCAGGACCCGCGCTGGCTCGCGGCTCTGGAAGCGCTGAAGGCCGCGCAGTTGATCGATTGAGGTGGTTTGGCCCGGCACCGCGAGTTGCGCGGTGCCCGTGCATTGACCGGCCTCAGCGGCCGGTTTTGTTGTCCGGCAAGGGCGCGAACAGGGCTTCGATGTCTTCGCTCTGTAACTTCCAGTCGCCAGCCTTGCGTCCATCCAGTACGCCTGCCGCCAGGTCCGATTTCTCCTGTTGCAGGTGCTGGATCTTCTCTTCCACGGTGCCGCGGGCGATCAGCTTGTAGACGAATACCGGCTTTTCCTGGCCAATGCGGTAGGCGCGGTCGGTGGCCTGGCTCTCGGTCGCCGGGTTCCACCACGGATCGTAGTGGATCACGGTGTCGGCCTCGGTCAGATTCAGGCCCACGCCGCCGGCCTTGAGGCTGATCAGGAAGATCTGCAGCTTGCCGCTCTGGAAATCCCGCACCGGCGTGCGCCGATCCCGGGTCTGGCCGGTGAGCAGGGCGTAGGCAATGTTGCGTCGTTTCAGTTCAGCCTCGATCAGGCCCAGCATCGAGGTGAACTGGGAAAACAGCAGAATGCGCCGGCCTTCTTCAAACAGTTCCTCCAGCATCTCCATCAGGCTGTCGAGCTTGCCCGAGGAGCTGCCGCGCGCCGGTGGCGAGTCGTTGACCAGGCGCAGGTCGCAGCACACCTGGCGCAGTTTGAGCAAGGCTTCGAGGATGATGATCTGGCTGCGGGCCACGCCCTTGCGGGTGATTTCGTCGCGGACCTTCTTGTCCATGGCCAGGCGCATGGTTTCGTAGACGTCCCGTTGCGCCTCGTTGAGTTCGACCCAATGGATGATCTCGCTCTTGGGCGGCAGCTCAGTGGCCACTTGCTCCTTGGTGCGGCGCAGCAGGAAGGGTTTGATCCGGCCGTTGAGGTGTTGCAGGCGCACTTCGCTGGCGTGCTTTTCGATCGGCACCCGGTAGTCGCGGTTGAAACTCTTGGCATCGCCAAGCCAGCCCGGCAACAGGAAGTGGAACAGTGACCAGAGTTCCCCCAGGTGGTTTTCCAGGGGCGTGCCGGACAGGCACAGGCGCTGTCGGGCGTTGAGTTCGCGGGCGGCTTGGGCGGCCTTGCTCGATGGGTTCTTGATGTACTGCGCCTCGTCGAGGATCAGTACGTGCAAGGGCTGCGCGGCCAGCAGCTCGACATCCTTGGGCAGCAGGGCGTAGGTGGTCAGCAGCAGGTCGTAATCGGCCAGTTGCGCGAAGTGTTTCTTGCGCCCCGCGCCATACAGCGCCAGAACCTTGAGTTGCGGGGTGAAGTGCGCGGCCTCGTCCAGCCAGTTGGGAATCAGGCTGGTGGGCATCACCACCATGCACGGCCGATCCAGGCGGCCGGCATTCTTCTCGCTGAGGATGTGCGCCAGGGTCTGCAGGGTCTTGCCCAGGCCCATGTCGTCGGCGAGGATGCCGCCCACCTCCAGCTGACGCAGAGATTGCATCCAGCTCAGGCCCTCCAGCTGGTAGGGGCGCAGCGTGGCATTCAGGCCTTGCGGTGCTGGCGCCGAGTAGTCGCGGATGTCCCGCAGGCGCTGGGCGAAGGTGCGTATATGCTCGCCGCCTTCCCAGAGCAGTGGCAGCTCTTGCAGTGGATTGAGCCGGGTAGCGTCGGCGCTGCTCAGGCGCAGGGTGGTTTCGCCGGGTTCCTGCAGGTAGAACTCGCCCAGGGTCGCCAGCACCGGCTTCAGGCGGCCGTAGGGCAGCGCCACTTGCAGCGGGCCGTGCAAGGAGTTGGGGCGATTGGGAATGTTCACCAGGATCAGCTCGTCGTCGCGGCGCCTGGCCAGGCGTTCCGGGTTGAGGATCTCGGTGTGGGAGCGCATCAGGTTGAGCAGGATCGGCAGCAGGCTCAGGCGCTCGCCGTTGACGATGATCCCCAGCTCCAGGTCGAACCAGTCGCGCCCGGGGGCTTCGTCGACACTGGCATACCAGTCGTCCACCGCGGTCAGGTCGAAGCCGAAGCCATCGTCGATCTGCAGTTCCCAATCCTGGCTGCGCAACTTGGGCAGTTCATTGAGGGTGAAGGTCAGCCAGGCGCTGTCGTTGACCATCTCGAACAGTTCGCCGGCGCTTTCCGGCAGGGCCTTGCTCTGCCGGGTGGCGATCTTGAAGCCCAGGCTGCGCAACTGTTCGCGCCAGCCTTGCTCCAGTTCTGGCTGGCGCTTGATGCGCAGGCTCTGGTGTTCCTGGCGGATGATCACATCGGCATTTTTCTGGCCGCTGACGTACTCGCCCTGGTAGTTGAACGACAGCGCGGCGCGGTGCTGGATGTAGCGCTGCATCTTGCCGTTGCGTGGCTCGAAGGCGCTGAACTCGATGCTCGCCAGCCGCAGGCGCGGCACTGGGCGCACGTCCTCCAGCAGCACCTGGGGCAGGGCGGCGGGCCGGCGGCTGTCGAGCACGGCAGAGAGTTTCTCCAGCAGTTCGGCGTCTTTGGCCGCCGCCGGGTAGGCCAGGGTTTCTTCCACTTGCAGCAAGACCGCGACCACATGTTTGCAGTTGCTGCGTACCGGGCAGGTGCAATGGGTGTCGATCAGCAGCAGGTTGCCCTTGCTCGACTCGCGCAGGTTGATGCTTTGCCGGTAGACATTGCCACCGGAGCCCTCGCAACTGGCGTTGATAGCGCTGTCTGCGGCGCTGACGATGCGCACGCGCTTTTCCAGGGCATAACGCCGGCCGCGCTCCAAGGTTTGTTCCTTGAAGCGGTTGACCCAGGACGGGGCCAGGGGTTTGGTCAGGGGCGGACTCATAGGGACTTCGATCAGTCCGGTATTTCAGTTGGAGCGGGACGGGGTGCCGGTGCGGTGAGCGAGGTGATCTTGATCAGCAGGGCCAGATGGCCGTTGTCCAGGTAGTTGAGCTGACCGTTCTTGGTGTGGCTTTGCTGCTTCAGGCGCTCGCTTTGGGTCACCAGGCCATTGCTGTCGATCTGGTTGATCCAGAAATCCGCGTCGACATCGGTGAAGCGTCCGAGCTTGAGGTTCAGGGTGCCTTCGATGGGGAACTGGCCGAACAGTTCCGGCCCGTCGCTGAGGGCCACCTTGACCGGGGTTTCCCCCAGGGTCTGCTGCCAGGCCTTGTGCAGCAGCACGCTGTAGTTGCCGCTGGCGTTGAGCTTCTCGACTATCCCACCCAGGGATGGCGTGCGCTGGCTGTCCGGGCTCAGGCGTTGAGCGCCGGCGGCCCAGTCTTCCGGAGCGGCGCGGCTTATGATCTGCGGCTCGGCGTTCTGCCGGACGAGGATCATTTCCACCTGGTACAGATCGTCGGCAAACGCCATGGGCGCGACCAGGGTCAGGAGCAGGGTCAGGGAGCGGAACAGGCGCATGGGGCGTCCTTCAAGCATTTTTCGGGGTGAGGCGTTCAAACAGTGCCTCCAATGTATTAAAGCGCTCTTCCGGGCGCTCCATCGGCACCATGAACTTGAACAGGGTTGCGCCTTCGAATTTGTAGCGTTTGGGCTGGCTCTGAATCAGTTTGATCAGCGCCAATGGGTCCACCGGAGTGTCCGCCGCGAACTCGATGCGCCCGCCTTGCGGGCCGCCGTCGACCTTCTTGATCCCCAGGGTTTCGGCCTGGAGTTTGAGCAGGGTCAGGCGGATCAGGTTCTTGGTCGGCTCAGGCAGCAGGCCGAAGCGGTCGATCATCTCCACCTGCAGGTCCTTCAGGCCGTCCTCGTCGGTGGCCGAGGCAATGCGCTTGTAGAGGATCAGGCGCGCGTGCACATCCGGCAGGTAGTCCTCGGGAATCAGCGCTGGCAGGCGCAGGTTGATTTCCGGGCCGCCGCCCAGGGGCTGGTCGAGGTTCGGTTGTTCGCCCTTGCGGATGGCTTTCACGGCGCGCTCGAGCATCTCCATATAGAGGGTGAAGCCCACGGCCTGGATCTGCCCGCTCTGGCCGTCGCCCAGCAGTTCGCCGGCGCCGCGGATCTCCAGGTCGTTGGTGGCCAGGACGAAGCCGGCTCCCAGGTCCTGGGTATTGGCGATGGCTTCCAGGCGCTTTTCCGCGTCCGGGGTGATCTGCTGGCGCGGTGGCGTCAACAGATAGGCGTAGGCCTGGTGGTGACTGCGTCCGACCCGGCCGCGCAACTGGTGCAGTTGGGCCAGGCCGAACTTGTCGGCGCGCTCGATGATGATGGTGTTGGCGCTGGGCACGTCGATCCCGGTTTCGATGATGGTCGAGGCGATCAGCACGTTGAAGCGCTTGTGGTAGAAGTCGCTCATCACCTGTTCGAGTTCGCGTTCGCGCATCTGCCCGTGGCCGATGCCGATCCGGGCCTCGGGCACCAGTTCGGCCAGCTCGGCGGCGCATTTCTCGATGGTCTTCACGTCGTTGTGCAGGTAGTACACCTGGCCGCCACGCAGCAGTTCGCGCAGCAGGGCCTCTTTGACCGTGCTCTTGTTCTGCTCCATGACGAAGGTCCGCACCGACAGGCGCCGGGCCGGCGGGGTGGCGATGATCGACAGGTCGCGCATGCCCGAGACCGCCATGTTCAGGGTCCGCGGGATCGGCGTGGCGGTCAGGGTGAGGATGTCGACTTCGCTGCGCAGGGCCTTGAGCTGTTCTTTCTGGCGCACCCCGAAGCGGTGTTCTTCGTCGATGATCACCAGCCCCAGGTTCTTGATCTTCACATCGTCCTGCAACAGCTTGTGGGTGCCGATGACGATGTCGATCTTGCCTTCGGCCAGGTCGGCCACCGCGGCGTTCACTTCCTTGGCCGACTTGAAGCGGCTCATCACTTCCACGGTCACTGGCCAGTCGGCGAAGCGGTCGCGGAAGCTGTTGTAGTGCTGTTGGGCGAGCAGGGTGGTGGGCACCAGGATTGCCACCTGCTTGCCGCCGTGCACCGCAATGAAAGCAGCGCGCATGGCCACTTCGGTCTTGCCGAAGCCGACGTCGCCGCACACCAGACGGTCCATCGGCTTGCCCGAGAGCATGTCCTCGCGCACCGCTTCGATGGTGCTCTGCTGGTCCGGGGTTTCCTCGAACGGAAAGCCGGCGCTGAAGGTGGCGTAGTCGGCCTTCGGATCGGCGAAGGCGTAACCTTCGCGGGCGGCGCGCCGGGCATAGATGTCCAGCAGCTCGGCGGCCACATCGCGCACTTGCTCGGCGGCCTTGCGCTTGGCTTTCTGCCAGGCTTCCGAGCCCAGCCGGTGCAGCGGCGTCAGGGCATCGTCGCTGCCGGTGTAGCGGGCGATCAGGTGCAGGTTGGCCACGGGCACATAGAGCTTAGCGCCCTCGGCGTATTCCAGGGTCAGGAACTCGGCGGCCTGGTTGTCGATTTCCAGGGTCGCCAGGCCCAGGTAGCGGCCGACACCGTGGTCGATGTGCACCACCGGCGCGCCTTCGCGCAGCTCGGTGAGGTTCTTGATCACCGCATCGTTGTTGGCGTCGGCGCGTTTTTCCCGGCGCCGGCGCTGCATCACCCGCTGGCCGAACAACGGGCTTTCGGCCACCAGGGCCAGGGCCGGATCGTCCAGCACCAGGCCTTCGTCTAGGGGCGCGATGGTGATCGCCAGGCGCTCCTTGCTGGCGACGAAGTCCGGCCAGCTGTCGACGGTCTTCGGGCGCAGCTTGAGGCGCTCCAGCAGCTCCAGCAGCACTTCCCGGCGGCCGGCGGATTCGGCGGTGAACAGCACCCGGCCGGGGAACTCATCAAGAAAGCCCGAGAGCGCCGCCAGCGGCTGGTTGGCCTTGGCCTCGATGGCCAGGTTGGGCAGTTCGTGGGCCGGGAAACGCTCGCGGCCGACGCCGGTTTCGATGTCCTGCTGGCTGGCCACCACCCGTGGCCAGTTTTTCAGGCGGGCGAAGCAATCTTCCACCGGCAGGAACAGCTCCGCCGGCGGTAGCAGCGGTCGCGAGGGATCGACGCGGCGCTCTTCATAGCGGTTGCGCACGTCGTTCCAGAAGTTTTCCGCGGCCTGTTCGATGCCCGGCAGGGAGAACACCTGGGTGTCCTGGGGCAGGTAGTCGAACAGGGTCGAGGTTTCTTCGAAGAACAGCGGCAGGTAGTACTCGATACCGGCCGGGGTAATCCCGCTGCTCAGGTCCTGGAAGATCGGGCAGCGGCGGAAGTCCACGTCGAAGCGTTCGCGAAAGCGCGCCTTGAAGCGGGTCACCGCTTCTTTCTGTAGGGGGAACTCCTTCGCCGGCAGCAGGCGTACCGAGTCGACCTTGTCGATGGAGCGCTGGTTCTCCGGATCGAAGGTGCGCAGCGTCTCGATTTCGTCGTCGAACAGGTCGATCCGATAGGGCAGCTTGCTGCCCATGGGGAACAGGTCGATCAGCGCGCCGCGCACGGTGAATTCGCCGTGCTCGTAAACCGTGTCGACATAGCGGTAGCCGCTGGCCTCCAGGCGCGTGCGCATCTGTTCCACATCGAGCTTCTGGCCGACATCCAGCACCAGGCTGCTGCCCAGCAGGAACTGGGTCGGCGCGAGGCGGTGCAGGGCGGTGGTGATCGGCACCACCAGCACGCCGTGCTCCAGTTCCGGCAGCCGGTAGAGGCTGGCGATGCGCTGGGAAATGATGTCCTGGTGCGGCGAGAACAGGTCGTAGGGCAGGGTTTCCCAATCGGGAAAATGCAGCACCGGCAGGTCCGGGGCGAAGAAGCTCAGCTCCTGCTCCAGCCGGTCAGCGCTTTGGCTGTCGGCAGTCAGCAACAGGGTAAAGCGCTTGGCGGCGCTGGCGGCTTCGGCGATGGCCAGGCTCAGGGCGGCACCGGGCAGGTTGCCCCAATGCTGTTTACCGGCGGCGGCGGGGAGTAGCGGTAGACGCAGGACGGGCACGGACGGTCAAGCTCCAAGCGTTGCGACGAAAGTCGGTAATTGTAACGGCCCCGGGTGGCCACTGTCAGTGGCTGATGCGTCTATTACGCCGGTCAGGGCAAATGTAGTGGCTATGACAACAAAATGTGCTTTTTGAGCGGAAATGTAGTGCCGAATCCGGCTGGTGTTACGGAGGGTTACAGACAGGCTGGTGCGCCGTCCAAAAAATTGACGCTGCTGGAGGCCGCGGTTTTACTGGGCTCCAGCACAGTGGTGTTTTTTTGCAAGGGCTTTTTGTTACGTTCCGCACGACAGGCGCGCATTGCTACGACAGGAACGGGGCGGCATAATGTAGCCCCTTTTTTCTGCCCCTACATGTGGAAGGTTCCCGTGACTCAGAAGCCCGACCAGTGTCTTGGTGAATGGATCGACCGTGAAGCACTCGCAGAAGCGATGATTCCGCTTATCGGTCAGCTCTACCGCAATAACAATGTGGTGAGCTCGATCTATGGCCGCAGCCTGATCAACCAGTCTGTCATCGCGATTCTCAAGGCTCATCGCTTTGCTCGCCATCGCTCCTCCGACGACAGCGAACTCTCCGTCCACGAAACATTCCCACTGCTCAAGGCCATGAGCGAGCTCAAGCTCGGCGCGGCTTCGGTAGACCTGGGCAAGTTGGCGTTCAAATTCCGCAACGAAGGCAACGGCCGCAGCGCCGAGCAGTTCGTGCGTGAAGAAATGGCTGACGTGGTTGGCCAGCAAAACGCTTCGGCCCGCAAAGGCACTGACGTTGTGCTGTACGGCTTCGGTCGTATCGGCCGTCTGCTGGCGCGCATCCTGATCGAGAAAACCGGTGGTGGCGACGGCCTGCGTCTGCGCGCTATCGTGGTGCGCAAGGGCGCCGAAAACGACCTGACCAAGCGCGCCAGCCTGCTGCGTCGCGACTCGGTGCACGGTTCGTTCAACGGCACCATCACCATCGACGAAGAAAACAACACCATCACCGCCAACGGCAACCTGATCCAGGTGATCTACGCGAAGAACCCGACCGAGGTGGACTACACCCAGTACGGGATCAAGAACGCGCTGCTGGTGGACAACACCGGTGTATGGCGTGACGCCGACGGCCTGGGCCAGCACCTGGCCTGCCCGGGTATCGACCGCGTGGTGCTGACCGCGCCTGGCAAGGGCAAGCTGAAGAACATCGTTCACGGTATCAACCACAACGAAATCACCGCTGAAGACAAGATCGTGTCCGCCGCTTCCTGCACCACCAACGCCATCGTGCCGGTGCTCAAGGCTGTGAATGACAAGTTCGGCATCATCAACGGTCACGTTGAAACCGTTCACTCGTACACCAACGACCAGAACCTGATCGACAACTTCCACAAGGGCGATCGCCGTGGCCGTAGCGCCGCGTTGAACATGGTAATCACCGAAACCGGTGCTGCCACTGCTGCTGCCAAGGCCCTGCCTGAGCTGGCCGGCAAGCTGACCGGTAACGCGATCCGCGTTCCGACGCCAAACGTGTCGATGGCCATTCTCAACCTGAACCTCGAGAAAGCCGCCACCCGTGAAGAGATGAACGAGTACCTGCGCTACATGGCGCTGCACTCCGATCTGCACAAGCAGATCGACTTCGTCAACTCGCAGGAAGTGGTCTCCACCGACTTCGTGGGCTCGCGTCACGCCGGTGTGGTCGACGCTGAAGCGACCATCGTTCAGGATAACCGCGTTGTTCTGTACGTCTGGTACGACAACGAGTTCGGTTACAGCTGCCAGGTGGTGCGCGTGATGGAAGACATGGCCGGGGTCAACCCGCCAGCGTTCCCACGCTAAGCGACTGCTGAAATGAAAACGCCCCGACTCGTCGGGGCGTTTTTGTTTGTGGCTTGCGCCGGCCAGCTAAGCCGGCGCAATTCCGTAGCAGCTGGCTTGGCCAGCGAAGCTTTGGTCTCAGGCGCCGCGCGCTGTTGCCGCTTGCGCGGTACGCAGTTCATGGCGATTGCCGCGGAACAGCACCAGGGTGGCGATCAGCCCCAACACCGCCGCGCCACTGAGCCAGATGCCCGGGGCCGCCTGGTTGCCCAGGACGTGGATCAGGTAGGTACAGGCCGCCGGGGTAAAGCCACCGAAGGTGGCGGTCGCCAGGCTGTACGCCAGGGAGAAGCCCGTGGTGCGTACTTCCACCGGCATGATTTCGGTCAGGGCCACCACCATGGCGCCGTTATACGAGCCATAGAGGAAGGACAGCCACAATTCGACGATCAGCAGATGGCTGAAGCTGGGGTTGGCCACCAGCCAGGACAGCGCCGGATACGCGGTGAAGATCGCCAGGAGGGTGGCGCCCAGCAGCAGCGGCTTGCGGCCGATCTTGTCCGACAGCGAACCCATCACCGGCAGCCAGAAGAAGTTCGACAGGCCGATGCACACGGTTACCAGCAGGGCGTCGAAGTCCGACAGGTGCAGTTCGGCCTTGCCGAAGGTCGGGGTGTAGGCGGTGATCAGGTAGAAGGACACGGTGGTCATGACCACCAGCGCCATGCCAGCGATGACGATGCCGAAGTTCTGACCGATGGAGCGGACGATTTCCTGCAGCGAAGGGCGATGCTTGCGGGCCTGGAATTCCGGGGTTTCCTCCAGGGAGCGGCGGATCATGAAGATCGCCGGAACAATCATGCAGCCCACCAGGAACGGCACGCGCCAGCCCCAGTCGCCCATTTGCTCGGGGCTCAGCCAGTGGTTCAGGCCCACGCCCAGCAAGCCGGCGAACACCACCGCGGCCTGTTGGCTGGCCGACTGCCAGCTGACGAAGAAGCCCTTGCGGCCCGGCGTGGAGATTTCGGCCAGGTACACCGACACGCCACCCAGCTCGACGCCGGCGGAGAAGCCTTGCAGCAGCCGGCCCAGCAGCACCAGCAGGGGCGCGGCAACGCCGAGGGTGGCGTAGCCTGGTACGCAGGCGATCAGCACCGTGCCCGCAGCCATCAGTGCCAGGGTGATGATCAGCCCCTGGCGACGACCGTGGCGGTCAATGTAGGCGCCGAGGAAGATCGCCCCCAGGGGGCGCATCAGGAAGCCGGCACCGAAGGTCGCCAGGGACAGCATCAGCGAGGCGAAGGCACTGTCGGCAGGGAAGAAGGTCTTGGCGATTGCCGTGGCGTAGAAGCCGTAGACCATGAAGTCGAACATCTCGAGGAAGTTGCCGCTGACAACGCGAAAGATCGCCTTGCCTTTGCCCGTGGTCGTGGACATTTTTTTCACTCACTTTGGCTGTCTTGTTAGCAATCCCTGGTCGTTATGCGTCCCTTACTGCAAAGCCGGGGTTTTGAGGCTGCACGCTGAACAGTTTTGTAACGATATGTGTATGAGCGCTATCAGGCAACTAAATCTCTTGGTTGGGCTGCGTGGGCTCTGGAAAGGGGCTCCGGCCGTGAGTGAGACAAGGTTCCGGGTGCGTGGGCCGGTGCCGTCTGTCACATAATGGCGTTTTGCATAGCGAAGTGGCCTTGCGGGGCACTTGATTGGGAGAGCGGACTGTGTGGGCAAGTCATTTCTGGCCGGGTCCCGTGTTATGGGCGGCGGCACTGCTGCTGGCGGGTTGTGGCGGCGAGCGCATGGAAAGTATTTCCGGGCCGACCATGGGCAGTACCTATTCGGTGCAGTACGTGCGGCACGCTGATGGCCCGGCGGCGTCTCGGGTCAAGAGCGAAGTCGAGGGGATTCTTGCCAAGGTCGATCGGCAGATGTCCACCTATCGCGCTGACTCGGATATCGAGCGCTTCAACGAATTGCCGGCCAATAGCTGTCAGCCGATGCCTGAACCGGTACTGCAGTTGGTGCGTGTGGGGGAGCAGTTGGCTGCTGACAGTGAGGGCGCCTTTGATCTGACGGTGGAGCCGCTGCTCAATCTCTGGGGCTTTGGTCCCCAGGGGCGCGAAGAGAAGGTGCCAAGCGCGGCAGCGCTGGCGCAGGTGCGGCAGCGGGTCGGGCATGGGCACCTGCGTATCGAGGCCGGGCAGCTGTGCAAGGACGCGGCGGTGGAGGTGGATTTCAACAGCATTGCCGCCGGTTATGCGGTGGATCGTATCGCTGCCCGGCTCGGGCAGTTGGGTGTCGACAGTTTCCTGGCCGAGGCCACCGGCGAACTCAAGGCGGTGGGGCGCAAGGCGGACGGCTCACCTTGGCGCATCGCCCTGGAAGAGCCTCGGGATGACCAGCAAGTGGCCCAGCGAGTGATAGCGCTGGATGGCTATGGCGTATCCACGTCCGGCGACTACCGTAACTACTTCGAGCAGGATGGGCGGCGCTACTCCCATACCTTCGATGCACGGACCGGCAGGCCCATAAGCCACAAGCTGGCGTCGGTGACGGTGATTCATCCTTCGGCGCTCATGGCCGATGGCCTGTCGACGTTGTTGCTGATTCTCGGCCCCGAGGCCGGCTGGGAGTACGCGGAAAAACACCGGATCGCCGCATTTTTTGTGATGCGTGCCGATACAGGCTTCGTCACACGCAGCAACCCGGCCTTCGATGCGTTGTCGGCGGGGGCAAAACAATAAATCGGCACGCTGTCACGAACGCTGTAGTGCAGGCAAAAGTAGCCTACGACGCGACCAAGGGTTAATGTGCGCGGCGTTGACGCTTCTATAGACTGTGCCCGGGTTCGTAACCGAGCCAAATTGATCCTTCATGCCGCTGGCCGCGGCATGATTTAGCCGGAGATGCCAGAAGGGCATCTCGGCCTGTTCTGAGGAGTACGCATGGCTGTCTACAACTACGACGTAGTGGTGCTGGGCTCAGGCCCCGCTGGAGAAGGTGCGGCGATGAACGCCGCGAAAGCAGGACGCAAAGTGGCGATGGTCGATAGCCGTCGCCAGGTCGGCGGCAACTGCACCCACCTGGGTACCATTCCGTCCAAGGCCCTGCGTCACTCGGTCCGGCAGATCATGCAGTTCAACACCAACCCGATGTTCCGGGCCATTGGCGAGCCGCGCTGGTTCTCGTTCCCGGACGTGCTCAAGAGCGCCGAGAAGGTCATTTCCAAGCAGGTGGCTTCGCGCACCGGCTACTACGCCCGCAACCGGGTCGACGTGTTCTTCGGCACTGGCAGCTTCGCCGACGAGCAGACCGTGGAAGTGGTCTGCGCCAACGGCGTGGTGGAAAAGCTGGTAGCCAAGCACATCATCATCGCCACCGGCTCGCGCCCGTATCGCCCGGCGGACATCGATTTCAGCCACCCGCGTATCTACGATAGCGACACCATCCTCAGCCTCGGCCACACCCCGCGCAAACTCATCGTTTACGGCGCCGGGGTCATCGGCTGCGAATACGCCTCGATCTTCAGTGGTCTTGGGGTGCTGGTGGAGCTGGTGGACAATCGTGGCCAGTTGCTGAGCTTCCTGGACTCGGAGATTTCCCAGGCCTTGAGCTACCACTTCAGCAACAACAACATCACCGTGCGCCACAACGAGGAATACGACCGCGTTGAGGGTGTCGACAACGGGGTGATCCTGCACCTGAAATCCGGCAAGAAGATCAAGGCCGACGCCTTGCTCTGGTGCAACGGCCGCACCGGCAACACCGACAAGCTGGGCATGGAGAACATCGGGGTCAAGGTCAACAGCCGCGGCCAGATCGAAGTCGACGAGAACTACCGCACCTGCGTGCCGAACATCTACGGCGCCGGTGACGTGATCGGTTGGCCAAGCCTGGCCAGTGCCGCCCATGACCAGGGTCGCTCCGCTGCCGGCAGCATCGTCGACAACGGTAGCTGGCGCTTCGTCAACGATGTACCGACCGGGATCTACACCATTCCCGAGATCAGTTCGATCGGCAAGAACGAGCAGGAGCTGACCCAGGCCAAGGTGCCTTATGAAGTGGGCAAGGCGTTCTTCAAGGGCATGGCCCGCGCGCAGATCGCCGGCGAGCCGCAAGGCATGCTGAAGATCCTGTTCCACCGCGAAACCCTGGAAGTTCTCGGCGTGCACTGCTTCGGCTACCAGGCTTCGGAAATCGTCCACATTGGTCAGGCGATCATGAGCCAGCCGGGCGAGCACAACACCCTGAAGTACTTCGTCAACACCACCTTCAACTACCCGACCATGGCCGAAGCCTATCGGGTAGCGGCATACGATGGCCTCAACCGGCTTTTTTGAGCGGCTCCGGCCGGTGGCCTGAGCCGGCCGGGGAGACCGATTTCAGTAATTCTCGAGGGTGGCGCTGGCCAAACCGGGAAAGTCTGTAATCAGGCTATCTACGCCGAAGTCGGCGAGCCTGCGCATCAGCGCGGGCTCGTTGACCGTCCACACCGACACATGCAAACCCTGACGCTGTGCACGCTGCAGACGCTCCGGGGTGCACAGGGTCCAGTTCAGCGCAAGAATCTCGCAGCCGTAGCTCTGGGCGACCTTCAACGGGTCGAGCCAGGCGTATTCGGCGACCAGTCCGCGAGACAGGTCCGGGGTCAGCTCGACCGCCGCTTTCAGCACTTCCCGCGAGCTTGAGGTCACGGTGACCTTGTCCAGCAGGCCGAAGCGCTGGGCCATTTCCCGGATTGCCAGCACCGTGGTGGCGGCGCGGGTGCGCGAGGCGCTCTTGACTTCCAGCTGCCAGTGCTCGAAGTCGCATTTCTCGAACAGTTCTTCAAGGCGCGGAATAGGGCAGGGGCTGACCCAGCCCGGGCCACCCTTGCGTGCGTCGTAGGTCACCAGTTCGGCGGCGGAATGCTCCACCACCTTGCCGCGTCGATCGGTGGTGCGCTTGAGGGTCGGGTCGTGAATCACCATCAACTCGCCGTCCATGGACAGGTGCAGGTCGAGCTCGCAACGGCGCACGCCGTGCTTGAGACATTCCTGAAAGCTGGTCAGGGTGTTTTCCGGTGCTTCGCCTTTAGCGCCGCGATGGCCATAGATCAGGGTCACAATTGCTCCTTCACGGATGTTGTTGCACAAGAGGTGGGGTGGCGTATTGCTCAGCCGGCGGCGGGGTCGCTCTGCTCCCGGGCCAAGCGGCGTTGTTGCGCCTGTTTCTGCAGGATGTAGCGTGCCAGCAACTGGCGCTGGGCATCGGTCAATGCTTCGAACTCAGTGCCGATTTCGAAGGTGCCGAAGCTTTGTGGCTCGCAGTGAATGACCTTGGCCCGCAGCAGCAGGCCCAGGGCCTGGGGCATCAGCAGCAGTTTCACCGCCAGATGGCTGCCCTTGGCGTAGCTCAGGTGATGGTTGAACTCGATGCCGCCTTCGGAAAGGATCACCCGCTGCGGCTCGCCGAACTTGCCGAATACGGTCTGCGCCACCACTTGGCTGAGCAGGTCGATGCGCTTGTTCATGGCCTTGAGGTAACTGGCCAGGGTGCGATCTCGTTCGCTGACCTGGCGCAGCAGGTGCTGGGATTCGAATTCGCTCAGGTGCAGTTCGCTGAGCAGATTGAACAGCGGAGACTCATCCTGCAACACTTCCTTGCTCGCCGCGTCGTGGGCGGACAAGGGGCTAATTTCCAGTGCGATCGCGTCCTCGATACGGTAGTATTCGCGGCGATCTTCTTCATCTAATGTCGACATGGCGAACCCAAGGTAGAGGCAGTGGTCTGAGTGTAAAGCTGCTTACCAGGCCCCGCCACAAGGACGTCTTCTTTTCCTCTGCACAAGCCCCGACATGTTCAGACCTCTGTTTGCTTTTATCGGCACGCGTTATACCCGTGCAAAGCGTCGCAATCATTTTGTGTCATTCATTTCCCTGACCTCGATGATCGGACTCGCCCTCGGCGTGATCGTGATGATCGTGGTGCTGTCGGTGATGAATGGCTTCGATCATGAGATGCGCACCCGCGTGCTGGGCATGGTGCCTCACGCCACCATCGAATCCGGCGAGCCCATCAGCGACTGGCAAAGCCTGGCCAACAAGGTCAAGCAGAACCCGAAAGTCCTGGCGGTGGCACCGTTCACCCAGATGCAGGGCCTGCTGACCAACAACGGCCAGGTGCAGAAAGTGCTGCTCAATGCCATTGATCCCGCGCAGGAACGGCAGGTGTCGATCATCGACCACTTCATGCAGCAGGGGCAGTTGGACGCGCTGGCGCCCGGCAGTTTCGGCATCGTCATCGGCGACAAGGCGGCCGCCAAGCTGGGTGTTGGCCTCGGCGACAAGCTGACCTTCGTCGCGCCGGAAGTCACGGTGACCCCGGCCGGCATGTTCCCGCGCATGAAGCGCTTTACCGTGGTGGGCATCTTCCATGTCGGCGCCGGCGAGATCGACGGCTACCTGGGCCTGACCAACCTGGAAGACCTGGGCCGCCTGCACCGCTGGAAGCCGGATCAGGTGCAGGGCCTGCGGCTGAAGTTCGACGACCTGTTCCAGGCCCCGCGCACCGCTTGGGAAATTGCCCAGCAGTTGGGCGAGAACCATTTCTACGCCCGCGACTGGACCCGTACCCACGGCAACCTGTACCAGGCCATCCGCATGGAAAAAGCCATGATCGGCCTGTTGTTGCTGCTGATCGTCGCGGTGGCTGCGTTCAACATCATCTCGACCCTGGTGATGGTGGTGAACGACAAGAAGGGCGACATCGCCATCCTCCGTACCCTGGGTGCCACACCGGGCACCATCATGGCGATCTTCATGGTCCAGGGCACGGTGATCGGCGTGGTCGGCACCCTGATCGGCGCGGTGCTGGGGATGCTCGCAGCCTTGAATGTCAGTGCCGCGATCTCCGCCCTCGAAGGCCTGATCGGCCATAAATTCCTGAATGCCGACGTGTATTTCATCGACTACCTGCCGTCGCAACTGATGGCCGAGGACGTGTTGATGGTCTGCGGCGCGGCATTGGTCCTGAGTTTCCTCGCCACCCTGTATCCAGCCTGGCGTGCGGCGCGCACCCAGCCTGCGGAGGCGCTACGTTATGAGTGAGTTGGGCATGAGTGAAAAAGCAATCCTGAGCTGCCGTGACCTGGGCAAGTCCTACGAGGAAGGCCCGGAATCGGTGGTGGTCCTGTCCGGCCTGCAGCTGGAGCTGCACCCGGGGGAACGAGTGGCCATCGTCGGTACCTCCGGCTCCGGCAAAAGTACCTTGCTCAACTTGCTCGGCGGCCTGGATACGCCGTCCAAGGGCAGCGTCTGGCTGGCCGGCGAGGAGCTCTCGGCGCTGGGCGAGAAGGCCCGTGGCCAGTTGCGCAACCGCGCCCTGGGCTTTGTCTACCAGTTCCACCACCTGCTGCCGGAGTTCACCGCGCTGGAGAACGTCTGCATGCCGCTGCTGATCGGCCGCACACCGATTCCCGAAGCCCGTCAGCGTGCCACCGCGCTGCTGGAGCGGGTCGGCCTTGGCCATCGCCTGGAGCATAAGCCGGCCGAGCTGTCCGGCGGCGAGCGCCAGCGGGTGGCCATCGCCCGGGCCCTGGTGAACAAACCGGGGCTGGTGATGCTCGACGAGCCTACCGGCAACCTCGACTCGCACACCGCCCAGGGCATTCAGGACTTGATGCTGGAGCTCAGCACGTCGATGCGCACCGCGTTTCTGGTGGTGACCCACGACATGAACCTGGCCCGGCAGATGGACCGCGTACTGCACCTGCAAGAAGGTCACCTGGTCGCCATCTGATGCGGCCGCACGCGGCGTTGGCGGCTGGTCCGCCGACGCCGGGTCATTAATTTTTCCAGGGTGCCTTGCCCATGTTCAGACCCTTATCGATCTTTATCGGCACGCGCTACACCCGCGCCAAGCGGCGCAATCGCTTTGTCTCGTTCATCTCCATGACCTCGATGATCGGCCTCGCCCTGGGCGTGCTGGCGATGATCGTGGTGCTGTCGGTGATGAACGGCTTCCAGCGGGAAATGAGCTCGCGGATCCTCGGCATGGTGCCCCACGCCACCATCGTCGGGGTCAAGCCCATCGACGACTGGCAGCCGGTGGCCGCTGCGGCCCTGAAGAACCCGGAAGTCACCGCGGCGGTGCCCTTCACCGAGATGGAAGGCATGCTGTCCTACAAGGGCGCGATGCAGCCGATCCAGATCAGCGGCATCGACCCGGCTCAGGAAGGCAAGGTGTCCATCGTTACCCAGCACATTGTCCAGGGCAGCCTGCAGGACCTGAAGCCCGGTGAGTTCGGTGTGGTGATTGGCGAAATCACCGCCCGGCGCTTTCGCTTGAATGTCGGCGACAAACTGACCCTGATCGTGCCCGAGGTGAGCACCGCGCCCGGGGGCATTACCCCGCGCATGCAGCGTCTGAATGTGGTTGGCGTGTTCAAGGTCGGTGCTGAACTGGACGGTTCCATGGGCCTGATTCACGTGGCCGACGCCGCCGAAATGCAGCACTGGCAGCCAAACCAGGTACAGAGCGTGCGCCTGGCGGTCAAGGATCTGTATGCCGCGCCACAGGTTTCGGCGGACATCGCCAAGGGCCTGGGGACGGACTTCCGCGCCGACGACTGGACCCACACCCAGGGCAGCCTGTTCAGCGCGATGAAGATGGAAAAGACCATGATCGGCCTGTTGCTGCTGATGATCGTCGCGGTGGCGGCGTTCAACATCATCGCCACCCTGATCATGGTGGTGAACGACAAGGGCGCGGACATCGCGATCCTGCGTACCATCGGCGCCACACCGCGGCAGGTGATGGCGATCTTCATGGTCCAGGGCACGGTGATCGGGATTGTCGGCACCCTGATCGGCGGGGTGCTGGGGGTTGTTGCGGCGTTGAACGTGAGCGAGCTGGTGGGCTGGCTGGAGCGGATCAGCGGCCAGCAGATCTTCAGCTCCGACGTGTATTTCGTCAGCAACCTGCCTTCCGAGTTGCAGGGCGGCGATGTTGCCTTGATCTGCGGTGCCGGTTTCGTTCTGAGCTTCCTGGCCACTGTGTATCCGGCCTGGCGCGCGTCCAAGGTCGAGCCGGCCCACGCCTTGCGCTACTCCTGATATTCGCTGTCCCCGGTAAGCCGGCTCCTGCCTGGTTAGTGCAGGAGCCGGCTTGCCGGCGAACAGATCTTCAATCTCCTTTCGGCAACTCGATCACAAAGCGGGTCCAGCCCGCCGCCGATTCGCAACGGATCTGCCCGCCATGGGCGCGAATGATCGACTGAGTGATTGCCAGCCCCAACCCCGCATGTTCGCTGCTGCCTTCGCGCCGCGCCGGATCGGCCCGGTAGAAACGATCGAACAGTCGTGGCAGCGCCTCTTGGGCGATGCCTTCGCCGCTGTTCTCGATGCTCAGGCTCACGCGTTGCGCGCTGTCGTTGATCCGCACCTTGATCGAGCCTCCGGCAGGGGTGAAACGCAAGGCGTTGTCCAGCAGGTTGGACAGCGCGCGACGGAGCATGCTGCGGTCCCCGGCAAAGCCGGCATGGCCTTCGCGGATCAGTTCAATCTGCGCGTCTTCGGCCAGCGGCGCATAGAACTCCAGCAGCATGTCGGCCTCCTGGGCCAGCTCCAGCGCTTCGCGCCTGGGGCTGAGCAGGCCATGGTCGGCCTTGGCCAGGTACAGCATGTCGTTGACCAGTTGTGCCATCCACTGCAGTTCTTCGAGGTTGCTGTGCAGGGCTTCGCGGTAGTCCTCCAGCGGTCGCGGGCGGGTCAGGGTGACCTGGGTGTGGGTCAGCAGATTCGACAGTGGCGTGCGCAGTTCGTGGGCGATGTCGGCGGAAAACGCCGAGAGGCGTTGGAACGACTCTTCAAGGCGTCCCAGCATGGCGTTGAAGCTGCTGGCCAGTTCTGCCAGTTCGGCGGGCATGTGCTCCTGGGGCAGGCGCTGGGTCAGGGAGCTGGCGGAGACCCCGGCAGCCACCGCACTCATGCGGCGCAACGGGCGCAAGCCGCTGCGGGCGGCCCAGGCGCCGAGCAGGGCGGTAGCCAGGGCGGACAGGCCCACGGTCAGCCAGATCAGATGCTGCATGCGTTGCAGAAAGTGCTGATGGTGGGTGATGTCCAGCAGCAGGGTCAGCTGCGGCGAGTCGCTGCGGCCGGGGCTGAGCGCTACCTCGTAGATTCGGTAGGCGGCGTCGCCCTGAATCAGGCTGTGCAGGCCCGGGGTGTTGGTCGGGGCGACGGGCAGGCTGGGAGCGCTGTCGAACCAGAGTTGGCCGTCGGCAGCGTGGATCCGTAGTGCCAGGTCCGGCTGCCGGCTCAGTTCGTTGTGCAGTCGGGCCTGCAGCCGGGGGAAATCCCCGGCCTGCTGGGCATCCTGCAGCACGCTGCGCAGGGCGATCAGTTTGCTGTCCAGCAATTGCTGGTCCAGTTCGATGAAGTGGGCCTCGCTGGCCCGGCTGAACAGCACCCCGGCCACCAGTGAAACCGCGGCGGTGCACGCGGCGAACAGCAGCGCCAGGCGCCCGCTCAAGGACAGGCGGCGCATCAGGCCTGGCGCTCTTCGAGCACGTAGCCCATGCCGCGCACGGTATGGATCAGCTTGTTCGGGTAATCGTCATCGATTTTCAGGCGCAGGCGGCGGATCGCCACTTCGATGACGTTGGTGTCGCTGTCGAAATTCATGTCCCAGACCTGGGAGGCGATCAGCGATTTGGGCAGCACTTCGCCCTGGCGCCGCAGCAGCATCTCCAGCAGGGCGAACTCCTTGGCGGTGAGGTCGATGCGTTGGCCGCTGCGCTCCACCCGGCGGCGGATCAGGTCCAGGCGCAGGTCCGCCAGTTGCAGGCTGGTTTCCTGGGCTACCGCGCTGCCCCGGCGCAGCAGGCTGCGCACCCGAGCCAGCAACTCGGAGAAGGCGAAGGGCTTGACCAGGTAGTCGTCGGCGCCCAGTTCCAGGCCGTGGACCCGATCCTCCACGGCATCCCGGGCAGTGAGGAACAATACCGGCATCTCCAGACCGGCGCTGCGCACCGCCTGGAGGATCTGCCAGCCGTCGCGGCCGGGGAGCATCACGTCGAGAATCAGCAGGGCGTATTCGCCGCTCAGGGCCAGTTGCTGACCGGTGTTGCCGTCGGCCACCAGTTCGACATTGAAGCCGGCTTCGCTCAGGCCTTGGCGCAGGTACTGGCCGGTTTTGGCTTGGTCTTCGACGATCAGCAGTTTCATGGTGGGACTCGTGGCGGGCCTGACCCGGGCTTTATACCTTGCAGGAGGCCGGGGCGGTTCAAACTGACAAAGTTGTAATCTGTTTGTCAGCTGGCTGGCAGCGGCAGGGTTCTAGAGTGTGCCACAGGCTGTATCCCGATCTTGTTGGAGTCTGATGATGAGTATGCAGAAGCTGTTGTGGCCAGGCCGATCGATCCTGGTCGGTTGCCTGATGCTATTGAGCGCGCCGCTGTGGGCCTCGCCGACAGCGTCCTACGACTTTGGCCAGCCGGCACCGGCAGCCAAGGCCAGCCGCAGTGTCGAGGTGGTGATGGGGGACATGTCGTTCAATCCCAAGGCCCTGGAGATCAAGGCCGGGGAAACTGTGCGTTTTGTACTGATCAACAAGGGCCAACTGCTGCACGAGTTCAACCTGGGCAATGCGGCCATGCATGCCGAGCATCAGCAGGAAATGCTCAAGATGCAACAGAGCGGGATGCTCACGCCCACCGGCATGCAGGCCATGGATCATGGGGCGATGGGGCACAGTTCGATGGCAGGCATGGACCATGGCATGCGGCATGACGATCCCAACAGCGTACTGGTGGAGCCGGGCAAGCAGGCCGAACTGACCTGGACCTTCAGCAAGAGCGGCAGCCTGGAGTTTGCCTGCAACATTCCCGGGCATTACCAGGCCGGGATGGTGGGTAAGCTGACGGTCACTCCCTGAGTTCAGGGGCTCAAAGGCGGGAGCAAAGGCTGGTAGAATCCGCTGATTCTTCAGTCAGGTTTCCGCCATGCATCCCGCAGCCGAACATTCGCCGCTGGGCAAGTCCAGTGAATACGTCTCTACATACACCCCGTCCCTGCTGTTCCCGATCCCTCGGGCGGCGAAATGGGCCGAGCTGGGCTTGAGCGCCGATACCCTGCCTTATAAAGGTGTGGATTTCTGGAATTGCTTCGAGTTGTCCTGGTTGCTGCCGTCGGGCAAGCCGGTGGTGGCCATTGCTGAGTTCAGCATTCCTGCGGATTCGCCGAACATCATCGAGTCCAAGTCTTTCAAGCTCTATCTCAACTCGTTGAACCAGACGCCATTCGCTGACCGCGCGACGCTTGAGTCCACCTTGCGCGCTGATCTTTCGGCCGCTGCCGGCAAGCCGGTGGGGGTGCGTATCCGCAGCTTGCAGGAAGTAGAGGCCGAGGGCGTGGTGGCGCTTCCCGGTGCGTGCATCGACGAATTGGACATCAATGTCGACAGTTACGAGCACCCGCGTCCGGAACTTCTGCGCTGCGATGCTTCGCGCGTGGTGGAGGAAAGCGTGCACAGCCATCTGCTCAAGTCCAACTGCCCGGTAACCAGCCAGCCGGACTGGGGCAGCGTGGTGGTGGAGTACCGGGGGGCGGCGCTGGATCACGCCAGCTTGCTGGCGTATCTGGTGAGCTTCCGTCAGCACTCGGATTTCCATGAGCAGTGCGTGGAGCGGATCTTCCTTGATCTGCAGCGCTTGCTCAAACCCGAGAAACTGACTGTCTACGCTCGCTATGTGCGTCGTGGCGGGCTGGATATCAATCCGTACCGCAGTACCGAAACCGTGGAGTTCGCCAATCAGCGATTGGTTCGCCAGTAAGCAGAAGCCCCGCAAATGATGCGGGGCTTTGTTTTTATGAGGCGCTGTTGTCGGACGCCATCAAATACCGATGTTGCCCAGGGTCTGGACGATGTTGCGCAGGGTTCCGGCAATGGCCGGGTGTTCCAGTTCGAAGCGTTCCACCGCCAGATTGACGCCGTCAGCGAGGCTGGCGTCATGGGTGCTGGTTTCCAGCTTGAGTTGCAGCTCGATCTGCTGCATCAGGTCATGCAGGTTGGCGCGCTCGGCTTCCGAAAGCGGTGGGTTCTGCTCCAATTGCTCGCGCAGGGTATCGAGTTGTTCTTGCAGTTCGCGGGCAGGCATGGCGTTCTCCCTTCATTGATAGGCACAGGGATGGACCGCGCGATTGAAGCAAAGATCCATGCCCACGGCTTAGAGTAATCCACTACCAGGCACTGTGCATGATCCTGATCAACAGGCTTATGTCAGGGCTTTTCACCCTTGAGTCGACGTTGTTCGATGTCTGCCAGACAGGTGCGCAATTCTCCCAGGTGGTCTATGACCGAGTGCACTCCCAGGCCGAACAGTTGCACGGTGGCCTTGCCCCGTTTGAGCTCGCGCTCCTGTTGGCTCAGCGCCTGCCATTCGCTGGGTGTCATGCCGCACAGCGAACCACAGGAGGCCAGGCCTATGGTCCAGAGGCCGGCGTTGAGCCCCGACTGCAGAAGCTGTGGTTCGCCGCTGACCAGCACGCAGCCGTCGAGGCGCGACACTTTGAGCGACATCAATGCCTGCCAGCAGGCGTCGGGCGCGGGCCATTGAGCGGGGACGGCAGGGGTGGGCTTGATCCATTCCGGCAGTGCTGCGGCTAGCTGGCGGGCGCTGGCGGCTGGTAGTTGTTCCAGCCATGCGCAAGGAATGCCTTGCTGTTGCAAGTGCTGCAGGGTTGCCAATGCGCCCGGTGTGGCTTGAGCCTGTTCCGGGCCGGGGCTTGTGGAGCTGTGCAGGCGCGTACGCGCACCAAAATCCACCAGGCAGCCACTGAGGCCAAAGAGTACGGCGGTCAAGGGCGCGGCAATCTGGGTTGAGGCGTCGGCTTGGGGCATATCAACGTCCTTGAAATACCCATCGAGGCTAGCGGGACAAGATGACACGCAAGTGACAGTCGGGTGACCCTGAGCGGGACTGGCGGTTCGACGCGTTGAGCCTGATTGCAGTGATGCTGCCTAAACCGGCGTATCCGATTTATACTCCCGAGCCTAACCTCAGGGCATAGCCCCAAGAGAGAACAACCCAAGGAGTTTCCTGCTATGCGCTGGAGCCGTTATCTAGTTCCGCTATGTATGAGTGCCGGTGTGACGCTGGCTCCCCTGGTCGTCCAGGCAGCTGAAGAAGATCCGTGGGAGAGCATCAACCGTCCCATCTTCACCTTCAACGATACCCTCGACACTTATGCCCTGAAGCCATTGGCCCAAGGCTACCAGGCGGTCACGCCGCAGTTTCTTGAAGACGGCATCCACAACATGTTCCGCAACCTGGGTGACGTCGGCAACCTGGCCAACGACATCCTTCAGGCCAAGCCGCGTGCTGCCGGTGTGGATACGGCGCGTCTGCTGATGAACACGACCTTGGGACTGGCGGGCTTCTTCGACGTCGGCACCAAGATGGGCCTGCAGCGCAACGATGAAGATTTCGGTCAGACTCTCGGTTACTGGGGAGTGGGTAGTGGTCCTTACGTAATGCTGCCGTTGCTGGGTCCTAGCACTTTGCGTGATGCACCAGCCAAGTATGTCGAAAGCTACACCGAACCCTACCGCTACATGAACGATATTCCTGCGCGCAACACCACCATTGGCGTGGATATCATCGATACCCGTGCCAGCCTGCTGTCTGCGGACAAACTGATACGGGGTGACAAGTACACCTTCATTCGTAATGCCTACCTGCAGAATCGTGAATTCAAGGTCAAGGACGGTAAGGTCGAAGACGATTTCTGATCGAGCGACTGTCCGGTAGTCACTAAAAAGGCGGCCATTGGGCCGCCTTTTTCATGGGGGAGATTTTTACTTCATTTTAAGGATTGTAAGCCCAAGTTTCTGACCGCCTCCCTCCAGCCCATTGATCCAGACCACTTCAGTCTCTGCTTCCAGCCCTTTCAAGGCTGCATGGTCGGAGTCGATGCGCACGCTCAGGCGATCACCGACCTGGAACGAGCGGGGCGCCTGAACCTGCATGCCGCTGCTGGAAAGGTCGATACAGACCGCTTCAATCACCTGTCCCTGGTGGATTAGCGTGACCTCGGCATCCACCCGCATCCGGATGTAATCGCGCTTTTCACTGTAGTCACGCTGGTTTTGATTCATGGGTTCCATCCTGCGATTGAGTTGCGGTTTTAGCGGTTTTTATAACTCCCGGTGATTTGCGATGTAAAGACGTCAGGCGACCATCGGCATGAGCTTGAAACGCCCCGCGGATGGGAGTACCGTCTGCGCCTTAGAAGGGCACCTCTGATAGGCGGGCGTGCAGGGCTGAAGGTCCTGGCTCCACTTCCAGAGTGGCTAGAAAGCGAATCCAGTAGCGTGCGCCAGGCCCCGAGCCAAGCCAGCTACGCCAACCTAATTCTGGCGCCGTTTGCCCACATGCAAAAAACCAGTGCCACGCTGCTGATAATCGATGACGACGAAGTAGTACGCGCAAGTCTCGCGGCCTATTTGGAAGACAGTGGCTTCAGCGTACTGCAGGCTGCTAACGGCCAGCAGGGTCTTCAGGTATTCCAGCACGACCATCCCGATCTGGTGATCTGCGATCTGCGCATGCCGCAGATGGGCGGTCTCGAGCTGATCCGTCAAGTAACCGAGCAGTCGCCGCAAACCCCGGTGATTGTGGTGTCGGGTGCGGGCGTGATGAACGATGCAGTCGAAGCCCTTCGCCTGGGGGCGGCTGACTACCTGATCAAGCCGCTGGAAGATCTGGCCGTGCTCGAGCACTCTGTGCGCCGGGCCCTTGATCGAGCGCGCCTGCTCCTGGAAAACCAGCGTTATCGGGAAAAGCTCGAAGCCGCTAATCGCGAACTTGAAGCAAGCCTCAATTTGCTTCAGGAAGACCAGAATGCCGGTCGCCAAGTGCAGATGAACATGCTGCCCACCAGTCCCTGGTCGATCGACGAATTCAACTTTGCGCACCAGATCATCCCATCGCTGTACCTGTCGGGAGATTTCGTCGACTACTTCCGTGTCGATGAGCGTCGGGTTGCCTTCTACCTGGCGGACGTTTCTGGCCATGGCGCCTCATCAGCCTTTGTCACCGTGCTGTTGAAGTTCATGACCACTCGGCTGTTGTTCGAATCCAAGCGCAATGGCACCTTGCCGGAATTCAAGCCTTCGGAAGTACTGGGCCATATCAACCGTGGCCTGATCAGCTGTAAGCTGGGCAAACACGTCACGATGGTCGGTGGAGTCATCGACGAGGAGACTGGTTTGTTGACCTATAGCATTGGCGGGCATTTGCCGTTGCCGGTGTTGTACACCCCGGACAGTGTGCGTTACCTGGAAGGGCGTGGTTTGCCGGTGGGCCTGTTCAACGAGGCGACCTATGAGGACCATATTCTGGAGTTGCCGCCGGTGTTCAGCCTGACGCTGATGTCCGACGGGATCCTGGACCTTTTGTCCGAGCCTACACTCAAAGAAAAAGAAGCGGCCTTGCCTGAACGGGTGAGAGCAGCGGGCGGCAGCCTGGATGGCCTGCGGCAAGTTTTTGGATTGGCCACGCTAGGGGAGATGCCGGATGATATCGCCCTGTTAGTGTTGAGCAGGAACCTTTAATGAGTACCGGTAGAATCCAGTTCGCCGAGCAGGATGGCACCTTCGTCCTGAAGTTCATCGGTGAAGTGCGCCTGACCTTGTGTTCGGCGCTGGATGCAACTATTGAGCGAATTTTCACTGCGCTGAATTTTTCGGCGATCGTCATCGATCTGACCGAAACCCGTAGCATCGACAGCACCACCCTGGGCCTGTTGGCCAAGTTGTCGATCCTGTCACGGCAAAAAGTCGGTCTGTTGCCCACTGTCGTCACCACCCACGAAGACATCACCCGGCTGTTGCAGTCCATGGGCTTCGATCAGGTGTTCAACATCGTCGATCGTCCGATACCTTGCCCGGAATGCCTGACCGACTTGCCGTCCCAGGATCAATCCGAGGAAGTGGTGCGGATCAAGGTCCTGGAGGCGCACAAGATCCTCATGGGGCTCAATGACTCCAATCGCGAAGCCTTCCATGACCTGGTGAACGCTCTGGAGCGTCATTGATCGACTGAGGCGCTTGCGCATGCAAAAAGGGCGAACCTGTGAGGGTTCGCCCTTTTTGCATTGCCGCGCAGCTATCAGAACTTGGCAGCCAGCAGGGCTTCGAGCTTTTCCTGGTCGCGGGCGAACTGGCGAATGCCCTCGGCCAGCTTTTCGGTGGCCATGGCGTCTTCGTTGGAAGCCCAGCGGAACTGCGCTTCGTTCAGGCTCTGGCGGGCCTCGCCGGTTTTGCCCGGACTCAGCTTGCGCTCCAGCTTGCCGGTGTCGGCGGCCAGTTTTTCGATCAGGTCCGGACTGATGGTCAGGCGATCGCAGCCAGCCAGTTGCTCGATCTGGTTCAGATTGCGGAAGCTGGCGCCCATGACCACGGTCTTGTAGTCATTGGCCTTGTAGTAGTTGTAGATGCGGGTAACCGACTGCACGCCCGGGTCGTCGGCGCCGACGTAATCGTTGCCGGTGGCTTTCTTGTACCAGTCGTAGATTCGTCCCACGAATGGCGAAATCAGGAATACACCGGCTTCGGCGCAAGCAACGGCCTGGGCGAAGGAGAACAGCAAGGTCAGGTTGGTCTGGATGCCTTCGCGCTCCAGTTGTTCGGCGGCACGGATGCCTTCCCAGGTGGAGGCAATCTTGATCAGTACCCGGTCGCGACCCACGCCGGCCTTTTCATAGAGCTCGATCAGGCGATGGGCACGCTTGAGCATGGCCTCGGTATCGAACGACAGACGTGCGTCCACTTCGGTGGAAATGCGGCCGGGAATGACCTTGAGGATCTCTTGACCGACCGCCACGCCAAAGCGATCGCTGGCCAGGCCGACATCGCCTTTGCAATCGCTGACGCAGGCGTTCAGCAGATCGGCATAGCCGGGAATGGCCGCGGCCTTGAGCAGCAGCGAGGGGTTGGTCGTGGCGTCCACCGGTTTGACCCGGGCAATGGCCTCGAAGTCGCCGGTATCGGCCACCACGGTGGTGATTTTCTTCAGTTGTTCCAGCTTGGAAGTCATGAGCGTGCTCTGTCCTATGGGTCTGATGACATTACCCGAGCGCTGGCAGGCGCTCAAGGGCGCGAAAGGCTTACGGCGGCACCGGGGGCGGTGACCTGAAAACAGCTGTCTGAATGCGGGGACAGATTTCAGGTTATTCAGATATCTAAAGCCGCATCAGGTTCAATCCGGTTGACGCTTAGCGTCCTTCAAGCAGTTGCCCAGCCTGATCCAGCAGGCCCAATGGGTCCTGGGTCTTGTGAATATCCACCGACAACAACTGGCGGAACTTGCGTGCTCCGGGGAAGCCGGTCCCCAGTCCCAGTACATGGCGAGTGATGTGATGCATGGCGCCGCCGCTTGCCAGATGCTCGGCGATATAGGGCCGCAATTGCGCCAGCGCCTCGGCACGGGAAATCACCGGCGCGCCACTGCCGAACAATTGCTGGTCCACTTGGGCCAGCAGGTAGGGGTTGTGATAGGCCTCACGCCCCAACATCACCCCGTCAAAGGTCTGGAGATGCTCATGGCAGGCCTCCAGCGTCTTGATGCCACCGTTGAGGATCACCTCCAGGTGCGGGAAGTCGGCTTTCAATTGCGCGGCCACGTCGTAGCGCAGTGGCGGAATATCCCGATTCTCCTTGGGCGACAGCCCCTCAAGAATCGCAATGCGTGCATGCACGGTAAAACTGGTGCAACCGGCCTCATGGACCTGCCCGACGAAATCACACAGCTCGGCATAACTGTCACGGCCGTTGATGCCGATCCGATGTTTGACCGTCACTGGAATCGACACGGCATCGCGCATGGCCTTCACACAATCGGCCACCAGTGCCGGGTGCCCCATCAGGCAGGCGCCGATCATATTGTTCTGCACCCGATCGCTAGGGCAGCCGACATTCAAGTTGACCTCGTCATAGCCATGTTCCTGAGCCATTCGTGCACAGGCCGCCAGATCTGCCGGAGTACTGCCGCCCAATTGCAGCGCCAGCGGATGCTCGCTCTGGTGATAGCGCAGAAAACGCTCGTGATCACCATTGAGCAACGCACCGGTAGTGACCATTTCGGTATAGAGCAGGGTGTGTTTGGATAGCAGGCGCAAGAAGTAGCGGCAGTGGCGGTCAGTCCAATCCATCATGGGGGCAACACTAAACCGCCGGGACAGCGTAGGGCTTGAGTTTACTGGAGTTGTAGCTGAATTCTGGACCATTTTGCTCTACGTGTTTAAGGCGTGTTTTGGGGTAAACCGGCGTTTTCTGAAGGGCGTTGGTTCAAGCGGTACGCTTGTATCACGAGGCGATTGCCATGATCAGGGCGCCAACGCACCGATGGCCGCACCGGCTATTCGGCACAGACATGTGTGATTTTTAATGGGCGCGAGTTTACCAAGAGACTCAGACCTTCGCCCGTAAAACGGCCGTTGAGGTTTTTGTGTCGGGGGCGCACAGGCGGCTCAGCAAGTAGATTGTGGTTGCTTGCTATCTCATCACCAGGCGCCATTTCACCAGACCATCCAAGCCATGGCTGGACTTCAGGTATTTTGAGCATGTATTGGGCTATCACCTTTTCTTCAGCCAGCCTGTAACGACATGGGACGCTTCGTTGACGATGGTTGGTACTAGCTGTTCAGGCATGCGTTCGTTGGTAATGCCATTGAAGAGCAGTTGTGTATTTATCGCCTTGCTTGCGGCCACGCTCTTCTGCAGACATTCGGCGCTGGTGGGTGCTGGGTTGCTATCAGGTTTTGCGGCCCCCCAAAAAAATGGCTGCTGGCCGGGCTCTGTACACTGTTGCCCGAGCACCGTCGCCGCCGTTGCCCGATACCCGGTTTCGCGCGTTCAGGGGGCTTTGGGGCGGATCGGGCGCGGAGGGCGGTCCTGTCTTGGCGGATTGCCGAATGTTGTGGCAGTCGACGGTGCGCGCTTCAGGCATCGCCCTTTGCGGCCGATAACCCCAGCGTGGGGCAGGCCATGTGCACTTGCGTGGGCGCCGTGCCGGTGTTCAAACGTCACGGAAATGATGCTTCGCAGGGTGCTGGCCGTTGCGCCAGTCTCGAAAACAACCAGGGGATGCGCCTTGTTGCCCAGGCCTTTCCCGTCAGGAAGACCCTATTGCCTGTCCCCATCTACGATCCTCAGCATGCCCCCGGCGGCAACCTCAAGCGCCTGCCGCTGCTCAAGGCCGCGGTGGCCTTCATTGCCACGGTATTCCTGTGCCTGTGCGGTTTGCTGTATCTGCAGTTGGAGCAGTCCTGGCGTCATGACCTGGCTCAGGCTGAGGTCAACTCCACCAACCTGACCCGGGCCATTGCCCAGCAGGCCGAGGACACCTTCATGGAGGCCGACCTGGTGTTGATGAGCCTGTCCGAGTGGATCCAGGCTCTGGGGGACGGGCCACGGCAGCGCCCGCGCCTGCAGCAGATCTTTGCCCGGCGGGTGCAGGCCCTGAGCCAGTTGAGCGGGGTGTTTCTCTACGACAAGCAAGGCCAGTGGGTGGTCAGTTCGTTCAACGATTCGCCCCACGGCAAGGATGTTGCCGATCGCGACTACTTCCGCTTTCACCAGCAGAACGCCTCGCTGCAAGCCCATATCAGCCCGGCGATTCGCAGTCGCGCCAACGGTGAATGGATCATCCCCATCTCGCGCCGGATCAATGACCAGGATGGCCATTTCCAGGGCGTGCTGATGGCCGGTATCAAGCTGGCGTATTTCGATCAGTTCTTCAAAAGCTTCAATATCGATGAGCGGGGCGCGATGTTCCTGGCCCTGTCCGATGGCACCCTGATCGCGCGGCGGCCATTCGAGGAGCGGCAGATCGGTGCGTCCCTGGCCCGGGGCGAGATCTTCAGCAAGTACCTGCCCGAGGCCACTGCCGGCAATGCCATGATCACCTCGATCGTGGATGGGGTGACACGCCTGTATGGCTATCGCCAGTTGCAGGCCTACCCGCTGGTGGTGGCCGCGGCAAACTCCAAGGATTCGATTCTCAAGGGCTGGTACGCCTCGGCCTATCAATCCTCGGCCATCGTCGCTCTGGTGCTGTTGGGGGTGGGGCTGTTCGGTTGGGTGTTCGTCAGTCAGGTGCGCAACAACGAACGGATCGAGACGGACCTGCGCAACGCCCAGGAGGCGCTGGAGGTGATCGCCACCCATGACAGCCTCACCGGCCTGGCCAATCGGCGTTTGTTCGAGCGTTCCCTGATGATCGAATTTGGTCGTGGTGCCCGGCAACACAGCCCGTTGAGCCTGATCATGGTCGATATCGATTACTTCAAGCGCTACAACGATACCTATGGCCATGTGGCGGGCGATCACTGCCTGACGGAGGTGGCCCAGGCCCTGAAGGGCTGTTGCCAGCGCAAGGCCGATCTGGCGGTGCGCTATGGCGGCGAAGAGTTCGCGGTGTTGCTGCCTGATACCGATATCCATGGCGCGCTGGCCATGGCCGAACAGATTCGCTGCAGTGTCATGCAGCGCAACATTGCCCACTCCGGGTCCCCGGTGGGATGCGTGACGGTCAGCCTGGGCTGTTATGCCTTCGTGCCCACCGGGCGCGACAGTATCGAGATGTTTATCGAGCGCGCGGACGAGGCGCTCTATCAGGCCAAGGCCATGGGCCGCAACCGTGTCATGGCATTGCCAGGGGCGCGCGCCGGGGAGCCCTTGCAGCGCTCCGATCGTTGAGGTGCTACCAACGCTTGCAGAACACCTGATTGGCGTAGGCGTTGCCGGCAAATTAATACGCGGTGTGGCCGATGCAGGCATATCCCTGGGCTTGATAAAAGGCCTGTGCCCGGTGGTTCTCAGACCACACGGCGAGCCACAGGCACGGGGTATCGCTGTTTTCCACCCGGCTTTCCACCTGTTGCAGAAGCGCCTGGCCAACGCCTTGCCGGTGCGCGTGACGCTGCACGTACAGGCGCACCAGTTCCACGGCATCGGATAACTCCGGGAGCGGCGGGCGGGCCTGGCGGCTGAATTCCGCGAACCCCAGCAGGTGCCCGTTGCGTTCAGCCAGCCAGAGGCTCCTGGCGCGATCTTCGAGGCGCTGGCGGAACTGCTCCGGGGCGTAGACGCTCAGGGCCTCCTGTGCCAGGTCGCTGCGCATGCCATCGGTGGCGTAGGTGTCGAGAAAGACCTGGGTGGCCAGGCCGCTGATGCACAGCGCATCCCCGCGCTCAGCGTGACGTAGGGTGAAATCGACCGGCATGGCTACATCCTTGTAAAGGGGGCTGGTTTGAAGGTTCAGGATCGGCTGACACAGTGTTGCAGGTGCTGGCGGATCGTCGTCGATGATGCAAGAGCGCACGTACTTACGCGGGCGCCCATCGGGCATGATGCCTTGCTGTCGTGCCCGGGACGCAGGATCGCAGCGCGAGATTTCACCGGTGATGCACTGCACCCGCCCCCGGGCCGTATGTGCAAGGGCATGGCCCCGCACCAAGCGCTGGGCCTCGACGTTGCCGAAGCGACGCTGCCACTCGAAGGGGGACTATTACAGAGTCGTCCCTGGCGCTTGGCAAGGGGCAATCCAGGGGCAAGGCAATAAAACATATCAATCGAATTTATTGTCGGGATTCCCTGCTTCTGGCTTATACATAGCGCCGACCCGCCAGGGTCGGTTGCGACCCTGGGCGACCCTCATTTCAAGGATTTGTGCATGAGCCAGCCGCACCTGATGGACTTTGACCTGTACCTGCAGCAACTCGGTTACCCGCGCGCGCCAGCGCCGACCCTGGAAAACCTGCGGGAGTTGCAATGGCGTCATGTCTGTCGTTTTGCCTTCGAAAGCCTGTCGACCCTGTTGCGGGTGCCGGTGCCCATCGACCTGGCATCCGTGGAGCGCAAGATTCTCCACGAGGGGCGCGGCGGCTACTGCTACGAGCTCAACCAGAGTTTCCTGGCCTTGCTGCAACACCTGGGCTACGAGGCCCGGGGCATCACCGGGCGGGTGGTGATGGGAGGGCCGGAGGATGCGCTCACCGCTCGCAGCCATCGGCTGACCCTGGTGCATCTGGATGGGCAACGCTACATCGCCGACGTCGGCTTTGGCGGCATGGTGCCCACCACGCCCTTGCTGCTGGACACCGAAGAAGAGCAGGCCACGCCCCATGAGCACTATCGCATCACCCGGCGCGAGGGCAGCTACACCCTGCGCGCCAAGGTCGCGGAGCAATGGCGGGCTCTCTATGTCTTCGATCTGCAGGTGCAGGGCGATGTGGATTACGAGATGGGCAACTGGTACGTCTCCACCCACCCGGATTCGCCCTTCCTCGGTCAACTGAAAGTCGCGCTGATAGGGCCTGGAGTGCGCCGCACGCTGAACAACGGCAGCTACGCCCTGCATCGCATGGGGCAGCCCAGCGAGCGACGGGAGATCACCGAGGCCGGGGAATTGATGCGCCTGCTGCAGGACGAGTTCGCCTTGCGCCTGCCCAACCCTCCCGAACTGCGGCGGGCGCTCGGACAATTGCTTGGGTCCTGATTTTTCCGGTTTTGCAGTGCTCGCCAGGGCGGGCGCGGAATCGATTCCCGGTTAAATCTGCAGGGGCCTGCTCCTTAGACTGCACCGGCAAGCCGGTCATTTCTCAAGGAGAGAATCATGCACAAAACACCCCGTTCAAGCCTGCTCGACAGCACTGGTGCATCGCTGAGACGTTTCCAGGCAGGGCTGCTCGCAGCCCTGTTGGTCGTGCTCGGCCTGTGGGCCAGCGCCAGCTACGCCGTGCCCAATCCCGACGGCAACTACAACCTGAGCATGGACGCCCGTGCCGGTTCACCCTATCCACCGTCGAACAACTACAACGCCGATCTCACGGCTTCCGGTGCCGGAGCGGCGTACACCGTACCGGTCAGTCGCCATCACATCATTGCCTACAACCAGCTGCGGGATTTCTACATGTCCGTGGTGCAGCGTGGGCATCTCAAGGAGCTGAAAGGGTTCTGGGACGGCTTTGGCGGGCGCTTGCTCAGCTATGGGCGGGACAACCAGGTCAACGTCACCCCGGCGGTACAGGCCGACTACGACCAGGCCACGACCCTGCTTGAAGAGATCGGCCGGGGCGTGGTGCGGGCCAACGCCGGCGTGCCGCCACGGCCGCTGGGCTGGGACACCTTCCATGGCTTCTACACCTGGATGCCGTGGAACCTGTTCCTTGGGCCAAACGGTCGCAATGATGACCCGGGTGAGGCGTTCGAGCGTAACGCCCAATACATCATCAAAAACACGGACACCTGGAACACCATCATCAATCTGCGGGACAACATGCTGAGCTATACCCGTGATGGCAACCTCAAGACCCTGGCCACCATCAACTCGCAATTGCTGCGCTTGTCGGCGCGGACCAAGGTCTATCCGCTGGTCAGTGATCAGTGGGTCCGTGTTGCCCCTAATGTGTACAAGATCCGGGTTCCGGCCCAGTAATTGTTCCGCAGATGCGAGGCCTGAGCCGATCCGGCAAGCGGATCGGCTTTTTTCATCCTGTTTTTCAACCCCTGGAATGGCGTGAAGCAACGCGCGCGAGGGCGCCGCTGGTGCCCGCTGCTCGGCTGAGCGATGGCTCTGGGGCGGCTTTTCAGGCTGGTGAAGGGGAGGCAATCGAAGGTTTTGCCCGGGGTGTCCGTTGATGGGGGTCAAATAAATCCCGAATGGCAAACTGTATACAATCCTATGGACAGTTGTCTTGGATGTTGCATACAGTGTGCGCATAACAAAAACAGGGAACCCCACACCATGAATACGCCCCAGGTTTCACAGCAACGGCCCGAAGATGAAAATTTGGGTATTGGCGCGAATATGGCCTATGGCCTGCAACACGTGCTGACCATGTACGGCGGTATCGTTGCAGTGCCCTTGATCATCGGCCAGGCGGCCGGTCTGTCGCCGGCGGAGATCGGCTTGTTGATTGCGGCCTCGTTGTTCGCGGGAGGGTTGGCGACGTTGCTGCAAACCCTCGGCGTGCCGTTTTTCGGTTGCAAACTGCCGCTGGTGCAAGGGGTGTCCTTTGCGGGTGTTTCAACCATGGTGGCGATTGTCACCAGTACCGGGGAAGGCGGCTTCCAGTCGGTGCTCGGGGCGGTGATCGCCGCCTCGCTGATCGGTCTGCTGATCACCCCGGTGTTCTCGCGGATCACCAAGTTCTTTCCTCCCCTGGTCACCGGCATCGTCATTACCACCATCGGCCTGACGCTGATGCCGGTCGCGGCGCGCTGGGCCATGGGCGGCAACAGTCGTGCGGCGGACTTTGGCAGCATGTCGAACATCGGCCTGGCGGCCCTGACGCTGGCCCTGGTGTTGCTGCTGAGCAAGATCGGCAGTGCGGCGATTTCCCGGCTGTCGATTCTCCTGGCAATGATCATTGGCACCGTGGTTGCGGTGTTCCTGGGCATGGCGGACTTTTCCGGTGTCACCCAGGGGCCGATGTTCGGTCTGCCCACGCCTTTCCATTTCGGTATGCCGACCTTCCATGTCGCGGCGATCCTGTCGATGTGCATCGTGGTCATGGTGACCCTGGTGGAAACCTCGGCGGACATCCTGGCGGTGGGTGAAATCATCCACACCAAAGTCGACTCCAAGCGTTTGGGCGATGGCCTGCGTGCCGACATGCTGTCGAGCATGATCGCGCCGATCTTCGGCTCCTTCACCCAGAGCGCCTTTGCCCAGAACGTCGGGCTGGTGGCGGTCACCGGGATCAAGAGCCGCTTCGTGGTCGCCACCGGTGGGCTGTTCCTGGTGATTCTCGGTCTGCTGCCCTTCATGGGGCGGGTGATTGCCGCGGTGCCGACCTCGGTGCTGGGCGGGGCTGGTATCGTCTTGTTCGGCACCGTGGCCGCCAGTGGCATCCGCACGTTGTCCAAGGTCGACTACCGCAACAACATGAACCTGATCATCGTTGCCACCTCGATCGGCTTCGGCATGATCCCGATTGCCGCGCCGAGCTTCTACGACCATTTCCCCAGCTGGTTCGCGACGATCTTCCATTCGGGCATCAGTTCCTCGGCGATCATGGCGATCGTGCTGAACCTGGCGTTCAACCACTTCACCGCGGGCAACTCCGACCAGCAGTCGGTGTTCGTCGCCGGCACCGAGCGCAGCCTGCGCTTCCAGGACATTGCTGCGTTGCGTGAAGGCGACTATTTCAGCGGTGGCAAGCTGCACGATGCCGAAGGCAATGAGGTTCCGCTGGTGGCTGAGGTTTCGGGTCAGTCCTCGCCGCAGCCTGGTGACGGTTCTGCGCCAAGCCATGCCCGTGGCAGCGCCGAAGTCACGCATTGAGTGCAGGTGTTGCGGCATGAAGAAACGGCGCCCTGATGGCGCCGTTTTTTATTGGGGCGTGATTATTCGAGGTTTTCCAGGGGCTCCAGGGCTTGCAGGACCTCGGGGTTGTCCTGGTACTGGCTGCGCAGGGCGGCGAGCTGGCGATCATGGCCGACACAGACTGCATTGACGGCCTTCTCCAGTTCGGCCCGGCGCTCTTCGTCGTAGGCCTCCTCGCCGGCAAAGTGCAGGCAATCCTCATGACGCTGGATAAAGGCCGTGACCTCGCTGGGAAGTTGTGGGCCGCCGTAATGACCGCCCAGCTGCAGGCGCTGTTCCTCGACCCAGCCGCTGTAGTCCTCGCCATCCTTGGCGATGTACATGACCTGGGCCCAGCCAGTGTCGCTGGAGGCGTACACCGTCAGGCCGTCGCCAGGGATTACATAGAGTTTCTTGTTAACGCAGGCGGTGTCGGGCCCGCTGTGGAAGTGCAGCCGTCCTTCGCCGATGACCTTGGCCTCCAGGGGCGGACGGTATTGGCCGGCCACCAGGGAGGCGTTGTCACTTAGGGTGGCGCAATCCACCGCTGGGCTGGCCAGGGCCGGCAGAGGCAGCAGTGACAGCAGTCCACACAGAGGCAGAAGGCGCAGAGCTCGGTCCATGGCAGGGGTATCCGTTGGGGGGCGTCGAAGGGCGCGATGGTAATGACAAAAACGCGGCCTGTGAATGATCAGAGGCCGCGTGGGCAGACGGCCGCCTGACTATTGCGCCACTTTGTCGAGTTGCTCCTGGCGCACCAGGGACAAGGCAAACCCCACGACCACCGCGGCGGCAGCCGACAGGGTCAGGGGCAGGCCATAGCTGCCGCCGCTCATGGCGGTCCCACTGAGCAGAGGGCCCAGCAGGCTGCCGATGCCCCAGAGCAGGCCGGCACTGGCATTGGCGGTGACCAGGTCCGCTCCGCTGAAGGATTGACCGATCAGCACGATGGCCAGGGTGTAGATACCGCCTGCCGCTGCCCCGAGGATGACCAGGCTCGGCCAGAGCAGGCCGGGGGCGCTCATCAGCAGGGGCAGGCACAGGCCGATCAGCAGGGCGATGCAACCGCAACCCAGGTAGATGCCGGGGCGCCCCAGCTTGTCCGAGAGCCAGCCCAGGGGAAACTGGAACGCCGTATCCCCCAGGAGAATGATGGTCACCATCAGCGCCGCCAGCTTGATGCTGTAGCCGTGGCCGGCGGCGTACACCGGAAACAGCGACAGCACCACGCTGTCGAAAAAGGCGAAGAACAGGATGCCCACGCATAAGGCCGGGGCGATGCGGATAAAGCCCAGAACCGAGAAGCTCCGGCTTTCCTCTTGGATGTTCGCGGCATCTGTCTGCGGCAGGGTCAGCCAGACCACGGCAATCGCGATGGCATATCCGACGCTGACGATCGCCAGCACCGCCGGCCCCTCGGTGCCCAGCCATGACACCAGTCCAGGGCCCAGCAGTTGGAAGAAGGTGAAGCAAGTGGTGTAGACCGCCACCAGGCGTCCACGGCTGGCGTCCTCGGCCATTTCATTGACCCAGGTTTCCCCGAGAATGATGATCAGCCCGGCACCCAGCCCCATGGCGACCCGGGCCAGGCCCAGGCTGTAGAAACTGGCGTCGGGCAGTTCCAGAGCGGCCACGCTCAGCGCACAGAGGCTGAAGCACAGCAGATAGATCTGGCGTCGGGTCAGGCGCTGGCCCAGGGCATTGACCATAAAGGCCGAGAGCATCATTCCCGCTGCCGGCAGTGCCGACATGATGCCGATCTGGTTGTTCGAAGCGCCGGCCTGATACAGGCGCAGGGCGAGGATCGGCACCGTGGAGCCTATGCTCAGGCCGACAATGGAAATGCCCAGGATCAGGGCGGCTAACAAGGCTTTGTTCATGTTCAAGACCCGCGCCCGGCACTTCAGGCGCTGAAAAATAGAGGTGTGCGGACGCGGCGTGACAGCATCCGCCGAGGTACGGGCGAGAGCCGGGCTTGTGCCCTTGGCGTTGGGGCTGGCTTGCTGGCGAAGCGCTGATTGACTGAAGCGTTGCTTTTCAGCGCGTCTTCGCTGGCGAGTCGGCTCCGACAGCTGGCGCCCAAGGTGGCGTGGCGGCGCCGGGCTCAATCGCGGTTAGCGATGGCCCTGGTGCGGGGAGAAGGTGAAGGCGAACAGGACGCTGCGACGACGACGGTTGATCGCGCAATCATGCTGGGCAACGGCCAGGGTTGCCGAAGGGCTCATCGAAGGGGAGAGGCACGGGAACTGTGCTGGCAGGAACATCGTTGTCTGACTGGCCGGAAAAATAGGCGCACAGCCTACGTCAGGCCATTGCGACAAGGCAACCCGACCTTGGCCTGAGTCTTTCGGCTCGACAAAGCATTTCATCCGCATGTCTGGCTGACATGCGGATCAGGAAATTTATTGGGGGGAGGCGCTTTAGCTGATTGGCCGAAAGAGCAGAGCGCTCTTGTAGGGTTTGAGGCAAATCAGTGTAGGAATGTGGCTCCACGACCTGGACTCGAACCAGGGACCCAGTGATTAACAGTCACTTGCTCTACCAACTGAGCTATCGCGGAATGCGCCGTATCTTACTGATTCAAAAAGGGAAGTCAACAAGTCATGAAGATTTTTTTCAGCGCGGCGAGGATCTGAATGATCGGCCGACATGACTTCGAGGGTTTTATTAGCTGGCGGGCCGTTACGTGATCCGATAGGGGCTACCATGGCTGCCCGGAAGTGGTTCCACGCGCTACCGGCCTCAAGCCCGCATAGGTAAGCCTTTATGATCCGCTTCGATGTATCCCAGGTTTCTTCCGTGTTTTTCGCCGCCCGCTGCGGGGTGCTGTCATGAGCATCGAGCAGATCAGCCTGCCCAAAGGGGTGGGGCCTCAGGCCAGCAAGCTGTTGGACGCCATCACCCAGGCCGCTTCGACGCCTGATCTGAATCGTGCCGGCGGCAAGGCCGAGGGTTTTGTCCTTGGACTGGAAAGCGCCAAGGCCATCAAGAGCCAGGTGGCCGAGGCGTTGTACGTGGCGTTCGATGATGCCGCCAGCCACCGCTTGGTTGAACTGACGGGGTGAGGCTGTTCAGCCACCGAAGGTCAGGGTGCCGAGCATCAGTTTGGCCATCAGCGAGCTGGCTGCCAGTTGTACCAGCCACAAGGCCAGTCCGCCGAGAAACACCCCGAGAGCAATTTGCAGGACCAGGCTTTTCTCGCGTTTCTGCGAGCGGGGCCGGTAATGCTCCAGTTCGTCGCGGTCAGCTCGCAGGTCATCGTCTTTCATCGGTTTCTCGATCAGCAGGGGAATACAGGGTCACAGTCTAGAGGCTGTTGGACCAGGCAGGGGAACGGCGCAGCGCCGACAAAAAAGGGGAAGCCTGTCGGCTTCCCCTTTGGGTATCGCTGCGGTGAATCAGATCACTTGCAGGATGGCCTTGGTCACGGCGTCGATGTTGTTCTGGTTCAGCGCGGCCACGCAGATACGGCCGGTGTCCAGCGCATAGATGCCGAACTCGTTGCGCAGGCGGGTCACTTGCTCAACGGTCAGGCCGGAGTAGGAGAACATGCCGCGCTGGCGACCGACAAAGCTGAAGTCGTGCTCAGGGGCGCCTTTGGCCAGCAAGTCGACCATCTGGGTGCGCATGCCGCGAATCCGCAGGCGCATTTCCGCCAGTTCCTGCTCCCACTGGGCGCGCAGTTCCTGGTTGTTCAGCACCGCGGCGACGATGGTTGCGCCATGGGTTGGCGGGTTGGAGTAGTTGGTGCGGATCACGCGCTTGACCTGGGACAGCACGCGCGCGCTTTCTTCCTTGGAGCTGCTGACGATGGACAGGGCGCCAACGCGCTCGCCGTACAGCGAGAACGACTTGGAGAACGAGCTGGACACGAAGAAGGTCAGGCCCGACTCGGCGAACAGGCGCACGGCCGCGGCGTCTTCGTCGATGCCGTCGCCAAAGCCCTGGTAGGCCATGTCGAGGAATGGCACGAGGTTTTTCGCCTTGACCACTTCCAGGACGTTTTTCCAGTCCTGCGGGCTCAGGTCGACACCGGTCGGGTTGTGGCAGCAGGCGTGCAGCACCACGATCGACTGGGCCGGCAGGGCGTTGAGGTCTTCCAGCAGACCGGCGCGGTTCACGTCGTGGGTGGCGGCGTCGTAATAACGGTAGTTCTGTACCGGGAAACCTGCGGTTTCGAACAGCGCGCGGTGGTTTTCCCAGCTTGGGTCACTGATGGCAACCACGGCGTTGGGCAGCAGTTGCTTGAGGAAGTCGGCACCGATTTTCAGGGCGCCCGTACCGCCAACGGCCTGGGTAGTGACCACGCGGCCAGCGGCCAGCAGGGGCGAGTCGTTGCCGAACAGCAGCTTTTGTACTGCCTGGTCGTAGGCGGCAATGCCGTCGATCGGCAGGTAGCCACGGGAAGCGTGTTGAGCGGCGCGAATTGTCTCGGCTTCGACAACGGCGCGCAGGAGTGGAATGCGTCCCTCCTCGTTGCAGTACACGCCCACCCCAAGGTTGACCTTGTTGGTACGGGTGTCGGCGTTGAATGCTTCGTTGAGGCCCAGGATTGGATCGCGTGGTGCCATTTCGACAGCGGAGAACAGGCTCATTTTTACGGCGGCTCTGAATGGAGTGTGGAGGGACGTGTCGCGCTCCAGCCGAATGCACTAGAGCGGTGCACAAACGGGGAGCTAGTATAGAGGCCATCATCGCGGGGGGCGACAGCCGATTGACCTTTTGCGACAAGTTTTTCGCTTTATTTTTCGACCGTTAGTCTTATTGCAACATTCCGGGTGTTAGCGGGTGTAAGACCTTTACCTTGAAAGCCGTGGTATCTGCCTCCACATCCAGCTCATTCCGGTTTTTTCCTCGGCGACATGGGTCGTACGCGGTCTTTCTTGTTCCTGTACGGTATCGCCGCGCACCAATGATCCCAGAGGTAGGTTTATGTCCGAATTCCAGCTAGTCACTCGCTTCCAGCCCGCCGGCGACCAGCCGGAAGCCATCCGCCTGCTGGTCGAAGGCATCGAGGCCGGACTGGCCCACCAGACCCTGCTCGGTGTGACCGGTTCGGGCAAGACCTTCAGCATCGCCAACGTGATCGCCCAGGTGCAGCGCCCGACCCTGGTGCTGGCGCCGAACAAGACCCTGGCCGCCCAGTTGTACGGTGAGTTCAAGGCGTTTTTCCCGAACAACGCGGTGGAGTATTTCGTTTCCTATTACGACTACTACCAACCCGAAGCCTACGTGCCGTCCTCGGATACCTTTATCGAGAAGGATGCCTCGATCAACGACCACATCGAGCAGATGCGTCTCTCCGCGACCAAGGCGCTGCTGGAGCGCAAGGACGCGATCATCGTTACCACGGTGTCCTGCATCTATGGTCTGGGCAGCCCGGAAACCTATCTGAAAATGGTTCTGCACGTGGATCGCGGCGACAAGCTCGACCAGCGTGCCTTGCTGCGCCGCCTGGCGGACCTGCAATACACCCGCAACGACATGGACTTCGCCCGTGCCACCTTCCGCGTGCGCGGTGATGTGATCGATATCTACCCGGCGGAATCGGACCTGGAAGCGATCCGCATCGAGCTGTTCGACGACGAGGTGGAAAGCATCAGCGCCTTCGACCCGCTGACCGGCGAAGTGATCCGCAAGCTGCCGCGCTTCACCTTCTATCCCAAGAGCCACTACGTGACCCCGCGGGAAACCCTGCTGGACGCCATCGAAGGGATCAAGGTGGAACTGCAGGAGCGCCTGGAATACCTGCGCGCCAACAACAAGCTGGTGGAAGCCCAGCGCCTGGAGCAGCGCACCCGTTTCGACCTGGAGATGATCCTCGAGCTGGGCTACTGCAACGGCATCGAAAACTATTCGCGCTACCTCTCGGGCCGTCCTGCCGGGGCCGCGCCGCCCACCTTGTACGACTACCTGCCGGCGGATGCGCTGTTGGTGATCGACGAATCCCACGTTAGCGTGCCCCAGGTCGGGGCCATGTATAAGGGCGACCGTTCGCGCAAGGAAACCCTGGTGGAATACGGCTTCCGCCTGCCGTCGGCGCTGGATAACCGGCCGATGCGTTTTGACGAGTGGGAAGGCGTCAGCCCGCAGACCATCTTCGTCTCCGCCACTCCGGGCAACTATGAGGCGGAACACGCCGGGCGCGTGGTGGAGCAGGTGGTGCGTCCCACGGGGCTGGTGGACCCGCAAGTGGAAGTGCGCCCGGCCCTGACCCAGGTGGACGACCTGCTGTCGGAAATCACCAAGCGCGTGGCGGTGGAGGAGCGGGTCTTGGTCACCACCCTGACCAAGCGCATGGCCGAGGATTTGACCGACTACCTGGCCGACCACGGCGTGCGCGTGCGTTACCTGCACTCGGACATCGACACCGTGGAGCGGGTGGAAATCATCCGCGACCTGCGCCTGGGCACTTTCGACGTGCTGGTGGGGATCAACCTGCTGCGTGAAGGCCTGGACATGCCGGAAGTGTCCCTGGTGGCGATTCTCGACGCCGACAAGGAAGGCTTCCTGCGTTCCGAGCGCTCATTGATCCAGACCATTGGCCGGGCCGCGCGTAACCTCAATGGCCGGGCGATTCTCTATGCCGACCGCATCACCGGCTCCATGGAGCGGGCGATTGGCGAAACCGAACGGCGGCGTGACAAGCAGATCGCCTTCAACCTGGCCAACGGCATCACCCCCAAAGGGGTGTTCAAGGATGTCGCCGACATCATGGAAGGCGCCACCGTGCCGGGCTCGCGCAGCAAGAAGCGCAAGGGCATGGCCAAGGCCGCCGAGGAAAGTGCCCGCTACGAAAACGAACTGCGCTCGCCGAGCGAGATCACCAAGCGCATCCGTCAGCTCGAAGAGAAGATGTACCAGTTGGCCCGGGACCTGGAGTTCGAGGCCGCAGCACAGATGCGCGACGAAATCGCCAAGCTGCGTGAGCGCTTGCTCACCGTCTAACGCCACTCGATCCCTAGTAGGAGCCGGCTTGCCGGCGAAGAGGCCCTCAAATCCTGTGCAAGGGTCGGGGGTCGATTCGCCGGCAAGCCAGCTCCTGCAGGCCATTCGTGGGTCAGTGGGCTTCGCCGGCCTTGAGGCCCTTGGGCAGGGCCTTGGTCAACAGCACCGCCAGCATGCTGATGCCCAGGGCGATGCCGACAAAATGGAAGGCATCGTTGTAGGCCATGATCTGCGCCTGCTGGTGGGTGATCTCGCTGAGCTTGCCCAGGGCCGCGGTTTCACTGCCGAATTTCTCGGTCAGGGTCGCCAGGCGTTCCGCCACCTGCGGGTTGCTCGGCACCAGCGCCTCGCGCAGGTAGTCGAAATAGGTCTTGGTCCGGGCATCCAGCAGGGTCGCCAGCAAGGCGATGCCGATGGCGCCGCCGAGGTTGCGCAGGATGTTGAACAGGCTCGAAGCCGAGCCGGCATCCTGGGGCTGTATATAAGCCGTGGCGATCAGCGAGATGGTGACCATGATCAGCGGCTGGCCCAGGGCGCGGATGATCTGGATCTGGTTGAACTGCGGTCCGGCGAAGTCCGGGTTGAGCACCCCGGAAGAAAAGCTCGCCAGCCCGAACAGGCCGAACCCCAGGGCGCACAGCCATTTGGGCGAGATGAACTGCATCAGCTTGGGCACCAGGGGAATCAGGAACAACTGCGGTATGCCCATCCACATGATGACTTCGCCGATCTGCAGGGCGTTGTAGTTCTGGATCTGGGCCAGATAAAGCGGCAGCAGGTAGATCGAGCCATACAGGCCAACCCCCATGCCCAGGCTGGAAATGCTCGACAGGCCGAAGTTGCGATTGCGCAGGATGCCCAGGTTGATCAATGGATTGGGCTTGGAAACCTGGACGATGACGAAGGTGATCAGGCTGATCAGGGCGATGCTGCCCAGGGTCACGATCAGGCTCGACTCCAGCCAGTCCTTGCGGTGGCCCTCTTCAAGAAACACCTGCAGGCAGCCCAGGCCCAGGCCGAGGGTGAGGATGCCGGTGTAGTCGGTGCTTTTCAGCAGTTCCCAGTGGGCTTCCTTCTTTTCCAGGCCGTACAGCAGGCCGGCGATCATCAGCAGGCCCGGGGGCACGTTGATGTAGAAGATGTATTCCCAGCCCCAGTTTTCCGTGAGCCAGCCGCCCAGGGTCGGGCCAATGGAGGGGGCGAAGGTGGCGGTCATGGCGAACATGGCCATGCCCTTGGCCCGGTGGTGTTCGGGGAGCTTGATCAGGGTCAGGGTGAAGGCCAGGGGAATCAGCGCGCCGCCGGTAAAGCCCTGCAGGGCGCGGAACACGATCATGCTTTCCAGGCTCCAGGCCATGGAGCAGAGCAGGGAGGCGATCAGGAAACCCACCGACACCCAGGTCGCCAGCCGCCGGGCCGAGAGCAACTGCACCAGCCAGGCGGTGAGGGGGATCATGATGATCTCGGCCACCAGGTAGGAGGTGGAGATCCACGAGCCTTCCTCCAGGGTGGCGGACAGCGCGCCCTGGATGTCCTTGAGCGAAGAGTTGGTGATCTGGATATCGAGCACCGCCATGAAGGCGCCGAGCATGGCGCTCATCACCGCAATCCAGTCGCGTCGCGAGGGTTCTCCTGTCGGACGCAGCAGTTGATCACCGGCCATCGACAGGGTCTTTGACGTTCACTTTGACCGTGACCGACATTCCCGGGCGGATCTTGCCTTGTAGGGGATTGTCGGCAGCAAAGGTCAGTTTTACCGGAATGCGCTGTACCACCTTGGTGAAGTTGCCGGTGGCATTGTCCGGTGGCAGCAGGCTGAACTGCGCCCCTGAGGCGGCGAACAGGCTGTCGACCCTGGCCTGGATCGGGGTGTCGCCGTAGGCGTCGAAGGTCAGCTCGGCCTGTTGCCCGGGTTGCATGTGCCCGATCTGAGTCTCCTTGAAGTTGGCCTGAACCCAGATGTCCTGGTCCGGAACGATCGACAACAGGTAGGCGCCGGCCTGCACCACTTGGCCGCTGCGCGCCGCACGCTGGCCGATGATGCCGCTGATGGGGGCGTGGATTTCGCTGCGGGTCAGGTTCAATTGCGCCTGGGCCAGCTCGGCCTGGGCATTGGCAATCTGTGCGTCGAGGCGCTTGATCTCGGCGTTCAGGGCGTTGACCTGCTGGCGCTGGCCTTGCAGGTCGGCTTCGGCCTTGGCCACCTGGGAGCGGGCGATGTGGTTGTCGGCGGAAAGGGTGGTGACCCGTTCTTCGGACACATAACCGGGCTTGCGCAGGGTCTGGGCCCGGGACAGGTCGATCTGCGAGCGGCCGAGGCTGGCCTGGCTCGATGCCACCTGCGCCTGGCTGGCGGCAATCAGGCTGGCTTGTTGGGTCAGTTTGCTCTGGGCCTGCAGGCGTTCGGCCTCGCGAGTGGCCAGGGCCGCCTGGGCGCGGTCCACCGCCAGCTGGAAGTCCTGGCCTTCCAGGCGTACCAGTAATTGGCCTTTCTCTACGTGTTGGTTGTCCTGGACCAGCACTTCGTCGATCCGTGCGCTCAGTTGACTGGAAACCCGGGTGATTTCGCCCTGGACGTAGGCGTTGTCGGTGGTTTCATAAAAACGCCCGTGGAACCACCAATGGGCGAGGAAGCCCAGGGCGACCAGCAGGACCAGGGACAGGAAAACAAACAGGCGACGCTTGAGTTGGGCAGGCATGGGCAGACTGTAGTCGAGAAAAGTGTAAGGAAATCTATCAGCCGGCGAATCTGGCATATAGCCACTGGGTGGTAAATGCCGCTTGTTGATTATTGGTCATTCAGCGGGCTGGCAGCGGCCTGTAGTCGCAACCTTGGCTTAAATGCCCTCCTTACTGGAGCGGTGCTGGTGTCGCCTGTTACCATTCGCCCCCTGTTTTATTCCTCGTTTTTCTATCTGTTCGAGACCAGCCATGACCACCGTTCGCACGCGCATCGCGCCATCGCCTACCGGGGACCCCCACGTAGGTACCGCTTACATCGCTTTGTTCAACTATTGCTTTGCCAAGCAGCATGGCGGTGAGTTCATCCTGCGTATCGAAGACACCGATCAGTTGCGCTCGACCCGCGAGTCCGAGCAGCAGATTTTCGACGCCTTGCGCTGGTTGGGCATCAACTGGAGCGAAGGCCCGGATGTGGGTGGTCCTCATGGCCCGTACCGTCAGAGCGAGCGTGGTGACATCTACCAGAAGTACGCCCAGCAACTGGTGGACCTGGGTCACGCCTTCCCGTGCTTCTGCACCGCCGAAGAGCTGGACCAGATGCGTGCCGAGCAGATGGCTCGTGGCGAAACCCCGCGTTACGACGGCCGTGCCTTGCTGCTGTCCAAGGAAGAAGTGGCCCGGCGCTTGGCGGCCGGCGAACCGCACGTGATTCGCATGAAGGTGCCGACCGAAGGCGTCTGCGTGGTGCCGGACATGCTGCGCGGCGACGTCGAGATCCCGTGGGATCGCATTGACATGCAAGTGCTGATGAAGACCGACGGCCTGCCGACCTACTTCCTGGCCAACGTGGTCGATGACCACTTGATGGGCATCACCCACGTGTTGCGCGGTGAGGAATGGCTGCCGTCGGCGCCGAAACTGATCCTGCTCTACGAATACTTCGGCTGGGAGCAACCGCAGCTGTGCTACATGCCGCTGCTGCGCAATCCGGACAAGAGCAAGCTGTCCAAGCGCAAGAACCCGACTTCGGTGACCTTCTACGAGCGCATGGGCTTCATGCCCGAGGCCATGCTCAACTACCTGGGGCGCATGGGCTGGTCGATGCCGGACGAGCGCGAGAAGTTCTCGTTGCAGGAAATGGTCGATAACTTCGACCTGTCGCGGGTATCCCTGGGTGGGCCGATCTTCGATATCGAGAAGCTGTCCTGGCTCAATGGCCAGTGGCTGCGGGATCTGCCGGTGGAAGAGTTCGCCAGCCGGGTCCAGACCTGGGCGCTGAATCCCGAGTACCTGATGAAGATCGCGCCGCACGTGCAGGGCCGGGTCGAGACTTTCAGCCAGATCGCACCGTTGGCCGGCTTCTTCTTCGCCGGTGGCGTGACCCCGGATGCCAAGTTGTTCGAATCCAAGAAGCTTTCTGGTGATCAGGTGCGGCAATTGATGCAGCTGATCCTGTGGAAGCTCGAAAGCCTGCGCCAGTGGGAGAAAGACAGCATCACCGCGACCATTCAGGCGGTGGTTGAATCCCTGGAATTGAAACTGCGCGATGCCATGCCGTTGATGTTCGCCGCCATCACCGGTCAGGCCAGCTCGGTATCGGTGCTCGATGCCATGGAGATCCTGGGGCCGGATCTGACGCGTTTCCGTCTGCGTCAGGCCATCGACCTGCTCGGTGGTGTGTCGAAGAAAGAGAACAAGGAATGGGAAAAACTGCTGGGCGCCATCGGCTAAGGCGCCTTTGCGGGACGGTTGCGCCTGGGGCGGCGATCTTTTCGGCTACGCTTGAAGTCCAGGCGCAGACGGTTTGATCGTCGCCCTTGGCGTTTTCTGTCGGCGTGTAACGGAGCTTTTGCGGGAGTCGAGGCGGCTCGGCAAGGCCGCAAAAGCCAGGGTTTTCGGGGCGGGGCGGTAAGTGGTTGTTATCCCGGCAAATTTTTTTTCAAAAAGCGGAAAAAAAATTGACAGCCTTCAGATCCCCCCTTAAGATTCGCCCCGTCCTCAGCGATGAGGGGCTATAGCTCAGCTGGGAGAGCGCTTGCATGGCATGCAAGAGGTCGACGGTTCGATCCCGTCTAGCTCCACCAATTTACAGTTCAAGGCCTGGCCACACCGGCCTTGAATCGATCAGTACTCAGCACTGATCAGTTGTATAGAAGGTTTGTGTCCCCTTCGTCTAGTGGCCTAGGACACCGCCCTTTCACGGCGGTAACAGGGGTTCGAGTCCCCTAGGGGACGCCAGTTTCACACAAGCGATGTTGCAAGATGTCGCTGCGCCGCGAGGCGAAAATCCGGGGCTATAGCTCAGCTGGGAGAGCGCTTGCATGGCATGCAAGAGGTCGACGGTTCGATCCCGTCTAGCTCCACCAATTTACAGTTCAAGGCCTGGCCACACCGGCCTTGAATCGATCGGTACTCAGCACCGATCAGTTGTATAGAAGGGTTTGCGTCCCCTTCGTCTAGTGGCCTAGGACACCGCCCTTTCACGGCGGTAACAGGGGTTCGAGTCCCCTAGGGGACGCCAGTTTCACACAAGCGATGTTGCAAGATGTCGCTGCGCCGCGAGGCGAAAATCCGGGGCTATAGCTCAGCTGGGAGAGCGCTTGCATGGCATGCAAGAGGTCGACGGTTCGATCCCGTCTAGCTCCACCAATTTACAGTTCAAGGCCTGGCCACTCCGGCCTTGAATCGACCAGTACTCAGCGCTGGTCAGCTGTCAGAAGGTTTGTGTCCCCTTCGTCTAGTGGCCTAGGACACCGCCCTTTCACGGCGGTAACAGGGGTTCGAGTCCCCTAGGGGACGCCACGATTACCCGCTCTGCGGGATTTTTAAGGGTCATTCAATTATTGAATGGCCCTTTTGTTTTTCTGGCGCTCAGCCAGCTCCAGCTCTCTCCCTGAACCTGTACTTCTGACCGATGGTTACACTGGCGACTTGCGGAAAATTATTATGGGTATAATATTTTTTCCGTAATATTCGGAGGCAACGATGAACGATAAAAAAGCTCAAACCCGCGAACGTATTCTCCAGGCCGCCAGTTCCGCGCTGATTCAGCGGGGCCCGGCAGAGCCCAGTGTGGGGGAGGTGATGGGCGCGGCCGGGCTGACCGTGGGCGGCTTCTATGCGCACTTTGAGAGCAAGGATGCGTTGATGCTTGAAGCCTTTACCCAGTTGCTCTCCCACCGCCGCGGCTTGCTCGACGAGATGGACTCAAGCCTCAGTGGCGAAGAGCGCCGGGCGCTGACGGCGGCTTTCTACCTGTCGCGCAAGCATCGCGACTCCACGGAGCAGGCCTGCCCGATTCCGGCGTCCGTGGGCGAATTTGGGCGGCTGCCCGAGAGTTTTCGCAAAGCCTTGACTGAACACATGGAGTTGATGGTGGCGCAGTTGGCCACTTGCCCGGAGGACATGGACAAGGCCCTGGCGGACATGGCGTTGATGGTGGGCGGGCTATCCCTGGCGCGGGCCCTGGGCCCGGGGGAGTTGTCCGATCGTTTGTTGCGTGCCGCCAAGTCGGCAATTCTATGACCCGAAGTTCGGTTGCGAGGTAGCGAGAGATGAGCGGATTGAGCTGGATTCGTGGCGTCAATGGCACCCTTGGCTGGGTGGCTCCTCAATGGGCGGCGAATCGGATGCGCCAGCTGTTCATGACGCCTCGCGAGCTGCCGCCGCGGGAATGGGAGCTGCCGCTGCTGGAGCGCGCCGAGCGCCTGACCTTGCGCTTTGGGCTTTCCGCCTTGCGTTGGGGGCAGGGACCAACGGTCATGCTGATGCATGGCTGGGAAGGGCGGCCCACGCAGTTCGCCAGCCTGATCGAGGCGCTGGTGGCGGCCGGTTATACCGCTGTGGCGCTGGATGGTCCGGCCCATGGCCGCTCTCCGGGGGAGGAGGCCAATGTGGTGTTGTTTGCCCGAGCGATGCTGGAGGCCGCGGCAGAGCTGCCGCCGTTGCGGGCGGTGATCGGCCATTCCATGGGCGGTGCCAGTGCCATGCTCGCCGTGCAATTGGGCTTGCGTAGCGAAACCCTGGTCAGTATTGCCGCGCCAGCGCGCATCCTTGGGGTGTTGCGCGGTTTTGCCCGTTTCATGGGCTTGCCGCCCAGGGCGCGCTCGGCCTTCATTCGTCAGGTGGAGGAGAAAGTCGGCATGCGCGCCGCCAGCCTGGATGTGGCCCAGTATCAACTGGACATGCCCGGTCTGATCGTTCACGCGGAGGATGATCGCTTCGTGTCGGTCAAGGAGTCGGAATTGATCCATCAAGCCTGGTTCGACAGTCGCCTGTTGCGCTTGAGCGAAGGCGGTCATCAGCGGGTGCTGGCTGATCCGCGAGTGGTCGAAGCGGTGATGGCTCTGGTCACCGGGCGCCATCTGCAAGCGCGCCAATCTGCCTGAGCATCCGCTACACTGCGCCGGTCAAAAAATCTGACCGGGAGTTGGGCATGAGTTGGGATCTGGCAACGCCATTCGTCATTGATCTGCAGGTGGCGGCCGAAGATATCGATGGTCTGGGGCACGCCAACAATGCGGTTTATGTTTCGTGGCTAGAGCGCTGTGCCTGGCGGCACTCCCAGCGCCTGGGGCTGGATCTGGCGGAGTATCGGCGGCTGGATCGGGCGATGGCCGTGGTGCGACACGAGATCGACTACCTGGCTGCCGCTTACGAAGGGGATGAGTTGCAGCTGGCCACCTGGATCGTCGATTGGGATCAGCGGTTGAAGATGACCCGGCGTTTCCAGCTGGTTCGTCCGAGCGATGGCAGCACCTTGCTGCGGGCGCAGACCACCTTTGTCTGCATCGAGCTGTCCAGCGGCAAGCCCAAGCGCATGCCCGCCGAGTTCCTCGAAGGCTACGGCCCGGCCCTGCAAGGCTCCTGACGCCTGCCCATGCCGGTGTCGGCAGCGGCCTGCCAGCGAAGGCGCCCACCAAGGCTGGTTCGCGCCTCGCCAGCCCCGACAAAACTCCTGCTCAAGGGCGAAACCCAGTAAACTGGCGCCCGTTTTTTCGCCCGTTTTTTTCGTTGAGTGTGTTTCATGCAAATTGCCCTGGCGCCCATGGAAGGGTTGGTCGACAACATTCTGCGGGATGTGTTGACTCGTGTTGGCGGGATCGACTGGTGTGTCACCGAGTTCATCCGCGTCAACGACCGTCTGCTGACGCCTGCCTATTTCCACAAGCTCGCTCCCGAGTTGCTGCGCGGTGCGCACACCGCTGCCGGCGTGCCGTTGCGCGTGCAGTTGCTGGGCTCGGACCCGGTGTGTCTGGCCGAGAACGCTGCGCTGGCCTGTGAGCTGGGCAGTGAGGTCATCGATCTGAACTTCGGTTGCCCGGCCAAGACCGTCAACAAATCCCGGGGCGGGGCAGTGCTGCTCAAGGAGCCGGAGCTGCTGAATCAGATCGTCGAGCATGTGCGGCGGGCGGTGCCGGCCCATATCCCGGTCACGGCAAAGATGCGTCTGGGGTTCGACAGCCCGGACGGTTCGCTGGTGTGCGCGACCGCGTTGGCCGAGGGCGGCGCCGAACATATCGTGGTTCACGCCCGGACCAAGGTCGATGGCTACAAGCCGCCGGCTCACTGGGAGTGGATTCCCCGGGTCCAGGAGGTGGTCAAGGTGCCGGTGTTCGCCAACGGCGATATCTGGAGCGTCGAGGATTGGCGGCGCTGCCGGGAGATAAGTGGCGTCGAGGACATCATGCTCGGCCGTGGCTTGGTTTCGCGTCCTGACCTGGCACGGCAGATCGCCGCTGCCCGGGCGGGCGAGGAGGTGGTGGCCATGTCCTGGGCCGATCTGCAGCCCCTGCTCCAGGACTTCTGGGCCCAGGTGGTGGTGCAACTGACGCCGCGTTCGGCGCCGGGGCGGCTCAAGCAGTGGCTGGCCATGCTGACCCGCAACTACCCGGAGGCGGTGGAGTTGTTTACTGCTCTGCGCCGGGAAACCGACCTGGACCAGGTGGGGCGCCTGTTGGGCATGCCGCGCAGCGAAGCGGCGTAAAAAAATCAAAAAACCACTCTTGAAATGCCAGGGACGATCCCTATCTCTTGGGTACGCGACGCCGAATTCGGGTCGCGGAGATAACCACTCGCTGAAATATCAGGAGATAGACCCATGAGTACTGCATTTTCCCTGGCTCCACTGTTCCGTTCCTCTGTTGGCTTCGACCGTTTCAACGATCTGTTCGAATCGGCGTTGCGCAACGAACCGAGCAGCAGCTATCCACCCTACAACGTTGAAAAACACGCCGACGACCAATACCGCATCGTCATCGCGGCTGCCGGCTTCCAGGAAGAAGACCTGGACCTGCAAGTGGAGAAAGGTGTGTTGACCGTGAGCGGTGGCAAGCGCGACGCCAATGAAAGTGTCACCTACCTGCACCAGGGCATTGCCCAGCGTGCATTCAAGCTGTCCTTCCGTCTGGCCGACCATATCGAGGTCAAGGCCGCGGCCCTGAGCAACGGTCTGTTGAACATCGACCTGCTGCGGGTTGTACCGGAAGAGGCCAAGCCAAAGCGCATCCCGATCAACGGTGCGCAGCAGCCGGCTCTGCAACACTAAGACCGCTGCAAAAGAAGGGCGCCCTGGTGGCGCCCTTTTTCGTGCCTGTCATTTCAGCAGCTTCTTGAATTCGCTCAGAGGCAGCGGCCGGCTGTGCAGGTAGCCCTGGTACAGATGGCAATCCAGTCCCTGGAGGAATTCCAGTTGCTGCGGGGTTTCCACGCCTTCGGCGATGACCTTCAGGTTCAGGCTGCGGGCCATGGCGACGATGGCGCGGATGATTTCCGCATCGTTGGGGTCGTGGGTGGCGTCGCGGACGAAGGACTGGTCGATCTTCAGGGTGTCCACCGGCAGGCGCTTGAGGTAGGTCAGGGATGAGTAGCCGGTGCCGAAGTCATCCATGGCGAAGCTGACGCCGAGTTTTTTCAGGCGGCGCATCTTGCTGATGGTGTCGTCCAGGTTCTGGATCACGATGCCCTCGGTGATTTCCAGCTTGAGCAGCGATGAGGGCAAGGCGTACTCCGTCAGGCTGTGTTCTATTTTCTCGACAAAGTCGGTCTGGCGGAACTGGCGTGGGCTGATATTGACGCACAGACTGAAGTGATAAGGATCCACCAGGCCCTCTTCCATCAGTTGGCTGAAGGCCAGGCAGGCTTCATCGAGAATCCAGGTGCCGACTTCAAGGATCAGCCCGCTGTCCTCCAGGACCTTGATGAATTCGGTCGGTGATTGAGCGCCCAGTTCAGGGTGCTGCCAGCGCACCAGGGCCTCGGCGCCGACGATGCGGTTGTCGCGGGCGTCGACCTGGGGCTGGAAGTGCACGCTGAATTCGCCACGGGACAGGGCCAGGCGCAGGTCGGTTTCCATGCGCAGGCGCTCGCTGGCGGCCTTCTGCATGGTGTTGTGGTACATCTGCGTGGTGTTGCGCCCGGAGTCCTTGGCCCGATAGAGGGCAATGTCGGCGCGCTTGAGCAGGTCGGTGGGGGTCGAGCCGTGATCGGGGATCAGCGCCACGCCGATGCTGGGGGTGACCTGCAGGCGCTGACCGTCGAGGAACATCGGTTCCGACAGCAGTTCGCGCAGGGTTCCCGCCAGGTGCCGCACCTGTTCGCTGACCTCGTTGCGCGAGCCTTCCAGGCCGCTGAGCAGTACCACGAATTCATCGCCGCCCAGGCGCGCCACGGTGTCCTCCATGCGCACGCTGGCTTCCAGCCTGGCGGTGATGATCTTCAGCACGGTGTCGCCCACCGGGTGGCCCAGGGAATCGTTGATGTGCTTGAAGTGGTCCAGGTCGAGGAACAGCAGGGCGCCCCGCAGGTTATGGCGCTTGAGCAGGGCGATCTGCTGGCTCAGGCGGTCCATCAGCAGGGCGCGGTTGGGCAGGTTGGTCAAAGGGTCGTGGTAGGCCAGGTGGCGGATCTGCGCTTGGGCATTCTTCAGCAGGCTGACATCCCGGGCCGTGAGCAGCAGGCATGGGGTTTCATTGAGGGTGATCGGCTCCACCGAAACCTCAAGGGTGAGGATCTCCCCGCGCTTGTTTCGCCCGAGCACTTCCAGGTGATGCACCCGGCCCTTGAGTCTGAGCTCAGTCAGCAGCGTGGCGAGCTGGGCCTCTTCGGCCCAGATGCCAACCTGGTACATGGTGTGGCCGAGCACTTCATCGGTGCGGTAGCCGGTCAGGCGGCAGAAACCGTCGTTGACCTCCAGATAGCGGCCGGTTTCGCGCTCGGTGATGCTGATGGCGTCGGGGCTGGAGTGGAAGGCCTTGGCGAATTTTTCCTCACTGGCCTTGAGCGCGGCTTCGGAGCGTTGTTGCTGGGTGATGTCCCGCAGCGTGGTGACGATGCACGGCTGTTTGTCGACGGTAATCAGGCGGCTGGAAATGATGCAGGTCAGCGAATGGCCGTCCTTGTGGTTGACCATCACCGCCACGTTATTCAGCGCCTGTTCGCGAATCACCCGTTCGATCCGCCGCAGTCGTGGGGCGGGGTCTTCCCAGAAGCCGACCTGCTCGGCGCTGCGGTTGATCACGTCGTCCTGGGTCCAGCCAAAGGTCTGGGTGAAGCTCGAATTGATCTCGATGAACTGGCCGGTTTCCAGCAGGGTCAGGCAGATGGGGTCCGGGCTGACCTGGAACAGACTGGCGAATTTCTCCTCGGAGGTGATCAGGCGCTGTTCGCGCTCCACCTGCTCGGTAATGTCCAGCAGCGTTCCGGCCATGCGCAGGGGGTTGCCCGACTCGTCGCGATAGAGGCGGGCGCGGCTTTCGAGGTAGCGCGAGCTGCCGTCCGCCAGTTGCACCCGGTAGGTCAGCTGGTAGTTGCCCGCCGGGCCCTCGCGCAGGCTGCGATAGGCATCGCGCATGCTGTCGCGCTCTTCGGTGGGCACGCCCTCGAAAAATGCCTCGAAGGATTCGTGGAAGGGCGCCGGCGCCAGGCCGTGCAATTGCGCGGCGCGTGCCGAGCCGTACAGCATGCCGCTGGGAATGTGCCAGTCCCAGGTGCCCAGTTGTGCCGAGTCCAGGGCCAGGTCGAGGCGTTCCTGGCTGTCTTTGAGGGCCTGTTCGGCTCTTTTGCGCTCGCTGGTGTCGAGAAAGGTGCTGAGCAGGTAGGGCTTGCCTTCCAGTTCGATCTTCTGTGCGCTGAGGATGCCGTCGTGGATCTGGCCGTTGCTGGCGCGGAACTGCACTTCGAGGCTGGCGGCCTGGCCTTTCTTCTGTACGGCCTTGATCAGTTGGGCACGCTGCTCGGGATTGACCCACAGGCCGATCTCCAGGGTGGTGCGGCCGATCACATGTTCGGCGGGCCAGCCGAACTGGCTTTCGAAGTACTGGTTGGCCTCGCTGATCAGGCCATCTTCCAGGCGGGTCAGCAGCACCGTGTTGGGGCACAGGTGAAACAGGGTGGCGAAGCGTTTTTCCGAGTTGCTGAGGGCTTCTTCGCGTTGGCGCTGGTGGGTGATCTCGCGGATCACCCCGATCATGCGGGGTTTGCCGTGCTTGTCCGGCAGTACGCTGCCGTTGATTTCCAGCCAGTGCAGGCTGCCGTCGGGCCAGCGGATGCGGTGGTGCATGGCCTGTTCCAGTGGGGCGCCCGCCAGCACCGAATGAAAGGCGCGCACGGTCCTGGCCCGGTCTTCGATGGGCAGCAGGTCAAGGTATTCGAGGTTTTCCGGCAGGGGTTGGCGCGGATCGAAGCCAAACAGCGCCTGGGTGCCCCGTGACCAACTGATCTGCCCGCTTTCAATATCCCAATACCAGGCCCCCAGCCGAGCCCCATTGAGGGCGGCAAGCAGCTGTGGCGCGCTTTCCCAGCTCTGCTCCGACTCCTTTGGGTCGATGGCATGGATACGCGGCATGGGTGGAATACGATCAGCGGGTTTTGGCATGGGGGTCAGGCCTTGAGCTGAGTCATTCGTTTCACGCGGGGTATTCATGGCGGTGCGGCGTGGCACGGGGGCTACCCGGAAAAGCTATGCCGGGTTCCCTGGCCAATCGACTTGTGCATCCAGTAGGGCCATGAAAGCCCGCGCAGCATTCGACAGCGTCCGTTCGGTGTGCAGGATATAGCCTAGCTGGCGTCGCAGCTGTATGCCCGGTAAAGGAATGCGCGCCACCTGATCGTCGAGCATGGTACGCGGCAGCACGCTCCAGGCCAGGCCGATGGACACCATCATCTTTATAGTTTCCAGATAGTTAGTGCTCATGGCGATGTTCGGCGTCAGGCCCTGGGCCTCGAACAAGCGTTGGACAATATGGTGGGTGAAGGTGTTGCCGCCGGGAAACACCGCTGGATGCAAGGCAATATCCGCCAGGCTGACCTGGCCGTTGCTGACCAACGGATGCTCCGGGGCGGCGACGAAATCCAGCGGGTCGTCCCAGACGGCGGCCGCCTTGATCAGGCTGTGGGGCTCCGGCGCCAGGGTGATCACCGCCAGCTCGGCCCGGCCGTGGAGGATTTCCTCGTAGGCCACCTCGGAATCGAGGAATTGAATGTCCAGGGCCACTTGCGGGTAGCGTCGGGTAAAGGCTCGCAGCAGCGGCGGCAGGCGATGCAGGCCGATGTGATGGCTGGTGGCCAGGGTCAGGCGCCCGCTGACTTCGCCGTTGAGGTTGGTCAGGGCGCGGCGGGTGTCGTCCAGCACGTTGATGATCTGATAGGCCCGGGGCAGCAGGGCGCGTCCGGCCTCGGTCAGGCCGACCTCCCGGCCCAGGCGGTCGAACAGCCGCACATTGAGCTGCTGCTCCAGGCCGGCGATGCGTTTGCTGATGGCGGGCTGGGTCAGGTGCAGGCGTTCACCGGCGCCGGAAAAACTACCCGTTTCGGCGATGGCTATAAAGGCGTTGAGGTTGGCCAGGTCCATGGTTGTATTCCAGTTGGTTATCCAAAGCATGAAAAATATGAATTTGAGTTATTTAATCTAACGCCATAGCATCAGCCTCACAAGCCAAGGGGTTATTGATCGGCTCACGATCGGGGCCCGGGGCATAGAAACAAGCTGATGAGGAATGGTCCGATGGCCGGTAAGACGCTTTACGACAAGCTCTGGGATTCGCATTTGGTCAAGCAGCGCGACGATGGTTCGGCGCTGATCTATATCGATCGTCACATCATCCATGAAGTGACCTCGCCACAAGCTTTCGAAGGCCTGCGTCTGGCCGGGCGCAAGCCTTGGCGCATCGATGCCAACATCGCCACCCCGGACCACAACGTACCGACCACCCCCGAGCGCAAGGGTGGGATCGAAGCGATTGCCGACCAGGTTTCCCGTCTTCAGGTACAGACCCTCGATGACAACTGTGACGAATACGGCATTGTCGAATTCAAGATGAACGACGTGCGCCAGGGCATCGTCCACGTCATCGGCCCGGAGCAGGGCGCCACCTTGCCGGGCATGACCGTGGTCTGCGGCGACTCCCACACCTCGACCCACGGCGCTTTCGGCGCTCTGGCTCACGGTATCGGCACCTCCGAGGTGGAGCACGTGCTCGCCACCCAGTGCCTGGTGGCCAAGAAGATGAAGAACATGCTGGTGCGCGTGGAAGGCACCTTGCCTTTCGGTGTGACTGCCAAGGACATCGTCCTGGCGGTTATCGGCAAGATCGGCACCGCCGGCGGCAACGGCCACGCCATCGAGTTCGCCGGCAGCGCGATTCGCGACCTGTCCATCGAAGGCCGCATGACCATCTGCAACATGTCCATCGAAGCCGGTGCCCGTGTGGGCCTGGTGGCGGCGGATGAAAAGACCGTGGCCTACGTCAAGGGTCGTCCATTCGCCCCTAAAGGCGCCGAATGGGACTTGGCCGTCGAGGCCTGGAAGGATCTGGTGTCGGATGCCGACGCCACATTCGACACCGTGGTCGAGCTCGACGCTGCGCAGATCAAGCCGCAGGTCAGCTGGGGCACCTCGCCGGAGATGGTCCTGGCCGTGGATCAGCGCGTGCCGGACCCGGCCAAGGAAATGGACCTGGTCAAGCGCGACTCCATCGTCCGCGCCTTGAAATACATGGGCTTGAGCGCCAACCAGGCGATCACCGACATTCAGTTGGATCGCGTGTTCATCGGCTCCTGCACCAACTCGCGGATCGAAGACTTGCGCGCCGCCGCAGTCATTGCCAAGGGCCGCAAAGTGGCTTCCACCATCAAGCAGGCGATCGTGGTCCCGGGTTCGGGCCTGGTGAAGGCTCAGGCCGAGTCGGAAGGCCTGGACAAGATCTTCCTTGAAGCCGGTTTTGAATGGCGCGAGCCGGGTTGCTCGATGTGCCTGGCGATGAACCCTGACCGCCTGGAGTCCGGCGAGCATTGCGCCTCGACCTCGAACCGCAACTTCGAGGGGCGTCAGGGCGCGGGTGGGCGTACCCACCTGGTGAGCCCGGCCATGGCCGCCGCCGCCGCTGTCAGCGGTCGTTTCGTCGACGTCCGTGAATTGATCTAAGGAGCGCAGCATGAAAGCTTTCACCCAGCACAATGGTTTGGTCGCGCCTTTGGATCGTGCCAACGTCGACACCGATCAGATCATCCCCAAGCAGTTTCTCAAGTCGATCAAGCGCACCGGTTTCGGCCCCAACCTGTTCGATGAGTGGCGCTACCTGGATGTGGGGCAGCCGTACCAGGACAACTCCAAGCGCCCGCTGAACAAGGATTTCGTCCTCAACGCCGAGCGTTACCAGGGCGCCAGTGTGTTGCTGGCGCGGGAAAATTTTGGCTGCGGTTCCAGTCGCGAGCACGCGCCGTGGGCCCTGGAAGAGTACGGTTTTCGCAGCATCATCGCGCCGAGCTATGCCGATATCTTCTTCAACAACAGCTTCAAGAACGGCTTGCTGCCGATCATCCTCAGCGACGCTGAAGTCGACGAGCTGTTCCAGCAGGTCGAAGCCACCCCGGGCTATCAGTTGCATATCGACCTTGAAGCGCAAACCGTGACCCGTCCTGACGGCAAGGTGTTGAAGTTCGAGATCGACGCGTTCCGCAAGCACTGCCTGCTCAACGGTCTTGACGATATCGGCTTGACCTTGCAGGACGGCGACGCCATCGCCGCCTTTGAAGTCAAGCACCGGGCCAGCCAGCCCTGGTTGTTTCGCGACGCCTGATCACCGGCAAACCGGCTCCTGCGGATGTTGTCGTAGGAGCTGGCTTGCCAGCGAATGCCGTTCCCTCGGATCAAAAGGACCTCAGCATGACCAGCAACGCCCACAGTCAGGTGGTACAGAAGCAATTCGGTGAACAGGCCGCGGCCTACCTGAGCAGCGCCGTGCACGCTCAAGGCGCCGAATTCGCCCTGCTACAGGCCGAGGTGGCGGGTCAGGAGCAGGCGCGGGTTCTCGATCTGGGGTGCGGTGCCGGTCATGTCAGCTTCCATGTCGCGCCGCTGGTCAGGGAAGTGGTGGCCTACGACCTCTCCCAACAGATGCTGGACGTGGTGTCGGCAGCCGCACAGGAGCGTAATCTGCACAACATCCGCAGCGTGAAAGGGGCCGCCGAGGGCTTGCCCTTCGCCGACGGTGAGTTCGATTTCGTCTTCAGTCGCTATTCGGCCCATCACTGGAGCGACCTGGGTCTGGCCCTGCGCGAAGTGCGTCGAGTCTTGAAGCCCGGTGGCGTGGCGGCGTTCATCGATGTCTTGTCGCCGGGCAGACCGCTGCTGGACACTTACCTGCAAAGTGTCGAAGTGCTGCGTGATACCAGTCATGTGCGCGATTATTCGGCGGGTGAATGGCTGCGCCAGGTCAGCGAGGCGGGGCTGCATACCCGCAGCACCGTTCGGCAACGGTTGCGTCTGGAGTTCCACTCCTGGGTCGAGCGCATGCGTACTCCCGAGCCGCTGCGGGTGGCGATCCGCGAGCTGCAGCAGGCGATGGGCAATGAAGTGCGCGAATATTTTGAGATTGAGGCCGATGGTTCGTTCAGTACTGATGTACTGGTGCTGTGGGCCGAGCGATAGAACTTTTCCGGTTGTGCCCAGAGGCCGGCCGACAGAACCAACGAGGAACGCATGAGCAAGCAGATTCTGATTCTCCCAGGTGACGGTATTGGTCCGGAAATCATGGCCGAGGCGGTCAAGGTGCTGGAGTTGGCCAACGACAAGTACAGCCTGGGCTTCGAGCTGAGCCACGACGTGATTGGTGGCGCCGCCATCGATAAGCACGGTGTGCCCCTGGCTGACGAAACCCTGGACCGTGCCCGTGCCGCCGATGCCGTGTTGCTGGGCGCAGTGGGCGGGCCGAAGTGGGACAAGATCGAGCGCGACATTCGTCCTGAGCGCGGTCTGCTGAAGATCCGCGCGCAACTGGGCTTGTTCGGCAACCTGCGTCCGGCGATTCTCTACCCGCAACTGGCGGATGCTTCGAGCCTGAAGCCGGAAATCGTTTCTGGTCTGGACATCCTCATCGTTCGCGAGCTGACCGGCGGCATTTACTTCGGCGCCCCTCGTGGTACCCGCGAGCTGGAAAACGGCGAGCGCCAGTCCTACGACACCCTGCCTTACAGCGAGAGTGAAATCCGCCGCATCGCCCGGGTGGGGTTCGACATGGCCCGTGTGCGCGGCAAGAAGCTGTGCTCGGTGGACAAGGCCAACGTCCTGGCCTCCAGCCAGCTGTGGCGTGAAGTGGTCGAGCAAGTCGCCCAGGACTACCCGGATGTCGAGCTGAGCCATATGTATGTCGACAACGCCGCCATGCAACTGGTGCGTGCGCCGAAGCAGTTCGACGTGATCGTCACCGACAACATGTTCGGCGACATTCTTTCCGACGAAGCCTCGATGCTCACCGGCTCCATCGGCATGCTGCCGTCGGCGTCCCTGGACGCCAACAACAAGGGCATGTACGAGCCGTGCCACGGTTCGGCGCCGGACATTGCCGGGCAGGGCATTGCCAACCCGCTGGCGACCATCCTCTCGGTGTCGATGATGCTGCGCTACAGCTTCAACCTGACCGACGCGGCGGACGCCATCGAGCAGGCGGTGAGCCGGGTGCTGGATCAGGGTTTGCGCACTGGCGATATCTGGTCGGCCGGTTGCACCAAAGTCGGTACGCAGGAAATGGGCGATGCAGTAGTCGCCGCGCTGCGGAATCTGTAATCTTTCGGGCCCACTGCATAGACAGTGGCCCACTTTTGTAAAGGTGTAGTTGCGATGAAACGTGTAGGTCTGATCGGTTGGCGCGGTATGGTCGGTTCCGTGCTCATGCAGCGGATGCTGGAAGAGCAGGACTTCGATCTTATTGAACCGGTGTTTTTCACCACTTCCAATGTCGGTGGCCAAGGGCCGTCGGTGGGCAAGGATATTGCTCCGCTGAAGGACGCCTACAGCATTGAAGAGTTGAAAACCCTCGACGTGATTCTGACCTGCCAGGGTGGCGACTACACCAGTGAAGTCTTCCCCAAGCTGCGCGAAGCCGGCTGGCAGGGCTACTGGATCGACGCCGCTTCCAGCCTGCGCATGCAGGATGACGCGGTGATCATCCTCGATCCGGTGAACCGCAAGGTCATCGATCAGCAGCTGGATGCCGGGACCAAGAACTACATCGGCGGCAACTGCACCGTCAGCCTGATGCTGATGGGCCTGGGCGGCCTGTTCGAAGCCGGCTTGGTGGAGTGGATGAGCGCCATGACCTATCAGGCGGCTTCCGGTGCCGGCGCGCAGAACATGCGTGAACTGATCAAGCAGATGGGCGCGACCCATGCGGCGGTCGCCGATGACCTGGCCAACCCGGCCAGCGCCATCCTCGACATCGACCGCAAGGTGGCCGAAGCCATGCGCAGCGATGCCTACCCGACCGAGAACTTCGGCGTGCCGCTGGCCGGCAGCCTGATTCCGTGGATCGACAAGGAACTGCCTAACGGCCAGAGCCGCGAAGAGTGGAAAGCCCAGGCCGAAACCAACAAGATCCTCGGTCGCTTCAAGAACCCGATTCCGGTGGACGGCATTTGCGTGCGCATCGGCGCCATGCGCTGCCACAGCCAGGCGCTGACCATCAAGCTCAACAAGGACGTGCCGATCGCCGATATCGAAGGGCTGATCAGCCAGCACAATCCCTGGGTCAAGTTGGTGCCGAACCAGCGTGACATCAGCATGCAGGAGCTGAGCCCGACCAAGGTCACCGGCACCCTGAACATTCCGGTTGGCCGTCTGCGCAAACTGAACATGGGCTCGCAGTTCCTGGGCGCCTTCACCGTGGGCGACCAGTTGCTGTGGGGCGCGGCCGAACCGCTGCGGCGCATGCTGCGGATCCTCCTGGAGCGTTGATCCACTGAGTGGTTGAAAGAACCCGCGCCCGAGCCAGGACGCGGGTTTTTTTATGCCTCCCTCCCCAGGGGCGGACTGGCCCGCGAAGGGGCTCGTCCCTGCCGCTGGCCCCGGCGAATTGCCTCGTTCCCCCGTGCCGGGTAAAGTGCCGCTCCCCCGTTTCACCTGAGGTAGCGCCATGACTCCATCCTTTGATATTGCCGTGATCGGTGCCACCGGTACCGTTGGCGAAACCCTGGTGCAGGTACTCGAAGAACGCAATTTCCCGATTGCCAACCTGCACCTGCTGGCCAGCAGCGAGTCGGCCGGTCATTCGGTGCCGTTTCGCGGCAAGAACGTGCGTGTGCGTGAAGTCGACGAGTTTGATTTCAGCAAGGTGCAGCTGGCATTTTTTGCCGCAGGTCCAGCGGTAACCCTGAGCTTCGCGCCCCGCGCCACCGCGGCCAATTGCGCAGTGATCGACCTTGCTGGCGCCTTGCCGTCGACCCAGGCGCCCAATGTCGTGCCTGAGGCCAATGCCCAGGTGCTGGCCGGCCTGAAGAAGCCTGTGCAATTGAGCAGTCCGAGTGCCGCGGCCACCGCGTTGGCGGTGGCTCTGGCGCCTTTGCAGGGCTTGCTGGACATCCAGCGGGTGAGCCTGACCGCCAGCCTGGCGATCTCCAGCCAGGGGCGTGAGGCTGTCAGTGAGCTGGCTAGGCAAACTGCGGAGTTGTTGAATGTGCGCCCGCTGGAGCCGCGCTTCTTCGACCGCCAAGTGGCCTTTAATCTGCTGGCCCAGGTGGGCACGCCGGATGCCCAGGGCCATACCCTGCTGGAAAAACGTCTGGTCAGGGAATTGCGTGAAGTGCTGGGGCAGCCTTTATTAAAGATTTCTGTCACTTGCATTCAAGCGCCGGTGTTTTTTGGCGATAGCTATAGCGTGACTCTTCAGTCGGGCACCGATGTCGATCTGGCGGCGGTAAACGCCGCGCTGGAGGCCGCTCCTGGCCTGGAACTGGTGGAAGCCGGTGATTATCCCACCGCTGTGGGTGACGCCGTGGGCCAGGACGTAGTCTATGTGGGGCGGGTTCGTTCCGGCATCGATGATGCGGCGCAACTGAATCTGTGGTTGACCTCGGACAACGTCCGCAAAGGCGCGGCCTTGAACGCTGTGCAACTGGCTGAATTGTTGATAAAAGACCTGCTGTAAAAGATACTTGGCAACAATTTACAGAATGAATCTAGCCGGGCGCTATGCTTGGCAAGTTGCTGGAGGTGAGTGGCCGTCAGGTGCTCCCGGGGCATGCAGAAAATAATCCCGCGCGGTGGTCGTGGCCTCCGCGCAGTGCCTTATGGCAGCCGCTACAAAACCTTCTCGCTGGCCGAGGAACGTTCAAACAAAGGATGAGGCTATGGTTCAAGTTCGCAAACTGGTGTTAGCAATAGCGGCCGCCTCGGCGCTGTCCTCCGGTATGGCGCAGGCGCTTGGGCTTGGGGAGCTGACCCTGAAGTCGAGTCTGAACCAGCCTTTGGTAGCTGAAATCGAATTGCTCGATATCAAGGACCTGACTGCCGCTGAAGTGGTGCCCAGCCTGGCCCCGGCAGAAGAGTTCGCCAAGGCCGGCGTCGATCGTCAGGCCTTTCTCAATGACCTGAGTTTTACCCCCGTTCTCAATCCCGGCGGCAAGAGTGTGCTGCGGGTGACTTCGAGTCAGCCGCTGTCTGAGCCGATGGTCAAGTTCCTGGTGCAGGTGATGTGGCCCAACGGCCGCCTGCTGCGCGATTACAGCGTGCTGCTGGATCCTTCGAAGTTTTCCCCGCAAGCCGCCGCTGCCGCCCAGGCTGCTCCGGTTGCAGGCCCGGCGGTGAATGCCCCGGTTACCCGTGGCAATAAAGCCAGCAAGCCCGCGCAATACAAAACGGCGGCCCGTGACACGCTGTGGGAAATCGCCGCGAAGAATCGCAATGGCGCGTCGATCCAGCAAACCATGCTCGCGATCCAGGCGTTGAACCCGGATGCCTTTATCGACGGCAACATCAATCGATTGAAGGCCGGCAAGGTCCTGCGTCTGCCTGACGTAGTGCAGAGCACAGCGTTGGCGCAGCCCAAGGCCATTGCCGAAGTGGCCGCGCAAAACGCAGCCTGGCGTCAGGGGCGTCGTGCCGGTGCCCGCAGTCAGCAGCAGGTGGACGCCACCCGTCGTGCCGGTGCCGACAAGGCGCCCAAGCAGGTCAACACCAAGGACAACTTGAGTCTGGTCTCGGCGGAAAGCGGCAAGGCGCGAGGCAAGGGTGCGGCAGGCGACAGCAAGGCGCTGAACAACAAGCTGGCGGTGACTCAGGAAAGTCTCGACGCGACCCGTCGTGACAACGCCGAGCTCAAGGAGCGCATGGCGGATCTGCAGAGTCAGCTGGACAAGCTGCAGCGTCTGATCGAGCTGAAGAACAACCAGTTGGCCAAGCTGCAGGCCGAGGGCGCGGCGCCGGCTGCTCAGCCCGCACCGGCGATGCCGGCCGAGCTGGTGGCCAAGCCTGAGGCGGCGGCCCCGGTGGTGGCTCCCGTGGTTCCTGCGGCGCCTGTCAGCGAACCGGCTGCCGCTCCGGCAGTGGATGAGGCGGCCAAGAGCGATGAAGACAAATATGGCGACCTGCTGACCAATCCGATCCTGCTGGGACTGGTAGGTGGCGGGGCGGTCGTGGCCGTGCTGTTGCTGTTGCTGTTGCTTGCGCGTCGTCGCAAGGCCCAGCAGGAAGCGGAAAAGCACCTGCGCATGGCCCGGGCCTTGTCCGAGGAAAGCAATGACTTCACCGAGGAGCTGGAATTGCCGGAAGGCAGTTTCGAAGGCCTTGAAGTTCCACCGCCAAGCGTCAAGCTGGCTCCAGCTCCAGCTCCAGCTCCAGCTCCAGCTCCAGCTCCAGCTCCAGCTCCAGCACCGGCTCCGGTGGTGGCGCCCATCCCGGCGGCGCCGGTGGAGCGAGCCACGGACGTGCTGGGGCAGGCACAGAATCATATCGACGCTGGCCGCCTGAACCAGGCAGCAGCGCTGCTCGAAGAGGCGGTCAAGCTGGAGCCGCAGCGCAGTGATCTGCGCCTCAAGTTGATGGAGGTCTACGCGCATCAGGGTGATCGCAGCGCCTTCGTCGCCGAGGAGCGGCAACTGGTGGCCAATGGCGATAACCATGCTCAGGTCGAGCAACTCAAAAGCCGTTTCCCGGCGATGGTTGCAGTGGCTGCAGCTGCCGGTCTGGCGACGGCCGCTGTTGCCGCGGAGCTGGATGCCCAGTACGTCAAGGAGCTGCTGGACGAGCCGCAGGCGCCTGAGCCTGCTGCGCCTGTCGAAGGGCTGGATGCGGATTTCGACCTGAGCCTGGACGATCTTGAGGCGGCTTCGCCTGCGGTCGTGGCGTCCGAGCCGTCCGAGCCGGCGATCGAGCTGGAAGATTTCCCGCTGGATGATGACCTGAGTTTCGGCTCGGTCCTGGAGCAGCAGACCGCCGCTCAGGAAAGCCTGGATGATCTTGGCGACTTCGATCTGGACCTGGGGGCTGATTTGCCCGCAGCGACCCAGAACGATGAGGATTTCCTGCTGAGCCTTGAGGACGACCTCAAGGATGTGCCGGCCGGCGATGTGCCCACCGTTACGGAGGCGGCTCTGGACGATCTGGACTTGTCCGCTGACTTCGATCTGTCCCTGGCCGATGAGATGGATGCGGCCAGCGAACCCAAGGATGCGTTCGCTTCCGAGCTGGATGATGTCAACGCGGAGCTGGATCGTCTGGCTCAGAGTCTGGATCAGCCTGAGCCGGCCGGGCCGAGTTTCACGGCTGAAGATGCAGCGGCGGCGCCTGAGGAGGCCGACTTCGACTTCCTTTCCGGCAGCGATGAAGTGGCCACCAAGCTCGATCTGGCCCAGGCCTACATCGATATGGGTGACAACGACGGCGCGCGGGACATCCTTGGCGAAGTGCTCAGCGAAGGCAGTGAAGGGCAGAAGAGTGAAGCCCAGGAAATGCTGGCGCGACTGGCCTGAAGCCGGATCCCGCTTGACCAGAACGGCAGCCGATGAGGCTGCCGTTTTTGTTGGTGCCGATTTTTCGGGGTGCTCGCATTGGCGCGCTTTGCCCGGGCGGGGCGTTGCTCTCTTCGCGCGGGCCTGAACCAGGCGGGGCAATTAAATGGCGATCGCTGCGCTCAATCTTCAACTAAACCGTGGCCGTGCATGGCGTCTGCACCCGGCAGCCTTATAATGAGCGCCTTTGCGCATATCAGCAGGCTGTAAGTTCTTGGCAAACATAGATAACCCGGCCGCCGAAATGGCAGCCGAAGGCTTTTCCCGCATTGCTCTGGGTGTTGAATACAAGGGGTCGCGCTATCGCGGTTGGCAGCGCCAGGCTTCTGGCGTGCCCAGCGTCCAGGAAACTCTGGAGAAGGCCTTGTCCCGGGTCGCGGACTCTCCGGTGCTGGTGTCCTGTGCGGGGCGCACTGATGCCGGTGTGCATGCCTGTGGTCAGGTGGTGCATTTCGACACCCAGGCCGTGCGTTCGATGAAGGCGTGGGTCATGGGGGCCAATATCAACCTGCCCCATGACATCAGCGTCAGTTGGGCCCAGGAAATGCCCGCGCATTTCCATGCGCGGTTCAAGGCCATCGCCCGGCGCTATCGCTATGTGATCTACAACGACCAGATCCGTCCGGCCCATCTCAATGAAGAAGTCACCTGGAATCACCGGCCCCTGGACACCGAGCGCATGGCCCAGGCCGCGCAGTTCCTGCTGGGTACCCATGATTTCAGCGCCTTTCGGGCCGGGCAGTGCCAGGCCAAGTCGCCGATCAAGGAGATTCATCACCTGCGGGTGACCCGGCACGGCAAGATGATCGTCCTGGATATTCGTGCCAGTGCCTTCCTGCATCACATGGTGCGCAACATTGCCGGGGTCTTGATGACCATTGGCGCCGGCGAGCGCCCGGTGGAGTGGGCGCGGGAAGTGCTGGAGAGTCGGGTTCGTCGCGCGGGCGGGGTCACTGCTCATCCTTTTGGCCTGTACCTGGTTCAGGTCGAGTACAAGGACGAGTTTGCGCTGCCGGAGCGCTATATCGGGCCACATTTCCTCACCGGTTGGCCTGAACTTGACGGCTGACGCCCGGAAAAGCATTTGCTACCATCCGGAACTTTCCGAATTTGCCCCCGAGGTTCACACGACATGTCAGCTGTTCGCAGCAAGATTTGCGGGATTACCCGCATAGAAGACGCGTTGGCGGCCGTGGCGGCGGGGGCCGACGCTATCGGTCTGGTGTTCTATGCCAAAAGTCCGCGGGCCGTGTCTGTGCAGCAGGCGCGGGCGATCATTGCCGCCTTGCCGCCGTTCGTGACCACGGTCGGGCTGTTCGTCAATGCCAGTCGCTGCGAGCTGGGGGAGATCCTCGATGCGGTGCCGCTGGATCTGCTGCAGTTTCACGGCGATGAGTCGGCGGCTGATTGCGATGGCTATCACCGTCCCTATATCAAGGCGCTGCGAGTCAAGGCTGGAGATGATATTGCCGCGGCCTGCCGGGCATACCCGCACGCCAGTGGGATTTTGCTGGACACCTATGTCGAGGGCGTGCCGGGGGGAACTGGCGAGGCTTTTGACTGGTCCCTGGTTCCGCGGGAAGTGAGCAAGCCGATCATCCTGGCTGGCGGCCTCAATGCAGAGAATGTTGCCCAGGCCATTGCCCAGGTTCGTCCTTATGCGGTGGATGTCAGTGGCGGAGTCGAGCAGGGCAAGGGCATCAAGGATCCGGCCAAGATTCAGGCATTTATGCAGGCCGTGCGTCGCAGCAGTGGGTCGATGTGACGGCTGGCAGTCTGCCGCCGTCCATAACACCACTGTACAAAACAGGCAGGCGTCGCCTTAAGGCGGTGCCGGAATCGAGTGGCAACCGCTCTATCGCGGGTTGTCGGGATGGCTGAGGAACGTTTCGTTGCAGGCAGGTCGAGCCCGGTGCTGACCGCGGTAGCGAAGTGAACATCGCCGCACACATGAATTTAGCTCAAGGGCATACGCGGGGTTGCGAACCAGAGCGTTCGGGCCGCCGGTACTGGAGAAAGAAAGCATGAGCAACTGGTTAGTAGACAAACTGATCCCTTCGATCATGCGTTCCGAGGTGAAGAAAAGCTCGGTGCCTGAAGGTCTGTGGCACAAGTGCCCGTCCTGCGAGGCGGTGCTTTATCGTCCGGAGCTGGAAAAGACCCTGGATGTTTGCCCCAAGTGCAACCACCACATGCGTATCGGTGCACGTGCGCGCATCGACATCTTCCTGGACGCCGAGGGTCGTGCCGAACTGGGCGCCGATCTGGAGCCGGTGGACCGCCTGAAGTTCCGCGACGGCAAGAAGTACAAGGATCGTCTGACTGCGGCACAGAAGCAGACCGGCGAGAAGGACGCGCTGATTTCCATGAGCGGTACCCTGCTGGGCATGCCGGTGGTGGTCTCGGCCTTTGAGTTCTCCTTCATGGGCGGTTCCATGGGCGCGATCGTCGGCGAGCGTTTCGTGCGTGCGGCCAACTACGCCCTGGAAAACCGTTGCCCGATGATCTGCTTCTCCGCCTCCGGTGGTGCGCGGATGCAGGAAGCGCTGATTTCCCTGATGCAGATGGCCAAGACTTCCGCGGTGCTGGCGCGCCTGCGTGAAGAGGGCATTCCCTTCGTCTCCGTGCTGACCGATCCGGTCTACGGTGGTGTTTCCGCCAGCCTGGCGATGCTGGGTGACGTGATCGTCGCCGAGCCTAAGGCCCTGGTAGGTTTCGCCGGTCCGCGAGTGATCGAACAGACCGTGCGTGAAAAACTGCCGGAAGGCTTTCAGCGCAGTGAGTTCCTGCTGGAGCACGGGGCGATCGACATGATCATCGCCCGTCAGGAACTGCGTCCGCGTCTGGGTAACCTGCTGGCGCAACTGATGGGTCTGCCGACGCCGGAATTCGTCGCGGCTCCCGTGGAGCCGATGGTGGTGCCACCGGCTCCAGCCAACCTATGATCCAGCGCACCCTGGGCGAATGGCTCGCCTACCTTGAGCAGTTGCATCCCTCGGCCATCGATATGGGCTTGGCGCGCTCGCAGCAGGTAGCGTCGCGGATGGGGCTGGGCAAGCCGGCGCCTCGGGTGATCACGGTGACCGGAACCAACGGCAAGGGCTCGACCTGTGCCTTTGTCGCCTCCCTGCTGCGAGCCCAGGGCTTGCAGGTGGGGGTCTACAGCTCGCCGCACCTGCTGCGTTACAACGAGCGGGTGCAGGTCAATGGTCTCGAAGCTACTGACGAGCAGTTGTGCGAAGCCTTTGCTGCAGTAGAGGCGGGGCGCGGTGAAGTTTCCCTGACCTATTTCGAGATGGGCACCCTGGCGGCCTTCTGGCTGTTCCAGCAGGCGGCGCTGGATGCTGTGGTGCTGGAGGTCGGTCTGGGTGGTCGTCTGGATACGGTCAACCTGGTGGATGCCGACCTGGCGCTGGTCACCAGCATCGGAGTCGATCATATCGAGTACCTCGGCGATTCCCGTGAATCCGTGGCCTTCGAAAAGGCCGGGATTTTCCGTCCGGGCGCTCCGGCGCTGTGTGGCGACCTGAATCCGCCGCAGCCGCTGCTGGATAAGGCGCGGGAGCTGGGTTGTCCGTTTTTCCTTCGGGGGCGGGATTTCGATCTGGCGCTGACCGAAGAGCATTGGCAGTGGCGTGGTCTGGATGCCCAGGGCAATCAGGTCGAGCTGCGGGATCTGCCGTTGCTTGATCTGCCCATGGAGAACGCGGCGCTGGCCTTGCAGGCTTATCTGCTTACCGGGTTGCCCTGGCAGCCTGATCAGATGGGCGCAGCATTGCAGCAGACCCGAGTCACCGGGCGCCTGGATCGTCGGCAGGTGGAATGGCAGGGCAAGCGCCTGAACCTGCTCCTGGATGTGGGGCACAACCCCCATGCCGCGCAGTATCTGGCCGAGCGCCTGGCACGTCGACCGCTGAGCGGTCGGCGCCTGGCGGTATTTGGCCTGCTGGCGGACAAGGATCTGCCGGGGGTGGTGGGGTGTCTGCAGTCTTCGGTCCAGAGCTGGGCCGTGGCGCCGCTGGATTCGCCCAGGGCGCGCCCGGTGCAGGATCTGCAGGCCGCACTGGAGAACCTTGGCGCTTCGGTAGCGTCCTACGCCAGTATTGCTGCGGCATTGGAAGCGCAATGCGAGCAAGCGACCGCGGATGATGAAATTCTGCTGTTCGGATCTTTTTATTGTGTCGCCGAGGCGCTCGAGTGGCTCGCCCGGCGCTCCACGGAGGAAGCTGCACATGGCAATGCTGGATAACGTCTACAAGCAGCGAATGGTTGGAGCACTGGTGCTGGTGGCCTTGGCGGTGATCTTTCTGCCGATGCTGTTCTCGCGCGAGGATGAGCAGCGCCACGTAACGGTTGAAGCACCACCTGTGCCGCAAGCCTCGGCCATGCCGCAGGTTCAGGTTGAGCCTGTGGTGGTGCCCGAGCCCAAGGTGTTGCCTCAGGAACCGGTGCCTGTCGAGCAGCCAGTGGTGCAGCAGGTTGCGCCTTCGATGCCGATTGCCCCGAGTGTGCCGGTGGTTGCCCCGGCGCCTGCGGCGAGCAAGCCGGCGCCAAAACCCGCGCCCGTGCCGGCTCCAGCCCCGGCCCAGCCGATTGCCGCTGCCAAGCCTGACACCAGTCAGAGCCGAATCGATGCCAATGGCCTGTCGATCAGTTGGTCGGTGCAGCTGGCCAGTCTGTCGAGCCGTGAAGGTGCGGAAAACCTGCAGAAAACCCTGCGCAGTCAAGGCTATAACGCTTATATCCGTTCCGCTGATGGCAAGAACCGGGTCTTCGTCGGGCCGCTGATCGAGCGTGCCGAGGCCGACCGTCTGCGTGACCTGCTGGGGCGTCAGCACAACCTCAAGGGGTTTGTGGTGCGCTTTCAGCCAGAGCGTGGTTGAAGCTATCTGGCTGATTTCAAAAGCACAGTGAATCGCAGCTTACCGACAGCCAAGCGCTCTGTTAAAATGCGCCGCCTTATCCGTCTGTAGGCTGCACTGTGCCATTTACCTGGGTTGACTGGGCGATCGTTGCAATAATCGCCATCTCCGCTTTGATCAGCTTGAGCCGCGGTTTCGTCAAAGAAGCCTTGTCGTTGCTTACCTGGATCATCGCAGGAGTCGTCGCCTGGATGTTTGGTGGCTCACTGTCCGAGTACCTCGGCGGTTATATCGAAACTCCCTCGGCTCGCGTGATCGCGGGCTGCGCAATCATGTTTGTCGCCACCTTGCTGGTGGGGGCAATGGTCAACTATCTCATCGGCGAATTGATTCGCGTCACCGGCCTCTCCGGGACCGATCGATTCCTCGGCATGGCCTTCGGCGCGGCGCGTGGCGCGCTGCTGGTGGTCGTGGCGGTCGGGCTCTTGAGCCTGGGGCCGGTACAGCAGGATTCCTGGTGGCAGCAGTCGCGGCTGGTGCCACAATTTCTATTGGTTGCAGACTGGTCCAAGAACCTCATCCTGGGGTGGAGCAGTCAGTGGCTGGCCAGCGGTATCAGCGTACCCGCTGAAATACCGTTCAAGGAGCACCTCTTACCGGCCAAAACGCCTCAGTAAGATGGGTTCAGTTCAGTTTCATTAAGTAGGGGTTGCGTCGCATGTGTGGCATCGTCGGTATCGTCGGTAAGTCGAACGTCAATCAGGCGCTGTATGACGCGCTAACCGTCCTCCAGCACCGCGGCCAGGACGCTGCCGGTATCGTGACCAGCCATGATGGCCGGTTATTCCTGCGCAAGGACAATGGCCTGGTGCGTGATGTGTTCCAGCAACGGCACATGCAGCGCCTGGTGGGGCACATGGGTATCGGTCATGTGCGTTATCCAACCGCAGGCAGCTCGACTTCTGCCGAGGCTCAGCCGTTCTACGTCAACTCGCCGTATGGCATCACCCTGGCGCACAACGGCAACCTGACCAATGTTGAACAGTTGGCCAAGGAGATCTACGAGTCCGACCTGCGCCACGTCAACACCAACTCCGACTCCGAAGTGCTGCTCAACGTGTTCGCTCACGAGCTGGCCCAGCGCGGCAAGCTGCAGCCGACCGAGGAAGACGTGTTTGCCGCAGTGACTGATGTGCACAACCGCTGTGTCGGTGGTTATGCGGTGGTGGCCATGATCACCGGTTACGGTATCGTCGGTTTCCGCGACCCTCACGGCATCCGTCCGATCGTTTTCGGCCAGCGTCATACCGACGAAGGCGTGGAATACATGATCGCCTCGGAAAGCGTTTCCCTGGATGTATTGGGCTTTACCCTGATTCGCGACCTGGCTCCGGGCGAGGCGGTCTACATCACTGAAGAGGGCAAGCTTTACACCCGTCAGTGCGCGACCAACCCGCAGCTCACTCCGTGCATCTTCGAACACGTCTACCTGGCTCGCCCGGATTCGATCATCGACGGCGTTTCGGTGTACAAGGCGCGCCTGCGCATGGGCGAGAAGCTGGCCGAGAAGATCCTGCGCGAGCGTCCGGAGCACGATATCGACGTGGTGATTCCGATTCCGGATACCAGCCGTACCGCGGCGCTGGAGCTGGCCAACCACTTGGGGGTCAAGTTCCGCGAAGGTTTCGTCAAGAACCGCTACATCGGCCGTACCTTCATCATGCCGGGCCAGGCAGCGCGGAAAAAATCCGTGCGCCAGAAGCTCAATGCCATCGAGCTGGAATTCCGCGGCAAGAACGTGATGCTGGTGGACGACTCCATCGTTCGCGGCACCACCTGCAAGCAGATCATCCAGATGGCCCGTGAAGCCGGTGCGAAGAACGTCTACTTCTGCTCCGCGGCGCCGGCGGTTCGTTACCCGAACGTCTATGGCATCGACATGCCAAGTGCCCACGAGTTGATTGCTCACAATCGTTCGACCCAGGACGTGGCTGACCTGATCGGTGCCGACTGGCTGATCTATCAGGACCTGCCGGACCTGATCGAGGCGGTCGGTGGCGGCAAGATCAAGATCGAGAGCTTCGACTGCGCGGTGTTCGACGGCAAGTACGTCACCGGCGACGTCGACGAGGCCTATCTGAACAAGATCGAGAACGCTCGCAACGATGCCTCCAAGGCCAAGACCCAGGCGGTCAGCGCCATCATCGATCTGTACAACAACTGATCCAGAGCATTTAAGAAGACATTAGGAGTAGGCGGCATGAGTCAGGATTGGGATGCCGGTCGGCTGGACAGCGACCTTGAAGGCGTAGCGTTCGATACCCTGGCGGTGCGCGCCGGTCAGCACCGCTCGCCGGAAGGCGAGCACGGTGATCCGATGTTCTTCACCTCCAGCTATGTGTTCCGTACAGCGGCTGACGCGGCTGCACGCTTCGCTGGCGAAGTGCCAGGCAACGTCTATTCGCGTTACACCAACCCCACGGTGCGCTCGTTCGAAGAGCGTATCGCGGCGCTGGAGGGCGCTGAGCAGGCGGTCGCCACGGCCACCGGCATGGCGGCGATTCTCTCGGTGGTCATGAGTCTGTGCAGTGCTGGCGATCACGTGCTGGTGTCGCGCAGCGTGTTTGGCTCGACCATTAGCCTGTTCGAGAAGTACTTCAAGCGTTTTGGCGTTGAAGTCGATTACGTGCCCCTGGCGGATCTGTCTGGCTGGGATGCGGCGATCAAGAGCAACACCAAGCTGCTGTTCGTCGAATCTCCCTCCAATCCGCTGGCCGAACTGGTGGATATCGCCGCCTTGGCTGAGCTGGCGCATGCCAAGGGCGCGATGCTGGTGGTCGACAACTGCTTCTGCACCCCGGCTTTGCAGCAACCCTTGAAGCTGGGCGCGGACGTGGTGGTGCATTCGGCCACCAAGTTCATCGACGGCCAGGGTCGTTGCATGGGCGGCGTGGTAGCCGGACGCAGCGAACAGATGAAAGAAGTGGTGGGCTTTCTGCGCACTGCCGGGCCGACCCTGAGTCCGTTCAACGCCTGGATCTTCCTCAAGGGGCTGGAAACCCTGAGCCTGCGGATGCGTGCTCACTGTGCCAATGCCCTGGCTCTGGCGCAGTGGCTTGAGCAGCAGGACGGTGTCGAGAAGGTGCACTACGCCGGTCTTGCCAGCCACCCGCAACACGAGCTGGCCAAGCGTCAGCAGCGTGGTTTCGGCGCGGTGGTGAGCTTCGAGGTCAAGGGCGGCAAAGAGGGCGCCTGGCGCTTTATCGATGCCACTCGCCTGATTTCGATCACGGCCAACCTGGGTGATAGCAAAACCACCATTACCCATCCGAGCACCACGTCCCACGGGCGCCTGGCGCCACAGGAGCGTGAAGCGGCCGGCATTCGCGACAGTCTGATCCGCATTGCGGTGGGCCTTGAGGATGTGGCTGACCTGCAGGCCGACCTGGCTCGTGGGTTGGCAGCCTTGTGATCGAGTTGTCCACGCCTCAGGGTGGCAACGGACGTGTCGCGCTGGTCACGGGTGCGGCACGGGGCATTGGCCTGGGTATCGCTGCCTGGCTGATCAGCGAAGGCTGGCAGGTGGTGCTGACCGACGTGGATCGGGAGCGTGGCTCCAAGGTGTCCAGGGTGTTGGGCGAGAATGCCTGGTTCATCACCATGGACGTGGCGGACGAGGAGCAGGTGGCGCAGGGCGTGGCCGAGGTGCTGGGGCAGTTCGGGCGCCTGGACGCGCTGGTGTGCAACGCGGCGGTGGCTGATCCGCACAACATCACTCTGGAAAGCCTGGATCTGGCTTACTGGAATCGGGTGCTGGCGGTGAATCTCGGTGGGCCCATGCTGCTGGCCAAGCATTGCGCGCCTTATCTGCGCGCCCATGGCGGTTCCATCGTCAATCTGGCGTCAACCCGGGCTCGGCAATCGGAACCTGACAGCGAAGCCTATGCGGCGAGCAAGGGCGGTCTGTTGGCCCTGACCCATGCCCTGGCCATCAGTCTCGGGCCGGAGATCCGGGTCAATGCCGTGAGTCCTGGCTGGATCGATGCGCGTGATCCGGCGGTGCGGCGTGCCGAGCCTTTATCCGATGCCGATCATGCCCAGCATCCTGCGGGCCGGGTGGGGACGGTTGAGGATGTGGCGTCGATGGTGGCCTGGCTGCTGTCGCGCAATTCGGGTTTTGTCACTGGCCAGGAGTTCGTGGTGGACGGTGGCATGACCAAGAAAATGATTTATCAGGCGTAAGGCCGCACCTGGCTTTAAGCGGCCAGTGAGCAGTATGGCTGTGCGCCAGTGGCTTTTTTCGTGCGGCTGGCCATTGGGCCATTCCGCGGCTTTTGAAAAAAACTTCAAGCCTGCTATTGACTTAGCTTCGTTACCTGCGTAAATTTCGCGGCCTCAGCGAAGCAAAGGGTGATTAGCTCAGCCGGGAGAGCATCTGCCTTACAAGCAGAGGGTCGGCGGTTCGATCCCGTCATCACCCACCATTCCTGAGTGTCTTTCGCAAGAAAGACGGAAGCTTCCAAAGAAGCCTCCAACCGACGCGCAGCGGTAGTTCAGTCGGTTAGAATACCGGCCTGTCACGCCGGGGGTCGCGGGTTCGAGTCCCGTCCGCTGCGCCATATTTTCCAGATCAGGCTTGCCTGGTTTGCGATCGAAAAGCATCGAAGCTCTTCTTTCAGACGATTTAAACGATTCACATGGACGCAAGTCCAAGCGATACGCAGCGGTAGTTCAGTCGGTTAGAATACCGGCCTGTCACGCCGGGGGTCGCGGGTTCGAGTCCCGTCCGCTGCGCCATATCAGCCTCAAGGACCACTGAACGCCTTGAAGCAACGAAGCAAGCTACTGGCTTGATTCGCATCGATAGCAAAAGCCCTGGTCGAAAGACCGGGGTTTTTTGTTTTCGGAATTTGCCTTTTTGCAGTAGCTGTTGCTTGAGCATAAAAAACCGCCTATTCGGCGGTTTTTTTGTACCTGCGAAAAACTCGGACTATCAGAAGCCAAGCTTGTCACGAAGGCTGTAGTACCAGGCGCCCAGGGCGGTGAATGGCGTGCGCAGCAACTGGCCGCCAGGGAAGGGGTAGTGGGGCAGGTCGGCGAAGGCGTCAAAGCGCTCTGCCTGGCCGCGCAAGGCCTCGGCCAGGACTTTGCCGGCCAGATGGGTGTAGGTCACGCCGTGGCCGCTGCAGCCCTGGGAGTAGTAGATGTTGTCCCCCAGGCGGCCCACCTGTGGCAGGCGCGACAGGGTCAGTAGGAAGTTGCCGGTCCAGGCGTAGTCGATCTTGACGTTTTTCAGTTGCGGGAATGCCTTGAGCATCTTCGGTCGGATGATCGCCTCGATGTTGGCCGGGTCGCGAGCGCCGTAGACCACGCCGCCGCCGAAAATCAGGCGCTTGTCGCCGCTGAGGCGGTAGTAGTCCAGCAGGTAGTTGCAGTCTTCGACACAGTAGTCCTGAGGGAGCAGGCTGGCTGCCAGCTCGTCGCCCAGGGGTTCGGTAGTGATCACCTGAGTGCCGCAAGGCATGGACTTGGCGGCCAGTTCCGGGATCAGATTGCCCAGGTAGGCGTTGCCGGCGACGATGACGAACTTGGCGCGGACTTTACCTTGTGGGGTATGTATAACGGGATTGGCTCCGCGCTCGATGCGTACTGCCGGGGATTGTTCGTAGATAGTGCCGCCCAGGGATTCCACGGCCGCCGCTTCGCCCAGTGCCAGGTTCAGCGGGTGGATGTGGCCGCCGCTCATGTCGAGCATGCCGCCCTTGTATTGATCACAGGCCACGACTTCGCGAATCCGTCGCTCGTCCAGCAGTTCCAGCTGGGTGTGGCCGTAGCGCTCCCACAGGCGTTTCTGCGACTCAAGGTGGCCCATCTGCTTGCTGGTCAGCGCCGCGAAGACGCCGCCGTCTTTCAGGTCGCACTGGATCTGGTACTTGGCTACCCGCTCGCGAATGATCCGGCCGCCCTCGAAGGCCATTTGTCCCAGCAGCTGTGCTTGCTTGGGGCCGACGCTGCGCTCGATCACGTCGATGTCACGGCTATAGCTGTTGACGATCTGTCCGCCATTGCGTCCGGATGCGCCAAAGCCGACCTTGGCAGCTTCCAGTACCGTTACGCGAAAGCCGTTTTCCAATAGAAACAGGGCGCTGGACAGGCCGGTATAACCCGCACCGATCACGCAGATATCGGTTTCCACTTCGCCTTGCAGCAGCGGGCGTTCCGGGGCTGCATTGGCGGATGCGGCGTAATAGGACTGTGGGTAGGGAATGTGCGCCATCCTGCGACCTCATGTGTTTAATATATTTTACGAGTGCGCCGATGCTACCTGAGTTGGAAAAGCGCTACCAGATACAAGGAAAAACTTCTTCCAGGCGCCGAAATTAAAAAATTCGCATATTCATAGGCTTAGCTGCAAAAAAGGTGTTGACACCCCTTTGGAATTCCGTAGAATGCCGCCTCACAGCAGGCACGTAGCTCAGTTGGTTAGAGCACCACCTTGACATGGTGGGGGTCGTTGGTTCGAGTCCAATCGCGCCTACCAAACAAAATCCGCTCTGCTGGGCGGTCTGAAAGGGGTTCACCGAGAGGTGAACCCCTTTTTTGTTTTGCGCGTTTTCATGTCGTTGCAAAACCCGTTCAGGGCCTCGGTGCACTCTTTGTCATCCTCTATGTCGCTGCTGATCACGAAGGCTGCTTGAGTGTGCAGCTTGGGTTGTGGAAGAAGCGTCTGGGCGTTCGGCAGAACACCTGCCAATCCTCAAGTGGCGGCTCGGCATTGTCGCTGGCTGCTCGTCGCAGCAGTTCCGCCTGTGCATTCCGAGAGGCCTTTCCATGCTGCGCCCGTCTTGGCGTTTGTGGATTGTCCTGTGGGTTGATCCGCTCGTTTCTATGCCGTTGATTATCGACCACTTTCTGCGCCGCTCTCGCAGCGATGGAGCTTGGGTTGCCGATACTCCCGTTGACCCTTGCCTTCAAAGATTCTGCTGCTTGTCGTTCGCGCTGTTGTGAGCGCCCGTCCTTGGGCGCGTCGGTTGCTGGGCAGGTTGAAGATCTTTTACGTGCGCTCTGGTCTTTTCAAGGCTGTGCTCCTCGCTTCCTGGGCGGGGAGTCGTGAAGTACGACTCCCGGAGAAGGATGATCAGTTCTGCGCGATGAACCCCTCGCCGTTGAAGCTGCGCACCGGGTTGCCGCGCTCCACGCTGTGGTGGCCGTCGCGGCGTTGCAGGCGCAGCGCCTCTGCGGATTGCTGTTGCCGATCTGCCAGGCGTTGCTGGATCAGCAGGCGCGCAACGCGCTTGTTGTCGTGCTGGCTGCGCTCTGACTGCACTTTCACGCTGATGCCACTGGCCAGGTGCGTGGCGCGCACCGCGGAATCCGTGGTGTTCACGTGTTGCCCGCCCGGGCCTGATGCGCGCATGGCTTCGAAGCGGATCGCGCCGTCCATGCTGTCCTCTGGAGCCTTGAACAGTTGACCGGCGAAATACCAGTTCTTGCGTTTGTATCCGGGGCGATAGGGGCTCTTGCAGGTCCAGAGCAGGGTGCCGGTCCAGCGTTCGGCCAGTGCCGCAGCCTGTTCGCCATCAAGGCTGACCAATACCGATCTGTGGGTACCCCGGCCCTGGCCGGCTACCTGCTCGACGAGGCTGGCACGCACGCTGTGTGCCTCGGCTTCGCGATACAGGAGTTGCAGGGCCTTGGTCACCGCCAGTTCGCACTCGGCGGGTCCCTGGGCGGAAGACAGTTGTAACAGCAGCATCAGCAGCACCCCCGGCGTTTGTAGGTCAGTACCGGCTTGAGCCGCGCGATGATCTGCACCAGGCCGGCATCCCTCAGGCTGCCGACCACGCTGTCGATGCTCTTGTAGGCTTCGGGCGCTTCCTCGTACATCAATCCGCGGTCTTCGCAGATCACCCGGCTGCCCAGTTGAGTGCGCTTGAGCTGGTCGAAGCTGAAGCGCGCAGCCAGCCTGCCTTTGCAATCGCTGCGCAGCCATTTGCGCCCGGCGCCGTGGGCCAGGGAGTAGAGGCTGGCAGTTGCCGGTATGGGGTGTACCAGATAGCTGTAGTCGCCCCGGGAGCCCGGGATGACCACCGGACCCTGGTCCGACGGTGTAGCGCCCTTGCGATGCAGCCAGCCCGTAATACCGTCGATATTCGCTGGTGATACCAGGTTGTGGTTGATGTCCAGAATCGAGCGTCCCTTGGCCCGCAGGTTGTGCAGCAGGCGTTCGGCGATCAATCGTCGGTTGGCCTCGGCGAAACGCAGGGCCGCGTCGTGCTCTTGCAAGTACTGAGCGCCGGCGGCGCTGGCCATGGCCAGGCCGTTGTGACCGTGCTGGTCCACATGACGCCGCAGGATGGCTTCTCCCAGGCCCCGGGAGCCGCTGTGCACCAGCAGCAACAAGGCTTTGGGATTCAGCTCCAGGGCCTGCACGGCGCTGGCGTCGTACACCTGGTCGAGCTGTTGCAGCTCGGCAAAGTGATTGCCGCCACCGATGGTGCCCAGTGAGTGTTCATGGCCGTTGACGGGCAGTCCCAGCTGCGCTCGCTCTTCATCCCACTGTTCATCCAGAGGGAGATCGATGTTGCCGATTTTTTTCTCCAGCTTGTCGAGGTTGAGGCGGCTGCTGGAAAGATCGGTTTGCCACAGCGTCATGCCGCAGCCGATGTCGTTGCCCACCAGGGCCGGGTAGGCCATTTCAGTGGAAAAGAATGCTGCTCCCACCGGGTAGCCTCGGCCTGGGTGCAGGTCCGGCATGCCGACCACCTGGCGCATGCCGGGCAGTTGGGCGGTGGTTTGCAGTTGCTGGAGCGCTTTATCTTCGATCCAGGTGGTGTCTGAGGCGATCAGCGAGACGCCGTTCGACAAATGACGGATGCAAGTGTCCATGTCCAATTCCTGATTGGAAAAAAATAGTCAGGTAGTGGCAGGACGAAGCGGGATTAAGCGAAGGCGCTAACGGGTAGCGGATACAGCGTTTAAACCAGGCACGTCCTGCAAGGGGTGATCAGCTGTTGCATGGTGGATCTCCTTGGCAAAAGTGTGGGAAGGGGCGCGAAGGTTAAACCTTCAACTGAGCCATGACAATGGGGAGTCCTGAATAAACAACGCCTGTCCTTGTAGCCAAGGCCCGTAAAACCATGGCCTTGGGGCGCAAGGTGGGCGCTACGGGCCCTGGCTGAGGGTTGGTCAGGGCGGCGTTGCTTGGCAGGAGGTTTTTTCTTCCGGTGGACGCCTTTTTTCTGCCGCCTGAGCGATACTCTCGCGTTTTATGGACGAGGTGGCAGCATGCGGGTGTTGATGGCGGTGATGGTTGCGGTTTTGTTGGCCGGTTGTGCGGGTTCCACCATGGACGACGCTCGGGCCAGAACGCCCAACAAGACCCTGAGTTCGGCCAAGGCAGATCAGCTGGTGGCGCAGTGCGTACAGTTCGCCTGGCAGGATGAAGCGGTTTTCGGTGTTGACGCTGCGGCATATCTGCAGCCAGGCAAGGGCGGTGGCTATACGGTGTATACCCGCTCCGCCGAATCCTTCGTGGACATCAAGGTCGAGGCTTCCGGGACCACCATTCACTACTACGCGGTCGAGGACAGCGCCGTTTCCAAGCGCCGCCTGGCGGCGTTGGCTACCTGTCTATAAGCAACGGATGGCTTCAGGCTTTTTTCAGGACAAACCCGGCTATGGCCGGGTTTTTTTCTGCCGGGCGTTTTTTCGGTGTTAGTTGGGCTGCTGGGCTTTTTCATAAAGTGAAAGAGCAAATTTTGCTGTAGCAAAGCGTGTAATACATTGACTCTTCAAGTTGTCAGTTCAAATCGGGAAGTCCAGGGTTTAATGGGGCTGGCGCCAACTTTTGCAAATTGTCCCGGGTGGTTAGTTTGTGGGCGTATGAAAAAATCGATAAAAGTGCGCTAAGTTAAAGGTGCTCAACGAGGAGCGAACTTAATTAGTCAATGGAGTGAATGATATGAATAAGCCACAAGCTCAACTTAAACATGGTCGCATTGTGTCGCCTTCCAGCCGCGGTTCGGTTGCGGTGGAACTGGGTCTGCTGGGGACCTGGCAGGTGAATGAGATGGAAGGCGGGAAAAACTTCCCGTCCCTGGTCGCCGGTCCCTTCCCGAAACCCTACGACAGCGATGTGGCAAGCGTCGTACCACCCGCAGACGGTCATATTCTCAGCGGCGGCAAGGTTGATGAGCGCGACTGCATCAACTTCACCAACGAGGAGATGTCGAAGAAACTCAACCGTGCTTTCAACTGGCCGCAGCTCAGTGTCGATCCGGGTCAGGTGTTTCGCGTGCAGTGGGAATACACCGCGCCTCACGTCACCCGTGGTTACAGCTGGTTCATCACCAAAGATGGCTGGGACCCGAAGCAGCGTATCAGCCGCGCTCAACTCGAGCCCCAGGCTTTTTATCAGGACTTTTATACTGAAGTTCCTTTCGACAAGTTTGGATCGGTGCTCAAAGCCAAGACCCACCATGAAGTAGTACTGCCGAAAAACAAGAAAGGCCATCATGTTGTGGTACTGGTGTGGATCGTTGCCAATACGGGCAACGGGTTCTATCAGGCGTTCGATCTGGACTTCAAGTAAGTTACAGGCTTACAGCATTGTTTATCCGTTCTGAAGGATTAGAGCATGAATAAAATCGACTTTACCTCGATCAAGAGTCAGCCCGCGGATGCCGCATCTCTGATGCCGAGCATTGCCGGCAAGAAGATCCTCATGGGCTTCTGGCACAACTGGGCCGCCGGCCCTGCCGATGGTTATCAACGGGGGCAGTTCGCCAATCTCAATCTGCTGGATGTGCCCAAGGAATATAACGTGGTGGCGGTGGCCTTCATGAAGGGGCACGGCATTCCGACGTTCAAGCCTTATAACCTGTCGGATGAAGAGTTCCGGCGTCAGGTCGGCGTGCTCAACAGCCAGGGGCGGGCGGTGTTGATCTCCCTGGGCGGCGCCGATGCGCATATCGAATTGCACAAGGGCAACGAGCAGCCATTGGCCAGCGAGATCATTCGCCTGGTCGAGACTTATGGTTTCGATGGCCTGGATATCGATCTGGAGCAGAGCGCCATCGACTTTGCCGACAACAAGAGCGTGTTGCCGGCCGCGCTGAAGCTGGTGAAGGATCATTACGCCGGCCAGGGCAAGCACTTCATCATCAGCATGGCGCCCGAGTTTCCGTACCTGAGCCGCGATGGCAAGTACGTGGCGTACCTGCAGGCCCTGGAGGGCTACTACGACTTTATCGCGCCGCAGTATTACAACCAGGGCGGTGATGGGCTCTGGGTGCCGGAGGCCAATGGCGGGCACGGGGCGTGGATTGCCCAGAACAACGACGCCATGAAGGAGGACTTTCTGTTCTACCTGACCGACAGCCTGGCCTCGGGTACGCGTGGCTACACTCGGATTGCCGCGGACAAGCTGGTGATCGGTTTGCCGAGCAACGTCGATGCGGCAGCCACCGGTTATGTCATCGAACCTGCGGCGTTGAACAACGCGTTCAAACGCCTGCAGGAGAGTGGCCACGCCATCAAGGGCTTGATGACCTGGTCGGTGAATTGGGATGCCGGGGTCAATCGGCACGGCGTGCATTACGACTGGGAGTTCCGCAACCGTTATGCGCCGTTGATCCATGGCGACGGCGGCGAGCCGCAGAGGCCTGGGGCGCCGGGCAATCTGCTGGTGCAGGGGACCACTCGCAACAGTGTCAGTTTGAGTTGGGGCACATCCGGCGGCCTGCGCCCGGTGGAGTTCTACACCCTGTACCGCGATGGCAATGCGGTGGGCAAGACAGCGACTGCGGCCTATGAGGACAAGGGCCTGAATGCGGATACCCAGTACGCCTACTTTGTCACGGCCACTGACACTCAGGGCCGGGAATCCTTGCCCAGTCGCAGCCTCAGTGTCAGGACCGCAGGAGGGGCGGTCGATCCGAGCTTTCCCGAGTGGCGCACCAGTCAGCGCTACATGAGGGAGGAGGGCGTGACTTATGAAGGCAATCGCTATCTCTGCCTTCAGGAGCACACCTCCAACCCGGGTTGGACGCCTTCCGTGGCGTTCACGCTGTGGAGCAAGGTGCTGCTGGAGCGTCATGCCTGAGGTCTAGAGGTCAGTGCCCGAGGGCATGAACGGGCGGCCCGCGCGGATGTTGTCGATCCGAATGCGGGCCGCTTTTTGCGTTTTTCCGCCTCAATGTGGATTGCTTTGTTTGTTGGTAACGCGCCTGCGCGGACGCTGATGCGGGTCAGCGCCGCCCGCGTGAGCCCTGGTTCAGTTGTAATCGTTGGTAAGCGATGCTGCTTTCGGGCTTGGCTTAGTAGTAGGCTCGCGGCTCGATTGCATGAGCAAGGAAAGCCCTCGATGTTTCAAATGAATAATCTGGTTCCGGAACTGCTGGTCACCCATCTGCAGCGCAGCCTGTCTTTTTATCGCGATACCCTGGGTTTCAAGGTGGAGTATCAGCGTCCCGAGCACTTCTTTGCCTTTCTTTCATTCAACGGCGGGCAATTGATGCTGGAACAGGATGATCAGCAGGAGTCGGAGTGGCGGGTAGGTCCCTTGCAGGCCCCCTTTGGCCGCGGCATGAACCTGTCCATCGAGTGCCCGGATATTCGCCAGCTGGCGGCGGCGCTGAAGCAGGCCGGTATCGCCTTGCGCAGGGACATCCAGGAGTGCTGGTATCGCCATGATGAGTCGCTGCATGGCGAGTTGAACCTGCTGGTGCAGGATCCTGATGGCTACCTGCTGCGGTTTACCCAGGACTTGGGGTTCAAGCCGGTGGAACCGTCAGCAGACGCCTGACCGCCGTGCCCGGGCGCGACGCCGGCATTGCTGCGGCGCCGCATGCCGGGAGGCAGCGGTAGGATGGGTTGCCAGAAAGGGGCGTTAGTCAGTGGTTGGTGAAAGTCCGGTGCGCGGGAATCTGCTGTGGCCGCTATCCGCTGAGGACAGGCGGGGATTCTGTGGGAGAAGCTCGGGATGAACAAGGCACGCGCCGCACCAGCCTTGGGTTGCAGGCGAGGAGCGGGTGCTCATTGAGTTCAAGGGGTTTCGCGCTTGTCCGGGGCAGTGAGTCCGGCCTGGATGCGTTGATAGATTTCTTCACGGTGTACCGCGACATCTTTGGGCGCGTTGATTCCGATGCGGACCTGTTGGCCGCTGACGCCGAGGATGGTGATCGTAATGTCGTCACCGATGTTTATGCTTTCACCGACTTTGCGGGTGAGTATCAGCATGATCTTCTCCTTGATAGCTTTGTAGGGCACCAGATTCAAACAGTGCAGAGGTCGGTCTTAGGTATAGATTAGTGCGAAGTTCCACTGAGTGGGTGCCTCTTTCTGACGCGCAGACGATCTATTAATTCCCAAGGCGCAACTATACATAGGCAATAAATATCATTCTTCCTGTTTCGGCCTGATTTTGTGACGAGGTCTCTCGTGGCTGGAGTGCTAAAATCGCCGCCTCAGACTTTCTAGGGGTGGGTTGTGCGCACAGTAGCGATGATGATGGCGGTGTTGGCATTGGCCGGATGCGGCGAAGGCAAGCGGGTCGAAGCGAACAAGACTGCGGCGGCGGCCACGCAGGTCCAGGCGGTTCAGGCCTCCAGCGCGCCACAGTGGGATGTGCTGGTGGGCAGTGAGTTGCCTCAGGCGGTCAGCGATCTGACCGGCTGGCTGATCGAGCACGGGATCATTTCCAATGTGGTGACCGTGGAGGGCAAGCGCCTGGTGGTGGTCGGTCCGTTTGCGTCCCAGGCCGAAGCCGAGGCCAAGAAGAATGAAGTGATCGAAAAGCTGGTCAAGGCCAAGAAGCGCGATATCGACGTCACGGTCATCGAGCATCAGGCCGCGCAATAAACCTGTTGGCACAGGATCCAGGATCGCCCGCGTTCAGCGGGCGATCTGCTTTCAGCCACAGGCCTTGAGGTTGACCGCGCCGACGAATTCATTGCCGCGCCCCATCACGCAGGCCACGCTCTGATTGCGTTGGCGTTCCCAGTCTTGCACCGGGTAGGTCTTGTTCCAGGCTTCAAACAGTTGGCGATCCTGCTTCGACAGGCGCAGGCCGTACTGCTTGCTCATGTAGAAGTAGGTGCGGGCGATCATGCCGCGAATCGACGGTCGTGGCATGACCTTCTTGGCCTTGAAGTCGACCTGGGTCAGGCATGAACCGTACTGGCCCGATTGCTCCGGCAGCCAGCCGAAACTGAAGTTGCTGCGGTCGCCATTCACTTCGCCAATGCTCGGTACCAGGTTGTGCAGGTCGGCTTCGGCGCGCTGATAGACCGCATCGGTGCGGGTGCAGTTCTTGCGTCCGCCTTGCTGCCAGCACTGACGCTGATGGCCGATCTGCCAGGCCGGCACTATGTGTTCCCACTCGATGCGTTCGGCGCGCTTGGCGTTCTTGCGCGGCACATAGCCGCAGGCCGCCAGGTTCACCCGATTGCCGGTGTACTTGCAGCCACAATAGAACTCGGTGGATTGGGGGGCATAGAGCTTCCAGGCGACCTTCTTGGCTTCGCTGAAGGTGCGGGGCGCGTCGGCTTGGGCGGTACAGGCGAGAAACAGCAACAGCAGGGCAAAACAACGAACACTCATTGACTCAGTCTTCCTTCGGCACAACCCAGAAAATCTGCACGCCGCCATCGTCGCGATAGGCGAGGGTGACGTTGTCGTTTTCGGCGATTTCTTCCAGCAGGCGCTCCCACTCGTCCTGAGGTTCGTCGGCGAGGCGGAAGATCAGCGCGGCCTTGGCTTTCTGTGCGGTGGGGGAGTTGATGATTTTCTGGATGCGTACACCCAGGCGTTCGTAGGAGCTGAGGGGTGTTTGAGCGTTGGCCACGGAACATTCCTTAATAAGCTGTACGTGCATACAGTATTTAACTGTAAGACATTTCGCAACTGCTTAAAATTCAAGAAGTTCCTCTGACAACGTTTTATGCATTTGTCTCACGAGGTGAGCAGATATTTTTGCTGGGGGGAGGGGAGGTGGTATCGGCGCCACTCGCCCGGGCGGGCGAGTGGTTGCAAGCCCGCTCGACCGAGGCCGGTCGAGCGGGGTTCTGTCAGTATTCCCAGAACATGCGTTGCAGTTCCTTGCTGTCCTGAGTCTTGGTCAGGGCGACCATGGCCAGGATGCGGGCTTTCTGCGGGTTCAGGTCATGAGCCACGACCCAGTCGTACTTGTCGTCAGGCTGTTCGGCGTTGCGCAGAACGAAACCACCGGCATTGACGTGGGAAGAACGAATGATCTGCACGCCGTTCTTGCGCAGTTCCTGCAGGGCCGGAACCACACGGGAAGACACCGAACCGTTACCAGTGCCGGCGTGGATGATGGCTTTGGCGCCGCCCTGGGCCAGGGCTTTGTAGGCGGTGTCGCTGACGTTGCCGTAGCCGTAGGCGATTTCTACGTCAGGCAGGCTCTTGATGTTCTTGATGTCGAATTCCGAATCCATGGTGTGGCGCTTGGCCGGCAGGCGGAACCAGTAGGATTTGCCTTCCACCACCATGCCCAGCGGGCCCCATGGGCTCTTGAAGGCTTCGGTCTTGATGTTGATCATTTTGCTGACATCGCGACCGGACTGGATTTCGTCGTTCATGGTCACCAGTACGCCTTTGCCGCGGGCGTTCTTGCTGCCGGCGACGGCGACGGCGTTGTACAGGTTGAGCATGCCGTCGGCCGACATGGCGGTGCCTGGACGCATGGAGCCGACCACTACGATTGGCTTGTCAGTCTTTTCCACCAGGTTGAGGAAGTAGGCGGTTTCTTCCAGGGTGTCGGTGCCGTGGGTGATGACGATGCCATCAACGTCCTTGCTGTCGGCCAGTTCGGCAACGCGGCGACCCAGTTGAAGCAGGTTTTCGTTGGTGATGCTTTCCGAGGCGATCTGCATGACCTGTTCGCCACGCACGTTGGCCAGCTGGTTCAGCTCCGGAATGCCGGCGATCAGTTGTTCGATGCCGACCTTGGCCGCCTGATAGGTGGCGCTGTTGGCCGCGCTGGCGCCGGCACCGGCGATAGTGCCGCCGGTGGCGAGGACCACGACGTTGGCGAGTTTCTGCTGGGTTTCAGCTTCTTTGGCCTGCAGGGCGGCAGGCAGAAGCAGGAGGAGGGCCAAAGCGCCCGGGGCGAAGGATTTGAAGGCAGATTTCATTATTTTTTCTCTAGTAGTGAGACGGTGCTGATGCAGGTTCATCTAGAAACACCTCGGCGGCAGATCTGTTTGCGCCGGGGCAGCGAGGGTTGAGCAGGATCTGTACCAGCGCTACCTTGATCGGATAAGTATTTTAAGTTACTGATTTATATCAATTTTATTTCTGTTCATGAGCGTGGTGAGTCAGGTGGCGTCCGGGTTTCCGAACATTTGCGCAGTGCTGTGTTCGGCAATCCGAAAGTGCTCGCCGCCAGTCCTGAAGCGACTTCTTGCGCATTTATTAAAGAATGTTCTGCGGCGGTCGATGATCCTTCTAGGATTTTTCACCAGGAGTTCCCATGTCACTTTCAGTCGGATTTCCAGGGGCAGGAGCCATTCTGATCAATGGCAAGTCGCCCGCAACCATCGATGCATTGAGCAACGCCACCGCCGAGCAGGCGTCTAGCGCGCTGGGCACCGACGAGTCGGGCACTTTGCGGGTCGGTTCCAGCAAGCAGGCCGAACAGTCTGAAAGCGAAGGCTCAAGCGAAGACAACCACAGCATCGTGGTCAAGATGCTGCTCAAGCGCATGCAGGAGCTGCAGCAGCAACTTCGCGAGCAGCAACAGCAACTGGCTGCAGCCCAGGCCGCCAACTACCCAACCCCCGAGGCCAAGCAGACGGCAGTCATGGCCATTCAAGGGCAGGTCGCCGCTACCAACGGTGCCCTGGCAGAGGTCTCGGGCAAACTGGTACAGGAGTTGGCCAAGGAGTCCTCCTCCTCCGGTGGCCTGGTGAACACCACCGCCTGAATCGTCAGCCTGCCCGGGAGCATTTTCCGGGCAGGTTTTTCTCCACGTGGCCGGTTGCGGATGGCTGCCCACGCTCTCTGATCGCACTTTGAACAGCGTTGACAAACTCTGGCGAGGTTCGCATAGTTCGTTTTACGCAAACGTTTGCGCGAGTCTCGGGGAACGATGATCGTCTATCTTTCCGAGGCACGGCCCCGGCCAGTGTCACTGGAAACCTGGCGGCCCCGCCGTGCGAACGCTGCTCACAATAATCATAAGATCGGAGTGAACCCATGAAGCTGCCCTTTGCTGGACGTCTACTCGCTGTCGCCGTTCTGGCCGCTGCATCCGCTGCCCTTCCTCTCTCTTCGGCTCTGGCCGACACCCCGCAGAAACCCAAGGTCGCCCTGGTCATGAAATCCCTGGCCAACGAGTTCTTCCTGACCATGGAGGACGGGGCCAAGGCCTATCAGAAAGAGCACTCCGGCGATTTCGATCTGGTGTCCAACGGCATCAAGGACGAAACCGATACCGCCAACCAGATCCGCATCGTCGAGCAGATGATCGTCTCCAAGGTCAATGCCCTGGTGATTGCCCCTGCCGACTCCAAGGCCATGGTGCCGGTGATCAAGAAAGCGGTGGATGCCGGGATCACGGTGATCAACATCGATAACCAGCTCGATCCCGCTGTGTTGAAGAGCAAGAACATCAGCGTGCCTTTCGTCGGGCCCGACAACCGCAAGGGCGCACGCCTGGTGGGCGAGTACCTGGCCAAGCAGCTCAAGGCCGGGGATGAAGTCGGGATCATCGAAGGGGTTTCCACCACCACCAACGCGCAACAGCGCACAGCCGGCTTCAAGGACGCAATGGATGCCGCGCAGATCAAGGTGGTGTCGCTGCAATCGGGCGACTGGGAGATCGACGCCGGTAACCGCGTTGCCTCGGCCATGCTCAGCGAGTACCCGAATCTCAAGGCATTGCTGGCCGGCAACGACAGCATGGCGGTAGGGGCGGTGTCCGCTGTCCGTGCCGCCGGCAAGGCGGGCAAGGTCCAGGTAGTGGGCTACGACAACATCAACGCCATCAAGCCGATGCTCAAGGATGGCCGGGTCCTGGCCACTGCCGATCAGTTCGCCGCCAAGCAGGCGGTGTTCGGTATCGAAACGGCGCTGAAGATACTCAAGGGCGAGAAGGTCGACAGCGGTGCCAATGGCGTGATCGAAACTCCGGTTGAGCTGGTCACCAAGTAGTCGTTGCGACGGCACAACGGCGCTCACCCGCCAGGGTGAGCGCATGGAGAGTTTCCTATGTCTGTTTCCGCTGCGAACGCTGTCCTTTCGGTCAGCGGTATTGGCAAAACCTATGCACAACCGGTATTGACCGGCATCGACCTGACGCTGCTGCGCGGGGAGGTGCTGGCCCTGACCGGAGAAAACGGCGCCGGCAAGAGCACCCTGTCGAAGATCATCGGCGGTCTGGTCAGTCCCACCACCGGGCACATGCAGTTCAACGGGCAGGACTATCGCCCCGCTAGCCGCACCCAGGCCGAGGACCTGGGGATCCGCATGGTCATGCAGGAGCTCAACCTGCTGCCGACCCTGTCGGTGGCCGAAAACCTGTTTCTCGACAACCTGCCCAGCAATGGTGGCTGGATCAGCCGCAAGCAGCTGCGCAAGGCGGCGATCGAGGCCATGGCCCAGGTCGGCCTGGACGCCATCGATCCCGACACCCTGGTGGGTGAGTTGGGCATCGGTCACCAGCAAATGGTGGAGATTGCGCGCAACCTGATCGGCGATTGCCATGTGCTGATTCTTGATGAGCCCACGGCCATGCTCACCGCTCGCGAAGTGGAGATGCTGTTCGAGCAGATCACCCGCCTGCAGGCTCGGGGCGTATCCATCATCTACATCTCCCATCGCCTGGAAGAGCTGGCCCGGGTCGCCCAGCGCATTGCCGTATTGCGTGACGGTTGCCTGGTTTGTGTCGAACCCATGGCCAACTACAACAGTGAGCAGCTGGTGAACCTGATGGTGGGGCGCGAGCTGGGCGAGCATATCGATCTGGGCGAACGCAAGATCGGCGCTCCGGCGCTGACCGTGAGCAACCTTTGCCGTTCGGACAAGGTCCGTGATGTGTCGTTTGCGGTGCGCAGTGGCGAGATCTTCGGGATTTCCGGGCTGATCGGGGCAGGGCGTACCGAGCTGCTGCGGCTGATCTTCGGCGCCGACCTCGCCGACAGCGGCAGCATTGCCCTGGGTACGCCGGCGCGGCCAGTGAGCATTCGCTCGCCGGTGGATGCGGTGGCCAACGGCATTGCCCTGATTACCGAGGATCGCAAGGGCGAGGGCCTGCTGCTGACCCAGTCGATCAGCGCCAACATCGCCCTGGGCAACATGCCGGCGATTTCCCGCCGCGGCCTGGTCAATGGCCAGGGCGAGGAGCAACTGGCTCGGCGGCAGATCGACGCCATGCGCATCCGCAGTTCCAGCCCGGCGCAACGGGTCAGTGAATTGTCCGGTGGCAACCAGCAGAAGGTGGTGATCGGCCGCTGGCTGGAGCGCGACTGTTCGGTGCTGCTGTTCGATGAGCCGACTCGCGGCATCGATGTCGGGGCCAAGTTCGATATCTACGCGCTGCTGGGCCAGTTGACTCGCCAGGGCAAGGCGCTGGTGGTGGTGTCCAGCGACTTGCGCGAGTTGATGCTGATCTGCGACCGCATCGGCGTGCTGTCTGCCGGGCGCCTGATCGACACCTTCGAACGTGACAGCTGGACCCAGGACGAATTGCTTGCCGCCGCTTTTGCCGGCTATCAGAAACCAGATGCGCTGCTCGATGAAGCGGCGCCCAGGAACGCACCATGAATACTGCACCTGCAAGCGGCAAGCGAGGCGGCCATTACTACGGCCTCGGCACTTACCTGGGGCTGGCGGGGGCCTTGTTGGGGATGATCGTTCTGTTCTCCCTGCTCAGCAGCCACTTCCTTTCCTATGACACGTTCAGCACCCTGGCCAACCAGATACCCGACCTGATGGTGCTGGCGGTGGGCATGACCTTTGTGCTGATCATCGGCGGCATCGATTTGTCCGTCGGCTCGGTGCTGGCCCTGGCCGCCTCGACGGTCAGTGTGGCGATCCTCGGCTGGGGCTGGAGCGTGCTGCCTGCGGCGTTGCTGGGCATGGCGTGTGCGGCGCTGGCGGGAACCGTCACCGGCTCGATCACCGTGGCCTGGCGCATTCCGTCGTTCATCGTTTCCCTGGGTGTGCTGGAAATGGCCCGGGGCGTGGCTTACCAGATGACCGGCTCGCGCACCGCCTACATCGGTGACGCCTTTGCCTGGCTGTCGAATCCGATAGCCTTCGGCATTTCGCCGTCGTTTATCATTGCCCTGCTGATTATCTTTCTGGCCCAGGCGGTGCTGACGCGCACCGTGTTCGGCCGCTACCTGATCGGCATCGGTACCAACGAAGAGGCAGTGCGGCTGGCGGGCATCAACCCCAAGCCCTACAAGATCCTGGTGTTCAGCCTGATGGGATTGTTGGCGGGCATCGCGGCACTGTTTCAGATTTCTCGCCTGGAAGCGGCGGATCCGAATGCGGGCTCCGGTCTGGAGTTGCAGGTCATCGCCGCGGTGGTGATTGGCGGCACCAGCCTGATGGGCGGACGCGGCTCGGTGATCAGCACCTTCTTCGGCGTCTTGATTATCTCCGTGCTGGCTGCGGGCCTGGCGCAAATCGGCGCATCCGAACCGACCAAGCGCATCATCACCGGTGCGGTCATCGTGATTGCCGTGGTGCTGGACACCTATCGCAGCCAGCGCGCCAATCGGCGGGTTTGATTCATGGCAACAATCAAGGATGTGGCGGCGCTGGCGGGGATTTCCTACACCACGGTGTCCCATGTACTGAACAAGACGCGCCCGGTCAGTGAAGAGGTGCGGGTCAAGGTCGAGGCGGCGATCAAGCACCTGGACTACGTGCCCAGTGCGGTGGCCCGCTCCCTCAAGGCCAAGACCACGGCGACCATCGGCCTGTTGGTGCCCAACAGCCTCAACCCGTACTTCGCCGAGCTGGCGCGCGGGATCGAGGACTACTGCGAGCGCAACGGTTACTGCGTGATTCTCTGCAACTCCGACGACAACCCGGAGAAGCAGCGCAACTACTTGCGGGTGTTGCTGGAAAAACGCATCGACGGCTTGATCGTGACCTCCGCTGGAGGCGACAGCGGCCTGGCCCAGGGCCTGGCCGGGGTGCGCACGCCGATGGTGATCGTCGACCGCGGGCTGGATGGAGTGGATGCCGATCTGGTGCGCATCGACCACCAATACGGTGCCTACCTGGCGACCCGGCACCTGCTGGAGCTGGGGCATCGTGACATAGCCTGCATTGGGGGGTCGGCCCAGACCAGCGTGGCGCAGTTGCGTCTGGCGGGCTTTCATCAGGCGTTGCGCGAAGCGGGGGTTGCGGTGCCGGCTTCGCGCCTTCTGGAAAGTGATTTCAGCAGCACCGGGGGGTATCTGGCGGCGGCGCAGTTGCTCGATGGCCCGAACCGGCCCAGCGCGATCTTCGCCGGCAACGACATGATGGGCATCGGCGTGCTGCGGGCGGCCGCGGAGCGCAATATCCGCGTGCCCGGCCAGCTCTCGGTGATTGGCTTCGACGACATTCTCATGAGTCGTTATGTGTACCCGGCGCTGACCACGGTCGGCCAGTCGATCCTGCAGTTGGGCGAGACCGCGGCAGAGTTGCTGCTGCGCCGGATCGCCTCGCGCGAGTTGCCGGTCGACCAGCGCATCGTGACGCCGAATATTGTCTTGCGGGAATCGACGGCGCCGCTGGGCGGCGCCTTTGCCGAATACCGCTGAACCCAAATGATTGAGTATCGATGTATGCCAGCAAAAGTAGTGGTAGTGGGAAGCCTCAATATGGACCTGGTTACCCGGGCCGAGCGCCTGCCCCGTGGGGGCGAGACGCTGATTGGCAAGTCCTTCGCCACGGTGTCCGGTGGCAAGGGAGCCAATCAGGCGGTGGCTGCAGCCCGGCTCGGGGCGCAGGTGTCGATGGTTGGCTGTGTCGGCGATGACGCCTATGGCGAGCAATTGCGTGGCGCCTTGCTCGCCGAGCAGATCGATTGCCAGGCCGTCAGCGTGGTCGAGGGCTCCAGCGGCGTGGCCCTGATCGTGGTGGATGACAGCAGCCAGAACGCCATTGTCATTGTCGCTGGCGGCAATGGTCTGCTCAGTCCCGAGAAGGTCGCAGGATTCGATCAGGTGCTGCAGGAGGCCGAGGTGATCATCTGTCAGTTGGAAGTGCCCATGGCGACGGTGGGCTACACCCTCAAGCGCGGGCGCGAGCTGGGCAAGACAGTGATTCTCAATCCGGCGCCGGCCAGCGCGCCGCTTCCGGGCCAGTGGTATGGCTCGATCGATTACCTGATTCCCAATGAAAGCGAGGCTTCGGCGCTCAGTGGCGTGACCGTGGACTCCCTGGAGAGCGCCGAGGCGGCGGCCGGTCGCTTGATCGCCGCCGGCGCCGGCAAGGTCATCATTACCTTGGGAGCGCAAGGCTTGCTGTTTGCCGATGGCCGCAGCTGCGAGTATTTCCCGGCACCCAAGGTCAAGGCCGTCGACACCACGGCGGCGGGGGACACCTTTGTCGGTGGTTTTGCCGCGGCGCTGGCTGCCGGCAAGAGCGAGGTCGAAGCGATTCGCTTTGGTCAGGCCGCCGCGGCGCTGTCGGTGACCCGGGCTGGCGCACAATCTTCCATTCCCACGCTGTCCGACGTTCAGGCGTTTGTTCCCTCATGAAAAAGACCCCCTTGCTCAACATTGCCCTGTCACGCTTGATCGCCTCCCTGGGGCACGGCGACATCGTGGTCATCGGTGATGCCGGTTTGCCGGTGCCTGCGGGCGTCGAGTTGATCGACCTGGCCCTGACCCACGGCGTTCCCGATTTTCTCGGCACGCTGAAGGTGCTGCTCAGTGAGATGCAGGTGGAGAGCCATGTGCTGGCCGAGGAGATTCTGCTCAAGCGGCCGCCGCCTCTGTCGGGGCTCGATGAGCTGAACCTCAGTGGCCAACTGGGAGCGCGCAAACTGCTCAGTCACGAGGATTTCAAGGTGCTCTGTCGACAGGCCCGGGCGGTGGTCCGCACCGGAGAGTGCCAGCCCTATTGCAACATCGCCCTGGTTGCCGGGGTGACCTTCTAGGCCTTTTCATACCCTGCACAAGGAGTGCGCCATGCACCGCTATGCTCAGCTATTCAATCACTGGTTCCGGAGTCTGCTGCTTTTGTCTCTGCTCACTGCTACCGGCGCTCAGGCGGCGGAAAAAATCGATCTGATCATCGATACCGATCCGGGGGCCGACGATGTGGTGGCCCTGCTGTTCGCCCTGGCTTCGCCCGAAGAGCTGCACATTCGTGCCTTGACCACGGTGGCGGGCAACGTGCGCCTGGACAAGACCTCGCGCAATGCCCGACTGGCTCGAGAGTGGGCGGGGCGTGAGGAGGTGCCGGTCTATGCAGGGGCGCCCAAGCCACTGCTGCGCACGCCGATCTACGCCGAGAACATCCACGGCAAGGAGGGTATCTCCGGGGTGACCGTGCATGAGCCCAAGGCGCCTCTGGCCCAGGGCAATGCGGTCAACTACCTGATCGATACCCTGCGCGCAGCCAAGCCCCACAGCATCACCATCGCCATGCTCGGTCCGCAGACCAACCTGGCGCTGGCGCTGGTCCAGGCTCCGGATATCACCCAGGGCATCAAGGAAGTGGTGGTCATGGGCGGTGCGCATTTCAATGGCGGCAACATCACGCCGGTGGCCGAGTTCAACCTGTTCGCCGACCCCCAGGCCGCGGAAGTGGTGCTCAAGAGCGGCGTCAAGTTGACCTACTTGCCCTTGGATGTGACTCACAAGGTGCTGACCAGTGATGCTCGGCTGCAGAAGATCGCGGCCTTGAACAACCATGCCAGCAAAGTGGTGGGGGATATCCTCAACGAGTACGTCAAGGGTGACATGGAGCACTACGGGATTCCTGGTGGTCCGGTGCATGACGCGACGGTGATCGCTTATCTGCTTAAGCCCGAGCTGTTCACCGGGCGCCAGGCCAACATGGTCATCGACAGTCGTGAAGGGCCGACTTTTGGTCAGACCATTGTCGATTGGTACGACGGCCTGAAGCAGGAAAAGAACGTGTTCTGGGTTGAGAATGGCGATGCTCAGGGCTTCTTCGATTTGCTCACCGAGCGTCTGGCCCGACTCAAGTAAGCCGTGCCCCCGCAGGCTTCCTGTCTGCGGGGTTCTATTCTCGCTCCGGGTCCTGGGCGCCCAGGTGGTCGGTCGGGTACTTCTCCAATACCTGCTCGATGAAGGCCCGGGCGGACTGGGTTCCCAGTTCCTTGACCAGCAGATCGATGCCAATGATTGCCAACTCTTCCGGGCTTCCTGGGCTGTAGGAGCACTGCCCCTGGGGCCATTTGGCTTTGATGTCGGCGTCAATACTCACGGTAGCCATGAAGGTCTCACGAATTCGGATAAGGCGGGCCTCAGGCCAGGGCCTGGGCAGGTGTTTGCTACGGCGCAGAGTTAACCATGTTGCCGGGCATTTGGCACTGCGACTTAGGCATCAGGCAGGTGCTGTGCGACACTGGCGCTTTTCCTGCGCTCAAGGAAGCCACTGTGCAAATCGATTTGAACCAGCCTGATGCCCTGACCCTGGAGGCGGTGCGTCAGCTTCTGGCTTCGGCCAGTGACAGCGTGCATACCCAGTTGCGTGTCACCAAGGGCGGAATGGCTTACATCTCTTCGGGGGTAGTGGGCGGTGCCGAGATCGAGGGCCTGTTGTTTCGCTTGGAAACCTGGGCGGCGGGGTCCGGTTACGTCGGCAACGTGGCGGCCAGCGATGAGGTGTGGGTGATGCAGATCTTCAATGCACTCAAGCAGAACTGGCCGAAGCCGGCGTTTGACTATATCGACATCTATTGAATGCCGTTCATATTCAGTGACGATTGTCCTGTGAAAGTGGGGCGATGGCTGAGGCAGACTTGTCCGCCAGCCGTGGGGCAGGGCAAAAGGCCATGTGTTTTTGAAACCAAACGCAAAATCGACTGTCGCACGATCTCTGCTTAATTTTGAAAAGGAGGCTTCATGCCTTGGAAGCTCGCTTCATTCGGAACCTTGTTGGCCGCCGTCGTCCTCAGTGGCTGCAGCACCGCCGGGTCGACAAAGGAACCTGTGGCCTCTGAGTCCGGGCACACGCGTTGTGAAGCATCGGCTGCCGAATTCGCCATCGGTAAGAAAGCTTCTCCAGAGCTGCTGGAGCAGGCTCGCAGTCGTTCTGGGGCGCAATATGCGCGCTTCCTCAAGCCTAACGACATGATCACCCTGGAATACCGCTCCGACCGCTTGAACCTCAACACGGATGCCGGCCTGGTGGTGACTCGGGTCAATTGCGGCTGAGTAGGTTTTCACCCGCCCACAAAAAACCCCGTCACATGTACGGGGTTTTTTTAGCTCGCTGAGAAATTACTCAGGACGAACTTGTGCAGCTTGCATACCCTTTTGGCCTTTCTCAGCCACGAAGGAAACGGTTTGGCCTTCTTTCAGGCTCTTGAAACCGTCGCTTTCAATAGCTTTGAAGTGTACGAACAGGTCGTCACCGCCACCTTGAGGAGTGATGAAGCCGAAGCCTTTTTCATCGTTGAACCATTTTACGGTGCCGGTTTGGCGATTAGACATGGTGTATCTCCAAGAAACATATATTTTCAGTAGTACTGTGCTGCTCAGGCCAACTGGGCACACCGAGCTATCATAGTCGAAATGTTCGACTTGGGAGCCCCCCGTAGGAGTTCTTTGCCTGGTGTGCCGCTGTATTTTGCTCTCCGAGTTGGCTGCAGGCCGCGGTTTAAGCGGCTTTTGCGGAAAACAAATGGTGATAAAAAACCCCGTAAAAGCTTTGTAAATTGTGAAAAAAGCCGCGTTTCAAACTCGTTTAATAGACTGGACACGGCCTGTTCCCGGCGCGGGCTAGTTATTTGACCACTCGGCAAGCAGCGATGGCATCCAGTGCTCGGGTTCTGAGTTCTGCGCTGGGTTGCTTGGTTTTGCTCATCAGTTCCTTGATTTCCTCGGTGGTGAATTTTTCATTCAGCTTGTCTGCCCCGCAGGCGCAGTGCTTCTCTGCACTTTTGGCATCGATGTTTTGGCTGGCTGCGGCGGTGCAGTCCTTCATGTAGTCGGCGCGAGTTCCGGCAGGCCAGGCAGCCTGTGCGCTCAACGGCAGAAGCAGGGCAAGCGGGGCGGCGAGGGCGAGCAGTTGGGTGAGGCGCATGGGACGGGTTCTCCTGAGGTCGATGACTAGGACGACGATTCTCGATGTATTCGAGGCTCGACGTACATCGCAAGTTCACTTTCTTCCAACAAAAGGCAGGAAAGTGGATGGCGTGAAATATGCTGCGCGATGCTGGGAATTATCTGTGCTAGCATGCCCGGCTTGGGTGTTTTCAAGCTTTGGGTATCTCACTTCCCTCGCAGTCTATGCCTCATTAATTTTTGATGTGAACCCCAGTCACTCTGGTTCGGTTTCCTGGTTGGCCGCAAGGCTCTTGCCACTGTGAGGCAGGCGTTTGTTATAGAACGGCTGGACTGAATCGCGTACTGGCTCATCCCAACCCACGTGACCTTTGGTAGGGGTCACCACTAGGAGAGGAGGCGCCATGCCCACTATTACTCTTCCCGACGGCAGTCAACGTTCATTCGATCATCCGGTTTCCGTAGCCGAGGTCGCCGCATCCATTGGTGCCGGCCTGGCCAAGGCCACCTTGGCCGGCAAGGTCAACGGCAAGCTCGTCGATGCCTGTGATGTGATCGACGGCGATGCAACCCTGCAAATCATCACGCCAAAGGACGAAGAGGGGCTGGAGATCATTCGCCACTCTTGCGCTCACTTGGTGGGGCATGCCGTCAAGCAGCTGTATCCGAGTGCCAAGATGGTCATCGGCCCGGTCATCGATGAAGGCTTCTATTACGACATCGCTTACGAACGGCCTTTCACTCCTGAGGACATGGCTGCCATCGAGCAGCGCATGCAGCAGTTGATCGAGAAAGACTACGACGTGATCAAGAAGGTTACGCCGCGAGCTGAAGTCATCGAAGTGTTCAAGTCCCGCGGCGAAGACTACAAATTGCGCCTGGTGGAGGACATGCCAAATGAACAGGCAATGGGCCTCTACTATCACGAAGAATATGTCGACATGTGCCGCGGTCCGCACGTGCCGAATACGCGATTCCTGAAGTCCTTCAAGCTGACCAAGCTTTCGGGCGCCTACTGGCGTGGTGATGCCAAGAACGAGCAGTTGCAGCGGGTCTACGGTACTGCCTGGGCGGATAAGAAGCAGCTCGCCGCCTATATCCAGCGTATCGAAGAGGCCGAGAAGCGCGATCATCGCAAGATCGGCAAGCGTCTGGGCCTGTTCCATACCCAGGAAGAAGCGCCGGGCATGGTATTCTGGCACCCCAATGGCTGGACCCTGTACCAAGTGCTTGAGCAGTACATGCGCAAGGTGCAGCGCGAAAACGGTTACCTGGAAATCAAGACGCCACAAGTGGTCGATCGCAGTCTTTGGGAGAAGTCCGGGCACTGGGCCAACTATTCCGAGAACATGTTCACCACCGAGTCGGAAAGCCGCGACTACGCGATCAAGCCAATGAACTGCCCGTGCCACGTACAGGTGTTCAACCAGGGGCTCAAGAGCTACCGCGAACTGCCGATGCGCCTGGCCGAATTCGGAGCTTGCCACCGTAACGAGCCGTCAGGTGCGTTGCACGGCATCATGCGCGTGCGGGGCTTCACTCAGGACGATGCACACATATTCTGTACCGAAGATCAGATGCAGGCCGAGTCTGCTGCTTTCATCAAGCTGACCATGGATGTCTATGCCGACTTCGGCTTTAAAGACATCGAGATGAAGCTTTCCACTCGCCCTGAAAAGCGCGTGGGTTCCGATGATTTGTGGGATCGCGCGGAAAATGCTTTGGCTGCCGCTTTGGACAGTGCCGGGTTGCCGTACGATCTGCAGCCGGGTGAGGGGGCGTTCTACGGTCCGAAGATCGAATTTTCGTTGAAGGATTGCCTGGGGCGTGTCTGGCAGTGCGGCACCTTGCAGCTTGACTTCAACCTGCCTATTCGTTTGGGCGCTGAATACGTTTCCGAAGACAATAGCCGCAAGCATCCGGTGATGTTGCACCGGGCTATCCTCGGTTCCTTTGAGCGGTTTGTCGGGATTCTGATCGAGCATTACGAGGGTGCATTCCCCGCGTGGTTGGCTCCGACTCAGGCCGTGGTGATGAATATCACTGATAAACAGGCAGATTTTGCCCTCGAAGTGGAAAAAACACTCAATCAAAGCGGATTTCGTGCCAAGTCCGACTTGAGAAATGAAAAGATCGGCTTTAAAATCCGCGAGCATACTTTGCTCAAGGTTCCCTATCTCTTGGTTATTGGAGATCGGGAGGTCGAGATGCAGACTGTCGCTGTGCGTACCCGTGAAGGTGAAGACCTGGGCTCGATGCCTGTGGACCAATTCTCGGCGTTCCTCGCACAAGCGGTTTCCCGGCGTGGTCGCCAAGATTCGGAGTAATTATTATTAAGCGTGATATGAGACAAGATAAACGAGCTGCACCGAAAGCCCCGATCAACGAGAATATCTCGGCACGCGAGGTTCGGTTAATTGGCGCTGACGGCGAGCAGATTGGCATCGTCTCGATTGATGAAGCGCTTCGTATAGCTGAAGAAGCCAAGCTGGATCTGGTGGAAATTTCCGCCGACGCAGTCCCGCCTGTTTGCCGGGTGATGGATTACGGCAAATCGATCTTCGAGAAGAAGAAGCAGATTGCCGCTGCGAAGAAGAACCAGAAGCAGATTCAGGTTAAAGAAATCAAGTTTCGTCCAGGGACGGAGGAAGGGGATTACCAGGTAAAACTGCGCAACCTGGTACGTTTCCTGAGTGACGGGGACAGGGCCAAGGTATCCTTGCGATTCCGCGGCCGTGAGATGGCCCACCAGGAGCTGGGGATGGAACTCCTCAAGCGGGTTGAAGCTGACCTGCAAGAGTACGGTTCGGTCGAACAGCATCCTAAGATGGAAGGACGCCAGCTGATCATGGTCATCGCCCCGAAAAAGAAGAAGTAATCAACAGGGCACGGCAGGCCTTCTGATTATGTTTATCAACTGAATGCGGAGTATCCGAACATGCCAAAGATGAAAACCAAAAGTGGTGCTGCTAAGCGGTTTCTGAAAACTGCTAACGGTATCAAGCACAAGCACGCTTTCAAGAGCCACATCCTGACCAAAATGTCGACCAAGCGTAAGCGTCAACTGCGCGGTAGCAGCTTGCTGCATCCGTCTGACGTGGCAAAAGTCGAGCGCATGCTGCGCCTTCGTTAATTTTTGGATCAAGAATAGAGGAAGTAACTCATGGCTCGTGTAAAGCGTGGCGTCATTGCCCGTAAACGTCACAAAAAAATTCTGAAACTTGCTAAAGGCTACTACGGCGCACGCTCGCGCGTATTCCGTGTTGCCAAGCAAGCGGTAATCAAGGCAGGCCAATACGCCTACCGTGACCGTCGTCAGAAAAAACGTCAGTTCCGCGCTCTGTGGATCGCTCGTATCAACGCTGGTGCTCGTACCAACGGTCTGTCTTACAGCCGTTTGATCGCTGGCCTGAAAAAGGCGTCCATCGAGATCGACCGTAAGGTTCTGGCTGATCTGGCAGTGAACGAAAAAGCGGCGTTTGCTGCGATTGTCGAGAAAGCTAAAGCCACCTTGGCTTAAGTACCCCCGACAGTCATCCGGGCTCACCTATCGTGGGCTCTGGTGTTAAACGTCATAAATAGGGGAAGAGCCTTCAAGCTCTTCCCCTATTTTGTATCTGGAGTCTGTACATGGAAAACCTGGATGCGCTGGTTTCTCAAGCACTTGAGGCCGTGCAACACGCTGAAGACATCAATGCCCTGGAACAGATCCGGGTTCACTTCCTTGGCAAGAAGGGCGAGCTGACTCAGGTGATGAAGACCCTGGGCAATCTCCCGGCCGAAGAGCGCCCGCAAGTCGGTGCGCTGATCAACGTGGCCAAGGAGCGTGTGACAGAGGTTCTCAATGCGCGCAAAGCCGCTTTCGAGGAGGCGGAACTCAGCGCCAAGCTCGCAGCCGAATGCATTGACGTAACCCTGCCGGGCCGTGGCCAGACCTCCGGTGGTCTGCACCCGATTACGCGGACCCTGGAACGTATCGAGCAGTTCTTCACCCATATCGGCTATGGCATTGCCGAAGGCCCTGAGGTCGAAGACGACTATCACAACTTTGAGGCGCTCAACATCCCCGGTCATCACCCGGCCCGGTCGATGCATGACACCTTCTATTTCAATGCAAACATGTTGTTGCGCACCCATACCTCGCCGGTACAGGTCCGCACCATGGAATCGCAGCAGCCGCCGATTCGCATCGTCTGCCCGGGCCGTGTGTATCGTAGCGACTCCGATATCACCCACTCACCAATGTTCCACCAGGTCGAAGGCCTGCTGGTCGACCGCGATATCAACTTCGCCGACCTGAAAGGCACCATTGAAGAGTTCTTGCGGGTGTTCTTTGAAAAAGAACTGGCCGTGCGTTTCCGTCCCTCTTACTTCCCGTTCACCGAGCCTTCCGCCGAAGTTGATATGGAATGTGTGATGTGCAGCGGTAAAGGTTGCCGGGTCTGCAAGCAGACTGGCTGGCTGGAGGTGATGGGTTGCGGCATGGTTCACCCGAACGTGCTGCGTATGTCCGGGATCGACCCGGAAGAGTTCCAGGGCTTTGCCTTCGGCATGGGCGCTGAGCGCCTGGCCATGCTGCGTTACGGTGTCAATGACTTGCGCCTGTTCTTCGACAACGACTTGCGGTTCCTTGCGCAATTTCGCTAGTCGCGCGTCCGTAACGAATCTATTAGGAGAGCAGGATGAAATTCAGTGAACAATGGTTGCGTGGCTGGGTTAGCCCGCAAGTAAGTCGCGACGAGTTGGTTGCTCGTCTGTCGATGGCCGGTCTTGAGGTTGATAGCGTAACGCCAGCCGCCGGTGATTTCAGTGGGGTAGTGGTGGGCGAGGTGTTGAGCACCGAGCAGCACCCTGATGCCGACAAGCTGCGTGTGTGCCAGGTCAGCAATGGCGCGGAAACCTTCCAGGTGGTCTGTGGCGCACCCAACGTGCGTCCGGGTCTGAAGGTCCCATTTGCGATGATTGGCGCCGAGCTGCCGGGCGACTTCAAGATCAAGAAAGCCAAGCTGCGTGGCGTTGAATCCAACGGAATGTTGTGTTCGCAGGCAGAACTGCAGATCGGCGAAGGCAATGACGGCCTGATGGAGTTGCCGGCTGATGCTCCGGTGGGGGACGACATTCGTGCCTACCTGAATCTTGACGATGCCAGTATCGAGGTCGATCTGACGCCAAACCGTGGTGATTGCCTGTCCCTGGCCGGCTTGGCCCGTGAGGTCGGCGCGCTTTACGCGGCGAAAGTCCAGCGTCCGGAAGTTAAGGCAGTGGCTGCCACCCATGACGAAGTTCGTCCTGTGGAAGTCCTGGCTCCAGTCGCCTGTCCACGCTACCTGGGCCGGGTCATTCGTAACGTCGATCTTTCCAAGCCGACCCCGCTGTGGATGGTCGAGCGTCTGCGTCGCGCCGATGTGCGCAGCATCGATGCAGCGGTGGATATCACCAACTATGTGATGCTCGAGCTGGGTCAGCCGCTGCATGCCTTTGATCTCGCGGAGATTAACGGTGGCATTCGTGTGCGCATGGCGGAAGAGGGCGAGAAGCTGGTTCTTCTCGACGGTCAGGAAGTGACACTGCGTAGCGACACCTTGGTGATCGCTGACCATACCCGTGCCCTGGCAATTGCCGGTGTGATGGGTGGCGAGCACAGTGGCGTCACCGCCAACACGCGTGATGTATTCCTGGAAAGCGCGTTCTTCGATCAGATCGCGGTTGCCGGTAAGGCCCGTTCCTATGGCCTGCACACTGATGCGTCCCATCGCTATGAGCGCGGTGTGGATTGGCAGCTGGCTCGCGAAGCTATGGAGCGTGCGACCGGTTTGTTGCTGGAGATCACCGGCGGTGACGCTGGCCCGATCATTGAAACAGTCAGTGAGCAGCACTTGCCGTCTGTAGCGCCTGTCACGTTGCGCGCTGAACGCATTGCCCAGATGTTGGGCATGGAAATGGACGGCTCTGAAGTCGAGCGTCTGCTCACCGGACTGGGTCTGGCAGTGACTGCCGATGGAGCAGGGCAATGGCGTGTTGAAGTGCCGAGCCATCGTTTCGATATCAGTCTTGAAGTCGATTTGATCGAAGAGTTGGCGCGTCTCTATGGTTACAACCGTCTGCCGGTTCGCTATCCGCAGGCTCGCCTGGCGCCTCAGGCGAAGGCCGAAGCGCAAGGTGATCTGCCCGCATTGCGGCGTCTGTTGGTTGCTCGTGGCTATCAGGAAGCAATCACTTACAGTTTCATCGATCCAAAACTCTTTGAGCTGTTCAGTCCAGGTGCCGAACCGCTACTGCTGGCCAACCCTATTTCAGCCGACATGGCAGCCATGCGTTCTTCCTTGTGGCCGGGGCTGGTCAAGGCGCTTCAGTACAACCTGAACCGTCAACAGGATCGTGTCCGCTTGTTTGAAAGTGGCTTGCGTTTCGTCGGCCAGTTGGAAGGGTTGAAGCAGCAGCCAATGCTGGCGGGCGTCGTTTGTGGCAGTCGCTTGCCTGAAGGGTGGGCGCAAGGTCGCGATGTCGTGGACTTCTTTGACGTCAAGGCGGATGTTGAGGCCGTGTTGGGGATTGCTGGGGCTCTGGATACATTCACTTTCGTTCCGGGCAAGCATCCTGCGCTGCATCCTGGTCAGACTGCGCGTATCGAGCGCGATGGTCGCGAGATCGGCTATTTGGGAGCGATTCACCCTGAGTTGGCAAAGACCCTAGGGCTGGACCGTCCGGTTTATGTGTTCGAACTGGTTCTGAGCGAAGTGGCTCAGGGGCGTTTGCCGAAGTTCCATGAGTTGTCACGCTTCCCAGAGGTGCGTCGAGATCTGGCGTTGCTGGCAGATCGTGATGTTGCGGCAAGCGCTGTTCTGGACGTAATCCGTGAAAATGCAGGTGAGTGGCTGACAGACCTCAGGCTATTTGACGTGTACCAGGGTAAAGGCATTGATCCGCATAGAAAAAGCCTTGCCGTCGGCTTGACCTGGCAGCATCCATCGCGCACTCTTAATGACGATGAGGTGAACTCCACGACGCAAAATATCCTCACCTCGCTCGAACAAAGGTTGAACGCCACGTTAAGGAAGTGACGTATGGGGGCTCTGACGAAAGCTGAAATGGCCGAACGTCTCTACGAAGAGCTAGGCCTGAATAAACGCGAGGCCAAGGAATTGGTCGAGCTGTTCTTTGAAGAAATCAGGCATGCTCTCGAAGATAACGAACAGGTCAAATTGTCCGGTTTCGGTAACTTCGACCTTCGGGATAAACGCCAGCGTCCTGGCCGCAACCCTAAAACGGGTGAAGAAATCCCGATCACGGCTCGCCGTGTGGTCACCTTTCGTCCAGGGCAGAAGTTGAAGGCCCGAGTTGAGGCATATGCTGGAACCAAGTCATAACGACGAGCTCCCGGTGATTCCGGGTAAACGCTACTTCACTATTGGTGAAGTCAGTGAGCTCTGTGCGGTCAAGCCGCATGTGCTGCGTTATTGGGAGCAGGAGTTTCCTCAGCTCAACCCTGTCAAGCGCCGCGGAAATCGCCGGTATTATCAGCGCCAGGATGTGCTGATGATCCGGCAGATCCGCGCGCTGCTCTATGATCAGGGGTTCACCATCGGTGGCGCACGTCTGCGCCTTTCCGGTGATGAGGCCAAAGACGACACCACCCAGTACAAGCAACTGATCCGTCAGATGATTTCTGAGCTGGAAGATGTGCTTGTGGTGCTCAAGAAGTAATTCTCTGTTTTAAATACTTCCACTTTTCAAAAGCTTGCGGTATATTCCTCAACGTTTCCTGAGAAGTGAAACAGGTTTCACGCCTAGTCGGGGCGTAGCGCAGTCCGGTAGCGCACTAGCATGGGGTGCTAGGGGTCGAGTGTTCGAATCACTCCGTCCCGACCATATTTTCTGATGAAAATCAGACACTTAAGCCGATCTTTTGATCGGCTTTTTTGTGCCTGCGCAAAACTAACCGGTAATTTCGCTGATATTTAGGTCTGGAATTGCTTCTGACTAGACAATTTCGGCATGGTCTTTCTGGTAGTTTTTGGTCATGGTCTCGCTGGCGTGGCCGGCGATCTTCTGACCATCCTTTCCGGCTTTCTGATAGAGGTGTAGTGACAGCGCCCGCACTTCGTGGAAGCCCGGCATTTCCTCCTCTTTCCATCCCTTGTGACAATCCGCCGCTTCCCGGGCTTCTTTGAAGGCTCGCGTCAGATATCGTTCTTCGACCTGTGTCCAGTGGTCTTTCGTCTGCGCCTGTTTCTGCTTCTTGCGGTCTGGCCGGCGATGGATTAGGTAAGGCGAGACGATGTCATCCCGGCACCGGCTGATAACGGCCTGTAGCTCTTCGGTCACCTTGAACCGAATCCATGCCGCATCGCTGGCCTTGGCCGTCTTCTGTTGCACCACATACAAATAACCTTCCCGAACACCATCGAATCGCATGTTCAAGATGTCCGTCCGGCGTTGCGCGGTGATCAGCGCGAGGTCGATCGCGTTCTGCAGCCAGAACGGCGACTTCTCCCGGATGGCTTTCAGGCCTTCGACGGTGTGCCGCTTGCGTTGCTTCTTCTCGATTCGGTTGATGGTGCTGGCTGCTGGGTTGTCCGGGCACAGGCCTTTACCTGTACCACCCAGCGATGAACATGCGCGACCTGCTGAGCGCAGTGCTGCTGATTACCGCCGAGGTCGCGTTGCCAGACCTGACATCGGTCAAGCGTGTGAAGGCTCAATACTTGGTAACCCTGGCCCTTCAGTTCTACAAGGGGGAGGCTCACGGTGCTGCGGAGTGGGGGCCGGCCCGAGTCGCCGCGGAGATGAAAGAGTTCTTCGGGGTCACGATCGATCCGAAGAGCTGGACGCGTGATTGGCTGGGATTGTGGGAGTCCTGACAGAACTGATCAAGGAAGTGGATATTCAGGCTCAGAAACCTGTATGGCAGATGATCTGCGCGGGAACTGACAAAAAGGCAGCATAATAATATTGATATGACAGGCTTTTACGCGTACTTTTCTCGCGGTGCACAAGTAACGCGAAACGCACACAAAATCCTGAACCCGGCCACTGCGCCGGTTTTTTATTGCTTCGATTTCACCTGTAGCCAGGACAGTCCTCGGGAATGCCTGGACGTCGATAGCCGGATAGTACGACGTACCGAATCAACACCAGCAGCCCACGCATTCTGCTCCATCAATGCTACAGGGCGGCGCGAGACTGGAGTTGCGAGATCGATGCGCTGAGGTGTCGACGCCGGGAATTTTATCGAAAGAATGAGATTTATAGGGATGAAACGTATCTCGCAAAATACTGGTTGAATAGACAGTATTTTGCTGAGATAGTCATTCCACTCCTCGAGCACATAGGATGCGAGTATCAGCTTGATGAAGGTGCTGATCTGCATGTGACCGAGTGAAGGCTTTGAGCCTCGAGCTATCGCCCTTGAGCGACATGAAAGCGGAATCATCCGCGACAAATCATTCGACTCAATAGGCAATCCAAATGAAAAAGACTATCAGTGTTTCCCTGCTCGGTTTGTTGGCGCTTTTTGGTGCCAGCATGAGTGCCTTTGCTGACACAGCAATGTCTTGGAACTTGGCAAGGGATGTAATTCTGGCAAAGGAGAGTACCCCACAAGGTTCTCCTTGGTCGTTTATGCAGAACTCGTCTGGTGTGAACAAGGCCGAAAACTACGTCCCACTGCCGTACTTCAAAGCCGACTCATGTAACAACCTCCCGGCTACATGCTGGATGGATCAAGTATCTGGGGCACACGTGTCGGTTCACCTGAAACCTTACACCTACACGGCAAACGGCAGCTTTACCATTGCAGCTGGTGACGTGGCATTTCACCCGGGCCAGAACAGCCAGACCGTCATCCGTTGGACCAGTCCTGTGGTGGGCGAGGTCAACATTCTCGGGCGAGTAAGCAGTATTCACAGTAGTTGCGGTGATGGCGTTGCCTGGTCTTTGAATCAGGGGGACACGGTTCTTCAGTCTGGTAGCTTGGGCAGAGGTAACGGTGCTGTCTTTTCGGCCAGCAAAGTACCTGTCACCAAAGGTTCTGCTCTCTACGTGGTCCTCGACAAGAAGGCCAACTACGTCTGCGACACCAGCACCATCGACATGCTCATTACCAAGTAAAAGATGGTGCTCAGCTGTATCGGGCCTTAGTGGCCTGCTTGTTGAAAGCCAAGAGCTTCGAACACATCGCCTCTGAGCGACATGAAAGCGGAATCCTCCGTGAACAATCATTCGACTCAAAGGTGTTAAAAATGAGCGCAGTAAAAATTGGTAAACACTTCGGCAATTTGTTCCCGAAGGGGGTTGTACAGATCGTCTCGCCAGCCGAGAACGTGAACGGTCTGACCATTCAGACAGCTTCCATCGATCCAACCAGTGGGTACGTCAATCTGTATGCCTCGGAGACAGCGCCTACCATTACCGGTGATGCTAGTACTCGCTGCATTTTCAATGGCAATGGTCCGGCTGTCGCGAACAGCCATTCCCAGGTCCTCCTCCCGGCTCCACTGTTCGTACCTGCTGGTATGGGGCTATGGGTGACCGCTGGTTCCTGGCTCCCAGGTACTACCGCGACTGGATCTCTGGCCATTACCTGGGACCTGGTTGCATAAAGGCTATCTGTAGCCACTGACCCGGCCATGTGCCGGGTCTTCTATCTAGTGATTTTAATCTTTGGGCTTCGCCCAAACCGGAAAAAGCCTTTTTGATTAAGCCCACGGAGTCGAGCGCACGGAGTTTCTGTACCGCCTGCTCGACAGGCTTGATACGTGGTTGACCGCGGGATTGGTTGGCGCGTTCGCCGCGAGTTGGTGGCACCGTGACGACTTGGTGGACCGAAAGGCCTGGGCCGTCTTCATCTTCTCGGGTGCTGTCTGCGCCCATGACCTGACTGGACTGGTAAGCGCTTATCCGCCTGGCTCTAGCACCAGAGGTATGGGAACGGCTTCAGGCCGAGATCCTTACCGACACTGGCAGCATCCACAACGAAGACCACGCCCACCTACTGGATGCAGGCATCCGTGTCATGTGGGCATCGAGGACCGCATAGTCCTGGGGCAGGCCGAGCAGGTAGCGTTTCGGGTCGGTGGATGGCAAAAGGCCCGGATGGGGCAACAGATGTGTGATTGGTTCGGTGATGTGCCGGCCTTCATCATCCCCCGCCAGCAGATTGAATCGCATGACCCGACGAAGATGTCCGGGAAAGGGCTCTCGGCTAAGTGGAAGCAGCTGTTCGAGGAGACCCGCAAGCGCTTTCGAGAGGACACGGCGCCAACCGCGCACTTCGCCTCCGCGGCCCGGCCAGGATGGCCGAAAAGGCCGAGAGCATGCGCAACCTGGCCCTGACTGCCCAGCTTTATGAGCAGGCCACCAAGGAGTGCGGGGATATGTACGTCAACCGGGCCCGCAAGGAAGAGCCGGACGACGAGCCGCTGATCCCGACCCGCATCCAGGTCGATGTGGTGGATGTGAGGAAGCAGCTGATGCCTGCTTTGAAGATGCGCTACGATCTGCGCCCCATTGGCAAGAGATCAAAAGGAATGATCGGCCGTTTATGCGCAAAGTTCAGAATCCAGTACGTGCCCTGTGAAACGCGTACTGACGTTTGCTGCTGGGTGGAACAGCCAGCCCCGCAGTCCCTGGATTTCCGTGGTCTGTAAATGATGGAGAGTGATCAGTGTTAACGACGTTGTGGGTCTTGCGCCATTGGGAAAATTGGGAGTCCTTAGCCATTCTCCTTGTTCCGTTCCAGCTCTATGTCTTGTGCTTCATGTCGATCTCAATGTTGATCCTGCGTTTTCGTGGGCGTATTCCATTGTTTGTCGCCTACGCCTCGATGCTTGTGATTGCGGGTTGGCCTTCTGCAAACGTTCTATGGGCAACGTTGCCTTATGCGCATGACTACGAGGACTATCGGGAGAATCTGCGACAGGTGAGGGAACAAGAGCGCCAGCAGCAAACACTCGCGTTTAACGATGTCGACAAGCAACTCGTCCGCTGGGTGGGCGGGATGGCTGTGTTTGAGGCCATCAAGATCATGATGGCGACGGTGCCTAACTGGATTGAAGCCCAGGAGCAGCGCAAGAGCGCCAGGCAGTTGCAGGAGCAAGCGCCTGTGCAATCACCAAAATCTCCAGAGGCTGTCGGCTTAGAACCCGCGGCGGCTGCTGCAAAAGCGCCTGAAAAAGTTTCAGGCACTTTGCGGCAGTGATGAAAGGCATTCTAGAAAGGCCCCCCATGGCTGCCGGCTCAAGACAACTGGCAGCGCGGTACAGGACGCCGGTGACGCGCTGAGCCCCCATCGATATGACCCGCTCCGCACTGACGACCAGGTGGATATAATCCGTTCCTTTTTCCAGGGAACGGTCGATGAGAAGCTTGCAAGATCTGATAAACAGCGGCGATTCGGCGTTGCCTTTGATCATGAGCCTGCTGGAAGAAACCCGTCGCAACTATCAGCTACTGCCCCCATCCAGCGACAACGCCAGGTTGCTGTCCGCGCTGCAAGTCACGACTCACTCAACCTTGGGAGCGATGGCTTACGAAACCGGTGGGTTGCTCATCGACCACGGCTGGTTGCGGGTGCTGGGGTCGGGGCATCGGCACTTGTCGCGCAATCTTGTCGATTGGAATGACGGCCGCGTCCAGGGGGCCTTGCTGGTGGCTGATGACGCCGCAGGAGGGTTCTTTGCCATCAACGGTGGCGGTCTGGGCTCTGATGTGGGGGCGATGTACTACTGGGCGCCCGATACGCTGCTGTGGGAGCCGTTGGACATCGGCTACAGCGACTTTCTCGCCTGGGCCTTGAGCGACCAGCTGGCCGTTTTCTACCAGGACCTTCGCTGGGATGACTGGCACCTTGATGTCCAGGCACTGAGTGCCGATCAGTGTTTTTCCTTCTACCCGTTTCTCTGGACCCAGGAGGGCTCGGTCCAGCACAGCCACCGCGCGATGATCGAGGTCGGAGAACTCTGGGCCATGCACCTGGACCTGGCTCGCACACTCGACGGTGAAGCCTCGCTGCCCGGCTGACTCGCCCGCAGCAGCCAGTAGCGGCCCGCTGGCCTGTGGCGTATTGGCCGGCGCCCAGCACCAGTCATTCGGCCGAGAGGCTGAAGAGGCGCCCGGGGCTCGGCGCGTCCGGACTAGCGTGCGGCCGTCTCCGGCTGCGCCTGCAGCAGTTCATCGAGCACCCCCATAAAGGCTTCCACCAGTTGGCTGCGCCCCTGCCTGCGGGTCAGTACCAGCAGTTGCGCGGTGGCGCCGGGGTCCGTCAGCGGGCGGTAGGTCACGCCCTTTTTCGCCAGGGTCTGGGTGCAGCGCGGCACCAGGGCAATGCCCTGGCCGGCCGCCACCAGGGCGATGATCGAGGTGATCTGCCGACCACTGGGGCCGGGGCGCAGGGGCAGGCTGTTGCGCCGGTAGAGTTGTTCGATCGCTTCGTTGAGCCCCGAGCCGTAGTCGGCGGGAAACAGAATCAACGGATGCTCGCTGAGCTCGGCCAGGGTCACCTGATCCTGGGCGGCCAGGGGGCTGTCGCTGGAGATGGCCGCCACCAGGGGTTCGTCTCCCAGGGACAGGGCCTGGATTTCGCTCTGTTCGCAGGGCGGCCGCATCCGGCCCATGCCGATATCGATCCGCCCGTCGACAATCTGCGACCACTGGCTGACCGACGCGCCTTCGACTAGGGTCAGTTGCACGTCCGGGAAACGCTGGGCGAAGGCCTGGATCGCCTGGCTGAACAGGTCCGACAGGGCGATGGAGCTGGCGTAGCCCAGGGCCAGCTGTCCGGCGCAACCCTTGGCCAGCTTGCCGGCCATGACCTGGGTCAGGTCCACCTGCTCCAGCACCGCCCGGGCATAAGGCAGGAAGTGCCGGCCCTGGGCGGTAAGGCTGACGGTGCGGCTGGTGCGATCGAACAGGCGAAACCCGAGCTCGGCTTCCAGTGCCGAAATCTGCCGCGTCAGCGGGGGCTGCGCAAGGTGCAGGCGCAAGGCGGCGCGGCCAAAGTGCAGCTCTTCGGCGACGGTCAAAAAGTAACGCAATCTGCGTAGATCGAGCATCCGGTTCCCTGGGTATTGATCGGTCGTAAATCGGTATTGGTCTTGGATCGGCGGCGTATTTTATAAAGGCCTTTCGTCAGAAAACGAGAGGTTTCATGAACGCGCGCCAGCATTGTGCTCGCATTGCCCTGTTTTTGTGTGGCTGTGCGGCTTTTCTCAACCTGTATGCAACCCAGGGCATTCTCCAGGAGTTCTCCCAGAGTTTTGCCGTGAGCATCAGGGACGCTGGCTGGAGCATCACCGTGACCACCCTGGCGGTGGCCATCACCGCGCCCTTCGTCAGTCGTTTCACCGGTCGCTTCCAGCAGCGCTCGGTGATTGTCCTGGCGTCCCTGTTGCTGGCGCTGCCGGCGTTGCTCGCGGCCTGTGCCGGCAGCTTTGCCCAGTTGCTGGTCTGGCGCTTCATCGAAGGCATGCTGATTCCGGTGGTGTTCGCCACCAGCGTGGCCTACATCGGTGATCGCTGGAGTGGCGGCACCGTCACCGAAGTCACCAGCCTGTATGTGGCCGGCACCGTGCTGGGCGGGTTCGCCGGACGTTTTGTCACCGGCTTCATGACCGAATACGTCGGCTGGCGCGAGGCCTTCGCCCTGTTGGCGGGCCTGAGCCTGCTGATCGGCTTGGCCATTCACTTGCTGCTGCCGGCCAATCCGCCGCCGGTGGCCAGAAGCCGGCCGAGCCGCCTGGGCGCCCTGCGCGAACTGTGCAGCCGGCCGCTGCTGGCGGCTTACGGCGTGGGCTTTTGCGTACTGTTCTCGCAAGTGGCCACCTTCACCTACGCCGGGCTGTACCTCAGCCTGCCGCCGTTCGACCTGGGCGCCGCAGCCCTGGGGGCGATCTACAGCGTATTCCTCCTGGCGCTGGTGGTGATCCCCATCGCCGGCCGCCTGAGCAAGTCCCGGCCCCAGGCCGAGCTGCTGATCGCCGCGGCCCTGCTCGGGGTCAGCGGTTCGGTCCTGACCCTGTTGCCCTCGCTATGGCTGATCGTGCTGGGCCTGGCCCTGAGCTCCACCGGGGTGTTCCTGGCCCAGGCCGCGGCCAACTCCTTTACCACCGCCACCGCTCGCCACAACAAGGCCGGCGCGGTGGGGCTGTACCTGACGTTCTATTACCTGGGAGGCAGTTTCGGCGCCGTGATCCCGGCCTTGCTCTGGAGTCACTGGGGCTGGCAGGGCTGCGTGGCGTTGATCGTGGTCTTCCAGCTGCTGTCGCTGTTGATCGCCTGGGGCGGCTGGAAGCCCCTCAAACCCGAAACGCCGGCCGCCAGTCGGCCGCAACCCGCTTGATTCATCATCCAACAAGGAATACGTGAGGTGACCATGAATAACGTACTGACCCGGCAGAGCCAGTTGCTGAAGATCGTCGAACCTGTGTTGAACGACATGCCGGCCAGTGTCTTGAAGCATGCGCTGTTCGAAGCCTTCTGGAGCGAGGAAAACGCTCTGGTGGACATCGAGAATGCCTTCGAGAAGCTCACCTCGCGCCGCCACGCGCCTGCGGTGTTGCGCAAGTTCTTCGCCAGCTGGTCGAAGACCAACAACTCCGCCACCAGCGTCTCCGGCCTGGCCAACCGCATCACCTTGCTGGCCCGTTCCGAGCAGGGCTCGGCCGCCGCCGAGGGCCTCTATCGGGCCTGCGGCAGCCTGCAGCGGATCACCGACGAAGACCTGGGCGCCCTGGGCAACACCTTGCACTCGGACCTGTTCTACAACATGGCCACGCCGATCTGCGGTGACGATCAGTGGCTGCTCAAGGAAAACTGCCTGCCTTCGGCGCAGGCGTTCAAGGACTGGACCGACTTTCGCCGCCTGCGCGACCGTGACCTGCTGCAAGGCCTGCTGACCACCCTGGTCCACGAGGTCTACACCCACGGTGAAGTGGAGTACATCCACCCGCTGTACAAGCAGTGGTTCGTCCGCGACATGGGCGTGCCGGCGGAAAAGGCCCGGACCACCGTGGCCTGGGTCACCGTGCACACCGGCGGCACCGAGAGCAACCACTTCGCCCATGCCGTGGCGGCGGTCAACGAGTTCGTCGAGGCCATGCAGGTGCAGGTCGACCCGCAGGCCGCGCGGGACATCTTCGCCGAATACCTGCAGCGCAAGGCGCGGGTGATGCGCGACTGCGCCCAAGCACTGCGCTGAGGGTCGCCGGCCCGGCCCCGCAAGCGGGGCTTGTGGCCGGCACCGGCTTGCCTATCCTGTGACTGATCCGCTTCCTTTCCCCCCTCGCAGCCTGGCCGACGATGAATGATCTGAAACACAGCGCCTCCCTGGAGGCCGCGCCGATGAGCGATGCCAGCGTGCGTCGTCGCTCCCTGTTCGCCGGTTGCAGCGCCCATGCGGTGCATGACGGCCTGACGGACGTGATCTACGTGCTGCTGCCGATCTGGCAGGCGCAGTTCGCCATGAGCTACGCCCAGATCGGCCTGCTGCGCGGGGTCTATTCCGGAATGATGGCCGGCTTCCAACTGCTGGCCAGTCGCGCCGCCCGGCGCTGGGGACGCGAGCGCCTGCTGGTGGGCGGCACCGCCCTGGCCGGGCTGGCCTACCTGCTGGCGGGGCAGGCCGGCGGCTTGGGCGTTTTGCTCCTGGCCCTGCTGCTCGGCGGCCTGGGGGCCAGTACCCAGCACCCGCTGGCGTCCTCCCTGATCACCGATACCCATGAAGCCGGCGGCGGGGTCAAGGAGGCCCTGTCCCAGTACAACTTCGCCGGGGATATCGGCAAGACCCTGGTCCCGGGCCTGGTGGGCCTGTTGCTGACGCTGATCAGCTGGCGCGCCAGCGTCACCCTGATCGGCCTTCTGGGACTGGCCGCCGCGCTGCTGCTGTGGTGGCTGATTCCCTCCCGGGCGATCACCACGGCCATCAGCGAGAAAGCGCCGAAGACGGCCAAGGGCCAGGGCTCGGCCAGCGGGATGCGCGCGCTGATCCTCACCGGCACCCTGGACAGCGCGGTGCGCATGGGCTTTCTGACCTTCCTGCCGTTCCTGCTCAAGGCCAAGGGCGCCGGCACCGCCGGTATCGGCCTGGCCCTGACCCTGCTGTTCGTCGGTGGCGCCTTTGGCAAGCTGTTGTGCGGCTACCTCGGCGCGCGCATCGGCATGATGAAAACCGTGTGGATCACCGAGTTCACCACCGCCAGCCTGATCGTGCTGGCGGTGTTCCTGCCCTATGCCGGCTTGATGGTGATGCTGCCGCTGCTGGGCCTGGCCCTGAACGGCACGTCCTCGGTGCTGTATGGCGCGGTGCCGGACCTGGCCGGTGCCGGCAAGCGCGAGCAGGCGTTCTCGCTGTTCTACACCGGCACCATCGGCGGCGGGGCCCTGGCTCCGGTGCTGTTCGGCAGCCTGGGTGACGTCACCGGGATTCCCCTGGCGGTGATGGCCCTGTCCGCCACGCTGCTGCTGACCCTGCCCCTGTCCTGGTACGTGCAGCGGGGCATGGACGCCGACGCGAGGTCCGTCTCCGACTGCGCCTGAAGACCGCTGTCGAGCCAGAAACCATCAGGCCCGGGGCTGTTCTGCCCGGGCCTGATGCATTCTGCGCGCGGCCAGCGGCACCTTCAGATAGTTCTTACTTTTCCAGTATCAATCACGACGCAAACGGTATTGGCCGGTGTTTGCGACTGTCATCAGAATGTAAGAAGACCTGGCTGGGGGCCTTGGCCAGGTGGGCTGCGCAGGGTGTTTTCCCGACTCCGGGGCGCCTTGCTTCCAGATCGTTTTCGCAGGTAACAACATGAATAACAGCGAAGCCACTGCAAGCCGATTGTCGTTGTCCAACCGTGCCCTGGGCCTCAGTGCGCCGGGCACGTCCAGCATGCGTAGCAAAGCCAACGCCCTGAAGGAAAGCGGGGTCAAGGTGATCAATTTCGCCGCCGGTGAACTGTCCTTCGATGCCTGCCAGGACATGCGCGCCGGGGCCATCGAAGCCATTGAAAGCGCGCGCAACCGCTACACCCCGCCGATTGGCCTGCCGGCCCTGCGGGAGAAGCTCGCCCAGCGGGTCAGCCAGCGCACCGGCGTGAACTTTGCCGCCAATGAAGTGGCGGTGACCGCCGGGGCCAAGCAGGCCCTGTACAACGCCTGCATGGTGCTGCTCAACCCCGGCGACGAGGTAATAGTGCCGAGCCCCTACTGGGAAACCTTTCCCACCCAGATCCGTCTGGCGGGCGCCACCCCGGTACTGGTGCCGACCCGCGACGACGACTACCGGCTGACCCTGGAAGCGGTGCAGGGTGCGCTGAGCGAACGCACGCGGATGATCGTCATCAACACCCCGAACAACCCAACCGGCACCGTCTACCAACGGCAGCAACTGCTGGCGATCGCCCAGCTGGCCTTCGAGCGCGGGCTGTGGGTGATGTTCGACGAGTGCTATCGCGGCCTGGTGCGCGAACCCCACCAGCACCACAACATCCTGGCGCTGTTCCCGGCGCTCAAGGCCCAGACCGTGCTGATCGATTCCTTCTCCAAGAGCCAGGCGGTGACCGGCTGGCGGATCGGCTACGCCTGTGCCCCGGCGCCGGTGATCGCGGCCATGCACAACCTGCAGGGCCACACCACCTCCAACCCCAGCAGCCTGTCGCAGTACGCCGCGCTCAATACCCTGAACGCCGACTCGGCGCAGTTCGCCGCCCAGGTCAATCCGTTCCTGCAGCGGCAACTGCACGCCGCGCGCACCTACCTGGATCGCCTGGAAGGCATCCGCTATGCGCCGCCGGAAGGGGCGTTCTACCTGTACATCGACATCGCTTCGCGCCTGGGCGGCTACTACCGCGGCCAGCCGATCCGCGACGTCGACCACCTCGCCGACCTGCTGCTGACCGAGGCGCACATTGCCGTGGTCCCCGGGTCCGGTTGTGGCGACCCCCACTGCATCCGCATTTCCTACGCCGTCGAGTACCAGGAACTGATCGAAGGCCTGAGCCGCTTCGCCCAGTTCATGTCGGCGATCGTCATGGATTGAGCGCTGCCGTCACCCGCATCTGCCGCTGCGTTGTCCTGGTTTCCGAGCCCGTCCAGAGGCCCGGGGCGGCGACGCCTGGCTTGTTGTCCGTGAACCCAAGAGTCAATACAGGAGAGAAACATGGAGAGTTCCCGCGAGGCGTTCATCGGCTATGTGCATCAGGCACTGGTGGATGTCGAGGATCGGAATCTGCAGGAGGCCCTGCTCAGCGGTTTTGAAAACCACCCCGGCCTGCTGGACGGTTACTGCCTGACCTACCAGCGCATGACCTCCCGTCGCTGGTCCGAAGATTCGCTGTGCACCTTTTTCTGCGGCTGGCGCAGCCCCGACGGCGCGGCCCATGCAGTGTCCAGCATCATCGTGCGGCTGCTGCAGGAGTCCGCGGACCTGCCCGGCGAGGACAACCAGCTCAAGCTGCTGGCGGCCGCCCGGCATTGCGGCGAGATCATCGTCGAAGACGTCGGCTTGGGTGAAATGCACGGCCATCCCCACCATTCCAAGCTCTATCACCGCATGGCCTCGGCCATCTGCGGCTCGGACAACTGGCGCCTGCAGGACAAGTACCTGAACCCCATCACCAAGGAGTTCTCCACCTGGGTCGGGGCGAAGCGCCCGCTGGCGCCGAACCTGGTGGAAGCCCTGGAGATGATGGCCCTGACCGAGCTGTTCAACACCGGCGAATACAACCTCATGACCCCGCTGTGGAAGCACTGGCTGCGCGAGTCCTGCGGGTATCCGGCGGGGGAGGCCAACCGCATCGCCGGCTTCCTCAGCGTGCACTGCGGCGCCGTCGAGGCCCGGCATTTCCGCCACGCCACCGAGGCCCTGCGCCTCTATACCCAGGCCACCGGCCAGCAGATCGACTACCGGCGCATCGCCGCGCTGTCCGACGAGTACGTGGTGCGGGCCTGCGCGCACCTGGAAAAAATGGCCTCCGTCCTCAAGGAGTAGGACGCCCGTGCACCACGCCGGGCAGGGCGCCTGCCCGGCAACCCCGACCTGATTGCGCTTTGCGCCCACCACTGGAGCACCTTGAACATGCGTCATGAATCCGACTCGATGGGGACCATCGCCGTACCGTCCAACCGCTATTGGGGCGCTCAGACCGAGCGTTCCATCCACAACTTCCCCATCGGCCGTTCGCGCTTCCAGTGGGGCGCGCCGATGATCCGCTCCCTGGGCCTGCTGAAGAAGGCCGCGGCCCTGGCCAACCTCAAGCTCGGCGAACTGCCGGAAGCCATCGCCCTGCCGATCGTCAAGGCCGCGGACGAAGTCATCAGCGGGCAACTGGACGAGCACTTCCCGCTGGTGGTGTTCCAGACCGGCTCCGGCACCCAGTCCAACATGAACGCCAACGAAGTGATCGCCAACCGGGCGATCGAGATGCTCGGCGGCGAGCTGGGCAGCAAGAAACCCATCCACCCCAATGACCACGTCAACCGTGGGCAGTCGTCCAACGACACCTTTCCCACGGCCATGTACATGGTGGTGGTCAGCGAGATCCACGAAACCCTGCTGCCGGGCGTGTCGCTGCTGCGCGACACCCTGGCCGACAAGGCCGAGCAGTTTCGCGACGTGGTCAAGGTCGGTCGCACCCACCTGCAGGACGCCACGCCGATCACCCTCGGCCAGGAGATCGGCGGCTGGGTCGAGCAGATCGACTACGCGCTGATGGCCATCCAACAGAACATGAGCGGCCTCTACGACCTGGCCATCGGCGGCACGGCGGTGGGCACCGGGCTCAACTCCCATCCGCAGTTCGGCGACGAGTGCGCCAAGGTCATCGCCGAGCTCACCGGCTACCCGTTCAAGTCCTGCAGCAACAAGTTCTTCGCGCTCTCGGCCCATGACGCGCTGGTCAACACCTCGGCGGCGATCCGCACCCTGGCCATGGCCCTGATGAAGATCGCCAACGACGTGCGCTGGCTGGCCAGCGGCCCGCGCTGCGGCATCGGCGAGATCGACATCCCCGAGAACGAGCCGGGCTCCTCGATCATGCCGGGCAAGGTCAACCCGACCCAGTGCGAGGCCCTGACCATGGTCTGCACCCAGGTCTTCGGCAACGACGCCTGCGTGGCCTTCGCCGGCAGCCAGGGCAACTTCCAGCTCAACGTCTACAAGCCGGTGATGGTGCACAACGTGCTGGAAAGCATCACCTTGCTGGCCGAATCCTGCCGCGCCTTCAACGACCACTGCGCGCTGGGCATCGAGCCGAACCGGGCGCGGATCGAGGCCAACATCGAGAAGAACCTGATGCTGGTGACCGCGCTCAACCGGCACATCGGCTACGACAAGGCGGCCATCATCGCCAAGACCGCCCACCATCAGGGCAAGTCCCTGCGGGAAGTGGCGCAACAGCTGGGCTACGTCTCGGCCGCGGATTTCGACCGTTACGTGGTGGCCCTCGACATGACCCACCCCTGAGGCGGCCCGGCCGCCGCGACCCCGCAGTTCTCCAACCACAAGAGGCGTGTGAATCCCATGCAGGACGCTGATATTCGCCGAACCAACCTCAGCCAGTTGCTGCGCCGCAAGCGCTGTCTGCGGGTGCTTGAAGCCCACAGCCCGATCTCGGCGCTGCTGGCCCAACAGTCCCGACTGGAGCGCGGGGCCGGGCCCAGCCTGAGCTACGACGCCATCTGGTCCAGCTCGCTTACCGACTCGACCCACAAGGGCCTGCCGGACATCGAGATCCTCTCGCCGAGCAACCGCTTGCACGGCATTCGCGAGATCTTCGATGTCTGTTCGCTGCCGATGATTTTCGACGGCGACACCGGCGGCAAGGCCGAGCATTTCGCGATCCACGTGAAGATGCTCGATCGGGCCGGGGTGTCGGCGGTGGTCATCGAAGACAAGTGCGGGCTGAAGAAAAACTCGCTGTTCGGCAACGCCGTGAACCAGCTTCAGGACTCCATCGAGGAGTTCTGCGACAAGATTCGCGTTGGCTGCAGCAGTCGCAGCCACGAGGACCTGCTGATCATCGCCCGCTGTGAAAGCCTGATCCTCGACAAGGGCATGGACGACGCCATCGAGCGCTGCCTGGCCTATGTGGCGGCCGGCGCCGACGGGATCATGATCCACAGCCGGAAAAAGGACGGCCTGGAGATCCTCGAGTTCGCCAAGCTGTTCCGCCGCCATTGCCCGCGGGTGCCGCTGATCTGCGTACCCACCAGCTATGCCCACCTGAGTTTCGACGAGCTGGAAGGGGCCGGCTTCAACGCGGTGATCTACGCCAACCACATGTTGCGCAGTGCCTACATGGCCATGCGCGACGTGGCGGTGGGCATCCTCGAACACGGCCGGACCCTGGAGGTGGAACCCCGTTGCCTGGGCATCGACGAGATTCTCGATCTGGTGCCGGGCACCCGTTAACCACGGCGTTCTTGGAAATGGCCTGTTTTGTCTTGGTGGGGTAGAGGATTCAGGCTGTTGAGGAATAAGAATTTTCTTACATACGCCGCTCGGACCGATGCCTAGAATGGCCCCCGTTCGCCCGGCCAGGTATCACAGTGAACCGCAACATGGCGGTGCCTGGTCAGGGCGGGCTGCAACATCGCGGCACCCGCCCGCCCGGCCTCGTTGTACTGCCTACTGCCACTGGCTGGCCGGGTTGGCTCCTATCCCCTCCGGCATCCGCCACGCTTCCCCCCCCGTACCTTCCCTTATGCATTCCTGCACTATTTTTCACACAGATTTACAGCTCTTGGAAAACCCTCGCGCTAGCCTGTGATCGCGGCATGTACCGGCACCGGGGCGCTTTGACGGCTTCGCACAGTGACCGGACTGCGGCTCAATACTAGATCGATCAGTCAGTCGATGAATCGCGCCGGCAAGGCCTGTGGCGCCAGGGTGGGCAATGAGAACGGTAGACCCCAGCAAGATGCACGCGCGGCGCCAGCAGATCCTCGGCGCGGCGCTGACCTGCTTCGCCCAGTACGGCTTCCACGGCACCCGGACCGCGCAGATCTGCGCGGCCGCCGGCATGAGCCCGGGCAACCTGTTCCATTACTTTCCGAGCAAGGCGGCGATCATCGCGGCGATCGCCGAGGAAGACTGCCAGGCCATGGCGCGCCTGTTCGCCCAGTGGGGCGCCGCCGAGGACGCCCTGGACGCGGTCGAGCACATCGCCCTGGCGATGATGCAGGCCTGCAGCGATCCGTTGCACGCGCGGATCAGTATCGAGGTGGCGGCCGAGGCCAGCCGCAATCCGCAGATGGGGGCGTTGTTCGCCGCCAACGAAGCGCGGGTCAAGGCCGATCTGGCGGCCTTGCTCCGGCGTGGCATGGCCGCCGGCCAGATCGACCCGCAGCTGGACCCGGACATGGCCGCGGTGTGGCTGCTGGCGCTGACCGAAGGCGCCATCGCCCGGGTGGTGATGGACGCGGATTTCCAGGCCCGGGCCCACCAGCCGCTGCTGCGTTTGATCATTCGCCGCTTCCTGCGTCCCCAGCAGCCCGAACCCGGCTGACAGCCACCTTGCAGCGGCCCTGACGGCCGTTGCCCAGCTTGCTTAATGGCGTCTCGGGCCGGTTTCAGGTCACGGGGCAGCGTGCCCGTGTTCCGGGCGCAAATGAATCCTTGAGTACCCGACACATGCAGCCGATCGATCCATCTCCCGAACCATGTCGCAACCGGCGCTTGCGGCGCCTGGCCAAACACACCCCCAGGCTGTTGCTGGTGGCGCTGCTGACCCTGGTGGGCACGCTGCTGGCCCTGTGGTTGCCGCAGACCCAGTTGCCGGCCAGCCGCAGCCAGGAACAGCCCCCGGCACTGAAAGTCAGCAGCGTGCAGGTCCGTACCGGCAGCGTCGGGCAGCGCATCTTCATCAGCGGCACCCTAGTGCCCCAGGAAGAGATTGCCGTCGGCACCGCCCTGCAGGATCAGCGCCTGGCTTCGATCCTGGTGGAGGAGGGCGACCGGGTCAGCGCCGGGCAGGTCCTCGCCGAGCTGGAAACCACCACCCTGGATGCCCAGGTGCACCAGGCCGAGGCCGCGCTGGAGCGGGCGACGGCGTTGATTCGCCAGCAGCAGGCGTTGAGCGTCGAGGCCCGGAGCAGCCATCAGCGCCTGGAACAACTGGGCGGCATCGGTGCCGCCAGCGCTCAGCAAGTCGATCAGCAACGGGCCCAGGCCCGCGCCACCCAGGCCGCCCTGGCGGCGGCCCGGGCCGAGCAGGCCCAGGCCCGGGCGCAACTGGCGGACGCCCGGGCGCAACGCCAGAAAGCCACGCTGCGCGCCCCGGTGGCCGGCGTGGTGTCCGAACGGCATGCCCGGGTCGGCGCCCTCAGCGGCTCCGAGCCGTTGTTCCGGCTGATCCGCGACAACCGCCTGGAGCTGGATGGCGAGGTCACCGAAAGCGCCTTGCGCGCCTTGCAGGTCGGCACCCGGGTGGCGGTCCAGGTGACGGGGCTGTCCACCCCGGTGGAAGGCCAGGTGCGCCTGCTGGCGGCGAAAGTCGACCCCACAAGCCGTCGCGGTCGGGTGCGCATCACCCTGGCCGCCGAGCCCGAGCTGCGCGCCGGCAGCTTTGCCACCAGCAGCCTGGAACTGCCGGCCCAGGGCCCTGAACGGCCTAACCAGAGCCTGGTGCTGCCGCAGCGCGCCCTGACCTTTACCAGTGACGAACAGGCCTCGGTGGTGGTGCTGGACCAGGAGGGCAGGGCCAGTCTGCGGCAGATCCGCGTTGGCCGGCGTGACGGCATCCAGGTGCAGGTTCTGTCCGGGCTGGTGGAGGGCGAGCGGGTGGTGGCCCGGGCCTCGGCCTTCGTGCGTGACGGCGACCAGGTCCGGCCGGCCGACGACGAGGAGCTGGAACCATGAGCCTGCGCCTTTCCTCCTGGGCGATCCGCCGGCCGATTCCGACCCTGGTGCTGTTCCTGGTGCTCAGCGTGGGCGGCTGGCTGTCCTTCCTGCAACTGCCGATCAACGCCAACCCGCGGGTCGAGTTCCCGGTGATCACCGTGCTGGTGTCCCAGGTCGGCGCGGCGCCCACCGAGCTTGAACACTCGGTGACCCTGCGGGTCGAACGCGCGGTGTCCGGCCTGGCTGGCATCCGTCATATCACCTCCACGGTGGCCGACGGGATCTCGGTGACCACCGTGGAGTTCCAGCTCGGTGTCGATCCCGGGCGCGCCGCCAACGACATCCGCGACGCCATCGCACTGATCCGCGCCGACCTGCCGCAGACCATCGAGGAACCGATGATCACCCGCATTGACGTCGAGGGCGGGGCGATCCTCAACTACGCGGTGAAGGGCAGCGCGCGAAGCCTGGTGGAGCTCTCCTGGTTCGTCGACGACCAGCTCAGCCGCGAACTGCTGGTGGTGCCCGGGGTACAGAAGGTGCAGCGCCTGGGCGGGGTCGAGCGCGAGGTCAAGGTCGAACTCATGGCCGAGCGCCTGCAAGCCCTGGGCATCACCGCCGAGCAGGTCAACGGCCAACTGGTGCAGAGCAATATCAACGTGCCCGGCGGGCGCACCCGGCTGGGTCACAACGAACAGTCGATCCGCACCCTGGGCAGCGCGCTGACGGTGCAGGCCCTGAGCCAGACCCCGATTGCCCTGGGCGAGGGGCGCTGGGCGCGCCTGGGGGACCTGGCCCGGGTGCATGACGGCGCCAGCCAGGCCCGTTCCCAGGCGCGCCTGGACGGCGAGGAAGTGGTGGGGTTCGCGGTGTTTCGCGCCAAGGGCTCCAGCGACACCCGGGTGGCGGCCGGCGTCGAAGCGGTTATCCAGCGCCTGCAGCAACAGTACCCGGACCTGGAGATCCGTCAGGTCTGGTCCTCGGTGGACTACACCCTGGCCAGTTACGACGCGGCGATCATGACCCTGGTCGAAGGCGCGCTGCTGACCGTCCTGGTGGTCCTGGTGTTCCTCAGAAGCTGGCGCGCGACCCTGGTGGCGGCCATCGCCCTGCCGCTGTCGATCCTGCCGACCTTCGCCGTCATGGCCGGGTTCGGCTATTCGCTGAACAGCATCACCCTGCTGGCCCTGACCCTGGTGATCGGCATCCTGGTGGACGATGCCATCGTCGAGATCGAGAACATCGAACGGCATCTGGACCAGGGCAAGCGCCCCTATCAGGCGGCCATCGATGCCAGCGACGCCATCGGCTTTGCCGTGGTGGCGATCACCGCGACCCTGGTCGCGGTGTTCCTGCCGGTGAGTTTCATCGGTGGCTTTATCGGCCAGTACTTCACCCCGTTCGGCATCACCGTTTCGGCGGCGGTGCTGGCGTCGCTGCTGGTGGCGCGCCTGGTCACGCCGCTGATGGCCGCCTACCTGCTCAAGCCCAAGGCCGCGGGCGCTGGCCACGGGCAATCGCCGGTGGCCCCCGGTGGCCTGCTGGGAGGCTACCTGAAGCTGCTGGAGTGGGCGCTGCGGCACCGGCGCCAGAGCCTGGGCCTGGCCGGGCTGTTCCTGGTCGGCTCGTTCGCCCTGGTGCCGCTCTTGCCGTCCGGATTCATGCCGGTGAATGACCTCAGCTTGTCGCGCATCGACGTCGCCCTGCCGCCCGGCACGCCCTTGGCGCGGACCGGCAAGGTGCTGGCCGACATGGCCCGGCAGATTCGCCAGCGGCCCGAGGTGCGCTCGGTGTTCGTCACCGCCGGCGGCGAGGATGCCTCCGGGGCCACGGACGTGGCCACCGGTCAACTGCTGGTGCGCTTGCTCCCGGCGGACCAGCGCGAGCTCAGCCAGAAGGCCTTCGAGCAGTCCTTGCGGCCGCTGCTCAACGGTTTCGCCGACCTGCGCTACGCCTTTCGTGGCGAAACCGCGGCGCGGGACATCTCGATCATCCTGGTGGGGCCCGACGGGCCGGCACTGAGCCGCGCCGCCCATGCCGTGCAACGCGACATGCGGGCGCTGCCGGGCATCGCCAACGTCCAGGTCAACGAACCGCTGCCGCGTCCGGAACTGCTGATCCAGCCGCGGCTGGACGAAGCGGCCCGGGCCGGGGTCAGTGCCCAGGCCATCGGCAGCGTGGCGCGGATCGCCACCGTGGGCGAAATCAACGCCAGTTCGGCGCGTTTCAATTTCCCTGATCGCCAGGTGCCGATCCGCGTACTGTTGCCGGCCATCGAGCAGGGCGACCTGAATGCCCTGGGCAACCTCGGCGTCAGCACCGACCGGGGCACGGTGCTGCCCCTCAGCGCCGTGGCCGATATCGGCTATGGCAGCGGGCCGGCGCGGATCGAGCGCTTCTCACGCTTGCGTCGGGTGTCGGTGGATGCCGATCTGGCCGGGATCACCCTGGGCGCGGCCCTGGAAGCCATCGGCCAGTTGCCGGCGCTGCAGCAGCTGCCGGACGGCGTGCGCAGCGTCGAGTACGGCGATGCCGAATACATGAATGAAATGTTCGACAAGTTCGGCGTGGCCATGGGGCTGGGCATCATGATGGTGTTCGCCGTGCTGGTGCTGCTGTTCCGCGACTTCCTGCAACCCTTGACCATCCTCACCGCGCTGCCGTTGTCCGTCGGCGGGGCGATTGGCGGCCTGTTGCTGTATGGCGCGGCCATCGACATGCCGGTGGTCATCGGCCTGTTGATGCTGATGGGCATCGTCACCAAGAACTCGATCCTGATGGTGGAGTTCACCCTAGAGAAGCGTCGCCTCGGCATGCCCCGGCACCAGGCCCTGATCCAGTCGGGGGCCGAGCGGGCCCGGCCGATCATCATGACCACCATCGCCATGGTCGCGGGCATGGTCCCGGCGTTGCTCAGCAGTGGCGCCGACGCCGGGTTCCGCGCGCCGATGGCGGTGGCGGTGATCGGCGGGTTGATCACCTCGACCCTGCTGAGCCTGGTGCTGGTGCCGGTGGTCTTCAGCTGCATGGACGACCTCAGGCAATGGCTGGCGCCGCGCCTGGCGCGCCTGACCTCGGTCACCGCGCAGGACCGCGCGCAAGCGCAGCCACAAAAGCCATGAGGCGCGCTCTGCGGCAATCGGCCCGACGGCAACCCGGTGGGCAGCGAAGCGCCCACCAGCAGGTCAGGTTGTTCGGGGCCTGGGCACCTGGCGCTGGTAGTGGGCCAGGCTGGCACGGGCGCTGTCGACGCTGGTGCGGACCTGGGTCACGTCCAGCGCCGACACCTTGCCGGCGCTGCCATTGCGCATGCTCTGTTGGTCCGCCGCCAGGGTCCGTGGGGAGCTACGCATTGATCAGCTTCGTGACAGCAGATCCTGATGCGGACGGGGCGACTTCAGGCGCCGACCATCCACTTGGCCAATCCGTGACGACCGCTAACCCCGAGCTTGGCGGCGGCGCGCTTGAGATAGGTTTCCACGGAGCTGTTCTTGACGCTCAGGCGCTGAGCCATTTCCGGCACGGTGCCGCCAGTGAGCAGCCCCAGGCACACCTCTTTTTCCCGGGCCGAGAGGCTGATGTCGCCCAGCGACAGACGCTCGTCGAACTCCCGTTGCAACGGGTTCTGCTGCGCCGCAGTGACGGGCCTGGGACTCCAGCTGGACAGGTTCTTCAGGGCCTGTTGCCGGTGCAGTTGAGCGTGGCGCTCCAGCAGCGGCAGCAGGGTTTGCGACAGGCTCTTGAGGAACGACAGCTCGGAGAGGGAAAAGCCGCCCTGCTCGGCGTCGCGGTAGAGGCCGATGACACAGCGGCGATTGGCTTTGCGCGAGACCAGATGGCATTGATGCGCGGTGGTGCGGGAGTGGCCACTGCGGGCCTGGGCATTCATTTGAATCAGCAGCGAGTCGTCCATTTCCAGCATCTTGTGCAGCAGCGGGTCATGACGTCGCGGCGGCTCCGGCAGCGGCAGATCCTTCTGCAGCCCGGCGCGCCCCAAGAGGGTAATGGACAGGGAACTGGCCTGGTGCTCGTCCAGGGTCCATTCACTGAGCACCAACTGGCCCGCCGGCACCCGCTTGTCCACCAGTTGCAGCATCTCGCTGGCGAACTGTGGGTGGCCGGTGTGGGAAATCAATTGTCCCAGTTCGAAGTAGAAGTGCGGCATTTCCATGTTCGCAATACTGCTGGTCAGACTCATATCCTTAATCATCCTTGATCGAGACAAATCGCTGATCTAAGCGCGCTTGCCACGCTGTGCGTGGCAGATTCCCGATGAGCCTGAACCGCTCTTCGGAACTGAATTTAAGCCTATGGCTTTGCCCGGCGTCTGTAAGGGGAAACGGGGACAGGCAAGCCATGCCAGAGCCTTGTCCAGGCATTGCGCCAAGCCTCTGTAACAACCCTTTGGCGCCAGCCGGTGGGGTTTTCGGCGGGTTCGCGCGGGCCCGGGTGGCTCGTCCGGGGCAAGGGTGCGAAGACCCGCGCCAGGCCATGAGCGTCGTCGACGGATAGCCAATTTCCTACAGCTGAATCAGCCGATCCGCAAGGCTGTGCCAGGGCGACTCGCCGCTGTATACCATCGGTGGCGATGCGGTGCTCAAGCGGCCGTTCCGGCCCGGGCTGATGCCGCGCGCCTGGAGCCGATCGAAGCGTTGGCCCGGGACTGATCCGCGCCCGGACAACCCCGCCGGCGCTGGGGCCAGCGGGGTCGGGTCAGCGGGTCAGGACCGGTGTCGGATCAGGCCGGTGCACCATCGTTGCTGCCCGGCGCGTCTTCCTGGGGCGAGTACATCCAGCGCAGCAGCGAGTGGCGGCCACTGATCCCGAGCTTGATGGCGGCGCGCTTGAGGTAGCTCTCCACGGTATTGACCTTGAGCTTGAGCTGCTCGGCCAGCTGCGGCGCGGTACGCCCGGCCAGCAGCCCGACACAGACCTCCAGCTCGCGGTTGGACAGGTGCAGCCCGGACTGCTCCAGGCGCTCGGCAAAACGCAGGCGCAGGGTCGTCAGGCCCTCGATGGCGGCACCGTTCTGCTCGGCACTGTCGCCGTGTGGCTGCAGGGCGCTGATGTGCTTTTCCACCATGGGCAGCAGCAGCGGCGAGATGTCCTCCAGCAACAGCCGCTCCTGGGGGGAGAAGCTCTGGGCCTGGCTGCTGCGGTACACCGAGAGCACGTAGTGGTACGAGTCCTTGCGGCCGGTCAGGTGCAGTTGCGCCGGATTCAGGTTGCCGCGTTGGCGATGCAGCAGTTGGCCCTGGACCGGCTGCTCGGGCTGCTCGGGAAAAGCGGCGCACAGCAGCGGATCGTTACTGGCATGAACGTCGCCGCACAGCGGATGGCGGGTCTGCATCAGGGGCTTGCCGGGTCTGCCGGCGCCCGCCTGCGGGTCGGCCCGCAGTTGGGTGATATGGGTGGCGTCTACAGCCAGTTGGGTGAGTATCAGGTCGTGCAGCATGCGCGGAAAACTGCGGCTTCCGGTGCTGGCGATGACCTTGCCAATGTGTGGAAACAGTATTTGTGAGTTCATCATTTCATCCATGAATGAGGAGGTGTGGAAGGGCTGCCTTATAGCAACGAGTTTGGATGGCGGTTGATTTAGCTCCTGTTTACGCTGAGCGACGAAGGGTCGCCTCGTATCCTAGTACAGGGTGCTGATGGCTGTTTGATGAAGTGCGCAAAATCTTTCACAGCTGGCGCGGCGGTGGGTGCCGCAGGGCACGGCACCCGAGGAGTGGGACGCAGTGGGCCGGGCTATTGGCGCTTCTCGCAGTTGACCATCCATGGCACGCCAAAACGGTCTACCAGCATGCCGAAGCGCTCGGCCCAGAAGGTGGCTTCCAGCGGCATCTGCACCTTGCCTTCCTCGGCCAAGGCGGCGAACACCCGTTCGGCTTCGGCGGCGGTGTCGATATTCAGCGAGATCGAGCAGCCGTGGATGCCCAGATAGGGCAGCTCCGGCGTGGTGTCCGAGCCCATCAGCACCTGATCGCCGACGCTCAGGCGGGTGTGCATGATGCGTTCGTGACAGTCGGCACTGATGTGCTCGCGAGCCGGGCTTTCGCCGAAGGTCATCATCATTTCCAGGGTGCCGTTCAGGCATTTCGCATAGAAGGTGAAGGCGGCCTTGCAGTCGCCGTTGAACACCAGGTAGGGATTTATTCTCATGTTGTGCTCCAGTCGCAGGGGGCGCGCGGGCTTGTGGACGAACTTCCTTAGCAAAGCCCTTATCCGCCTGGTCCGGAGGTTTTTTATAGATGGTTTTTCCATGCTTGCCCGGGCCGCTATAACCGTCGCCGCGCCTGGAGCGGGCGCGGCGGCGGGACTGGCGGCGATTACAGGCGCGGCTGCTCCGGCGGCAGGCCCAGCAACTGGTGCAGGGTGTTGATCAGGGCCTGCTGGCGCAGCCGGTCCTCCTGGTGCCGGGCTTCGGCGGCGGCGACATCGGCGTGGCAGTGCGGGCAGGTGGTCTCGACGGCGTGGATGTACTCCAGGCAATTGCGACACAGGGCCAGGCGCGGCGGGATGCGGCCTTCGGCGGGGGAGGCCTGGCCCTGGTTGACCCAGGCCAGCTTGATCACCTGGCCGCTGTCGCTGACGCTGGCCACGGCTTCGCCGGTGTCGATGCGCTCGGTGATCAGGTCGAAGCGGCCCACGGAGAAGGACGCCGGGCCCGCATCCTCAAGCTTGACGATGCGCTCGCGCAGGCCTTTTTTCTGCAGGTCCAGGGCCCGGTAGTGGCAATAGGGGTTGTTGCCCGGCTTGCCCAGCAGCGAGTGCGAGGTCCAGGTGCAGCCGCCGCGGCAGACGTCGTTGTAGTAGCAGCTGCGGCAATAGCCCCACAGGTCGTCCACCGAGCGCAGGCGGCCAAAATGAATGCCTTCGCTGTAGTGCCAGATGTCGTGCAGGCTCATGTTGCGCACGTTGCCGCCGGAGAACCCGACGGTGGCCAGGGACGGGCAGCCCTTGACCGTGCCGTCGGCCTCCAGGGCCAGCACCGTCTGCCCGGCGGCGCAGCCGGTCCAGTGCACCCGGTCGTCGCCGAAGCCGCGCCACATGTGTTCGTAGGGGCCGTAGTAGCCGATGTTGTTGCCGATGTTCATCAGCAGGCCGCGCTCGTTGCCTTCGCGGTACAGGCGCGCCAGCAGCGGCATGACCTCCAGCAATTGATAGGGCTGCATCAGCAGTTCCGGGTGATCCACGGCGTTGCCCATGGCCACCGTCAGCTGGATCTGCCAGTGCTTGGCGCCGGCGTCGATGATCAGGTCCATCAGGGCCGGCAGGTCGGGCAGGGTGGCGGCGCCGATCTGCGTGTTGACGCTGATCTTGAGCCCGGCCTGCCTGGCCCGGCGCAGGGTGTCCAGGGCCTTGTCGAACGAGCCCGGCACATTGCGCACCGCGTCGTGCAGCGGCGCCAGGCCGTCCAGGGACACGCCGACGCCATCGAGCCCGGCGTCCACCGCGGCCTGCATCTTGGCCGGGGTCAGGTTGCGTCCGCCGGTCTGGATCGCCACGTACATGCCGTGGTCGTGGATGGCCTGGATCAGTCGCGTCCAGTCCTTGCGCAAATAGGCTTCGCCACCGATCAGGGTGATTTCCCGGGTGCCCAGCGCGGCCAGTGAATCGATCACCGCCAGGCACTCCTCGGTGCTCAGTTCACCGGGACGCCGATGCCCGGCGCGGGAGCCGCAGTGCAGGCACTTGAGGTCGCAGGCGAGGGTGATTTCCCAGACCACGTGCACCGGCACATAGCGCTTGAGGTCGTTTTCGCTGAGGTAGCGGGCGGGGAGACGGTCTGACATGAAAGATCCTTGCGCACCCAGCGGTGCGCGGCAGCAACCCATCGAAACAGGCGCGCCTTCCGTGGGCGGTGATGGCGCGATCGGTTTGGCCCAAGTCGGGGCCGCCCGCTGACGGCCGGCCCCGCTGGCCTGGACTCAGCGGCGCTCCAGGCGGCTGATTTCCGCCTGCAACTGCTGCACCGCCTGGCTCAGGTTTTCACTGTTGGCCAGTTGCTGCTCGCCCTGGGCCACCAGCGCCTTGAGCCGCGCCAGGTCGCCGCTGGTCTGGGCCTCCTGCAGCGCCACCGCGTACAGCGGGTGGGGATGCATAGACGGCTGGCCGGCCTGGACTGCGCGTTCGCCGGGCTTCTGCTCCACCGGTGCCTGGCTCACGGCGGCGTGTTGCACCACATGCCAATGACCCTGGTACTGGTACTTGTAGCTGGCGAAGCCGCTGGCCCAGTCGAGGCCGAGAATGCCCTGCAGATGAAACGTCTCGGCGATCTGGCTGGTCGGGCCGCTGGGGTTGCCGGCCAGGCTGAGGATGATGTGGCCCTCGCTGGACGGATCGAGCTTGACCTGGGAGTAGTCGCCCCACACGTCCGCGCGGAACTGCAACGGTGGCGAGGTGCTCTGGGTGATCCGGGCCACGCCGCTGACCCTTTTCTGCGGGGTGTTGACCAGCAGGTCGAGGGTCAGCACCGGCGCTCCGATCACGGGATTGGCGACGATGATGCGGGTATGGAACAGTCCGATTGTCATGCTGCAACTCCTTATCTGGATAGAAGGCATCAGGTTCGATGGAGGGCCTTGATCAGCGGCGTTCCTGCTTCTTGATCTCGGCCTTGGCTGCGTCCAGCGCGGTGCGGATCAGCGGCAGCTGCTCCAGTTGCTGGGTGGCCACCCGATGCAGGCTCTTCATCTGGGCCAGATCGCCGCTGGCGATGGCGCCGTGGATCGGCCCGCCGTACAGCGCGGCGCTGGTGCTGTTCACGGCGCTGTAATGGCCCTGGTGCTCTGGTGTCGACAGGGTGCTGGACTGCACCGTCTCCTGCAGATGGGCCGGCACCTGATTGACCGAAACCCAGTCATGGCCGTTGAAGTACTGGTAGTTGGCGATGCCTTCCTTCCAGTTGTCGCCGACCACCAGGTGCAGCTTGAAGGTGATGATGGCGTTGGAGCCGGGGCCGCCCTGATTGCCCTGGGCGGTGATGAGGATCTTGCTGGTGCTGGGGTGCATGACCGTGAGGTAGGTGTACTGACCCCAGACATCGCTGTGCAGGTCCAGGGGCGAGTTGACCGCCTGGGTGATGGTCGAACCGCCGCGCACACTGTGGTCGGGGGTGTAGACCAGCAGGTTGAGAATCAGACTGGGCGCCCCGGGCTTATCGGTGCCGATGCGATAGCTCAGGGGGAACAGACCTTCGGCGTGGGAATTGGAACCGGACATATGCTTTGCCTCCATTCAATGACGGGGAAACAGCGATCAGTGCTGCTCCAGCCGGGCGACTTCCTTGGCCAGCTGTTCGTAGGCGTTTTTCAGATCCTTGGGCTCGCCGCCCTTCGGATCGCGCTTGGCCAGCAGGGCTTTCATCTGGGGGAGCTGGCCTTCGGCGATGGCCGACTGGATCGCGACGCCGTAGGGGACAACCGTGTGTTGCGAGGTGGGGCTCATGGTGTGTGCCTTCCGTGGGGGTTAGGGGGGGCTGCGGTACTTGGCAGCTTTTGCAGTTAAGCAGCGCGGGGGGAATTGGCGGGGTAATGGCACATTGATTTTGTGGGTTTCCGACAGGTGGATTCACGGGGGTAAGGGGTTGATTTTGTGGAAATTCCAAAGGGCGATATGCAGGGGGGAGGTGATTGCGGATGGCGATAGAGGGGGGCTGGTGGTTTCGCTTTTGCAGCGGTGGGTGGGGGACATGTCCGTTGCTGCGGTCACGGTGGCTTGGGGGGTCGATCTTGCGGTGAGTGGGGCGGGGTACATATCCGTTGCGGCGGGTGCGGTTGCTTTGGGGGTCGATCTTGCGGCGAGTGGGATGGGGTACATATCCGTTGCTGTGGGTGCGGTGGCTTAGGGGGGCGCTCTTACGGCGAGTGGGATGGAGTACATATCCGTTGCTGCGGTCACGGCCACTTAGGGTTTCGCCCTTACGGCGAGTCACTTTTACCAAACGCCGTAAAAGTAACCAAAAGGGCTTGCCCCTCCATACGGCCCCTCGCTGGGGCTCGGGGTGCCCGAGCTCCGGCATTGCTCCGGGGGCCCGCCGCCAACCGGCCATCCATGGCCGGGTGGCGGCTAGCTCGGCATCCATGCCGAGCTGCCCCCTACGCAACGCCTGCGCTCGGCCTGCTGGGAAGGGGCCTGAAGATCAAGAGCAAAAGCCAAGCGCGTTTTACGCGCTATCTGTAGGAGCCGGCTTGCCGGCGAAGGGGCCCGTGAGACATGCAGCGCCTGAGCTGGCGCTTTCGCTGGCAAGCCAGCTCCTACATGGGGGCGGTACACACCGCGCCATCTTCAGGTCGGCCGCAAGGCCGCCGTCAGATTTTGCCTTTGCCTTTGCCTTTGCCTTTGCCTTTGCCTTTGCCTTTGCCTTTGCTTTTGATCTTCCTGCCCCTTTAGACACGATGGCCGAACGCAGGCATTGAGCCGTGGGTAACCCGGCAGGACGCCGGGTTAGCCGCACTGGGCCAGGGATGGCCCATTGCGGCGGCCCACGGATCAATGCCGGAGTGAGGGCATGCCGAGCCTAGGCGAGGCACCGAGTGGAGGGGCAGAAGCGTTTTGCTCACTTTTGCGCTCTTCAAAAGTGAGTCGCTGTAAGAGCGAAACCGCCAGCGGCCGTGACCGCAGCAACGGATATGTACACATCCCACCGCAACAACGGATACGCACACTCCACCCCCCCAAAAAAACCTCAAACCACCCCCAACTCCCTCAACTGCCGCCGCGTTTCCCCACCGGCCACATGATGAATCGCCCGCCACCCCAACGCCCTGGCCGCGACGATATTCGGTGCATGGTCATCAATGAACACCAACTCCTCAGGCGCCACCCCCGGCACATGCACACGAATGCGCCCCAGGGCCGTGTGATAGATCTCGGCATCCGGCTTGATCTGCCGCTCCTGCCCCGACACCACGATGTCGCGAAACCTCTGCAAAAACGGGTAGTGCTCCCAGGCATAGGGAAAGGTTTCCTGGGACCAGTTGGTCAACCCGAACAGCGGCACCTGCGCCCGGTGCAGGTCCTCCAGCAGGGCCACGCCGTCCTCCAGTGGCCCCTTGAGCATTTCCGGCCAGCGCCCGTAATAGGCCTCGATCAGCGGCGCATGTTCCGGGTGCTCGGCCACCAGGCTGCGGGTGGCTTCGGCCAGGGGCCGGCCGGCGTCTTGCAGGGTGTTCCAGGCCTGGGTGCAGACGCTGTCGAGGAACCACTGGCGACGTTCATCGTCGGGGATCAGCTGGCGGTACAGGTGGTGCGGGCTCCAGTCGAACAGCACGCCACCAAAATCGAAAACCACGGCACGAATCGTCATGAACACTTCCTTTTCTGCGGTTGTGGGCCAGGCGCCATCCTGCGACGCGAAGCAGTGCATTGCAATTTGCCCCTGGCCACTGGCGCCAGCGTTCGCGGGCCTACGACCCCTGGTCAAGCTGAAACAGTGACCCCGGCGCGCCGACACGCGGCAGTCGCCGCGCGGGTTGGCGGGTGTAAGGTAAATCCCCCAAGCCCCAGGCACGCGGAGAACAAGGGAGGTGTCCATGAGTACGCCGCTGCTGAACAAGCTGCAGCTCAACGGCTATCAGGTATTGAGCGTCAACCACGGCCCCTGGAAGGTCTGTACGGCCGGTGACCGGCTCGCCACTTTCGGCACCCGGGAAGAGGCCATGGCTTTCGCCGCCGCCTTGCCGGTGCGCAAGGTGTCACCGGCCACCAAGCAGCGATAGCCCCCTCGACACTAAAAAGCCCCGAACGGTTCGGGGCTTTTTAGTGTCGGGCAAGCGCCGGGTCAGTCGACAATCACTGGCTCGTTCGGATCATCACTCAGGCATACGGTCAATTGCTCCCCGGCCTTGTTGAACGCGCAGCGGGGCAGGGATTGCTGTTTGATGAAGCTCAGCGGCGGGAGGATGAAGATGGCCGCCAGGATCAGCGCCCAGAAGGTCCGCAGAAACAGCACATCGGCGCTTTGCGCGGCAGGCCGTGGGGCCAGGCGTCGACGCCAGTACAGGTACAGGCCGCTGACGACGAACAGGCAGGCGATACCCATCATGTAGTCCAGCTCCCAGGCCTGGGGGCTGAACGCACGGCTGCCATCTTCATCATCCGGGTAGGTGAGCCGCCACCACACCCCCAGCAGCAACGGCACCAGCCCGGCCAGCAGCCACGCCATGCGCGCGCCGGGCATCCGGGTCAGCAGGGCCAGGACCAGGCCGATCAGGCACAGCACCCAGGCAAACAGGTACAGCTGAAAACCCATGGCGCCGCCGAACAGCGTGCCGCTGACATCCCGCGGTTGCATCATTTGCACGTCGCACAGCAGCATCACCGACAGCGGGATGGCGACGACGATCCAGCACAGGGGGCGGTACAGCCACAACCACAGGGTAAACAGGCGAGACATGGGCACACTCATCAAGGTCGAGAAAACAAAGAGGCCAGGGGGCGATCAGTCGACAATCACCCGGGTGCCAGGACCCAGGCATACGCTCAACTGATTGCCGGCCCGGTCGAAGGCACAGTAGGGCAGGGGCTTGCGGGTGATGGCCAGCAGCGGCGGGAGGATGAAGGTCGTTGCCAGCACCAGGGCCCACAGGGTGCGCAGCAACAGCCCATTGCGAGTGGCGGGTGGACGCGGCTGGAGCCGCTGCTGACGCAACAGGTGGACGCCGCCGCAGACCAGGGCAAAGCCGAAGACCATCACATAGTCCAGCTCCCGCGGCTGGATGCTGAAGATCAGGTTGCCGTCGAAATCATCCGGGTAGTTGATCCGCCACCACAGGCCCAGCAGCCCTTGCACCAGCCCGGCGACGATCAGGGCCAGGCGCGCGCCGGGTACCCGGGTCAGCAGGGCCAGCAGCAGCCCCAGGACGCTGAGGGCCCAGCCGCCCAGGTACATCACAAAGCCCATGGAACCGCCGAACAGAGTGCCGCCGACCTCCCGGGGCACGATCAGGTGCAGGTTGCAACGGATCATGCTGGCCGTGGGCGCGGCGACGGCGATCCAGCACAGCGGCAGGTAGAGCCAGGAACAGAGGGTGTACAGACGGGACATGAAGGGACTCGATTGGGCAGCGGGTATCCGGTCCGGCGCCACGGGGCGCCGGGCCGGCAGGTTCAGCGTTGGTTGCGTTTCATCGCAAAGGCGATCCGGTTCTGCAGGTCGACCGAGTGGCGGTACTCACTGGCCCGGCTCAGCAGTTTCGGGCGCAGGGCCAGCAGGGCAAAGGCCAGTGCCGGAACCAGATAGATCAGCAGCAGCGCGGCATGGGCCAGGGTGTCGCCGCTGTACAGGCGGTCGATGATGCCGAACAGCTGCAGGCCCACTTCCAGGCAGCAGAGCACGCCAAAGGCCACGATGTACTGCGGTTTCAGCTTGATCAGGTTGATGATCAGCAGCAGTACGCCGCCGAGGATCAGCATCGAACTGACTTGCAACAGCAGCGGCTCATCGGCGAACACCCTTCGCGTTAGCTGGCTCAGAGGGCCGCCGATGCCGATCAGGGCCCAGATCGCCATCAGATAGATGTACCAGGGGCGTTTGCCGGGTTGACGCAGGGCGGCGGCACCGTCGTTGGGGGTTTGACGTTCCATGTGAACTCCGGAATTTATTCAGGTCGGGCAGGGCTGGGGCGCTGGGGCAACGGGTACCCGTCAGCTGCAAAGCAGCGTAGTGCCTGCGGCGAACAGCGCCAGGGCGAGGCTGATGCCCACCAGGGGAATACGAAACCAGTAACGGATCGCCAGCAGCCACAGGCTGGCGAGAAACCCCAGGCCGATCAGCAGCAGGCCGGGGGCCTCCAGCAGCAGGGCCGGGTGCAGCCAGGCCAGGTAGCCATAGACCAGGCCGAACAGCATCGCCCCCAGGCTATGGCTGGCGTTGAAGCCGACCCAGGCGCGCCACAGGCTGGTCTGGCGGGTGATCATCGGCGACACCTGGCGCATGCGTTCGGCCAGGGCCGGGTCACGGGGCTGGAATTTGTCGCTGGCGAAGGTGTAGGTCAGGTGCAGGGTGCCGAGCAGCAGCACGATGGCTGAGCTGGCGATGATCAGGGCGGGGGCCAACACGTTTCTTCCTTGGGCGGTGTCCGGGTGCGAAGTATGCCGGGCCGCCTGGGGTTTTGCATCCGTGGGGTGTTGCCTGAGCTTGGAGCTTGGAGCTTGGAGCTTGGAGTCGGGGCAGGGCGGCCGGCGCCCTGCCCGGGCACTCAGAACTGCTCGGCGTCGAGGCCGAACAAGGAGGAGCTGCCAGCGCGGATGCTCTGCTCCAGGCTGAGAATGCGCGGCAGCATGCGGCTGAAGTAGAAGCGCGCGGTGGCCAGTTTGGCACCGTAGAAACCGTCGTCTTCGGAACGCTTGTGCTCGGCCACCTGGGCCATGCGCGCCCACAGGTAGGCGTAGGCCACGTAGCCGAACAGCTGCAGGTATTCGACGCAGGCGCTGCCCACCGCGTTGGGGTTCTGTGCCGCCTGTTCGCGCAGCCAATCGCTGAGGTCTTCCAGGCGCTGCACCGCGTCCAGCAGCTCGGCGGCGTAGGCGGCGCCGGGCAGGTAGGCGTAGTCGCGGATCTCGCCGGTGAACAGGCGCAGGGCCACGCCGCCGTTGCCCACCACCTTGCGCCCCAACAGATCCAGGGCCTGGATGCCGTTGGTGCCTTCGTAGATCTGCGCGATGCGCACATCGCGCACCAGTTGCTCCTGGCCCCATTCGCGAATGTAGCCGTGGCCGCCGAAGACCTGCTGGCCCAGCACGCAGCTGTCCAGCCCGGTGTCGGTGAAGAACGCCTTGGCCACCGGGGTCAGCAGCGCCACCAGGGCTTCGGCGTTGTGCCGCTCATGGGGCTGGTCGGCGAACTTGGCCAGGTCCAGCTGCTGGCCGACGTAGCTGGCAAACGCCCGGCCGCCTTCGGTCATGGCCTTCATGCTCAGCAGCATGCGCCGCACATCGGGGTGGACAATGATCGGGTCGGCGATCTTGTCCTTGGCCACCGGACCGGCCGGGGAGCGGCTCTGGATCCGTTCGCGGGCATAGGTGCGGGCGTTCTGGTAGGAGTTCTCGGCGCAGCCGATACCCTGGATGCCGATCGACAGGCGCTCGTAGTTCATCATGGTGAACATTGCCGCCAGGCCCTTGTTGGCCTCGCCGATCAGCCAGCCGCTGGCGCCGTCGAAGTTCAGCACGCAGGTGGCCGAGGCCTTGATGCCCATCTTGTGCTCGATGGAACCACAGCTCACCGCGTTGGCCGCGCCCAGGTTGCCGTTGGCGTCGACATGGATCTTCGGCACCAGGAACAGCGAGATGCCCTTGGGCCCGGCCGGGGCGTCCGGCAGCTTGGCCAGCACCAGGTGGATGATGTTCTCGGTCAGGTCCTGCTCGCCGCCGGTGATGAAGATCTTGCTGCCACTGATGCGGTAGCTGCCGTCGGCCTGGGGTTCGGCGCGGGTGCGGATGATCCCCAGGTCGGTGCCGGCGTGGGCCTCGGTCAGGCACATGGAACCGGCCCAGCGGCCTTCGTACATCGGCGGCAGGTACAGCTGTTTCAGCGCTTCGCTGGCGTGGGCGTCGATGGCCAGGCAGGCCCCGGAACTCAGGGCCGAATACAGGGCGAAACTGGAGTTGGCGGCGTAGAGCATCTCTTCGAACTGCACCGCGAGCATCTTCGGCATGCCCATGCCGCCGTAGGCCGGGTTGCCGCTCAGGCCGACCCAGCCACCCTGGATATAGGTGCTGTAGGCCTCCTTGAAACCGGCCGGGGTGCGTACCTGCCCGGCGTGCCAGCTGGCGCCTTCCTCGTCGCCGCTGCGGTTGAGCGGGGCGATCAGGTTGCCGGTGACCTTGGCCGCTTCTTCAAGAATGGCGTCGGCGGTGTCGGCGTCCACGGTATCGGCCAGGGCCGGCAGACGGGCCCAGAGCTTGGGTGCGTTGAACACTTCATGCAGGACAAAGCGCATATCGCGCAGCGGAGCGTTGAATTCGGGCATTGCAGGAACCTCGGGCAAAAGGGGAGGTTGAGCGGCCATGGCCGCATGAATCACTAACGAAAATCCCACCATCTTGTAGGAGCCGGCTTGCCGGCGAAGAGGCCCGCGAGCCATGCATCGCCCTGGCCGACGCCTTCGCTGGCAAGCGGAGCGCCGCCCGGCCAGCTCCTACAAGGGCTGGGTCGGTGTATTCAGGCTAGAGGTTTTTCGCCAGGTCGCGCAGGACGAACTTCTGGATCTTGCCGGTGGAGGTCTTGGGCAGCGTGCTGAAGACCACGGTGCGCGGCACCTTGAAGCCCGCCAGGTGTTTGCGGCAGAAGGCGATGATCTCGGCTTCGCCCACGTCCTGGTGATCGGCCTTGAGGGTGATGAAGGCGCAGGGTGTCTCGCCCCATTTTTCGTCGGGCCGGGCCACCACCGCCGCTTCCAGCACCCCCGGGTGGCGATAGAGCACGCCTTCCAGTTCGATGGTGGAGATGTTCTCGCCGCCGGAAATGATGATGTCCTTGAGCCGGTCGCGGATCTCGATATAGCCGTCCGGGTGGGTCACCCCCAGGTCGCCGGTATGGAACCAGCCGCCCTCGAAGGCTTCGGCGGTGGCGCTGGGGTTCTTCAGGTAGCCCTTCATCACGGTATTGCCGCGCATGAAGATCTCGCCGATGGTCTGGCCGTCCCGGGGCGTCGGTTCAAGGGTTTTCGGGTCGGCCACCATCAGCCCTTCCAGGGTCGGGTAGCGCACCCCCTGGCGTGACTTGATCTGCGCTCGCTGCTCCAGGGGCAGCTCGTCCCAGGCCGCGTGCCAGGCACACAGGGTCACCGGGCCGTAGACCTCGGTCAGGCCGTAGACGTGGGTGACCTTGATACCCATCTGCTCCACGGCGCCGATCACCTTGGCCGGTGGCGCGGCCCCGGCGACCATGGCGTTGACCGGGTGGTCGATGGCCGCCTTGGCCGATTCCGGCATGTTCACCAGGGCATTGAGCACGATGGGCGCGCCGCACAGGTGGGTGACCTGATGCTCGCGGATCAGGTTGAGGATCTTCTGCGGGTCGACCCGGCGCAGGAACACATGCACCCCGCCCAGGGCGGTGACGATCCACGGGTAGCACCAGCCGTTGCAATGGAACATCGGCAGGGTCCAGAGGTACACCGGGTGGTTGCCCATGGCCCAGATCATCTGGTTGCCCAGGGAATTGAGGTAGGCGCCGCGGTGGTGATAGACCACGCCCTTGGGGTTGCCGGTGGTGCCCGAGGTGTAGTTCAGGGCGATGGCCTGCCATTCGTCTTCTGGCCACTGCCAGGGATACTCCGGGTCGCCCTCGGCGAGAAACGCCTCGTAGTCCAGGTCGCTGACCGCCTGGCCTTCGCCGTATTCCGGATCGTCGACATCGATCACCAGCGGCGGGTGGTCGAGCATGGCCACGGCGGCGTGGATCACCTCGTGGAACTCGCGGTCGGCGATCAGCACCTTGGCTTCGCCGTGGGCCAGCATGAAGGCGATGGCCTCGGCGTCCAGGCGCACGTTGAGGGCATTGAGCACGGCGCCGATCATCGGCACGCCAAAATGCGCTTCGAGCATCGCCGGGATGTTCGGCAGCATCACCGCCACCGTGTCGTTCTGGCCGATGCCGCGCCCGGCCAGGGCCGAAGCCAGGCGCCGGCAACGGCTGTAGGTCTGGGCCCAGGTGCGGCGGATCGAACCGTGGATCACCGCCGGATACTCGGGGTAAACCGCAGCGGTGCGCTCGATGAAGCTCAAGGGGGAGAGGGCGATATGGTTGACGGCAGACGGCGCGAGGCCTTGCTCGTAGATGGACATGGTTCGGGTACCCGGTGGCTGATTATTAGCTCTATTGGCCGAGGCTTTTTGCAGGCGCTCGGTGACTTATCCGGGGTCTTTTATATACTGTTTGTCGATTGATATGGAAGTACTACCTGAGTTGTATAGTAGTTGTACTATATTAAATATCCGCTGTTGCCACCCACAGGTTGATCGACCATGCCCACCTCCACCCACCTGAGCCGCTGGTTGCTGCTACAGCGCGCAGGCCAGTTGCCGGACTCGCCCTGGCTGGGCCACGACCCGCAGCCGAGCCTGCTGCTGGACGCCCAGGCGCAGCCACTGGACCTCAACCCGGCGCTGCGCCAGTGGCTGGACGATGCGGCCACTGACGATCTCGCGGCGCTGCTGCCGGTCAACCACCCGGCCCTGGTACGGGCCTGCCTGGAGCAGCAGCGCGCCATCGAACAGGTGGAGGCCCAGTGGGGCGAACGCATCCTGCTCTGGAGCTTTATCCCCGATCCGCATCGCCAGCGGGTGCTGGCCCGCTGCCAGGAGGCCACTGCCCGGGTCCAGGCCGAGCGCGAGTCGGCACGGGCCCGGCGCCTGTACCGGCTGATCACCGAAAACACCACCGACCTGATTTCCCGGCACACCCCGGACGGCACCTTCCTCGACGCCTCGCCAGCTTCCTGGACCCTTTTGGGCTACTGGCCCGAACAACTGCGCGGCCTGCTGGCCCGCAGCCTGTTCCACAGCCAGGACCTGGCCGGGCTGATGCAGCGCACCCAGGACGCCCTGGAGCAGGACGGCTACCACACCATGACCTACCGCATCCGCCATCGCGACGGTCATTACCTGTGGTTCGAAACCGCCTGCCGCGGCATCCGTGACACCTACACCGGCACCGTGGTGGAAGTGGTGGCGGTGTCCCGGGACATCACCGCCCGGGTCCAGGCCGAAGAGAACAAGCGGCGCCTGGCGGAAGTGGTGGAGGCCAACCCCGACCCGGTGCTGTTTATCCAGCCCGGCGGCGCGGTGACCTACCTCAACCCGGCGGCGCGGCGCACCCTGGATCTTGCCGCCGGGCAGGCGATGCCGGCGCTGGCGGCGATCCTCAGCCAGGAAGTGCTGCAGAGCCTGCAACAGGAAGGCTGGAGCTGTGCCGAGCGCAGCGGCCGCTGGAGCATCGAGACGCGCCTGCAACCCCCGGCCGGCGGCGCCTCGGTGCCGGTGTCGCTGATGCTCCTGGCCCATCGCGCAGCGAGCGGCGAGCGCTTCTACTCCCTGGTGGCCCACGACCAGAGCGAGCGCGAACTGCGCGAGGCCCAGCAGCGCCATCACCAGGACGAACTGGCCCATAGTGCGCGGCTGGTGACCCTGGGCGAACTGGCCTCGGGCATCGCCCACGAGATCAACCAGCCGCTGGCCGCAGTGGTCAATTACGCCAATGCCAGCCAGCGCTACTTGCAGGCCCTGGACACTCAGCCCGAGGCCGCCCGCAAGGTCGCTCAGGGCCTGGAGCGGATCGCCGAACAGGCGACCCACGCCGCCGAAGTGATCAAGCGCCTGCGGGCCTTCTTGCGCAAGGGCGGGCGCCGGGTGCAGGCCCTGGACCTCGCCGAAGTGGCCCGGGAAACCGTGCGCCTGTGTGCCTGGGAAGCCCAGGCCAGCCAGGTGACGATCGACTTGCAGCTGGCAGATAATCTGCCGCCGGTGTACGCCGACCGGGTGCTGCTGGAGCAGGTGCTGCTGAACCTGCTGCGCAACGCCATCGAAGCCAATCGCGAAGTGCATCCACAGCAAGGCTCGCACATTGTGCTGGGCGCCGAAGCGGCGGCCGAAGGCGGGGTGCGGATCAGCGTCAGCGACCAGGGCCCCGGCGTGTCCGCCGAACAGTTGCCCCAGCTGTTCACCCCGTTCTACACCAGCAAGGCCAACGGCCTGGGGCTTGGATTGTCCATGAGCCGCAGCATCGTCGAAGGCTTTGGTGGCGACTTGCAGGCTCAGCTTCAGGAGCGTGGCTTGACGATGTGCTGCCGGTTGCCGGCCACGGCCCCGGCCGATCCCGATTCAGCTTCCCACCCGACAACAGGAGCAAGGCAATGACAAGCGAGGCGCAGCAGTTGGTGTATGTGGTCGACGACGACCCGGGCATGCTCGACTCCACCGTCTGGCTTCTGGAATCGGTGGGGCTCAAGGCCGTGCCCTTCACCAGCGGTCGCGAGTTTCTCGAACACTGTGACCCGAGCCTCAATGCCTGCGTACTGCTGGATGTGCGCATGCCCGGCATGGGCGGCCTGAATGTCCAGGAGGAGCTGCGCCTGCGCGATATCCACCTGCCGCTGATCTTTGTCAGCGGCCACGCCGACGTGCCGATTGTGGTCCGCGCGTTCAAGGCCGGTGCGGTGGACTTCATCGAAAAGCCCTACAACGAACAGCTGCTGCTGGACAGCGTGCAGCAGGCCCTGAGCCGCGCCGATAGCCATCAGACCCAGAGCGCCGGGCAGGCCCGGGTGCAAGGTTTGCTGGAGAGCCTGACGCCACGGGAGAAGGACGTGCTGCTGCCGCTGGTGCAGGGCTACACCAACCGCGAGATTGCCGAGCAGTTGGGGGTCAGCATCAAGACCATCGACCTGTACCGCTCACGGGTGATGAAGCGCATGCAGGCCGAGCACCTGCCGCAGCTGGTGGGCATGGCGATTGCCGCCGGGCTGGTGGACCCGCTGCACCTGCGCTGAGGCTCAGGCCACCGCGCTGTGCAGCGGCGTGCCTCCCAGCAGGCGCTCGATGGCGCCGCTGAGCAGGTTTTCCAGCAGGGCTTCGCGTTCACGCTCGGCCAGCGCTTGCTCGCTGAACCAGCTGGGGGCGCTGTTCAGCAGGTTGGCCAGGGCATGGGCGGCGGCGCGCTGGGCCTCTGGGCCAAGGCCGGGCGGGGTGCCCAGCAGTTGCAGCAACTGTTGCTCGTAACGCTCGCGCAATTGCCCGACCCGCAACTGCTGGTCGGGATTGAGGCAGCCGCTGTCGCGCTCCACCAGACGAAAATGCCGCGGCAATTCCCGGTGCAGCTTCAAGTGGGCGCGGATCAGCGCCGGCAGGCAGTCGCCCTGTAGCTTGCGTCGCTGCAGGCGCTTGAGGGTGCTGTGCAGCTCATCGAAGAACTCTTCGATCAGGTCCAGCAGCAGGTGCTGCTTGCTCGGGTAATGGTGGTACAGCGAGCCCGGGGTCAGCCCCAGATGGCTCGCCAGCTCACGCATGCCGACCTGGCCGAAGCCCTTGCTGGCGAACAGCTCCAGGGCCTTGTCGCGGCTTTCGGCAAAACGTGAGCAGCGCTCAGCCATAGGTATGGAAACCCCGACCGGTCTTGCGCCCCAGGTAGCCGGCGGCAACCATTTCCTTGAGCAGCGGCGCGGGGCGGTACTTGCTGTCGTTGAAGCCGTCGTAGAAGGCTTCAAGGATCGCCAGCAGGGTGTCCAGGCCGATCAGGTCGGCCAGGGCCAGCGGGCCGATGGGCTGGTTGCAGCCCAGGCGCATGCCGGCGTCGATGTCCTCGGCGCTGGCCAGGCCTTCCTGGAACACCAGGATCGCCTCGTTGATCATCGGCACCAGGATGCGGTTGACCACAAAACCCGGGCGGTTGCCGGCGGTGATCGCGGTCTTGCCCAGGCGCTCGGCCATGTGCATGGCCAGGGCGTGGGTCGCGTCGCTGGTCTGCAGGCCGCGGATCACCTCGATCAGGCCCATCACCGGCACCGGGTTGAAAAAATGCAGGCCGATAAAGCGCTCCGGCGCGCTGACGCTGGCGGCCAATTGGGTGATCGACAGCGACGAGGTGTTGGAGGCAATCACGCACTCGGCGCTGACCTGGGCGGCGATCTGCTGCAGCACCTTGAGCTTGAGGTCGAGGTTCTCGGTGGCGGCTTCGATCACCAGTTGCGCGTCCTTGAGCACGCTGTAATCGGTACTGATGCGGATCTTGTCCAGAGCGGCGCGCTTGTCGTCTTCACTCAAGGTGCCCTTGCTCACCTGGCGGTCGAGGTTCTTGCCGATGGTGGCCAGGGCCTTGTCCAGGGCGCCCTGGGCGATGTCCAGCAGGGTCACGTCAAAGCCCGCCTGGGCGCAGACCTGGGCGATGCCGTTGCCCATGGTGCCGGCGCCGATCACCCCGATATTCGCAAGATTCATCTTCAGCTCTTCCTTTGTTCATGGCCTTCGCGGAGCATGGCGCGGTTGCCTTGCCCTGCGGGTTATCCAGCGCGAGTCTAGAGCCGCACACGGTGCCCGGCCTATGCCGAAAGCGGTCAAGGGTGCTGGCGTTTTTTGCCATAGGTCCAGCTACGGGAGCACAGCCTCTACATGCGTGAAACGGATTCGGTCGCGGTCTACTTTGTCCGGGTGATGACCCACGCCCTGCGCCAGCAGCCGGCGCGGCTGGCGGCGGTACTGAGCGAGGCCGGCATCGACCCGGCGTTGCTCGACCAGCCCCGGGCGCGGGTGCCCGGCAGCGCCTTTGCCGCCCTGTGGCTGATCCAGATCCGCGAGTTGCAGGACGAATTCTTCCAGCTCGACTCCCGCGGCATGCCGCCGGGGGCTTTCGCCCTGATCTGCCGCGGACTGATCCAGGAGCCCAACCTGGAAAAGGCCCTGCGCCAGTGCCTGAACAACTTTGGCCTGTTTTTACGGGACGTCGGCGCCCACCTCAGCGTGCGCGGCAAGCGCGCGGTGATCAGCCTTGAAAGCCACTGCGCCGACCCGCTGCGCTGCCACTACGCCGAAGAAACCCTGCTGGTGCTGATCATCAGCCTGTTGTGCTGGCTCGGCGGGCGGCGAATCCCCATCGACCGCGCCGATTTTCGTCATTCACGCCTGAGCCTCAGCGATGATCCGCTGCTGTGGGGCAGCAACCTTAGCTGGAACGCCGGGCGCACCGAGATCGAATTCGCCAGCCGTTTCTTGCGCCTGCCGGTGGTCCAGGACCTGGCCTCGCTCAAGGTGTTCCTGCGCAGCGCGCCGCAATGGCTGGTGATCCGTTTTCGCAACCAACACGGCCTGACCACCCAGGTGCACCAACGCCTGCGGGGCAGCCACTACAGCCAATGGCCGACCCTGGAAGCCTTCGCCCGCGAAGTGCAGATGAGCGCCAGCACCCTGCGCCGGCGCCTGGAGCGCGAAGGCGGCTCGTACCAGGAGATCAAGGACGAAGTCCGCCGCGGCGTCGCCGTCGAGCTGTTGCGCCGCACCAGCGTCAGCATCAGCGAGATTGCCGAACTCACCGGCTTCCAGGAGCCCAGCGCCTTCCACCGCGCCTTCAAGAAATGGACCGGCGAAAGCCCCGGTCGCTACCGCGCCCGCCTCAACCTACCCCTGTAGCCGCTGCCGCAGGCTGCGCAGGAGACGCGAGGCCTGCTAAGGCGCTGAAGATTCGGCGGGAGACCGCCAAGCAAGGCCCTGCGGGCCTTTGCGCAGCTTCGCGGGCTCAGCAGCGGCTACACAGAGCGCAGGGATCGCAGGGCCGCTTCCTGTAGCCGCTGCCGCAGGCTGCGAACGGCTCCGAAGGAGACGCGGGGATTTTGAAGGCGCTGAAGATTCGGCGGGAGATCGCCAGGCAAGGCCCTGCGGGCCTTTGCGCAGCTTCGCGGGCTCAGCAGCGGCTACAGGGGTTATCCATTTAGGGTTGGAGGCTGCGGCCGGGCATCTGGATGCCGTGCTGCTGCACGCGGCGGTAGAGGGTGGCGCGGGAGATGCCCAGGGCCTTGGCCGCCGCCACGGGTTTCCAGCGGTGGCGCACCAGGGCGTCCAGCAGGGCCTGGCGCTCGGGGCTGGTGGCGGTTTCCAGGGCGGGCAGGGCGCCTTCGGCCTCGGCGCCGCGCAGTTGTTCGGGCAAGTCATGCAGTTGGATCAGCGGCCCTTCGCACACCGCGCAGGCGTAGCGCAGCACATGGCGCAATTGCCGCACATTGCCCGGCCAGCGGTAGCCCAGCAGGCATTCCAATGCCGCATTGCCCAGTTGCACCGGCGCGCCGCAGCGCTTGGATTCTTCTTCGACAATCCGGGTGATCAGTGCCAGCCGGTCGCTGCGTTCGCGCAGCGGCGGCAGCTGAAAACGCGCGCCGCCGAGGCGGAAATACAGGTCTTCGCGAAAGCTGCCTTCGGCCACCAGCGCTTCCAGGTCGCGGTGGGTGGCGCAGATCACCTGGATATCCACCGCCTTGCGCTGCGCGGCCCCCAGCGGCGCCACTTCACCCTCGGCCAGCACCCGCAGCAGGCGGGTCTGCAAGGCCAGGGGCATGTCGCCGATTTCATCGAGGAACAGGGTGCCGCCATCGGCCTGTTGCAGCAGGCCCTGCATGCCCTTGCTCGACGCTCCGGTAAAGGCCCCGGCGACGTAGCCGAACAGCTCGCTCTCGATCAGGTTCTCGGGAATCGCCGCGCAGTTCACCGCGACAAAGGGCCGGTCCCGGCGCTGGCTGGCCTGGTGCAGCTGGCGGGCGAAGACTTCCTTGCCGGAACCGGTTTCGCCCTGGATCAGCACCGGCAGGTGGCGGTCCTTGACCCGCACCGCCAGGCGCAGGCTCTGTTCCACTCGCGGGTCCAGCGGTTCGCCGGCCAGGCTCAGGCGCGGGCGCTGTGCCGGGCGCTTTGGCGCTTGCAGGCGGCCGTGGAGGTTGTCGGAAAGGGGGCACAGGGCTTCGTCGCGGGCGCGCTGCAACAGCTGCGGGTCGAACACCTGGGTGATGTGCTGCGGCAAGCGGCCATAGCGGCGCAGCAGGTAATGGCGCGCCGCCGGGTTGAGCGCGCGCAGGCAGCCGTCGTCGTCCCAGGCCAGCAGGTAATCCGGCTGGCTGTCGACATAACCCGGGCTGGCATGGGCCCGCAGCACCCAGTAGCCCTGGGCGCTGTTCATGAAGAATGCCTGTTCGATCTCTCGCGCGCTCTGCACCACCATCTGCCGGATCAGGTGCTGGGAACGGCGGTCATCCGGGGAGCGCACCGCCGACACGTCCAGTACCCCCAGCAGCTCGCCCTGGGGATCGAACACCGGGGCGGCGGAGCAGGTCAGGCCGATGAAGGCGGCACGAAAGTGGTCGCGCTTGTGCACGGTGATCGGGGTGCGCGCGGTGAGCACCGCGGCCACGCCGCAGGTGCCTTCTTCACCCTCCGACCAGCAGGTGCCCAGGTACAGCCCGGCCTTGCGGCAGTCGTTGCGCAGGGTGGATTCCACCCGGTAATCGATGGTCTGGCCCTGGGCGTCGGTGAGCAGCACGCAGTAGTCGGCGTCGCGCACCCGGCCATGCAGGCGCGCCACTTCTTCGCTGGCGATGCGCAGGAACAGCTCGGAACGCTCGCGGCATTCCTTGAGCACGTTTTCGGACAGGATGCGCGGCCCTTGCAGCGAGCCGGGGTCCAGCTGGTGCTGCTCCATGGAGCGCCGCCAGGAATCGAGGATCAGGCTCGGCACCGGCGCCTGGGGCAGGTGCGCGGCGTTTTTCAGGACCCGGCTGACGCAGTCCACATGGGCTTTGGAATGTGCGGAAAGCATGGAGGCCTCCGGTTGCAGCTTCTTATCGTTGTCGGCGCATTAAGCGCCGATCCGCGGCCCTCGACAAGCACCGGGCGGCGCCGTGGGGGCGCTGAGACGCAACGTCTCAGGATCTCGCCAAAGCCCCGTGCAGGCTGACATGCGACGTCTCACGGAAGGCTGGCTTCAAGGCGCCGCGGAAAACCTGTCAGCCGCTCTGGGACAGCCTTCTGCGGAGGTTTTCCGACAACTGGCACCGGCCTTGCTCTGGCTCTGTTCAACCAGCGTCGACTGGCCCATCGAAGAATAAGAACGAGGTGCCCGATGTTTTCTCCTGCCTGTGCTCCGCCCGCGGTGAGCCCATGAGCCGCCGCCCCCTGACCGTCGGCATCATCGCCAACCCGGCCTCGGGCCGTGATGTGCGCCGCCTCACCGCCAACGCCGGGCTGTTCTCCAGCACCGACAAGGTCTCGGTGATCCAGCGTCTGCTGGCGGCCTTCGGCGCCACCGGCATCACCCAGGTGCTGATGCCCACCGACATGACCGGCATCGCCGCCGCGGTGCAGAAGAACGGCCGTAGCCGCCAGGCTCGGGAGCAGCACTGGCCGGTGCTGGAATTTCTCGACCTGACCCTGCGCCAGAGCGTCGAGGACACCCGCCAGGCGGCGCGCTGGATGGCCGAGCGCGAGGTGTCGCTGATCGCCGTGCTCGGGGGCGACGGCACCCACAAGGCGGTGGCCGCCGAGGTCGGCGATATCCCGCTGCTGACCCTGTCCACCGGCACCAACAACGCCTTTCCGGAGCTGCGCGAAGCCACCAGCGCCGGGCTGGCCGGCGGGCTCTACGCCAGCGGCCGGGTGCCCGCCGAGATTGCCCTGCGGCGCAACAAGCGCCTGCTGGTGCGCGAACCGTCCAGGGGCCTGTGCGAAGTGGCCCTGGTGGATGTGGCGGTGTCGCCCCTGGCCTTTGTCGGCGCCCGGGCCATCAGCCGCGCCAGCGATCTGGCCCAGGTCTTCGTGACCTTCGCCGAACCGCAGTCCATCGGTATTTCCGCGCTCTGCGGGCTGTGGCTGCCGGTCACCCGCCAGGAGCCCCACGGCGCCTGGATGCGCCTGGACCGGCAATCCCCCGAGGCGCTGCTGGTGCCCCTGGCCCCCGGCCTGTTGCAAGGCTGCGGAGTGCTGGACGCCGGTTACCTGCAACCCGACGTGCCCCAGCCGCTGTGCCTGAACGCCGGCACCCTGGCCCTGGATGGCGAGCGCGAGATCGAGTTCAACCCCCACGACCGGCCCACGGTCACCCTGGATGCCGGCGGCCCGCTGAGCATCGACGTCAACGCGGTCCTGGAACACGCGGCGCGCCAGCGCCTGCTGGCCATCGACCGCGATCACCGGCAACACCCCGTGAACCTTCAGTCCGAAGACACCCTGGAGAATAAAAATGTCGACACCCCTGACCACTGACCAGTTGCTCCACGCCTACCGGGTGATGCGCACCATCCGCGCATTCGAAGAACGCCTGCACGTGGAATTCGCCACCGGCGAGATCCCCGGTTTCGTCCACCTCTACGCCGGGGAAGAAGCCTCGGCCGCCGGGGTCATGGCCCACCTGCGCGACGACGACTGCATCGCCTCCAACCACCGCGGCCACGGCCATTGCATCGCCAAGGGCGTGGACGTCTACGGGATGATGGCGGAGATCTACGGCAAGAAGACCGGGGTCTGCCAGGGCAAGGGCGGCTCCATGCACATCGCCGATTTCGAGAAGGGCATGCTCGGCGCCAACGGCATCGTCGGTGCCGGCGCGCCGCTGGTGGTGGGCGCGGCCCTGGCCGCCCGGCTGCAAGGCACCGACGGCGTGTCGGTGGTGTTCTTCGGCGACGGCGGCTCCAACGAAGGCGCGGTGTTCGAGGCCATGAACATGGCCTCGGTGTGGAACCTGCCGTGCCTGTTCATCGCCGAGAACAACGGCTACGCCGAGGCCACGGCCTCCAACTGGTCGGTGGCCTGCGACCACATCGCCGACCGCGCCGCCGGCTTCGGCATGCCCGGGGTGACGGTGGACGGTTTCGATTTCTTCGCCGTGCACGAAGCTGCCGGCGCCGCCGTGGAGCGCGCCCGGGCCGGGGAGGGGCCGTCGCTGATCGAGGTCAAGCTGACCCGCTACTACGGCCACTTCGAGGGCGACGCCCAGACCTACCGCGCCCCCGACGAGGTCAAGCATTACCGCGAGCACAACGACTGCCTGATGCAGTTCCGCGAGCGCACCACCCGTTCCGGCCTGGTGCAGGCCAGCCAGCTGGAGCAGATCGATGCGGAGGTGGAAGCGCTGATCGAAGACGCGGTGCGCAAGGCCAAGACCGACCCCAAGCCGAGCCCCGCCGACCTGCTCAGCGACGTCTACGTCGCTTACCCATAACGCCCCACAGAACAACAAGAGACCACCATCATGGCGAGAAAAATCAGTTACCAGCAGGCCATCAACGAAGCCCTGGCCCAGGAAATGCGCCGCGACCCCAGCGTGTTCATCATGGGTGAAGACGTGGCGGGCGGCGCCGGCGCCCCCGGCGACAACGACGCCTGGGGCGGCGTGCTCGGGGTGACCAAAGGCCTCTACCATCAATTCCCCGGGCGGGTGCTGGACACTCCGCTGTCGGAGATCGGCTACGTCGGTGCCGCGGTCGGCGCCGCCACCCGTGGCGTGCGTCCGGTGTGCGAGCTGATGTTCGTCGACTTCGCCGGCTGCTGCCTGGACCAGATCCTCAATCAGGCGGCGAAGTTTCGCTACATGTTCGGCGGCAAGGCCCAGACTCCGCTGGTGATCCGCACCATGGTCGGCGCCGGCCTGCGCGCCGCGGCCCAGCACTCGCAGATGCTCACCTCGCTGTGGACCCACATCCCCGGGCTGAAAGTGGTCTGCCCGTCGTCGCCCTACGACGCCAAGGGTCTGCTGATCCAGGCGATCCGCGACAACGACCCGGTGATCTTCTGCGAGCACAAAATGCTCTACAGCCTGCAGGGCGAAGTGCCGGAAGAGTCCTACGCGATTCCCTTCGGCGAGGCCAACTTCCTGCGCGATGGCAAGGACGTGACCCTGGTGTCCTACGGGCGCACGGTGAACACCGCCCTGGACGCGGCCCGTGCCCTGGCCGGGCGCGGCATCGACTGCGAAGTCATCGACCTGCGCACCACCAGCCCGCTGGATGAAGACAGCATCCTGGAGAGCGTGGAAAAGACCGGGCGCCTGGTGGTGATCGACGAAGCCAACCCGCGCTGCTCCATGGCCACCGACATCTCGGCCCTGGTGGCGCAGAAAGCCTTTGCCTCCCTCAAGGCACCGATTGAAATGGTCACCGCGCCCCACACCCCAGTGCCGTTCTCCGATGCCCTGGAAGACCTGTACATCCCCGACGCGGCGAAGATCGAAAAAGCCGTGCTCACTGTGATCGAGTGGAGCCGCTGATGAGCCAGATCCATACCCTGACCATGCCCAAGTGGGGCCTGTCGATGACCGAGGGCCGGGTCGATGCCTGGCTCAAGGAAGAAGGCCAGAGCATCAGCAAGGGCGATGAAGTGCTGGACGTGGAGACCGACAAGATCTCCAGCAGCGTCGAGGCGCCGTTCTCCGGCATCCTGCGCCGGCAGATCGCCCGCCAGGACGAGACCCTGGCGGTGGGCGCGCTGCTGGGCATCGTGGTCGAAGGCGAGGCCAGCGACGCCGAGATCGACGCGGTGATCGAGCAGTTCCAGGCCAGCTTCGTGCCCGGCGACAGCGCCGACGAAGACCGCGGCCCGGCGCCGCAGAAGGTCGAGCTGGGCGGCCGGCTGATCCGCTACTTCGAGCGTGGCGAAGGCGGCACGCCGCTGCTACTGGTGCACGGCTTTGGCGGCGACCTCAACAACTGGCTGTTCAACCACGAAGCCCTGGCCGCCGGGCGCCGGGTGATCGCCCTCGACCTGCCGGGCCACGGCGAATCGACCAAGGCCCTGCAACGGGGCGACCTCGACGAGTTGAGCGAGGTATTGCTGGCGCTGCTGGATCACCTGGAGATTCCCGTGGCACATCTGGTGGGCCATTCCATGGGCGGCGCGGTGTCCCTCAACAGCGCGCGGCTGGCGCCGGGCCGCGTGCGCTCGCTGACCCTGATCGGCAGTGCCGGGCTGGGCGCTGAGATCAACGGCGACTACCTGCAAGGCTTTGTCGAGGCCAGCAACCGCAATGCGCTGAAGCCGCAACTGGTGCAGCTGTTCTCCAACGCCGAGCTGGTGAACCGGCAGATGCTCGACGACATGCTCAAGTACAAGCGCCTGGAAGGGGTGCAGGCGGCCCTCGGGCAACTGGCCGGCAAGCTGTTCGCCGATGGTCGCCAGCAGGCCGACCTGCGCCCGGTGGTGCAGGACGGCCCGCAGCCGGTGCTGGTGATCTGGGGCAGCGACGACCGGATCATTCCGGTGAGCCACAGCGCCGATCTCAAGGCGCAGATCGAGGTGCTGCCGGGGCAGGGGCACATGCTGCAGATGGAAGCGGCGGAGCAGGTCAACCGCCTGATCCTCGACTTTATCCAACAGCACTGAGGTGTTCTGCGGCGGCCAGGGGGCCGTCGCAGCTCTACAAGAATAAGGAGAAGCCAAGATGAGTGTTTCCCTCAAGCCTGTTCCCAGCATGCGTGCCGCGGTCTGGCACGGCCGCCACGATATCCGCGTCGAAGACGTACCACTGCCCGACGCGCCGCCTGCCGGCTGGGTGCAGATCCGCGTTGACTGGTGCGGGATCTGCGGTTCCGACCTGCACGAATATGTGGCCGGGCCGGTGTTCATTCCGGTGGACGCGCCGCACCCGCTGACCGGGATCAAGGGCCAGTGCATCCTCGGCCACGAGTTCTGCGGCGAAATCGTCGCCCTGGGCGAAGGGGTCCAGGGTTTCAGCGTTGGCCAGCCGGTGGCCGCCGACGCCTGCCAGCACTGCGGCACCTGCTATTACTGCACCCACGGCCTGTACAACATCTGCGAAAACCTGGCCTTTACCGGGCTGATGAACAACGGCGCCTTCGCTGAATTGGTCAACGTGCCGGCCAACCTGCTGTACGCCTTGCCGGCCAACTTTCCCGCCGAGGCCGGGGCCTTGATCGAGCCGTTGGCGGTGGGCATGCACGCGGTGAAAAAGGCCGGCAGCCTGCTGGGGCAGAACGTGGTGGTGGTCGGCGCCGGCACCATCGGCCTGTGCACCATCATGTGCGCCAAGGCCGCCGGCGCGGCTCAGGTGATCGCCCTGGAAATGTCCGGCGAGCGCAAGGCCAAGGCCCTGGAGGTGGGCGCGACCCACGTGCTCGATCCCAAGGAGTGCGACGCCCTGGCCGAGGTCAAGCGCCTCACCGGCGGGCTGGGCGCCGATGTCAGCTTCGAGTGCATCGGCAACAAGCACACCGCCAAGCTGGCCATCGACCTGATCCGCAAGGCCGGCAAATGTGTGCTGGTGGGAATCTTCGAAGAGCCCAGCGAGTTCAACTTCTTCGAACTGGTGGCTACCGAGAAACAGGTGCTCGGGGCCCTGGCCTACAACGGTGAATTCGCCGATGTGATCGCCTTTATCGCCGATGGCCGGCTGGACATTGCGCCCCTGGTGACCGGGCGCATCCAGCTGGAAGAGATCGTCGGCCAGGGCTTTGAGGAGCTGGTCAACAACAAGGAGCACAACGTCAAGATCATCGTGTCCCCCGGTCAGTTGCGACGCTCTTAAGGGGCGCTCTTTGGCGATGGCCGCCAGCGGCCATCGCACTTTTTTACAGTTTTGCGTTCTATCACCAGGCCTGGCCGCGCCGATCCCCGCCGCAGCCCGTGAATGTCGACCCGGTGCCGATGGCCTACGCTCCCTCTTCTTGCATGATGCAAAACCGCTTTCAGCGCCTGCTTCTGGCAGGGCTGCTGATGCTCAGCGCCACTGCCTGCACCCAGCAGCAAGGCCGCGATCTGGCCAAACAGTTTCGTGAAGGCAAGCCTGACGAATTCTTCCAGACCAGCGTCGATCGCATGGCCACCATCGGCATGCGCGACAACCTGCAGAGCCTGTACCTGCTGATGGGCAAGCTCTACCTGCGCAATCCCAGCCAGTGGCGCAAGTCGGGTTTCCCTGATGGCACCACGGCCCAGCGCGAGATCCGTAACGCCATCGAAAAACGCCAGCCACTGCCGGCCCTGGGAGATCGCCGCGACCTGGCGGCCTTGAGTTATTCCTTGAGCCCGGAGTTTGAGGGGGATCGGGTCGGTGCCTTTATCTATGCCATTGGCAGCATGCTGGTGACCGCCCATGGCGGGCGGACCGAGTTCTACATGACCGATAGCATCGATCCGCAGTTCATCAGTAATGCGGCGCGCAATATTGAAAAGGCCACCTGGCTGTTGAGCCAGCGCCAGGATGCCAATGGGGTGCTGTTGCTGTTTTCCAACGAGATTTCCGAGGAGGGCAGCAATCTGAGTTTTGCCGTGGAGTTTGGGAAGATTGTGGCGCGGTTGGATTTGCTGACGCAGATTCTGGATGAGCGCTATCGGCGGGTGGGGTTCAATTATGCGCAGAGTTTGTTGTTGATGAATTTTTTGCCGGTGCAGTAGCCAGAGCACAGGCCTCATTTTTTGTGGTGAGGGAGCTTGTTCCCGCTTGGGTGCGTAGCGGCCGTAAAACCTGAGGGCGCGGTGTTATGGGGGGATATCCGTTGCTGCGGGTGCGGCCGCTTATGGTTCCGCTCTTACAGCGGCTCACTTTTGAAAAGCGCAAAAGTAAGCAAAACGCTCTGCCCCTCCACTCGGTGCCTCGCCTAGGCTCGGCATGCCCGAACTCCGGCATTGATCCGTGGGCCGCCGCCACAGGCCATCAATGGCCTGGGGCGGCTAACCCGGCATCCCTGCCGGGTTACCCACGGCTCAATGCCTGCGTTCGGCCATCGTGGTTGAAGGGGCGTTCAGATCAAGATCAAAATCAAGAGCGCGACGGCGGCCTGCCGGCCGGCCTGAAGCTAAGGGGTGCGTTTGTGTAGGAGCTGGCTTGCCAGCGAAGGCGCCCGCCCAGGCGCTGTATGACTTACGGGCCCCTTCGCCGGCAAGCCGGCTCCTACAGAGGTGTGCGGTGGTTGGGCCTCCGTAGGAGCTGGCCTGCCAGCGAAGGCGTCAGTCCAGGCGCTGCATGAGTTTGTCCGCCAGTCCGATACGGTGGCCTTTGCCAGCGCCATCAGTGGCGAGGGGCGGGGGATGGATGGGCTGGTATCGGTGCCGCTGTCCAACCCGCGCTTGGGCGATCGGGACATTCAGGTGCTGACCATGCCCAAGCGGGTGCTGCCGGAAAGCCTGGCGTTCTTTATCGACACCTTGATTGCGCGGTTGCAGAAAGAGGGCTGAGGGAGCCTGCTGACTGTGGAGCAGGCCGTTTGCGCCGCTCGTGGTTAACGGCGGTGCCGATCAACCTCTTCTACGCGGCTATCGACCAAGCCTTGCCTGTGGCCCCGATTAAACAACTACCTAGGAATGGAGGCATTCAATCGTTGAAAACGCTGAAAAAATTTACCGTGCATGGCACCGCTGTGGGCAGCGACAGGCGCATTCAACTGGACGAGATTTCGATTCTCGCCGAGCCGGACACGCTCAGGGCGCTGGGTGAGTTCCTGATCAAGGCTTCAGCCGACATGGCGGCCAATGGCCTGGAGCATGTGCATCTGCAAGACGTGATCGAGCACTTCTCGCACCAGGACCATGTGGATGTGATTGCCCTCAACCGGGCTGTGATCAAGCCTGCCTGAGGCAGCGCCGTGCCCGGCCCGGCTACATGTTGCGAATCCTCTCGTCGGCCCTGAGCTCGAACTTAAAGCCAATGCCCACGTCATTCAGGGTTTCGGTCACGCGGGCCATGAAGTACTCGGCCTGCGCGGGCAGTTCATACAAGCCTACGACCTGGATGATCGGGTACTTGCCATAGGCGCCGGGAATCTCGGTGTAGATCTGGCCACCTTCGATGAAGGCGATGTAGCTGTTGATTTTCTCTTGCAGCAAGAGCAGGTGTTCGCCTTGTTCCGCCTTGTTGCCCCATTCGAGGTGGTCGGTCATCACCAGCAACAGGCTGTCGGGCGGGTCTTTGGGAATTGCCCAGAAATCGATGACTTTTGGATTGGTGATGGACACGTCTGATCCTTAACGAGGTCGGCTTGCAAGCATTTCATTTACCGGGTCACTGAGCGCCAGGTCACCAGTCCATCCAGGCCATGCTCGGACTTCAGGTAGTTGAGTGTGTTCTGTGCCTCGGCCTTTTCTTCGAACGGGCCGGCAAAAAGGTGCGGTGGCTCATCGAGAATGGTGGGGATGTCGATTAGCCCCATCTGTGCAGCCAGGCGTTCAAACTCTTCATCGGTTTGAGCGCTGATGCGCGCTACCCAACCGCTGCGATCCCTCAAGGCGATAGGCTCCACTTCGGCGCCGCAGCGCTTGCATCGTGAGGCGCTGGTGTTGATGTCCTGGGTGCAGGCAGGACAAGGGCGCAGATCCTCATGCACCAGCGCATCAACGCCAGTCTTTGCCAGCCGTGGCATCAACCACACGGCAAGCAGGGCGACGCCAGGAAAGAACAGCCCGATTGCAAACCATCTTGGACCCGAGCGCCCACGTGTGCTGGCAGCGTAAGCGGTCATTGCCGTGAGCATGAGCCAGAGGGGGAGCGAGACGCCCATTGCAACTCCTTGTGTTGAGGTGTGAGTAATGCTCCCGCTGAACGGGGGCTGCAAAATATCCGTTCTTTGGCTGCGACACCATCCGTCGAGCGCAAAGGCAGGCGCCTGCCCCTCACTTCAGGAAAAAGTCTTCGTTGATCGAATCCAGTAGCAGTGACTTGACGATCTGCAGTGCGTTTTCGTGTTTGCCGCCCACGCGCATACCGATCTCAAGCTCGTAGGAAGGCATGGGCGCAGGGCAGGGGAAGGTTGGCCGTAGCGCCTTCAGCGCGCAGGCGCTGGGTACGGCCATGGAGGTGTTCCTGCACGCTGCTCAATCGGGGAGCGCGCAGGGGGCGAGCTACAGGCTGGGAGCCTCTTCGTTCACTTTCAGCTCGAAATCGAAGCCAATGCCGCGCTCGTTGAGGATTTCGGTAATGCGTTTGAAAAACCAATCGACTTGCTCTGGCAGCTCGTGCAAACCCAGTACCCGGACAATCAGGTGCTTGCCGCGGGCATCGGGAATTTCGCTGTAGATCTCTTCACTTTCGATAAAGGTGATGTAGGTGTTGATCTTCTCTTGCAGCAGGAGCAGGTGTTCGCTGTGTGCCGCTTCGTCACCCCATTCGAGGGGGTCGACCATGATCAACAGCAGGCTGTCGGGCGCGGATTTGGGGATGGCCCAGATATCGATGACTTGTGGATTGGTGATGGACATGGCTGATCCTTCAGAAGGTTGAGGGCGGCATTGTATGCCGTAGCGGCTGATTTCTTCAGTGGGCAGTCGGTGGTCTGGCGCGGGGGCGAAGCCAGGGTGGGTTTGCCGGGTGCTGCCGTGTTCAGGCGCAACCTGATCGAGCGGCGGCGAGCGGTTTTCAACAGCGGTCGGATCGACGGCAGTGACAAAATGCCATCATCTGCTATGGCTTGTTAGGCCCCCCGTGGATAGATGCCGAACTCCAGGTGCCATTGCCCGGAAGAATCGAGACGGCGCGGGCCGCGTTATTCGACTTAACTGATGCTCACCCGCCAAGGGGGACATGGGCGCAGGAGGACGGAGTGGGGCCTGCGATCCCGACAGGCCTGGATTGACCCGAGTGAGTATCGACGTTGCCGTGCCGGGTGGGCCGCTAACCCAGTCGTCGGCTTGTTTGCAGCTCTCTGACACTCAGTCGATAGCGTGGAATGACAGCAGGGAAGTACCGACCATTCTATTAGAGAGATAAAAAATGAACGTCAGGACAATGAATCTTGCACCAAGGTCTGCCGCCTTTTTCTCGCTCATTGTCCTGGTGGTGTTCGCCCTGGGCATGGTCGCGGTGCTGCAAATGGGCAAGCTGCGAGACTCCGAGCAGGATGTCGAAACCAACTGGATGGCCAGCATCCGCGAGATCGGCAAGATGAAGACCGGCATCTTGCGCCTGCGCCTGGAAAGCATCCGCATTACCGTGACCACCGACGAACAACAGCGCCAGACCCGCATCGCCTCGTTGAGCGGTTATCGAAGCGCCCTGCAGAACACCATCAGCCAGTACGTCCCCTTGATCACCGGGCCGGCGGAGCGTGAGCTGTACCAGGCGGTGGCGACCGATGTGCAGGCCTACTTCAAGCTGGTGGACGAGCTGGAACCGCTGCTGCGCAGCGGTGACAACGCCGCGGCCATCACCTTGATCAACACCCGCATCAGCCCCATGACCAACGCCATGCAAGAGAAGATGGACAAGCTCTCGGACTTCAATGACGAGGGCGCCAGGCAGGCGGGGATCACCGCCTCGTCGGTGTACAGCAGCGGCCTGACGCTGGTGCTGGTGTTGATGGGGGTGACGGTGGTGCTCACCGTGGTGTTGGCGGCGGTGCTGACCCGCAGCATCACCGCGCCCATCAGTGACGCCCTGGCCGTGGCCGAACGTATTGCCGGCAGCGACCTGTCCCGGGAGATCGGCGTCAGTGGCCGCGATGAAGCCGGCCGCCTGCTGGCCGCCCTGGCGCAGATGCAGACCAACCTGCGGGAAACCATCGCTCACATCGCCGATTCCTCCACCCAGCTGGCCTCGGCTTCCGAAGAGATGACTGCGGTGACCGAAGATGCCAGCCGCGGACTGGTACGGCAGAACGATGAAGTCAGCCAGGCAGCCACCGCAGTGACCGAAATGAGCGCCGCGGTGGATGAAGTGGCACGCAATGCCGAAGCCGCCGCTCAGTCGTCCCGCGAGTCCATGGAGTTCACCCGTTCCGGCATCGAGAACGTGGCCCAGACCCTCAAAGCCATCGAAGGCCTGGCCGGCAACGTGGCCAGCACTGGCGAACAGGTCAAGGCCCTGTCCAGCCGGGCCCAGGACATCAGCAAAGTGGTGGAAGTGATTCGCGCGATTGCCGAACAGACCAACCTGCTGGCCCTCAACGCCGCCATCGAAGCCGCCCGCGCTGGCGAGCAGGGCCGGGGTTTTGCGGTGGTGGCTGATGAAGTTCGGGCCCTGGCTCACCGCACCCAGCAGTCGACCCAGGAAATCGAGCAGATGATCACCGCGATCCAGGCCGATTCGACCCAGGCGGTGAGTGCGATGAACGTCAGCGCGGAGATGGCCACCAGCTCGATTTCGGTGGCGCAGAACGCCGATGTGTCGCTCAAGCAGATTGCCCAGGCGATCACCCAGATCAATGAGCGCAACCTGTTGATTGCCACCGCCTCGGAGGAGCAGGCGCAGGTGGCGCGTGAGGCGGATCAGAACCTGACGAGTATTCGTGAACTTTCGATCCAGAGTTCGGCGGGGGCCAGCCAGACGGCCAGTGCTTGTGGGGAGATGGCCAATCTGGCGATTGAGCTGAATCGGTTGGTGGCGCGGTTCAAGGTTTGAGGGTGGCTTTTTGCCCTGCGGTGGTTTGGTTCCTCTGTGGGGGCTGGCTGGTCAGCGAAGCTCGCCAACGATGAGGCGCAGGCACCTTCTTACTGCGTGCACTTGGGGGCGGGTGGGGGACATATCCGTTGCTGCGGGTGTGGCTAGTTACGGTTCCGCTCTTACAGCGGTGGGCGGTGTACATATCCGTTGCTGCGGTCACGGCTGCTTATGGTTTCGCTCTTACAGCGACTCACTTTTGAAAATCCGGAATGCCGGCCCAGACAAAAGTAAGCAAAACGCTCCTGCCCCTCCACTCGGTGCCTCGCTGGGGCTCGGCATGCCCGAACTCCGGCATTGATCCGTGGGCCGCCGCCACCGGCCATCCCTGGCCGGGTGGCGGCTAACCCGGCATCCCTGCCGGGTTACCCACGGCTCAATGCCTGCGTTCGGCCATCGTGGTTAACGGGGCGTTCAGATCAAGATCAAGATCAAAATCTGACGGCGGCCTGCCGGCCGGCCTGAAGATGGAGCGGTGTGTAGCGCCACCCGTGTAGGAGCTGGCTTGCCAGCGAAGGCGTCGGCCCAGGCGCTGCAGGTCTTGCGGGCCTCTTCGCCGGCAAGCCGGCTCCTACAGAGATGTGCGGTGGTTGGGTCACCGTAGGAGCTGGCTTGCCAGCGAAGGCGTCGGCCCAGGCGACGCATGACTTACGGGCCTCTTCGCCGGCAAGCCGGCTCCTACAGAGATGTGCGGTGGTTGGGTCACCGTAGGAGCTGGCTTGCCAGCGAAGGCGTCCGCCCAGGCGACGCATGACTTACGGGCCTCTTCGCCGGCAAGCCGGCTCCTACAGCGAGATGTGGTGGTTGGGCCTCCGTAGGAGCTGGCTTGCCAGCGAAGGCGTCGGCCCAGGCCACGCATGGCTTACCGGCCCTGAGGCATGGCCCTCTGCAACCGACCGCTAAGCCGCAAGCCATCACGTACGTTCAATCCCATCAATGTGAGGTTGGTGGCTCCGGCGATCAGTTCGATGACCTGCACCAGGTAAAAACCCGTGTCGAAGTTGCCAGCCGACGCCCACCGGTTGAGTGCAATGGCGCAGGGCACGAGCACCAACAGGCCATTGGCGGCAATGAAGGGCATGCGTTTTTTCTTCGAGGCGATCAGGCGTCCCTGTCGTGCCCGGCTCAGACCCATGCCGCTGGCTCCCGCCACTGCCATCGCCGGGATCAGCACCCAGAGCCCAGGGCTCACGATCAGTTGCTTGAGCTGAGCGATCGCATGTCGGGTGCCCATGCTTTCCACCAGCAGGGTCGAGACAAAGAACGTGGCGATGCACAGCAGGGCCAGCAGGCTGGCAGTGAGGTGGAGTCGTTTGAGCATGGGGCGCTTTCCGTCAGTCAATGGGGCTGTGTTCAAGCCGTGCAGATGTTCGGCACGGCTACCTTGGTGAACAGATGGGGCATGGCCAGGGCGCTTGAGGGGTAACGGCCCAGGGCGTTGGCGAAGTCCGGGTGATTGAAGGCTTCGCGAAAGCGCTCCACCGACTCCCATACGGCGTAGTTCAGGAACATGCAGCTGCCACCGATGGCCTGGTGGAGCTGCGTGGAAATGTAACCGGCCCGCTGTTTCATCCAGTTGGCATCCAGCTCCCAGGCACGCAGAAGCTCGGGTATATCGTCCTCGTCGACGCTGAACAGGTTGACCAGCACCACCGGTGACTCGCTGCACTGGAGTTGCTGATGGATGGGGACTACAGGATCAAGCGGGCGAATGGACAACATGGCGGTCTCCAGTATGTAAACATGATGACAATGTGGTGCGATGGATAAAAACTAGCTCGATTGACATCATGGTGTCAATGTGGAAAAGTCCGCGGCATGAAAAAACCAAACCACACCCCCGCTGGACGCGCCATGACCGATCTGGTCCTCGAGCTCTTTCGAGCCAGTGCGCGGATGCTCACCGCAGGCGATCGCCTGGTGGCTGAGATAGGCCTCACCAGTGCCCGCTGGCAGCTCCTTGGCACGATCGTCGCTGCCGATCGGGCGCAGCCCGTCTCGTGGATTGCCCGCGACATGGGCGCGAATCGGCAGAACGTTCAGCGGATCGTCAACGATCTGGTGAAGGATGGCCTGCTGGAATTTCAGCCGAACCCTCACCATCGCCGGGCGCAACTGGTGGTGCTGACGGAGGCTGGAAAGGCGGCATTCGATCAGGCATTGAAGCTTCAAGCGCCCTGGATCAACGAGCTTGCCCAGGGGCTGGAAGTCGATGAGATCCAGACTACCCACCGCGTGCTGAACCAACTGCGCAACCGGCTAGAGCAAGACCAGGGCGAATGAGCCGGCCGGCCTGGAGACGACTAACTCCTTACGGGGGCTCGGCCACAGGATGTCGGCATCCCCGATGATGATCGGGCCAACATCACTGCCAGCGTTTCAGGACCTGGGCCCTTTATCGAGGGAATGACCTGTTCCCCATAACGCGGCCTGTCCACCCTGCAGCGATTTTTTGCACAGTTTTAAGGTTGATGTATGAATGCATTTGATTTTAAGACATTTAATGTGGGTTCCATTGTTCGAACAGCTGATAGTTGCGCTGCGCTCAAACACCAGATCGGATTCTTGATCCAGGTTCTGGAGGCGTTGGATATCAAGTTCTCTGACTGCGAGCAGGACCCTTTGCTTCTGGCGAAAGCCTATGTTGCCGGGGACATCCCCATTGAACAGTGCAAGGCGCAGGCTTCGGTCTGGTGGGCGAAAATCGACGAAAAAGGCGCCGTGCGAGCGTTTCAGGATCGGGACGTCTTGATGGCCCGGCTGGCCATTTGCTTATTGTCGAATGATGAGGACGATATCTCTGTTTTGGGAGATAACCTGTCGTGGTTTTTTGAGGTGTTGGGTTTCTTGAATGTGGAGCCGATGAAGCCCATTGAGATGATGAAAGAGTACTTTGAATTCAAATGAAATTTGATTCGCGGCCGACTCGCCATTAGGGCTCCAGCCTAAAGAGTCACAACATGAAAGACGCCATTCGTTTTGCTGACGCCACCCGCCATTCTGGCGTGGTACTCGAAGCGTTTTCCCAAGCCGAACTCAATGGCAAGCCGATTGCGGGCATCGGCCACAAGGCCGGTTGCCCACGGTTCAATACCATCCCCTGTAGGCGCAGGCTTGCCAGCGAAGCTCGCCAACGATGAGGCGCAGGCACCTTCTTACTGCGTGCAATTGGGGGCGGGTGGGGGATATATCCGTTGTTGCGGGTGTGGCCACTGGCGGTTCCGCTCTTACAGCGGCTCACTTTTGAAGATCCGGAATGCCGGCCCAGACAAAAGTAAGCAAAACGCTCTGCCCCTCCACTCGGTGCCTCGCCTAGGCTCGGCATGCCCGAACGAAGGCATTGATCCGTGGGCCGCCGCCACCGGCCATCCCTGGCCGGGTGGCGGCTAACCCGGCATCTCTGCCGGGTTACCCACGGCTCAATGCCTGCGTTCAGCCATCGTGGTTAAGGGGGCAGGAAGATCAAAAGCCAAAGCCAAAGCAAAGCCAGATCAAAGGCCAAAGCCAAGCCAAGCGCGTTTTATGCGCTTGTTGGGTTCAATGGCGTTCTGGACTCTTGCTCGGTTCGCCACTGGATCACTTCCAGCACCGCGCAACCCTCCCGGGTGACTCGCTGAGCGGTTCATGCCGTTACCGAATCGACGGTGACCTCGCTCTTAGAGCTTCATGCCCACTGCCAGTCGGTTAAAGGCATTCATCAAGGACACGGCCAATGTCAGGTCGGAAATTTCAACCTCGCTAAAGTGCGCTTTCAGTGGTTCGTACAGCTCGTCCGGCGCGCCCTTGTCGTGGACGTAGGTGAGTGTCTCGGTCCAGGCCAGGGCCGCGCGCTCGCGTTCGCTGAACAGTTCGCTGACGCGCCAGCCGGCGAGGCAATCCAGCTTTTCCTGGGCGACTCCACATTCACGCAGGGTCTGCGAGTGCTTGCCCAGGCAGAACGAGCAGCCGTTGATCTGCGACACGCGCAAAAACACCAGTTCCACCAGGGGCAAGCCCAGGGGGCTGGCGACCAGGGCGCTGTTGGTGGCGAGCAGGCCTTGATAGGCGGCCGGCGACAAAGTGGCAAAGGGCAGTCTGAGTTGGCTCATGGTGAAACTCCGATAGGGAAAAAGTGATCAGGCACAAACGAGAGGGTTGAACAGGGGCTGCAAGGACAGTGCGCTGCGGGCCTCGTCGAGGGTTGCACGCACGGCCTCGTCACCGAACACCAACCCTTGCAGATAAGTGAACTGCAGGTCGAACAGGCCGAGGGTGTTCAGCACCTGGCGCAGGTAAGGCGTCAGAAAGTCCGGTTGGCGTGCCCGTTCGCCCTGGTGAAAGCCGCCGGAACTCACCAGCACATGCACCGGGCGGTCCTTGAGCAGGCCGACCTTGCCCTCCGGGCCGGAGCTGAAGGTGCGGTGAATGCGCAGCACGTAGTCGATCCACAGCTTGAGCGCGGCCGGCAGGGTGAAATTGTGCATGGGCGTGGCAATGAGCAGGGCATCGCTGCGCTCCAACTCGCCGATCAGCCCCTCGGACACCTCGAACAGTGGCGCGTCGAAGGGCGTGGGGGTGGTCAGGGCGTGGGCGTAGTCCATGCCCAGTGGCGGCAACGGATTGGCCCCCAGATCGCGCTCGACCAGTTCCAGGTGCGGAAAGCGTTGGCGCAGGGAACTCACCAGTTCCAGTGCCAACTGGTTGCCATGGGAAACCTGCCCACGGGGGCTGGCGTTGATCAGCAGCAGGTTGTTCATGCCGGCTCCCCACCCTGAAGTCGTTGAGTGAAATGCATGCCCCGGGCCAGCAGCCCCTGGCGGAAATAGAAGCGCTGGGCCAGGGGCATATGCAGGCCGGTATCCAGCACCAGGTGATCGCATTGACGCTGCACGGCCTCATCACGCACGGCGCTCAGCAGCCGCGCACCCAATCCGCTGCGCTGAAGGTCGGGGCTCACGACCAGGTCATCGACGTAGATGAAGCGCCCGTAGAGCAGGTTTTCCAGCTCGCGGTAGCCCGCCAGGCCGACGATGCTCTCGGCGTCCCACGCGGCGAGCAAGCGGTAGCCCTGTTCGGCCTGCCGGGCCCATTGGGCGACATAGGCCGCCGGGCTGGTGAGGTGGGGGCGCAAGACACGCATCAAGTCGAAACTGGCCGCCAGGGCCGCTTCGCTTTCGAGGTGTTGAAGGGTGTAGGGCATGTGCGTCATCCGCTGCAAAGAGATGACCCACTTTAGGAGGTCAATGGCTTAAGCTACAGGGCCAAAAAATGCATAAATGACTAGGCCATGATCCTTCCTTTCGAATTGGACCGCAGCCAGACGGCGCCGATCTATCGCCAGCTTTACCAGCGGTTTCGCGAGTCTATCGCCGATGGCCGCCTGCGTCCGGGGGACCGAGTGCCGGCGGTGCGCGCCCTGGCGGCGGAACTCAACCTGGCGCGGGGCACCGTGGAAGCGGCCTACCAGTTGCTCATAGGCGAGGGCTACCTGACTGCTCGCGGGGCCGCCGGGACCATTGTCACCCCGCAACTGGCGCCGATTTGCGCGCCCATGCAGCGCGCCCCAGTGGCTCCCGCGACCCACCAAGCCACCCATGCCGGCACCTCGCCCCTGGCCCTGCAAATGGGCCTGCCAGCGCTGGACGCCTTTCCGCGCAAACTCTGGACCCGCCTGGCGGGCCGGCAACTGCGCCAGGCGGGTGTCGAAGGCCTGGTCTACCCGGACGCGCGCGGCTACGCCCCGCTGCGGGCGGCCATTGCCTCCTACCTGGGGATTTCCCGGGGCATCAGCTGCCACCCGGAACAGATTTTCGTCTGCGCCGGCTACCGCGCCTGCCTCGACCTGATCAGCCACACGCTGATGGGCCCGGGCGCCACCTGCTGGCTGGAGGAGCCCGGCTACTTCATGGCCAGGAACGCCCTGCTGGAAGCCGGCGCACAGTTGGTGCCGGTGCCCGTGGACGATCAGGGCCTGGACGTCGCCCAAGGCATCGCCCGCGCCCCAGAGGCCGGCTTTGCCGTGGTCACCCCGACCCACCAGAGCCCGCTGGGGATGTCGCTGTCCCTGCCGCGGCGCCTGGCCCTGTTGGACTGGGCCAACCGCCAAGGCAGCTGGATCATCGAGGACGACTACGACAGCGAATACCGCTACCAGGGCAAGCCCTTGCCGGCCCTCAAGAGCCTCGACCAGCAGGGCCGCGTGCTCTACACCGGCACCTTCAGCAAAGTCCTGTTTCCAGGCCTGCGCCTGGCCTACCTGGTGGTGCCCGCCGAACAGACCCCAGCGTTCGCTCGCCAGGCGGATCGTTTGCACAACCACTGCCCGCACCTGCTGCAGGCGACGGTCGCGGCCTTTCTCAACGAGGGGCACTTTGCCCGGCATTTGAACAAAATGCGTGGCCTGTATGCGCGTCGGCGGCAGTGGCTGGTGGAGGCGTTGCACCAGCAGGTGGGTGGGCGTTTGCAGATAGACCCGCAGGCGGGGGGCATGCATGTGGTGGCTGGGCTGGGGGAGGGGGACGATGTGCAGATTGCCCGGCGGGCTCGGGAGGTGGGGGTTGCGGTGGAGCCGTTGTCGCAGTGGTATCTGGGGGGCGGTGGGAGGCAGGGGTTGGTGATGGGGTTTACTAATGTGGTCAGTGCGGAGCAGGCGGCGAGTGTGGCGGTGCGCTTGGCTCGGGCCATTGGATGAAAGGGGGGGCTACGGCCGCTGAGGCTGGAGTCTTTCCTGTGGCAGCCCCCGCCATTTGGCAGGCCACACCCCCTGTGGCGAGGGAGCTTGCTCCCGCTGGGTTGCGCAGCAACCCCAACCGGCCTCATTCCGCTTGGCCTGCCCTCCGCAGCCGCTTTCAGCGCCCGAGCTTTTCCATCGCCGCATCGGCCAGAAAGGACGACCGACTCTTGATGTTGTGCTCGCGGACGAAGCGGTCGATCTGCTGGATGACATAACCTGGCAGGGTCACGTTGACCTTCTCGGTCTTGCCCAGGTATGGGGTGATATCGATCTCCAGCATGCCCCAGCCCATGCCCTCGAAATCGGGGTTGGCGCGGTGCTTGCGGGTGGGAGAGGGCAGGGGAATGGCGTGCCCCGCTCGGGCCAGCTCTTCGAGCATGACGTGGGCAATCTCGATGGCCGCGCTATAGGCGCTCTCGAAGCTGTCGCCCGCGGTGACAGCACCGGGGATGTCGGGAATCTGGATGCCGGTGGCGGTGTGTTCGTCGCCCCATTCGATGCAGATGGGATATTGCACGGGGATCTCCTCAATAAGTGTGAAGGTGGCGGGAGCTAGATCAGTTCAGCCAGTTTTCTGATGGCCCTGACCGTGCCCCGTGGCAGATCCTTCTTCGGGTGAGGCACCGGAACGGTGTTGGGCCTGTAAGGGTGCTTGAACAGATGATGGCTGCCAGTGACTCGCTCCAGCACCCAGCCTGCGGCTTCAAGCTCCTTGATCAACTGTCTGCTTTGCACCTCCATCTCCTTATCGGGGTGAGAGGTGCTTTATAACTCCAGGCGCATAGTAACGCAGGTTGAATTGTGTGTCTGGAGTTATGTATCGGGACATGTCGTTTAGCGAGCAGGGGGCCTGTTGTGATGGGCCTGAACGATGACGCGGGGTTACCTTCGACGCTGTACTTTGGGGGATATATCCGTTGCTGCGGTTACGGCCGCTGGCGGCTTCGTCCTTACGGCGAGGGGCTGTGTACATATCGGTTACTGCGGGTGCCGCTACTGGCGGTTTCGCTCTTACAGCGAATCCCTTTTGGCAGTCGCCCCAAAAGGAACCAAAAGGTCTTGCCCCCGCATCCGGCACCTCGCTAAGGCTCGGCGTTCCCTCTCTCCGGCATTGCTCCCGGGGGCCCGCCGCCACAGGCCATCCATGGCCTGATGGCGGCTAGCTCGGCATCCATGCCGAGCTGCCCCCTACGCAACGCCTGCGTTCGGCCTCCTGAAGGGGCAGGCAGATCAAAAGCCAAAGCAAGATCAAAGGCCAAAGCCAAAGCCGATCAACGGCTGGGGCAAAGCCAAGCGCGTTTTACGCGCTGGTTGAGTTCAATGGCGTTCAGCGCTCTTGCGCTGTTTGCCACTGAATCACCTCCAGCACCGCGCAACCTTCCCGGGTGAGCAAATGCACCCCTCGGGTGACCCGCATCAGATCGCAGTCGGCAATGTCTTTCAGGTTAAGTGTGGACAGCCTGTCCATCAGATCCCGCACCACGGTGAAACGATGGGCCGCACTGCTGGTCAGGTCGTTCAGGAAGGCTTGGGTATCGACGGCGTTAAAGCGTGAGAGTGTCTGGTCAACCCGGTCACATGCAACGCAAAAGGGTGTTTAGGTAGTGTGCAGTTTCCCACTAAAGCGCCGGAAGCCGGTCCAACGCACAATTGCGGTCGATTTTCGACGCATTGGCCATGGGGACGCGTGCGCCCGAATCGACATTGAATATGTCAATGTAACAACCGCTCAGCGCGCCCGGGTTGTCGACAATTCCTCCTTTGATTACGTAACGTGCGCCCGGCGTAAATTCGCTGACGAACGCTACGTTGCACGAGCGATTGGCGTTGGCCATGCCGCGCATTATCAGGTGCAGCGGCTTGCCGGCTTCAATCGGGAAAAAGCCTTCTGGTGTCGATACGTTCTTGTAAACGGAAACCAGTTGCCGTCCCTGTCCACCCTGCCCAGTCGCCACGGCTCTGCCGTATTTGCAACTGATGGCAGGCGCTTCGACCAAAGACACGTGGTTTCGATGATTCTCCATCGACACCAATTCGCTGCGGATAAGTGCCTGAGGCGCCCCTGCAGGCACAAGGTATTTCGGCACTGGGGCACAGCCTGCAAGCAGCAGAATTGAACACAGGTAAAGAGGTTTCATAATTTACTTATTGATGTGGGAACAGGTCGGCATCAGACACCTCCATCCAGCGAGCATTCTCGCCTAATTGAGTGTCCGGATTCATTAGACGACTACAGTCAGGGCTAAGGTGGCGTACGTGCGTCGGCCAGTATTTTCAAGCCGCACTCCGCTTCAACGTTGCCAGCAGGCCGCGAAACGCTTGCACACTTCAAAGCGCTGATCCAGATCGGCCATGCGTGCCTGATGTGCGCTCAGTGTTTCCTTCAGCAGTGCTTGCTGGGCTCGGTAGTAGTACTCCAGCATTTCATTATTGGTCGACATTGCCTTGCTACGGCCGGCCGCTTCGCTGTCGGGTAGCAGTTCCTTGATCGCAGGGGTGTCGAGCAGGCCCAGACGGTTGGTTTAGTCATCCTTGTACAACTGCAATGAACGGGCCTTGGTGCTCCTCATCTCTTTGGCGAACTGCTCCAGGTTCTGCTGATATTCAGCCCAATAGGCATCGGGCAGGCTGAAGTCGAGGCGCTGTTTGCGTTGCGCTATGGATTTGTCGAGCAGTGTTTTCTGGACCGAAGGGGAATCCTCGGTGTCGGGCTTCATTTTCGCGATGACACTCGCGTCGACGATCTGCGCGATCAGCGCTGCACGCTCCGCTGACTGCGGTTGTGCTTCGGCGGGCTTGGGGAAAATAGGTTGTGGCCGGCGCAGGCGGGCAGGCCTTTGTTGGTCAGCACGATCGGCGAACGCACAGTCTTGCCATCGATCTGGCGCAGACGGCTAAGGGTGACTTGGCAAGTGCGACCTACTTGGCGTCAGTCCGCTTCGTATCCCCTTGCGCAGCGTCATCGCGGCGAGGATCAAGAGGTGCTGGCCAAGCGTCATGCGCTGTAGCAGCAAGTCCTTTATCAACCTGCGCATCGCTGGTCAGGTGCGACGCGTAATTGGCAGCCCATCGGCGCTGTCACACTCAATCCAGAACGGAAGTAACAGGCCCTGAAAACAGTGACATGACAATACGACTGACGTAATAACAAACTTGCAAGACGCTGGTGGCGAGTGTAGAAGGTGGAAAAATTTCAGAAAGTGCCGAAGTATATTTAAAAAATAAATAGTAGATGGAGATGATGATGGCTGAAGGGAATCAGGCTATTGGGGAAGTGTGGGCGTTATTTGTTGGTGGTAGTGGCTGGCGCGGAACTAATGATCGTCTTGTTTGCCACTGTTTACTTGCCGATCAGCACGGCATGAGTGCTCTCTGTTACGCCCGTGTGTACAGGGTGGCGTATGCGTGAGTTCATGACATTCGATGCGGCGGAACCTGCTTTAGTTGCCCGCAGGCGTACCGCCCGTGCTTTGTGTTCCTCCATCAGCAATAACCCTGATGGTCGGGAGCCGCTTTATAAACTCCTGTTCGGATCAGTGGGTGAGGGGTTTGAACAGTGGGGCAATTTCTTTTGTGAGTTTGGTTCGAACATAAACATTGGTGATGGTGTTTTTATTAATGCCAATGGGGTGTTCCTCGATGCGTTTGAAATAAACATCGGGAACCGTGTGTTTATCGGGCCTCATGTCGGTATTTATACCTCTAACCATGCCAAGGATCTTGAGCAGCGGCGTCGTTATATAGAATCGGGTGCACCTGTAGTCATTGAAGATGATGTATGGATTGGCGGCGGCGCAACAATCTTGCCGGGCGTCACAGTGGGTAAAGGGTCAATTATCGGTGCGGGTGCTGTCGTGGCAAAGTCGGTTCCGCCACACAGTAAAGTGCTGGGCGCTGGTTCTCAGGTTTATCCGATCTAATTAATAGAAGGCATAAAGGGATGTTTGTCTATCAGTCACGCGTGAAAGACCAAATTGTTGGTTCTGTTAAAGATGTCAGTGTTCATGCAGAGGGTGGCATCTACACGGATGCGATTTCGGGCATGTTTAACGTACCGTTCGGGTATTCGTGCGACCCCATCAAGCAGCATATTTCCAAAACGTTGACGGATCTGCCTTTCCACCCTAAGGATCATTTCTATTCGTCCGAGCTGTTTGAAACTTCAGAGCTGCTGCTCAAACGCGCCAAGATGGAAGATGGCGGCGTGCTGTATGTCAACAGCGGCTCGGAAGCCATCGAGTCGTCGATTGCCATGGCCTTGGAGTATCACCAGCGCAAAGGCAATACGTTCAAGAAGAAAGTGATCTGCCGCAAGCACTCCTATCACGGCGCCACCTTGGGGGCCCACAGTATTACCGGCAGGAACGATTTCAAGGACCTGCGTTGCAGCGGTTACGACACTATTCGGATCAACCCGCCATTCCCTGTCGTTCACGAAGGTCAGGCGTTGGAAATGCACAGCGTGGCGGATGTGGAGAATATTATTCTTCATTATGGTGCGGAGCAGATCGCTTGCATTATTTTCGAGCCGGTCAACCATTTGAAAGGGATGCGGCAAACTCCCCGCGAGTATCTGATAGGTATTCGTGAACTGTGTGACCGTTACGATATTGTGATGATTACCGATGAAATCGTGACCGGCGCCTCTCGAACCGGAGAGTTCTTGAATACCCATCAGTTTGGGGTTTCTGCCGATATCGTCGCGCTCGGTAAAGGCATCAGCGGTGGTTATTACCCGGCATCCGCTATGGTGACATCCCATAAAATCGCCTCGGTGTTTGACAAGCCAGAGCCGTGGATCCCGTTTTCCTATTCGCATACCTATGCAAGCAACCCGGTTTCGATCGCGGCCATCAATGCGTCGATGCGCGTGCTGGAACAGATAGAGGCCGCAGGGCAGTTACAAAAACTCATTACAAAGACTCAGGCGCTGTGTCAGGAAATCGCCGGGAATGAGCGTATCGCCCGGATTGAATCCCAAGGCTTGCTGATCGGCATAACCCTGGACTCAAGCCTTGGGGAGCAGGCAGGCAAGAAATTGGGTGGGCTGTGCTTTGACAGGAAGTTGATTATCCGAGGTGAGGAAGATTGGGCTTGCCTGGCGCCCGCCTACATCATGTCAGAGGAAACGCTAAGTGACGTGTTCGAGGTGTTGAATGAATCAATTAGTCAGTTATGACCTCGAGCCAGTTGCCAGCCTATTGACGCCGTTACATGGCATTCGTCAAAGCGTGCATAAACGGAAGGCGTACCTGACGGCCGATGAGTATGTGCGTGCCAATGAGGAAGTTGAAGTCGGTATTGCCGAGGCGTCGAAGTGCCAGACGATCAACGAACTGTCGGTCGCCATCGCCAGACAATTTACGCCTTTCTACTCAGACGTCAGGGTGTGCCTGGAGCGGATTCATGAAATTGCCGGTTACGGAACCCTGGCATCTTGCCTGTCGTCACTGAACATTGCCGAAGCACTGTTTGCATTGGAGTTCTGCAATGCGGCAGGGGTGGCCAATCAGGATCTGGTAATTGGCAGGGGGCATATTGCGCCATTGTTTTATGCTTATCGTCACGTGCTCAACGGTATGCCTTTGGCTTTTTTGGCTGCGGTTCACGACAAGGTGCCGGCCGTTGTCAATAAACACTACGGTTTTGCCTACAGCATGCGGCATAGCCTTGGCGAGGGAGTGGGCATTGCGTTGGGGCGGGCCAATACCAATCGTGATGCACGTGTTATCTGTGTGGCGGGTGACGGTGAGTTGAACGAAGGGGTGTCTTTCGAGGCGATTCGCCTGATAGGCGAACTTGAGGTCAAGAACCTGACGTTGATAGTGGACAACAATGGCAGAGGGATAGACCCACTTCCCGGGAAGTTGAGGCCGGAGTATCTGGCCGCCTACTTTTCTGATGTTTATGAAGTGGATGGACACGACACCCAGGCGATCAGTGAACACATTCGCCAGGCAGAGAAGGACCATCGGTCGACCGCGATCATCTGTCATACCGAAAAAGGCGTTCACTCCTTCAAACGTGCCAGCCATCAGAGTTTGATGACGTCAACGGACGATCAGCAGAAGAATGATCTGAGGAAAGCTTCCAGTTGCAGTCGGACGGCCGACATTATCGAAGAAGTTCGGTCAGGGGCACCTGCCCATGTATTCACCGCGGATCTGGCCGCTCGGTTTGGCCTTAAGTCATTGTCCGGTTATTGCAACACCGGCCTGGCCGAGTCAGCGTTGCTGACCTGCGCGATGGGGTGCCCGGATGATGAACTGAAGTTTGTCCTGACCGATGACAAGTATTACCTCAACGCGATAGATGTACTGCACTCTGCTTTGATTGCCTGTCGTAATTTGCATGTCATTGGCGCTCGGAAGAACGGTGTGTGGGGCGGCGCTACGTACGCCTCAACCGTATTCAGCTTGCTGACGGAAGAAACCGTATACGAACTGACAGACCCTCTCGATCTGTTGGCCTGTATTCATCGGCAGAAAGCAAAGGGTGGAAACGGCCTTTACTTAATGTACGACCAGCCCATGGAAAGAGTGTGTGCCCTGAGGGAGAAGTACCGGAAGCTGTCTGAAGATATCTATATTTTTCAGCCCGAGTTTGCCGCCGGTTCATTGATAGTGTCATCGGAGTCGATGGCATACGAAGCCTTTCAGGTCGCCACGACAAAAAGATGCACACATATCCGGTTTCTGTCCGTTCGGCCGGATCTTGAGCTGGTTAAACAGATGCTGAGCCAATGTGCCGAAATCATTGTCGTAGAACATAACAGTGGTCGCTTCAACCTGGCTGAATACATTGAATCCAGTTTGCTGGTTCGAGTTCGCAAGGTTTTCGGTGATGCCTATGAGTGGCCAACAATCGAGACTTTCCAGGCAAATGTTGCACCTCAAGTACTGGGTGCATTGTTGGCTGACCCGCCGTTCGCATTAGTTAATTAGACTTCATACGTTTAAATACCGTTTCAACTATTTATTGGTTTTCTGAGCCCTGTATAGGGTTCGGCAGGCCTTCTATGGATTCAGGAGCAGTGGTTCATGACGCAGGGAAATAAAGCGCAAGGCAAGTTGTCCGGTAAAACCATGATCGTTGTGGGCGGTGCCAGAGGCATCGGCGCCGCGATAGTTGAAGTACTGGCCAAAGAAGATGTTCATGTCTACATCTTTGATACTGACCGGACACCCAATGCAATCAACCACTATCAAACTCAGGAGGTCAGTGGTTATCAGGCGGCTCGCACGCTGGCGGCGGATCTGGTGGAGCAAGGGCTTTCGGTAAAGGCCATTGCGGTCGACGCAACGTCTGAAGCCCAGGTCATAGAAGCCGTAGGTGGCGTTGTCCATGAGTCAGAGCACTTTTACGGCCTGGTCAACGCCATTGGCAGCAGCCATCTGATCAACACGGTTGAATCATCGCTGAGCGAGTTTGACGCGATCGTGCAAACCAACCTTACAGCACCTTACTTGACGTCGCGTGAGGCTGCCCGCGCACTGATCCAGAGAGGCAAGGGCGGCGCGATCCTGAACATCAGCTCCATTGCCGCAAAAGTCGCCTTTCCTGGAATATCTTCCTACTGCGCCGCGAAAGCCGGGTTGCAGGGCTTCTCTGGTGCCTTGGCGCTGGAGTTGGCCACTCACAATATCCGGGTCAACTGCGTTTGCCCCGGCATCGTCAAAACCAATATGTGGAAGTACCTGGAGAACCGCCTCATCGAGCCCAACGAGTCGCTGGATGACTTGTGGGCTCGCATGGAGGGCCTGATCCCGCTGGGTCGTACACAGATCCCGGAAAACATTGCCCGGTTCTGTCTGGCGGTGCTTGAGAACGAAGACATCACGGCTCAATCCCTGTCGGTCGATGGCGGAATGAACCTGTATGGATGACACCGTTGGCACTACACCTCTTTTGCGCGAAGACCCGAACACCGTACTGAGGATCAGTGATCGTGTGTTCGGTGCCGAGCATTGCGCGCAGCTGCGTTATGTTGCGCCGGTTCTGAAACTGCGAAGCGAACCCGGTAGCGATTCGTTCAATATTCCAGGGCTTCATACGGTGGACAGCTTGGGCACTTTGCTCACGTCGGTGACGGGAGAGTTTGCCCTTGGCGCTGACATCAAGTTATTCAGCCTGGCCAAGTTTGATGCTACAGGGCTCTTTCTACACGTCGGGCTGCACAAGCTGAAGTTCGGTGTTGAAGAGTACGGCAGCAACAAGAAGATCGTATCGGTGCATTCATCGCCCTATAGCGATGAAGTCAATGGCATCGAAGTAAACGATGAGCCTGTGCGGCTGTTCATTTCGCGAAGTGGGGATGTGTTCTCGTGTTATCTGAGTGGCTCTGAGGGTGCCGTGGTTTTTCATCGGGCGTTCTATGTGAACAACTGCCCGGATGAAGTGCGCGTCGGGTTTAGTGTGCAGTCGCCCTTTTCCGATGGAGCGGTCGGGGAGTTTTCCCGGATTGAAATATCCTCACAGTCCATGGGACTCATCAGAGAGTGAGCAGGTATGACGAGCAAAGACACCTGGTTGATAGTTTCTGATTTTGACGAGACGTTTATGCCGGTCTTGTCGTCTCGAGAGGCGGATGCCGGGATAGACAAACTGGAAAGCTGTTTGAATCAACTCAAACGCAAGCACCACCTGTTATTTGGCTGGGCCACGGGAAACAGTCAAGCGGTGGTCCTGGACAAGATGAAGAGATACCCCGAGTTTCCCTGGGACTTTGCACTGACCAGTCTGGGAACCGAGTTGTACTGGAATCACCCAGACAGTGTTCTGGAGGATGAGGGTTGGCCGTTACAAGGCGCTGGAACGTTTCAAGAGCGGGTCATGAGGCTGAGCACCCTGTTCGAGCGAGAGGGTATTGAGTTGACGTTGCAGTCGGAGGCTTTCCAGCAAAAACGCATTCGGGGTTATTACTTGAATGCCGATGGCAATGAAGCGATCGCCATCGAGCACATCCATAGACTCTGTTTGCAGGTTGGTCTTGAGGCCTCAATTACCTACGCCAGTGCCGCCGCCGACGACCCTGAGAATGTCTACGATGTCGCCATCATGCACCCGGGGTGCGGAAAGAAGCAGGGGGTCGATTTCATCGTCAAGAAACATGAGATTTCCCCCGCCAGGGTCATCTCGTTCGGGGACAGTTGCAATGACATCGAGATGTTGAAGGCCTGTTCACATGGTTACCTGGTGGGCAACGCTTCGCATGAGGCCAGGCAGGCGTTTGATCGTGTTGTTGAGGGTTTCTATTGTCATGGCATCGTTGATGGTCTTCAACGGCATTTTTGAAATGGGATATGCATCTACATGGACAGTACAGTGCACACGGAGCATCACAGTGATAAACAGATATTTGATATCTACTTCGGGTTTATCAATACCTACACCTTGTTTTTTGCGGATGAAGTAAACCTGTTTGATCTGCTTGAAGGCAAAGCGCTGAGGCTGGGTGAAATCGGCTCGGCATTGGAACTGGCACCTCGGGCCGCACAGGCGCTTGTGGCTATGTGCACCAGTCAGGGGCTGCTTGAGAAGAGTGGGGAGTGCTATGGCCTGACGTCTTTGGCGCAAGCGTTTCTGACCCGAAAGTCGGAGACCTCGTTCAGTGGGGTCCTGCAATCCGCACGCTACAAAGAAGATGCGTTCTCTTACGCATTCTTCAAAGAGTCGATGCTCAGTGGAGAGTCCGGGTTGTTCGGTGAGACTGATCTGTTTGAGAACAATGCGCAGGACCAGTTACACAGCGAAATTTTCACCAAGGCGATGCACAGTAAAAGCAAAGGACCGGCTCGGGCCTGGTCGGGTCGGATTGATCTGTCCGGGTATACCTGTCTTCTGGATGTAGGCGGTGGTTCGGGTGTTCACTCTATTTGTGCGCTGGAGAAATGGCCTGAACTGAATGCCGTGATCTTTGATCTTCCCTATGTCTGCGATATTGCCGATACCTACGTCGAGCAGTACCGGATGGCGGGGCGCATCACAACCCATAAAGGAGACATCTGGGCGTCTGAGTATCCAGCCGCCGATGTGCATCTTTACAGTGATATTTTTCATGATTGGCCGCTGGACAAGTGTCTGTTTCTGGCCAAAAAGAGTTTTGATGCACTGCCCAGCGGCGGCCATATCATTCTTCATGAGATGTTTTTTAATAAAGAAAAGACCGGCCCACATAATGTCGCGGCTTATAACGCGAACATGTTGCTTTGGACCCAGGGTCAGCAATTGTCAGAGACCGAGATAAGGGAGCTGCTGACGATTGCCGGTTTTCGCGATATTACAGTTTCCCGCACGCAATACGGTGACTGGAGCCTGGCAACCGGAATCAAGTATTAAGGTTGCTGACAACCAATGCCCTGTGAGGGCGTTTTGATTGCACAGTGTGAACTCAAGGTCCGGCGCATTCGCTCCGGACTTCACTTGTGTCTTCTTGCGGGAGATTGAAGTGATCCCAGTACGTTACCGTATTCTTTGTATTTACTCCGGCATGCTGGCGTTGACCCAGTATGAGTGGATGCGCTTTGCGCCTATCACGGATCAGGTGTCCACCCAGTACGGTATTACTTATGGGGAAGTCGGTTCATTGTCTTTGGCTGTGACGGCACTTGCATTACCGCTGGCACTTCCCAGCGGTGGCCTGATTGACCGGATATCGGTGCAAACAGCGTTGCGTATCACCGCCATTGCCATGTTGTTGGCGGCATTGATCCGGGTGTTACAACCCCATTATGAATACCTGCTTGCCGGCCAACTGTTGTTCGGGTTTGTTCAACCCTTGACCATGTCGCTGCTCGTCAAGTTGATGATCACCTGGTTTTCTGAAGATGAACATGTGCGGGTCACGACGCTGTTCAGTATGGTGATTTTCCTGGGTATAGGCTCCGCGTTCATGATTGTCCCGTTGACGGAGGAGGGGAACATCAGCAGTTCGTTGTTGATTGACGTCGCGATCCTGGGGCTGATTGCACTATTGACCTTCATTTATGTCCCGCGAGATGGCCCTCTTGTGCAAACAACGTCCGCTCCGACCAAGTCCGGCGGCCGTTTACTGGCGGAGGGTGTCGATTTATTGCGCACGGCTCCGTTCATGGCTGTTTTGCTGATGATTTTTTTAACCAACGGCTATTTCTCCGCCATTACGACATGGCTGGAGCCGATCCTGTTGCGTCAGGGGATCGATGCCCAGGTTTCAGGATTTATCGTTGTTCTGATGTTGGCCGGTGGTATCGCGGGTATGACGTTCATGCCTTTACTGGTTCGTAGCGGTGCAACCGTGGGGGGCATTCTGTCCGGGGTTTCATTGTTGGCAGGGGGAGGCACGGTACTGCTTTTCACCTCGGGTTCCCCTTGGATATTGAGTCTGGCAGGGATCGTGATCGGTGCCGCGCTGTTATCTCCGCTGCCTCTTCTGCTGCAACTGATAGCCGACACTGCCGGACTCTCCAGGTCGGGGACGGCGACCTCAATTTTCTGGTTAGTCGGCAATATTGGCGCCACGATAATGATCGCGACGTTGGGGGTTATCGCCGACCACGGTGATTGGGGAATGGCAGCGGTATTGCTGTGTCTGGTTCTGGTTGTCCAGATAACGATTTCTCTCATGGGCTTTCGAATGGTCGGCGCTCGCACTACCTGACTTCATACGGTTCTGTGTAGATATCCGTTGCTGCGGTCACGGCCGCTTAGGGTTTCGCTCTTACAGCGACTCACTTTTGAAAAGCGCAAAAGTAAGCAAAACGCTCCTGCCCTCGCATCCGGCGCCTCGCCTAGGCTCGGCGTTCCCTCACTCCGGCATTGCTCCGGGGGCACGCCGCCACAGGCCATCCATGGCCTGGGGCGGCTAGCTCGGCATCCATGCCGAGCTGCCCCCTACGCAATGCCTGCGTTCGGCCTTCTGGAGGGGGCAGGAAGAGCAAGAGCAAGAGCAAGATCAAAAGCCAAAGCAAAACCGAGCGCGTTTTACGCGCTTTCGTAGGAGTCGGCTTGCCGACGAATTGGCCCATAAGCCATACATCAGCCCTTGCTGACGCCTGCGCTCGGCTTCCTGAATAGCCAGGAAAATCAAAAGCCAAAGCAAAGCCAAGCGCGTTTTACGCGCTTGTTGAGTTCAATGGCGTGCAGGGCTCTTGCTCTGTTCGCCACTGAATCACCTCCAGCACCGCGCAACCCTCCCGGGTGAGCAGATGCACCCCTCGGGTGACTCGCGTCAGGTCGCAGTCGGCAATGTCTTTCAGGTTAAGCGTGGACAGCGTGTCCATCAGATCCCGCACCACGGTGAAACGATGGGCCGCACTGCTGGCCAGATCGCTCAGAGAGGCTTGGGTGTCGAGGTAGAAAACGGCTTGGTTGGCGTCGTGGGTGTCGACGGCGGTAAAGCGCGAGAGTGGCTGGTCAATCATCGGTACAGCTCCTGTGCAGGGAGCAATCACCTGAGTTGCCGACGACGAAGAAAATGACCGCTGTGCGCGCCTATGACGACCGGAGAATCACCGCGCACAGCTGTCATAACATCTTGTCGCGGGCACCGGAAAGGTGATTGCAAAGGTGTTGTTGACGCTGATGCTGCGTTGTATTTCGACCGGCCAAGGTCGTCGCGGATTTTGCTGCGAGGGGGAACTATAGGGGCGGGGAGTGGGGACCAGCAACGGTGGATTGGAGGGGATGTTTGAGTGGGTGTGTCTAGCGGCAGCAATGGCTGCGGTAAGGTAAATCGCGTTCTGTTTTTTCAGGCGTGTATGAGAGACAGCTATCGGCCAGAAGCGGTCCTTTAGAGTAGGAAAAATAAATCCGCCCCGTAAGTCTGTGATCCGTCCCAAATCTTCTCGAGGACGAAAAAGGACGAAAAGTGTTTTCATCTATCATTGCAGGCGCTAGCCGCCCACAGGACTTATCATGCGCGTCCTAGAAAATGCTTCGCTTGTCTAAATTCAAATGGTTCGGAGGCAATGTTCGGCAGTGTTCAAGAAAATAAACGGATGGCTGTTGAGCTATCTCGCAATTGTGTTGCTGTTTAGTGGGGCGTACTACGCCATCTGGGGAGCCCGGCCAGACAGTTTTATCATTAACAGTTAACTGAACTTGGACCCACTGTCGGATATTCCGTTGCTTGCCTGGCAGGAAATGGATACTCACGCCACGACCGGTGCTCCTAACATGGGTGAGATCAGTGCAAAGCTGGCAGGCATCAAAGCCGGAATCAACGAACTTGACCTCAAGGTAAGGTCGTTGGACCAGCAAGTCGACTCTGGTCGCGCAGAACTCGCCGAGGTCGGCAGGCGCAATCAAACTATCACCATGGCCAATGGCGAGCATTATCGGCTGGACATTACCGCAGAGGCTAGCCGAAGTGTTGTTGATGCCGAGCGAGTGTTGAAGGCGTTTTCGGAGCGTGACTCGTCAGAGCGGGATTATGGTGTCGCGGAAGCTAACCTGAGGGTGAAGCTTGCAGAGATGCGGGTCGTCCAGGCTGAACAAATGGCCGAGGCTCACCGATATTTCATCAGCAACATCGGGCAGTTTGGCGATCCCCAGCTTATGGCACAGATGGATCAACTGCATGACAAGACCCAAGCCCAGGCCCGTGAGCGTGAACAGGCTTGGGAGCTGCTTAGCGAGAAGCGTACAGAACTCATCGACGTTGCCCAGACGTGGCGCAAACAACGCCTAGACGCCGTATCATGGTTGGATTTCCTCTTTTTCAGTATCGGTATTTCCACGACAACTACGTATGGTGATGTGGTCGGCAACTCAAGGTTGGTGCGTAGTCTGATCGCGTTACAACTGTTGATCTGCGTGTTCGTGATGGCAGGCTTCGTGTCGTCGGTGGTATCCAGGTCTGGACGGCGGGGTGGTGGCACATCGCCTAGCCCCGCTCCGGACATCAGAGCATCCTAGGGGGCTCGCGTCCTTCAAAAGAAAAGAATGCGCAATTTTTTCATTTGAATGGTGAACCTCCTCGGGGTCGAATCGAGCACCAACGAATTATGCATACCGCTTCAGCCTTCGCTGCCAATTTCTCCAATGACGGTTGTGCCTGAGTTAAAGCGTGTTAAAAATCCGACTGTTTTCAACAAAGTTGGCCGAAATCTGCCTGATCAGGCGTTGACCAGCTCCATGATGTGAGTGGCATGGACATCTTCTATTCGCATGAAACCGCAGCGCAGGTAAAACGCGTCGCCTCCAGAAGTATCGGTGGAAAGACGCACCTTCTGAAAGTGAAGAGCAGCCTGTGCAACCAACGCGTTTACCAACGCCTGACCGACGTGTTGATTCCTCGCCGCAGGTGCCACGTACACTCGCCGGAGCCTTGCGGTATCGGGGTTATTATAGGGATCAACTGATAGTCCTCCGATTCCTATGACTTGCTGGTTCGAATACGCAGCCATGAGACATTCACCGGGCGCATTGAAGCGATTAGTTCCAGAGTGCCACTCCGAAATCAGGCGCGTAAGAAACCTGAAACCTTCTGCAACTGCCTCTTTCTCCAAGGTAAGAACTTCCGCCGGCAGATGCGTAATCTGTTGAATCTCGATTAGTTTCATTCATTATCCCTGATTCAGTGTGAATCCTTTTGGCTGATCGAGGATGCATCGGACGCATGCTATGAGCGATGCAAGTGGCCGCTACCGACCATAGCTGCCGTTCACCCTAACCGCTACCGGCCAGGAGCTACCATCAAGAGGCTACTAATTTAGGGGCGATTCAAACGACCCGAAGCAGATTCCATACCTTGCAATTTGTGGATCTTGGGTCTGCCGGCAGGAAAGCAGTTCTAACTTCCAAGCCGTGAGTCCAACGCCCTGCGCGCTTGCTCAGACTCATCCAATGCTTTGGTTAAGGCATTCATCAAGACAGAAGTAAAAGTCGTTTTGGATGGAGCACTGGGATCGGTGCGCAACTTGTTCATCACCAGGTTGCTCACGCTCTGATCAGGGCATGCCCCATACGCATCAGTTCAGTGCCCCGGTGATCCCCAGCTACTCTGGAAGCTTGGCCCATCCGATATGGGAGGTTGGGTTGGTCGACTGATTTGAATCGTAACCGGGATCGGGAAATCCACACCCACCATCGCTACCTCGCCTTGCTTGAGGTTCGGCAGAAATGCTGCAGCGGAGCGATCAATCTCACCGCACGCTCGTTCAACGACTTCACGGTCACGGTCGTTCGTGAGCCGGTGGACGAGCAGGGTACCCATCTGACTGAGCACGCCTTCGGTTATGTCGCGCGGTCGCTGGGTCGCCAGGCAAATGTTCAGCCCGTATTTTCGACCCTCCTTCGCGATCAGTTCAAAGGCATCCAGATTCTGTAGGTCATCCTCGTTTCCGACGGTTTTGCCCAGAAAATTATGGGCCTCGTCTAGGATGGTGATTAACGGCCTTTTCCTGAAAACCTCACCCCGGGCTCGCTGCAGTAGAAGTCTGCCGATAACGTTGGCCACAACCTCACGGGCGTTGAACTCGTATCCAATTGAGCTCAAGCAGACCCTGAACAGTTTCTTGTCGCTGTTAATGAAGTTGTCCAGTTGATCTACGAAACTGGGAAGGCCGGCAGCGGGACTGAAGACGCAGCCCAGCGACGGCGATTCCATCACGCCGAGGATGCGGGTCATCAGGGATGAGCAGTGTGAGATCTCGTTACTTGCACCCCCAAAACGCTCTGAGTCGTTGAAAGCGGTCGGGTAGCAACACTCCTGCACCAACTGAGGTACCAGCTTGCGAGGGTTAAATGGCGTTGTTGGATTTCCTACCAGACTTGCATTGGTGCCTCTGTTCATGGCCTCGCGATAGACCTCTTTCGATTGGTCTACCTTCCAGACGATGTGCTTCGGGAACAGATCAGGTGCGAGATGTACGAGTCGGAGGCTTTTGATCGCCTCCCTCAGCTTAGGGCCTTGGGTTTTGCCCGATGGCTGGAAGAGGGCTATGAAGTCGGACTCGGTGAAGCTCGTCGGCGGAATCGCGACTTCTACAGAGCCTCCAGCCAGGTGGAGAGGGCTGCCAAGGTGGCAATGAACCGTGTCATCGCCAACGAGCGATCGGTATTCGCCCGTGGCATCGATCAGCACGACTTTGGCTGAGAAGCGGCGACACTCCTCGATCAGCTTGGATGTCGTCCAGCTCTTGCCTCCGCCTGTGGAACCCAAGATTGCGCAGTGCCGTCCGAATATTTTTTCGGGAGTGACGGCAATAGGAAATCCGCCATCCCCGGCAACGTGACCAAGACTCAACGCTACCTCAGGTGGCGCACCGTCTACCCCCGTTGAGGTCAACAAAGGGATCTGAGAAATAAATTCTCCGGGGGCGGAGTAGACCCGATCGCCAAGTCGTGGGTATGAGCTAACTCCTGCTGTGACTCGCAATGAATGCGGGTTTACGGAGCCCAGAAGGCGTATGAAGCCGATTGCATCGATTTGGCGGCTACCGGCAAAGTCCTGTGAAATCTCCGAGCGATCCCTGTCAGGCAGCGTCACCTCAGTTATGCGACCTAGCAGCACTGCTTGCTGGCCTTCAACGAGCACAAGCTCGCCGACCTCACCTTTGCCGTAACGGTTGTGGCCCAAGTACTGGCCGCTCACATTCCCGGCATGCGCCAGGTTCGTCTTTACCAGGTGGGCGCTCACACTCGAAACCACACCAATTTTGAGATTGCTGGCCAGAATCCCGTCGAGAGCACTCATGCGTTTTGGCTCCCCAGGCGCCTGACGGCATTCGCCAACTGCTCTGCTGGTGAAGCTGTTCTCAGGTGCGGAATGTGGCTGACCAGATCGCTGAACGAACCACTGACGAAGTGGATGTCCAGGCCACGCTTGGCGAGGTCATGGAATCTGCCCCAATAGTCGCTTGAGCCATGGTGTCCCCGGTTATGCAGGTGCGTGATGCATTGGAAATCGCAGAGTATGAGTTTCAGACTCGGGTTAGATTGGATGGCTGAGAAGATTGGCTCGGAGAGGTGATCATCGTTGAAGCCAAAGCCCGCCACGATGAGGCAACTGTTGGGCTGACGCAGAAACTCCAGGTAGCGCGACAGAAGCTCTAGGTGAGGCTGCAGGAATGCCTGCTGGTATTTGCCTTTGGCTGGGTAGATGAGGCACGCGTTCGCAGGTGTAGGCGCTGTGTCCTCATAGATGTCTTTTCCCTCTCTGCTCCAACTGACCGATCCATGCAACTTCAGTAGCTGGAACACACCTTCGGCGAACTCATGACCTTCCACCTCTCGCCTGACGATGTCGTAGCTGAAATGCTTTCCATCGAACCGCCGCCTACGGGTATAGGAAAATCCATCAATGGCCATCATCCCGAGGTCAGAGGCTGCTGTCTCGAAGCACATGTCATAGTTTGTGGTAAAGACCTTCAGGCGAGGATCTCGGACTCGTCGTCTCGCCAGCTTCTGCAGCAACTGCCTGTATGCAGAAATTTCGGCGTTCGGGGCCCGAAGGAATGCCGAGCATGCATCCAGGATGACTGCTTTGACCTCGCTGACGAACCCTTCAACGGTCACGTCTTTGTTGAAGGCGAGATAGGCGTCGCACTGAGAAAGGAAGTGCTCGATGTTTGGATTGATGATTTCTTTGTACCGCACCACATCCATCACGCGCGCTGCCGCTTCAGTGGGATCCCCTGAGCCGGGTGTGCACATGGAGCGCTTCCATAGATCCCACATGCTTGGCCCGCCTGGTGCACCAAGCGAAGTCCCACTTCCTGCCAAAAAGCCAAGATTGGGAACTTGCAGTGCCGCAGCGAGCATGTCCGACAGCGCTGTGCGGTTGGAAACGATCCTTGCAGGATCAGGTGGTGGTGCGCCCTTGAGGACGATATAGGCTTCTTCATTCAAAGGCGCCCAATCAGATGCCCCTGGTGCCAAGTAGGCCTGAAGGCCCTTGCGGTTGGCATCAAGCTCCACAGGTTTGTCAGCAGGTGGCGGGGGGGCTATGGCATCTTCAGAAGAGGTTGCGGCTGGTGGGGCGCTTTCGTTGGACATCAACACGATCCTTGAAGGTGTGGCGTATCCCGATGGCGTGCTATGGGCCAGTCGAGTGCGCGTGATGAAACCTGTGGGCAACGCAGTGTTGGCATAATGACATCGGTGCTACGACGCCGGAAGGGCATTATGTCTCGCCTTTATCAAATCCCTCTTTAGGTCGAGCATTTTCTCCTAAATGGCAACCGGCCTCGACAGCCCTAAACATCCTACCGGGCATTCTCAGGATGTGGAGGACGTCATAGATCCGCATGCTGCAGGTGCGTACATCGCGTACTGTAAACAAGCAAGGTAGACCATCATGGGCCCCGGTCAGGGCCTTTCGGATAGGGGTTTAGGAGGTGAAATGGCTTGGAAAATCGAGCAGTGGATGCGGGATGTGTTCCCTGGTGCAGATAGAATTTACGAAGATTATCGAGGACTGCCGAGACGTGAGCTAGCTATTACTGCCGGCGCGGTTCTCGATCTCGCACTTGTCGAAATTCTATCCATGACGCTGACAGGGCCAGAGCAGGAAATACATTCGTTTCTAGGCATTAACGGCGATGGCCGTGCACCGTGTGGCTCGTTTGGTGCCAGGATCCAACTCGCGTTGCTCCTGTCGATAATCTCTGAAAGGGATGCCGCGATCCTCAGAGCGATCAAGAATATTCGAAATCAGCTCGCCCATCAGGTCAATATAGATTTTGACTCTTCATCGGTTCTACCTCTGCTTAATAAGCTCCATGACAATTTTCAAGAGCTAGCGGAGAGCTTGAAGGCGTCAGGAAGTCTTTCAAGCGCATCCCGTTCAGCGTATTCAATCAAGCCTTTTTTAGCCACGGAAGCTGAGGCCGGAGCTGGATTGTTGCTGGTCATTTTTTGCATCTACCAGGCATACCTGCATCGCATTTATGAACGGTTGTCCGCCACTAAACAGGGCTGATTTTCTGAATGCGGTAACGTCCGTTACGGGTTGAATGATGCCGGCCGTACATGGATGCTTTTTTCGACCTATAGCTGCTCCTTGGGAACGACCGCTTTGGGTCGAAAACCGCCGCGCGAGAACGACCGCTTGTGGCCGATAACTGTCCGTCACGAATGCTTGTTAATGGCCGTTTGCTGTTGGCCGTGATCATTGCAGCACGCAATATTTTCGGTCCATCGATTTGCTCCTCTGCTCATTCTTGGTCATGGGTGACGACTGAGGGGCTGCTCCAGGTATTGCGGTGCAGGACCTTCTTTTTGTGCTGGTAGGTACCAGGACTCCTGGGAGGGATAACGTGGAGTGTCACTCGAAGTTCGAACTGTATAGATAGCCTCCCTTGAGATCGCTGCGCCCGCTTCGAGGTCGTTCGCAGCCTTCGGCAGCGGCTACATGTAACGCACACAGCATTAAAACAGGCCGGCCGGTAGGCCGCCGTCTGCTTTTGCTCTTGCTTTGGCTTTTGATCTTCCTGCCCCTTTAGACACGATGGCCGAACGCAGGCATTGAGCCGTGGGTAACCCGGCAGGACGCCGGGTTAGCCGCACTGGGCCATGGATGGCCCATTGCGGCGGCCCACGGTTCAATGCCGGAGTGAGGGCATGCCGAGCCTAGGCGAGGCACCGAGTGGAGGGGCAGGAGCCCTTTGCTTACTTTGGGGCTCTTCCAAAGTGAGTCGCTGTAAGAGCGAAACCATAAGTGGCCGTTACCGCAGCAACGGATTTGTCCACTTACCTCAATGCACAATCTGCGCAAGAAACGCCTTAGCCCTCTCACTCTTCGGCGCCCCAAAAAACGCCTCCGGCGGCGCATCTTCAACGATGCGCCCACCATCAAGAAACAACACCCGCTCCGCCACCTGCCGCGCAAACCCCATCTCATGAGTCACACAAAGCATGGTCATGCCGCTGCCAGCGAGCTTCACCATCACATCCAACACCTCACTCACCATCTCCGGGTCCAGCGCCGAGGTCGGTTCATCAAACAACATAATCTTCGGCTCCATGCACAACGCCCGTGCAATCGCCACGCGCTGTTGCTGCCCACCTGAAAGCTGGCTCGGGTATTTGTTCGCCTGGTTCTCGATGCCCACCTTGGCCAGGAATCCCCGCGCCAGTTCTTCAGCTTTTTTCCGCGACAACCCGCGCACGGTCATCGGTGCCAGGGTGCAGTTGTCCAGCACGCTCATGTGCGGGAACAGGTTGAAGTGCTGGAACACCATGCCCACTTGGCTGCGCACCTGGGCGGCTTCGCGGGTGTTTTGCGAGAGGTCGGTGCGGTCCACCAGGATGCGGCCTTTTTCGGCAATCTCCAGGCGGTTTATGCAGCGGATCAAGGTCGATTTACCCGAGCCGGAAGGCCCGCAGAGGACGATGCGTTCGCCCTGGCGCACTTTGAGGTCGATGTCGTGCAGGACGTGGAAGGCGCCGTAGAACTTGTTCAGCCCGGCAATATCGATCACCACTTCACGCGGGTCGGCAATGGGCTGGGCGGGCGCTTGGGAGGCGGCGGGAAGCGGGGCGGTCTGGGTCTGCATGGCGGTTCTCCGTCGGTCAGTTGAAGCGCTCGGCGCGGTAGGGGGTGGGGTCGGTAAAAGGCGTTTCGCCGGTGACCATTTGCGCCAGCAGCTGGCCGCTCACCGGGCCCAGGGTCAGGCCGTGGTGGGCGTGGCCGAAGTTGAACCACAGGCCGGGGTGGCGCGGGGCGGGGCCGATCACTGGGCACATGTCCGGCAGGCACGGGCGGCGGCCCAGCCAGGGTTCGGCGTCGAGGCGTTCGCCCAGGGGGTAGAAGTTTCGGGCCAGGGCTTCGCAGCGGCGCAGTTGGATTTCGTTGATCGGGTCGTCGCAGTCGGCGAATTCGATGCCGGTGGTCAGGCGGATGCCGCCCACCATCGGCGCCAGGACGTAGCCGCCCACCGGGTCGAGGATCGGGTGCTGCAAGCGGGTGCCGGGCAGGGCGGCGTAGTGCATGTGGTAGCCGCGCTTGATCGCCAGGGGGATGCGGTAGCCCAGGGGTTCGAAGATGCCGCTGGCTTGCGGGCCCAGCGCCACCACCACTTCCTGGGCGGTGATGGGGCCGAGTTCGCTGTGCACCTGCCAGCCGCCTTCGACCTGGGTCAGGCTCAGGGCGTCGCCGATGACGAATTGGCCGCCGCGTTGCTTGAACAGTTCGGCGTAGCCGCGGGTCAGGCCGCCGGGGTCGCTGACGGTCTTGGGGTCGAGCCAGTGCAGGCCGCCCACCACGTCTTGGTGCAGGCCGGGTTCCAGGGTCAAGAGTTCGGCGCGGTCCAGTACCCGGTAGTTGAGCTGGTAGTCGCGCAGGTCGGCGGCGGCGCGTTGGGCGAAGTCGAAGGCCTCTTGGTCGTTGAAGGCTTCGAGCCAGCCGCCGTCGGCGATCAGTTGCAGCATGTTGGCCGGGCGGGCCAGGGCCAGGTGTTCGCTCACGCAGCGTTCGATCAGCGGCAGCATGGCGCGGGTGGCGGCGGCCAGGCCCTTGGGCGAGGAGTGGCGCCAGTATTGCAGCAGCCAGGGGCCGGCCTTGGGCAGGTGGCGCAGGCTGTAGCGCACGTCCGATTGCTGGTTGAGGCCGTAGCGCACCAGCTTGGTCACTTCCCGGGGGAAGGCGTAGGGAATCACGCTGGCGCGTTCGATCAGCCCGGCGTTGCCGTGGCTGGTGCCGTTGCCCGGGGGCTGGCGGTCCAGCAGCACTACTTGGCGGCCGCGGGCCTGCAGGTGCAGGGCGCTGCTGACGCCGACGATTCCGGCGCCCAGGACGAGGGTTTGGCAATGCATGTTTCAGTCCTTATGACAGGGGCCGCGCGGCGGCCCGCTCAAGGGTTCAGTTCAGGTGCCGGCCCAGGCGGCCTTCCAGGTACTTGAGGCTGCGCCGCACCACTTCGACGATCAGCAGGTACAGCACCGCGGCCCATAGGTAGATCTGGAAATCGAAGCTGCGGGAGAAGGCCAGCTTGGTCACCCCCATCAGGTCGTAAATGGTCACCAGGGAGGCGATGGCGCTGGCCTTGATCATCAAAATCAGCTCGTTGCCCAGCGGCCCGATGGCGATCAGCAGCGACTGCGGCAGTATCACTTTGCGAAACGCGGTCCAGCGCGACAGGCTCAGGGCCTTGCAGGCTTCGCGCTGGCCCTGGGCCACGGCCAGCAGGCTGCCGCGCAGGATCTCCGCCTGGTAGGCGGCGGTGTTCAGGGTGAAGGCCAGCAGGGTGCAGAACCACGCATCGCGGAAGAACCACCACAGGCCCACGTCCTGCCAGAAGCCTTTGAACGAACCCAGGCCGTAATACAGCATGAACAGCTGGGCCAGCAGCGGCGAGCCGCGGAAGAAGTACACGTAGGCCCCGGTAAAACGCCGCAGGAACTGATTGCTGGACAGCCGCCCGAGGGCGATCAGCAGGCCGAGCACGGCGCCCAGGCTGAAGGAAATCGCCACCAGCTTGGCGGTCACCAGCAGGCCGTCGATAAAGCGCGGGCCGTAGCGTTCCAGCAGTTCCTGGTTGAGGAACAGGTTCAGCAGGTCATCCAGGCTCATGGTTGCAGGCTCCGTTGCGCACGGTTGAAGCGCCGTTCAAGAAAGCTGAACAGGTGCCCCGACAGCGCCGAGAAGAACAGGTAGCCAAAGCACGCCACGCTGTAGAACAGCATGGGTTCCTTGGTCACGCTGACCGCGAGGTTGGTCTGGCGCATCAGGTCCACCAGGGAAATGGTCGAGACCAGGGAGGTGTCCTTGAGCAGCGACAGCCAGTTGTTGGAAAGCCCCGGCAGGGCGATGCGGGTCAGTTGCGGCAGCAGCACCCGGGTGAAGGTGGTGCGGCGCGACAGGCTCAGGGCGCGGGCGGCTTCATATTGGCCCTTGGGCAGGGTCTTGAACGCGGCCAGCCAGATCTCGCTGGAGAAGGCGGCGAACACCAGGCTGAAGGCGATCATCGCGGCGACGAAGGTGTTGATCGCCACTTCACCGGGGTAGCCCAGGGCGCCGAGGATCTTCTGCGCGGCAATCTGGCAGCCGTAGTAGATGATCAGCAGGGTCAACAGCTCCGGCAGGCCGCGAAACACCGTGGAAAAGGTCGTGGCCCAGGCCCGCGCCCAGCGGTTTTTCGAGCGCGCGGCCAGGGCTACGGCGAGGCCCAGGGGCAGGCCGATGGGCACGCAGGCCAGCGCCAGGGCGATGGTCACCAGGGCCCCGGCGAGCAAGGCCGAGCCCCAGCCGCCGCTGGCAAAGGACAGGAGTGACAGCTGTTCGAACATGCGCGAACCCTCTGGAAAAATAAACCGTGCAGGACGCCGCCGCGCTCAAGGGAACGCGGGGCAAGGGCAGCGGCAAAGGCGGGCGGTCAGTAGATGTCGAAGGCGAAGTAGCGGCTGGAGATTTTCTTGTAGGTGCCGTCGGCAACGATCTCGTCCAGGGCCTTGTTCAGGCGCTCGCGCAGGGCGTTGTCTTCCTTGCGCACGGCGATGGAAGCGTCAGCGGTGGTGCCGTTGACGTCGCCGATAATCTTGCAGCAATCCTTGCCGGTGCTTTCAGCCCAGGCCAGCAGCGGGAACTTGTCGGCGATCACCCCGTCCACGCGCCCGGCCGCCAGGTCGCTGTTGGCTTCGTCCAGGGTCGGGTAGAACTTCACGTCGGCACCGGCCGGGCCGTAGTGGTCCTCGGCGTAGATGGCCTGGGTCGAGGAGGCCTGGGCGCCCACGGTGCGGCCCTTGAAGTTGGTCTGGGCGTCGGTGATGTCCGAGTCCTTGGGCACCGCCACCGACAGCGGGGTGCGGTAGTAGTGGTTGCTGAAGGCGATCTTCTTCTTGCGCTCGTCGGTGGCGATCATCGAGGCCACCACGGCGTCGTATTTCTTCGCCAGCAGCGCCGGGATGATGCCTTCCCAGTCCTGGGCAACGATCTGGCATTCAACCTTCATGCGCTCGCACAGGGCGTTGGCGATGTCCACGTCAAAGCCGTGCAGCTGGTTGTTGGAGTCCACGTAGTTGAAGGGCGGGTAGGCGCCTTCGGTGGCGATCTTCAAGGTTTCGGCCTGGGCCGTGGAGGCGGCGATGACCAGGGCGCAAGCGCCGGCGAAGCGGAGGACGTTGTTCATGGAGCACCTCGGTTATTTATTGTTTTGGTCGGGCGGACGATGTGTAACCAACAAACTCGTTATGCAGGGCAGCGGTGGCTTCCAGGCGTTTTTCCACCTCGGGTCCCAGGTGTTTGCACACCTCGTTGACCAACAGGTGCACCAGCGACAGCATGGCCGCGGTGGACTCCCAGAACAGGTTGAATTCAGTGGGCACGCGGAACACCTCGTCGGCGTTCTGCTCGGCCCAGTCGCAGAAAGTGTCGGTGACCAGGGTCACCGGAATCCCCGCCTCGCGGGCCTTGTGGCACAGGGTCAGGGCGTGGCGCGAATAGCGCCGGGCCTCGAACACCACTAGGGCGCAGTCTTCGGCGGGGCTCAGCAGCACGTCGGCGAAATGCCCGGCGGCGCCGTCCACCAGGTGCACGCCGTCGCGCAGGTATTGCAGCAGGTGGACCATGGAGGCAGCGATGCCGCGCTCGGTCTGGAACCCCGCCACGTACACCCGGCGCCGGCTGGCCAGGCGCTGGACCACGGTCTGCCAGGCCGGGGTCAGGCTGTATTCGTAGACCTTGACCAGCGCCGCCACTTCCAGCTCGAAGCTGCGGGGCAGGCCCTGGGCCGCCGGGTTGGGCTGCTGGCGAAATTCCTGCAAGCGGTCGCCCACTAGCCACGGGCCTTCGCCGAGGTCGTTCTTCAGGTCGTTTTTCAGGTCCTTGAAATGGCTGTAGCCGATGGCGCGGCAGAAACGCCCGACGCTGGATTCGCTGACGCCGAGTTTTTCGGCGATGTCGGCGGCGGTCTGGAAGGGCAGTTCATAGAGGTTGGCCAGCATGTAGCTGGCAATCGCCCGGCCCGACGCGGTGGCGCTGGACAGGCTGCTTTCAAGGCGTTGCTTGATGGGTTGGCTCATGGTTGTTTTCATTCTTGTGGGCCGTTGACAATGGAAAATGAATGTTTTCTGTCATGAAGTCAATATTTGACAGTTAACTGGCGTGACGCGATAGTCAGGCACCTTCCAATAACAATTCCAATGGAGCCTCCATGTCCCACGCGACCCTGGCGCAGGCTGATGTCGAGTACCTCGACCTGCCGGCCTTGACCGACTTGCTGCAACGCATTTTTCTTCGCCACGGCACCTCTGCCGAGGTGGCCCGGGTGCTGGCAGACAACTGCGCCCGCGCCGAGCGCGACGGTTCCCACAGCCACGGGGTGTTCCGCATTCCCGGTTACTTGTCGTCCCTGGCCAGTGGCTGGGTGAATGGGCAGGCGCTGCCGCAAGTGGAGGATGTGGCCCCCGGCGTGGTGGCGGTGGACGCCGCCGGCGGCTTCGCCCAGCCGGCCCTGGCGGCGGCCCGCGAGCTGCTGTTGAGCAAGGCCCGCAGCGCCGGGATCGCGGTGTTGGCGATTCGCAATTCCCATCACTTCGCCGCGCTGTGGCCGGATGTCGAGCCCTTCGCCGAAGAAGGCCTGGTGGCCTTGAGCCTGGTCAACAGCATGACCTGCGTGGTGCCCCACGGCGCCCAGCGCCCGCTGTTCGGCACCAACCCGATTGCCTTTGCCGCCCCCCGCGAGGGCGCCGAGCCGATTGTCTTCGACCTGGCCACCAGCGCCATTGCCCACGGCGATGTGCAGATCGCCAAGCGCCAGGGCCAGCAGTTGCCACCGGGCATGGGGGTGGATCGCGACGGCCAGCCCACTTGCGACCCGGCAGCGATTCTCGACGGCGGCGCCTTGCTGCCCTTTGGCGGGCACAAGGGCTCGGCATTGTCGATGATGGTGGAGCTGCTGGCGGCGGCGCTGACCGGCGGCAACTTCTCCTTCGAGTTCGACTGGTCGCAACACCCGGGGGCGCAAACGCCCTGGACCGGGCAACTGCTGATCGTCATCGACCCCAACCACCTGGGTGGTGGGCGTTTTGCCCAGCGCAGCGGCGAGCTGGTGCGGCAGATGCAGGCCGTGGGCCTGGAGCGCATGCCCGGCGACCGGCGCTACCGCACCCGGGCCAAATCGCTGGAGCACGGCATTCCCCTGGCCGTTGCCGAACTGGCGCGACTGCGCGCTTTGGCGGCCGAGGCTTAAGGCCTTATCCCTTGGCACCGGGGTCGATAAACCCTTGGTGCTACTCCCGGTAGTGGGCCCGGTAGCGGGCCGGTCGTGGATCGGATTTGCCGCTCCCTGCCAGCCCCTCCAAAGCACCGTGAACTTGCCCCCAAGGCAGCCTATGGGCGGCCTTGGGGCGTTTCGATAATCGCCTCCGACATTTCGTCCCCCGTTTGCGGAGCGCGCCATGCATAACAATAAGAACTGCCAGTACCCTCTGATTCCGGCCCTGCTCGTCGGCCTGTCGACCCTTGGCCTGGGCACTGTCGCCGAAGCCGAGATCATGCTGTACGACAAGGACCAGACCACCTTTTCCACCGACGGCTACATCAATGCCTTCTACGTCAACAGCCAGGTCGACCGCGCCGGCGACCAGTACGACCGCCGTCAGGCGCGGGTGAAGATGGGCTTTCTGCCCAACTACCTGGGCTTCAACATGGGCAAGCAGGTGGACGACCTCAAGCTCGGCGCCCGGGCCTCGTTCTGGGTGACCATCAACGACAGCGAAACCAACGGCACCGACACCGCCATCGACGTGCGCCAGTTCTACGGCACCGTGGCCAACCCGGAGTGGGGCGAGGTGCTGATCGGCAAGGACTTCGGTCTGTTCGCCCGTTCCAACATCCTGCTCGATGAAATGCTTGCCGGGTACGGCCAGGTCAGCGACAGCCTGGGGCTGGTGGACGGCGGCGGGGTGTCGTTCGGCAACATCGGCAGCGGTTATCCCTATCCCTTTCCCTCGTCGCAGATCACTTATCGCAGCCCGGTGATGGACGGCCTGAGGGTGGCGGTGGGCATCCTCGACCCGGTGGACACCAACGACAGCAGCGCCCTAGGCAAGGCCTACCAGAAGAACCCGCGCACCGAGAGCGAGATCACCTACCAGTTCGACCTGGGCGGGGCCAAGTTCTACAGCTGGCTCAACGGCAGCTACCAGACCTCCGACAACACCGACCCCAACGTGCAGTCGGTGACCTCCAAGGGCCTGGGCTATGGCCTGCAGGCGAAGATGGGCGGCCTGTCCCTGACCGGTTCCGGGTTCCAGGCCAAGGGCATCAACCCGTTCTTCACCAACAATGCCGGCGAGGCCACCCTGCGCAATGTCGACAGCAAGGGCTACCTGCTGCAGGGCTCTTACAAGCTCGGCAAGAACCGCCTGGCGCTGTCCTACGGCAAGACAAAGGACGATGGCAACGGCGTGGTCGGCAGCGGCGCCGACTACCAGACCCGGGGCGTAGCGCTGTTCCACGACATCAACGACAACCTCAAGCTGGTGGCCGAATACAACCAGTTCGAGATCGACGGCCACCACACCAATGCGCAGAACGAAAACACCGACACCTTCGCCGTGGGTGCGGTGCTCACCTGGTAAAAGCAGCGGCAAGCGGCAAGCGGCAAGCTGCAAGTGGTTTGCGTCTGTTCTTGTGGCCTCTGGGTTGCCGCCAGTCGCGAGGTTGCCCACGCCCTTGTGGCGAGCGAGCTTGCTCGCGCTGGAAGGCGCAGCCTTCCCAAGGTCTGAATCCGCGGTCTATCTGGTAGATCGCGGGTTCAGGGTTTGCGGCCGCTGCGCGCCCGAGCGGGAGCAAGCTCCCTCGCCACAACCCGCGCCTACGCCCATGGAACCGGCTACCCGCTACCCAAGTAGCATTCGTGCCCCGGGGCCGGCTTCGTACACTCATTGCTCAGACAACCCGCGCCGGAGGCGACGATGCAGCAAGCCCAGAGCGAGGGCGTGGTCAGTGCCATGTCCCAGGCCGTCGATCCGCAGCAGGTGGCCCAGGACCTGGCCAGCCAGTTGCTGCATCCGCACCTGGGCTTCGTGCTGTTCTTCTGTTCCGCCGAATACCCCCTGCAAACCCTCGGCCCGGCCCTGCAGCAGAGCTTCGGCGGCATCCCCCTGGTGGGCTGCACCAGCGCCGGGGAAATCACCCCGCAGGGCTACGGGCGCAATTGCGTGACCGCCATCGGCTTCGACCATCGGCACTTTTCCATCGCCGCCGAACTGATCGACCAGATGGAGCACTTCAGCCTGATCGACGCCCAGCAGATGGTCGAACGCCTGGTGGGCCGCTGCCGCAGCAACACCCTGGCGCCGATCAAGGGCAACAGCTTCGCCCTGACTTTGCTGGACGGCCTGTCGAGCCGTGAGGAGATGGTGCTGGCGGCCCTCAGCGCGGCCCTGGGGGACATTCCGCATTTCGGCGGTTCGGCTGGCGATGACAACTACCTGACCCACACCCACGTGTATTACGGCGGCGAGTTCCACAGCGGCGCGGCGGTGGTGGTGCTGGTCAACACCTGGCTGGATTTCGAGGTGTTCACCACCCACCACATCCAGCCCCGGGAAGAAAAACTGGTGGTCACCGGCGCCGACAGTACCTTGCGCCGGGTCTATGAACTGAACGCCGAGCCCGCCGCCGAGGAGTACGCGCGGCTGATCGGCGTGCCCCTGGCGCAGCTCGACCATCGGGTGTTCGCCGCCCACCCCCTGGCGGTGCGCATCAACCAGCACTATTACGTGCGCGCGGTGCAGCAGGTGCACCCGGACCTGAGCCTGAGTTTCTACTGCGCGGTGGAAAACGGCATCGTCCTCACCGCCATGACCCCCGGCCCCTTACTGCCCAACCTGCAACAGCTGTTCGACGGCTTGCAGCAGCGCCTCGGCGGGTTGTTGCTGACCATTGGCTGCGACTGCTTTTTGCGCCGCCTGGAGTTGGAGGGGCAGGGCAGCCTGGAGCAGATCGGGGCCTTTTTGCGGGAACAACGGGTGATGGGTTTCAACACCTACGGAGAACAGTTCAATGGCATGCACATCAACCAGACCTTCACCGGGGTCGCCATTGCCCGCAGTCGAACTCCGGCCCGCCGCTGAGCTGCAAGCGCAGCTCGACTGCCTGCAGAGCGAGAACCGCAAGCTGCGGCGGATCAACGAGGCGCTGATCGAACGGGTCGAATCCGGCATCACCCGCGGCAACGACCCCTATGCGGCGTTCCAGCATTCGGTGGTGCTGGCCGAGCAGGTGCGCGAACGCACCGACGCCCTGAACCAGGCCATGGCCGAGCTCAAGGCCGGCAACCATTTGCTCAGCGAAGCGCGGCTGCGGGCCGAGACGGCGCACCAGCACCTGATCGACGCCATCGAGAGCATCTCCGACGCCTTCGTGCTGTTCGACCAGGAGCAGCGCATCGTCCTGTTCAACAGCCGCTTCCGCGCCTTCTGGAGCCACAGCCGGGTGCGGATCATGGCCGGCATGCGCCTCTCGGAAGTGCGCCGGCTGATGACCAGCACCGGGCTGTTCAGCGAAGAACCGCGCAGCGCCGGCGACGAACAACTGCTGTATCGCCTGCACAACGGCCGTTGGCTGCAGGTCAGCGAGCGGCCGACCCGGGAAGGCGGGCGGGTGATCCTGTTCACCGACATCACCGAGGTCAAGCACAGCGAAACCCTGCGCCGGGAGCAGGCGGTGGCGCAAAAGTCCCACCTGCTGCAACGGGCGGTGGACAACCTGTCCCAGGGCGTGGCCATGGTCAGCGCCGAGGGCGTGCTGGAGTTGTGGAACCGGCGCTTCCTCGAACTCAGCGGGTTGGCCCCGGTGGCCGCGCACCGCTTGTTTGCCGAGGTCATCGGCGACAGCGAACTGCGCCTGCTGAGCCCCGACAGCCGCGACGCCAACGGCCGGCCGATCCACGAATGCGAGCAGCGCCTGAGTGATGGCCGGGTGCTGGAGATCCGCACCCATCCGCTGCCCACCGGCGGTTTCGTCAACACCTTCACCGACATCACCGAGCGCTACCAGCACGCCGAGGCCCTGAGCGAAAGCGAGCGCTGGATTCGCCTGATCACCGACCATGTACCGGCGCTGATTGCCTACCTGAATGCCGACCTGGTGTACGAGTTCACCAACAAGGTCTACGAGGAATGGTACTGCTGGCCGCGGGGCGTGATGCTCGGCCAGAGCCTGCGCGAGGCGCACAGCGAACAGCACTACCGGCGCCTGGAAAGCTATGTGGAACGGGCCCTGGCCGGGGAAAGCGTGACCTTCGAATTCGCCGAAACCAACGTCAACAACCAGGAGCGCTACATGCTGCGTTCCTACGTGCCCAACCGCCTGGCCAATGGCGAAGTGGTGGGGATCTTCGTGCTGATCCGCGACATCACCGAGCGCCGGCGCACCGCCGAGGCGCTGCATCAGGCCTACCAGAACCTGGAGCTGCGGGTGCGCGAACGCACCGCCGAGCTGACCACCCTAAACCAGCAACTGCTGCGCGAGATCGAAGAGCGCAGCCGGGTGGAATCGCGGCTGCGCGAGGCCAAGGCCGAGGCCGAACGGGCCAACCTGTCGAAGACCAAGTTCCTTGCCGCGGTCAGCCATGACCTGCTGCAACCCTTGAACGCCGCGCGGCTGTTCACCAGCGCCTTGCTGGAGCGTCGCGATCCCCAGGCCAGCAGCGCCCTGGTGCGCAACGTCAGCAACTCCCTGGAAGACGTGGAAAACCTGCTGGGCACCCTGGTGGACATTTCCAAGCTCGATGCCGGGGTGATCAAGGCCGATATCGCGCCCTTTGCCTTGAGCGAACTGCTGGAAAACCTCGCCGCCGAGTACGCCCAGGTGGCCCGCAGCGAGGGCCTGGAATTGCACTTCGTGGCCTGCTCGGCGCTGGTGCGCAGCGACATCCAGCTGCTGGCGCGGATTCTGCGCAACCTGTTGAGCAACGCCATCCGCTACACCCGCCAGGGCCGCGTGGTGCTGGGCTGCCGGCGCCAGGGGCACTGGCTGTCGATCGAAGTCTGGGACAGCGGCATGGGCATCGCCGCCGAACGCCTGGAAGAAATCTTCCAGGAGTTCAAGCGCGGCGAAGAACAGCGCCCCGACCAGGACCGCGGCCTGGGCCTGGGGCTGGCCATTGTCGAGAAGATTGCCGGGATACTCGGGCACCGCATCGGCGTGCGCTCCTGGCCCGGGCGCGGTTCGGTGTTCAGCGTGCAAGTGCCGCTCAGCGCCAGCGCGCCCTTGCCAGCGCCGCGCCTGGAGCTGGGCGATGCCCTGCTGGAACGTTTGCAGGGCGCGCGGATCTGGGTGCTAGATAACGACGCGGCGATCTGCGCCGGCATGCGCACCTTGCTTGAAGGCTGGGGCTGCCAGGTGATCACCGCCTTGTCCGAAGAAGACCTGGCGCGCCAGGTCGACGACTACCGCGCCGAGGCCGACCTGCTGATTGCCGACTACCACCTCGACCAGCAACAGAACGGCATCGATGCGGTAGCGCGAATCAACGCCCGGCGCGCCCTGGCGATCCCGGCGATGATGATCACCGCCAACTACAGCAACGAGCTCAAACAGCAACTGCGCGAACTGGGCCACACCCTGATGCACAAACCGGTGCGCCCGATGAAACTCAAGACCGCCATCAGCCACTTGCTGAGCGGCAAGCTTCAAGCGGCGAGCTTCAAGCTGTAAGCGCCAAGCTTGAGGCTTGCCGCTGCTTCACCTCCGCAGGTAGGCGCCGAAATCGATGTCCCCGGCACTCAGGATCGCTTGCACCCGGTTGTGCACGTTGAGCTTGCGCAAAATCGCCGAGACGTGGGCCTTTACCGTGGTTTCGGCAATGTCCAGGGTGTAGGCGATCTGCTTGTTGGATTCGCCCTTGGTCATGCGTTCCAGCACCAAGAGCTGTTTGCGGGTCAGGGCCTGCAGCAGTTCCGGGGGGAAGCTCGGGGTCTCGCTGCTGCGCCGCCCCGGTTGGCTTTTCTGGGTGCGGATGATGTCCGGCGGCAGGTACACGTTGCCGTTGAGGATCTGTTCGATGGCCTCGGTCATCTGCGAGCGCGCCGAGGATTTGGTGATGAAGCCGACGGCGCCGTAGGTGATGGCCTGGAGCACGATCTGTTTGTCCTGCTCGGCGGAGACGATCACCACGGGGATGGTCGGCGCTTCGTTGCGCAGGGTGATCAGGCCGTTGAGGCCGTGCATGCCGGGCATGTTCAGGTCGAGCAGGATCAGGTCCAGGTCGTCGTGCTCCTGGGTCAGGGCCAGGGCGCTGTCCAGGTCGGCGGTTTCCATCACCTCGCTGCCGGGAAATCCGTCGCTGATGACGTTGTGGATGGCTTCGCGAAACAGTGGGTGATCGTCGGCTATCAGAATTTTATACATGGCCTTTCACCTCGTTATTGTGATTGTGCGGGAGACACTGGCGGCTTTCAGGGAAAGGCTTCCGGCTGGGCCGCCACCACGGGCAACCCGGCGGCCTCCCAGGCGTCCAGGCCGTCGCGATACCAGTAGAGGGAGGTATAGCCCAGGGCTGCGGCGCGTTTTACCGCGTTCCAGCTCAGCCAGCAATCGGCGCGGCAATAAAACACCAGCGGTTGTTGCCGGTTGCCAGCGCTGAGCTGTTGCAGGTAGCGGCTGAAGTGGTGCTGCCACTCGGGGCTCAGTTCGCCGTCGCCGGTGTTGGCCAGCCAGTGGCTGCCGGGCAGGTTGGCGTGGGGCTCGCTGTCGATGAAGCGGCCTTGCAGCCATTGCCGGCGATAGACGTCGATCAGCAGGGGTTTGGGTTGCGTCTGGAGCAGGGCCTGCAAGCCTTGGGTGTCGATGATCTGCGCGGCCTCTACCTGCGTGGGCGTCGGGCTGCGGTAGAGGCTGGTGCGATAGCCGTCGGCGGAAAACAGCGGAGTCTCGGCTTGGGCCATTCCCAGGGTCAGGCTCAGGGACAGCAGGGCCAGGGTCTGCAGGGCACGGGGCATAAGGGTTTTGTCCTTCTTGTTATGCGCCCATTACATGTCAGGGCGATGGCATTTGTGAATGCGACCATCGACAGCAAAAGCAGTACCAAAGTCGTAGATGCTGGCAGGGCGACGCTCTCGCGCTTGTCTGTAGCCGCTGCCGCAGGCTGCGCAGGAGACGCCAAACCTGCCAGCGCGATCCATCAGGGCAACCCACGGGGGGGGGTATTCGCTGCAATGTGCCGGTTTGCGGATCGCTGGAAGGTCCTGCGGCCCTTTTCGCAGCCTCGCCCTAGGCTCGGCAGCGGCTACAGGGGCTCTTTCATCCGGGGAAAACTAGGCGGTGCTTTTGCGCAGGGCGGCGTGCTGGGGGTTGAAGGTCAGCACCGCCAGCACGGAGAACACCAGGGTCAGGCCCAGGCACACGGCCAGGGCCAGCAGGTTGAAGCGTTCGTACAGGGCGAAGCGCACCAGTTCCACGGCGTGGGTGAAGGGGTTGAGGGCGCACAGCCAGTACAGCCAGGGGCTGGCTTCGAGCATCTTCCACAGCGGGTACAGCGCCGAGGACAAAAAGAACAGGGGGAAGATCACGAAGTTCATCACCCCGGCAAAGTTCTCCAGCTGGCGGATGGCGTTGGACAGCAGCAGCCCCAGGGCGCTGAGCATCAGGGCCACCAACAGCAAGGCCGGCAGCGCGGCCAGCAGGCCTATGGCCGGCGGTTGCACGCCATACAGCCAGGCCACGGCGAGGAAGGCGTAGACCTGCAGCAGCGAGATCAGCGAGGTGGCCAGCAGCTTGCTGGCCAGCAGGAAGGCCCGGGGCAGGGGGCTGGTGAGCAGCACGCGCATGCTGCCCATTTCCCGGTCGTAGACCATCGACAGCGAGCCCTGCATGCCGTTGAACAGCAGGATCATGCAGGCCAGCCCCGGGACGATGTAGACCTCGTAGGGAATGTAGGTGCTGTAGGGCTCCATGATGGCGATGCCCAGGGCCGCGCGAAAGCCGGCGGCGAACACCAGCAGCCACAGCAGCGGGCGCACCAGGGCGCTGAGAAAGCGTGTGCGCTGCAGCACGAAGCGCAACCATTCGCGCAGCACGATGCCGCGCAGGCACTGCCAGTAGGCGTTCATGCGAGCGGTTCTCCGATCGGCGCCGGGCGCGGCTGGGGATTCTGGGTCAGGCGGGCGAAGGCTGTGCCCAGGTCGCCGCCCTGTTGCTGGCTGATGGCGCTGGCCACGCCACTGGCCACCAGGCGCCCCTGATGCAGGATCAGCAACTGGTCGTCGGCCTGCACTTCATCCAGCAGGTGGGTGGTCCAGAGCACGCTCAGGCGCTGCTCCTGGCACAGCTGGCGAATGTGCCGGTTGAGCGCCAGGCGGCTGGCCGGGTCGAGGCCGGCGCTGGCTTCATCGAGCAGCAGCAGGCGCGGTTCGTGCAGCAGGGCGCGGGCGATTTCCACCCGTCGGCGGTGGCCGCCATTCAGGGCACGGACGCTTTCCCGGCGCCGCTCGCTCAAGCCCTGGCGCGCCAGTTCGGCGTCGATCCGCGCCTGCCCCTGGCGCCGCGACAAACCGTGCAGCGCGGCGTGGTAGTGCAGGTTCTGCTCGACGCTCAGGTCCAGGTCCAGGGTGCTTTGCTGGAACACCACGCCGAGCTGGCGCAGGGCGGCGCGGGCGGCGTTGCGCAGCGAGCAGCCGCCGACGCGGATGTCGCCTTGCTGCAGGTCGTAGAGCCTTGTGAGCAGGGCGATCAGGGTCGACTTGCCGGCGCCGTTGGGGCCCAAGAGCGCGGCAAAGCGCCCTGGGGGCAGGCTCAGGCTGACCTGATCGAGGGCCTGGCGCGGGCCGTAGGCGAAGCTCAGCTGGCTGACCTCCAGGGCGTTCATGGGGTCACCACCACGCCCCAGGGATAGCGCCCGACCTTCACCGACTTGAGCACCTTGAGGCTGTTGACGTCGATTACCGAAACATCGCCGCTGACCCCGTTGGTGGCCAGCAACTGGCTCTGGTCCGGGGTGAATGCCAGCTGCCAGACCCGCCGCCCCACTAGCAGGTAGTCGAGGATCTCGTAGGTCTTGGCGTCGATCACCGCCACGTGGTTGGCCGGGCCCAGGGCGACGAAGGCGTACTTGCCGTCGGCGCTGAGCTTGATGCCCACCGGCTGCACTTTGTCCGGGTGCACGCCCTTGATCTTGAAGTTCAGGGTCTTGAGCACCTGGCGCGTGGCCACGTCGAGGATGGTCACGGTGCCGCCGATTTCCGCCGAGGCCCACAGCCTTGAGCCGTCCTGGTTGAACTCGACGAAGCGCGGGCGCTGGTCCACCAGGGTGCTGTCGGCCAGGGTCTGGGTGCTGGTGTCGATCCAGTGCAGCATGTTGGTGGTTTCGCTGGTGTTGACCGCCCACTTGCCGTCGGGGCTCACCGCCATGCCCTCGGGCTCGACCCCGACGTTGATCTGACCGAGGACCTTGGCGGTCTCGGTGTCGATCACCGTGACCAGCGCATCGTCCTCGTTGGATACGTACAGCCAGCGGTTGTTGGGGTGCAGGGCGAACTGCTCGGGGTCCTTGCCGGAGGGCAGCTCCTTGATGATCTTGCGGGTCGCCACGTCCATCACCTGGACCCGGTCCGAATCGCTGGCGCAGATGTACAGCAGCTTGTTGTCATGGGACAGCAGCAGCCCGCGCGGGCGCTGGCCCACCGGCAGGGTCGCGGTGACTTCCAGGGTCTGCATGTCGATCAGGCTCAGGCTGTTGTCCTTTTCATTGGACACCCAGGCGGTGGCGGCCATGGCGTGCCCGGCGGCGAACAGCAGGGCCGCGCACAGGGCGGAGCGGCAGAGAAGAGGGCGGCGCATGGCGGATTCCTTGTTGTTGTGGTTATCGGATCAGGGGTAGCGGCAGGTCACTTCGGGGCGGTCGTAGCCCAGGCTGTCCATTTCGTTGAAGGGGTGCAGGAAGCCGTCCTGGGGCGAAGTGCTGACCAGGGCCCGGGGCTGCACCAGGGGAATCGGCTGGCGCAGTTCGCCGTTCCACGGCCGGTAGCTGAGCTTGCGGCCCTTGAACCCGTCCAGGGGCAACTGCTCGCTGAGCAGCAGCGTCTGCAGGGCCCGAGGCTCGGCCTGGCGCAGTTTGCTCACCGCGCTGGCGACGCTGCGCACGGCCATCCAGGCGGCGAAGTCGCGGTCGTTCATCCAGCGTCCGGCCTGGGCTTCGAAGCGCTTTTGCAGTTGCGCGGCGCCGAAGGTTTCCACGCTCTTGTGCCAGCCGGTGGGGGTCAGGCCCTGGGTGCCGGCCACCGGGCGCGGGAACCAGGTCTGGTAGGGCAGGTATTCGCCGAAGTCGCCGCGCTCGTCGGCCACCAGCACCACGTCGTATTCGGCGGTCTGGGTGAACAGCGGCATGTCGGCCTGGGCGCTGCGGCGCTGGTCGTTGTCGAAGGTCCAGGGTTTTTCCGCGACGAGCTTCACGCCGAAGCGCTGGGTGGCCCGGCGCAGGGCATCGGCATAGGCCCGGTCATCCTCGGTCTGGCCGACGATGAGCAAGGCCCGTTGCCATTTGCGCAGCACCATGAACTGCACCAGGGCGTCGGCCAGCATCGCCCGGCCGGGCAGGCTGTGCAGCACGTTGCTCAGGCATTGGCTGCTGCGCAGGGCGTCGTCGGGGCTGCCGGCGTTGAACAAGAGGCTGTCGGGCAGGGCGGCGGACAACTGGCGCAGGCTGGCTGCCGGGGCATTCACCACGAACAGCCGCAGGCCCTGATCGTGCTGGGCCTTGGCCGCTTGCAGCAAGGCTTCGGGGCTGTCGACGCTGGCGCTGTCGAGCTGGAACTGCTGCTTGAGAAAGCGCCCGGTGCTGTTGCTGTCGACAATCGCCAGCTGCGCGCCTTGCAGCCCGGCGTCGGCAGGCTCGGGGATGATGTTGGACAGCAGCGGGCCGGGGTCGGGGCGATAGCCCAGGTAGCCGATGCGCACTTGCAGCGATTCCTCCGTGGCCTGGCTGGCGGCCATGGGCAACAGGGCCGAGGTCAGGGCCAACAGGCAGGTCAGGATAAGCGGGGCAGGCTGGTGCATAAGGCACTCCACGGCAGGTGGCGCCAGCATAGGAACAGCGTCGGGGCGGGGAAATATGCAGAAAGTAGCGCTCGGGCAGTACCAAGGTAGTAGCCCGGCGCGGGTGCGGCGGTCTTAGCATGGTCCCAGCGGCCCCGACCCTGGCCGAACCCGCCCCGAGCCCTGAGCCCGAACCTTGAGAGAGATGCTCATGCGCATCATCAAAGTGCTGCTCCTGCCCTTGCTGCTGATCCTCAGCCTGATCGGCGTCGACCGCCTGCACGGCCCGCGCCCGGTGCTGCCCCAAGCGCTGCCGCTGGTGCCGGGGCGCTAGGCATGTCGGCGCTGTGGCGGATCAACCTGTGGGTCACGGCATTCTTTGCCGTGGTGACCCTGGCCTGCGCCGCCTTGCTGCTGCATCAGGCGGTGGCCGATGTCGAACGTGAATTGCAGTCCGCCGAGGCGGTGGTGGAGTACCTCAGCGACAGCGCCGCGCGCAACCCGGCGGGCCTGCAACCGCACCTGACCCAGAGCCTGCGCCATGTGCGGGTGCACTGGCTGGCGCCTGACGAGGCGGCCCGCATGCCGGAAGAGGCCGGGCTGGACGCCTGGCTCGGCCGCCAGCTGTTCAGCGAGCGCCGCCACAGCGCCCGCGAACTGGACCTGGGCGACGGCCGCAGAGTTCTGATCGCCGTGGACGCGCGGGATGAGATCGACGAAGTCTGGGATTCCCTGCAACAGCTGTTGAGCCTGTGCGGCCTGGCCCTGTTCCTGAGCCTGCTGACCATCCGTTGGGCCGTGCGCCGCGGCATGGGCTTGCTGGATGATTTGCTGCGCGCCTTGCAGCAGGTGTCCGGCGGGCAACTGGCGGTGCGCCTGCGCGAAGCCGGCCTGCCGGAGGCGCGGCAACTGGCCGGGCACTTCAACCGCATGACCGCGACCCTGGAACAGACCCGCGCCGACAACGCGCAACTGACCCAGGCCCTGCTGGCGGTGCAGGAGCGTGAGCGCACCTACCTGGCGCAGACCCTGCACGACGACCTCGGGCAATACCTGGCGGGCATCCGCGCCCAGGTCTGCCTGCTGCGCATGGTGGCCGACCAGCCGACGGTGGTGGAGCACACGGCCCAGGCCCTGGAGCTCAACTGCGAGCGCTTGCAGCAAGGCTTTCGCGCCCTGGTGCAGGACCTGTACCCGGTGGTGCTGCAGCACCTGCCGCTGGCCGAAGCCTTCGGCCTGCTGGTGAGCCAATGGCAGGACAGCCAGGGCATCGACTGCCAATTGCGGGTCGGCGCCGACCTGCCAGCGTTGCCCAGCGCCAGCAAGACCCACCTCTACCGCCTGCTGCAAGAAGCGCTGACCAATGTCGCCCGGCACGCCGACGCCAGCCAGGTACGGGTGCGCCTGCAACGCAGCGCCCGGGGCCTGCGCCTGCTGGTGCGCGACAACGGTTGCGGCGCGCGCCAGCCCCAGCGCCCCGGCGTCGGCCTGCACTCGATGGCCGAACGGGCCCGCAGCCTGGGCGGCGAACTGCACATCCTCAGCCGTCCCGGCGCCGGTTGGGCGCTGGCCTTGAACATGCCCCTGAACATGCCCCTGGAGGCCTGATGAACATCTTGTTGGTGGATGACCACGCCGTGGTCCGCCAGGGTTACGCCAGCCTGCTGCGCGCGGTATTGCCGGCGATGCAGGTGCGCGAAGCCGCCAGCGGCGAAGAGGCCTTGACCCGGGTTGCCGAAGAAGTGCCGAACCTGGTGATCATGGATTTCGGCCTGCCGGGCATCAGCGGCCTGGAGACCACCCGCCGCCTGCGCCAGCGCCTGCCGCAGCTGCGGGTGCTGTTTTTCAGCATGCACGACGAACTGCCCCTGGTGCGCCAGGCCCTGGAGGCGGGTGCCTCGGGCTACCTGACCAAGAACTCTGCGCCCCAGGTGCTGATCGAAGCGGTGCACCGAGTACTGGCCGGGCATGCCTACATCGAACAGCCCCTGGCCACGCAACTGGCCTGCACCCCGGCGCAGAACAGCAGCGACCCGCGCTTGCAGAGCATGACCCAGCGCGAGCTGGAGATCTTCGTGATGCTGGCCAAGGGCACCCCGGTGCGGGTGATTGCCGAGCAGCTGTGCATCAGCGCCAAGACTGTGTCGAACCATTTGACCTTGCTCAAGAGCAAGCTGCAGGTCAGTTCCCATGCGGAGTTGGTGCATTTGGGGATTGATATGGGGGTGGTGCGGGTGAGCAGCGGCTAGCTACAAGTGGTAAGCGGCAAGATAAATTCAGTATTTTGCTTATTATTTTGCTAATTCACGGGATAAAAATCAGATTTATGAAGTTATTGGGTTCTTCATAAATTTCCAGCATAACTCTATAATTTTGAGTGTTATGTGAGATTTAAGGATTTAACACTCGATATGCTGAATTTAACGCTTGCCAGGCCGGATGAGGTGCTCAAGCTGCTTTGCACCCGCCTGCGCCAGGAACGCCTGTCCCAGCAGATGACTCAGGCCGAAGTCGCCGCCCGTGCCGGCATCGGGGTTGGCACCCTGTCCAATCTGGAGGCCGGGCGTAGTGTCGCATTCGACAGCGTGGTTCGCGTGGCGATGGTGCTGGGGCGTCTTCGCGAGCTGGAGCAATTGTTCCTGCCGCAGCTGGACAGCATCGACGACATCCTCCGTTATGAACAGGGCGCCCAGCGGCAGCGCGTCAAAAGGAAGTCCGCCGATGCTTAAGCAAGTCGATGTCTACTACGACGGTTGGGGGGAGCACTGGCGCTGGGGTTCGCTGGTATCCACGACGGCGCTGACCGGCCGCCCCTTGATTGCCTTCGAGTACAGCGAGGAGGCACAGGATCGCGGCCTGGAACTGTCGGCCTTGCGCTTGCCGCTCAAGGGCCCGAGGCTGCGTCGGGACTTTCCCGATCATCAACTGTGGCTGCCGGGGCCGGTCTATGACTCGCTGCCTGACGGTTGGGGCATGTTGCTGATGGATCGCTTGTTCAAACGCCGTGGTCTCAACCCCGCGCAGATTGGTCCTTTGGAGCGACTGACCTATATCGGCACCCAAGCCATGGGCGCGATGTCGTTCGAGCCTGTGGCGCCGGAGCTGTTCATGGCGCCTGAAGAGGTTCCCCTTGAGCGACTGGCTGCCGAAGTTCAGGAGGTGCTCAATGGTCAGGGCGGGGAGTTTCTGCAGCGACTGCTGCGCATGGGCGGCTCGCCGCAGGGCGCTCGACCCAAGGCCTTGCTCTATCGCGACCCTGCGGGAGGGCGTTTCAGCACGGCGGCGGCATCAGGCCTGGAAGCCTGGTTGATCAAGTTCCCGGGAGCGGGTGAACACCCCGAGGTCTGTGCTATCGAAGCTGTCTACGCGCAATGCTTGCGCGAATGCGCCATCGAAACGTCGGACAGTGAACACTTCGAGCTACCCAATGGGCAGGCGGCCTTCGCCACCCGAAGATTCGACCGGCACAAAGACATGCGCGTGCCCATGCAAAGCCTCGCCGCCTTTACCGGTGCGGACTACCGAGCAGCCGGGGCGCTGGACTACAGCAATTTCCTGCGGGCAACCCAGTACTGCTGCAATGATGTGCGGGAAAAGGCGCAGGCCTTTGCCCGGATTGTGTTCAACGTGGCGTTCAACAACCGTGACGACCACCCGAAGAATTTTGCCTACCTTATGTCGTCGAGCGGCCAGTGGAAGCTGGCGCCGGCTTACGACGTGACCTTCTGCGAGGGGCCGGGCGGCTATCACCAGATGGACGTATTGGGCGAGGCGTTGCACATCACTCGCAAGCACTTGCTCAGGCTCGCGGCGGTGGAGGCGGAACTCTCGGTGAGGGAGGCCACCGATATCATCGAGCACATCTGCCAGGTTGCCAGCGGCTTTGCCCGCAGCGCCCGGTCCCGGTTCCCGGGTGGCATCAGCGTGGACACCCTGAGCATGATTCAGGCGCGCATCGACGAAAACCTTGCGCGACTCAGCTAGCGTGGCTGTAGCTGCTATTGAACTGGCGATTGTTCCAATAGCAGGTACAGCGAGGCGCTTGGTCATGCCTGGGGCAACGGCCTACTTATCCCAACTCCCCGGACACCCCTGGCACCCCTCCATATTGGCATCCTGAAAATTCCCATAATGCTGCCGCGCCCCGCGCAAATCGGCGCGTTCCAGATTGCTCTCGCCGAACTTGGCCTCTTGCAGATTGGCCTCACTCAAATTGGCCCCTTGCAGATCCGCCTTGCTCAACCAGGCCATTTCCAGATCCGCCGCCTGCAGGTTGGCCCGGTGCAGCTTGGCCCCGGACAGCCGGGCAAATTGCAGATAGGCCGCGCTGAGGTTGGCGTTCTCAAATTGCGCGCCCTGGGCAAACAGGCCCCAGCCCTGGATCGCCATCAGCTTGGCGTCGGTGAAGTCCGCCAGCCGCAGGTTGCTCTGTTGCAGGCTGGCGCGGGTCAGGTTGGCGCCTTGCAGGCGGGCTTTTTCCAGGTTGGCCAGGTCCAGCTGGGCATGGCGCAGGTCGGCGCCAGAGAGGTCGGCGCCGGCCAGGTTCATCTTGCGCAGGTCCTGGTTGGCCAGGTTGGCGCCACGCAGGTTGGCGCCGGGGCATTGGCTGGCTTCGGCGATCAGGCAGCCGTTGACGGTCAGCGGGACGTCGTTGCCGTCGTCGTCGACGTTCATGGCCAAGGCGGGGGAGAGGCTCAGCAGCAGGGCCAGGGGCAGGTAGTTCATGGTGCGGTTCTCCAGGCGGGAGTGAAGGCGGGTGAGGCGAGGGCGCGGGCTGGCGCTCGGCCGGCGCCCTGGGGGGGGCGTAGCCGTGGTGAACCCGGCCCCTGGGGTGTGTCGGGCACATCCCTGGGGCTGGTTTTGGCGCCGCTGCGCGGCCCAGCGGGAGCAAGCTCCCTCACCACAAGTTGGTCAGCGTTGGGCGGTCTTGTTATCCCAACTTGGGATCTTGAACACCCAGAACGAGCCGCCTTGGGCCACCGGCTTGGTCAGTTCGGCCATGTCGCCGCCCCACAGCGGCACCGCGCCGCCGTAGCCCACGGTCACGCCGATGTACTGCTCGCCGTCCTGTTCCCAGGTGATGGGCGGCGAGACGATGCCGCTGCCGGTCTGGAATTTCCACAGTTCCTTGCCGGTCTTGGCGTCGAAGGCCTTGAAGAAGCCGTCGCCGGTGCCGGTGAACACCAGGTTGCCCTTGGTCGCCAGGACCCCGGCCCACAGTGGCAGGTGTTCCTTGTGCTCCCACACCAGCTTGCCGGTGGTCGGGTCCATGGCCCGCAGGGTGCCGACGTGGTCGTCGTACATGCGCTTGATACGGAAACCCATGCCTAAGTAGGCCGAGCCTTTCTTGTAGTTCACTTCCTCGGTCCAGTACTCCTCCTTCCACTGGTTGCCAGGGATGTAGAACAGCCCGGTGTCCTGGCTGTAGGCCATGGGGTTCCAGTTCTTGCCACCGAGGAACGGCGGCGAGACTTCCACCGGCTTGCCCTTGGTTTCACCCGGCAGCGGCTTGGCCGGACGCTGGCCTGCGTTTTCCACCGGGCGCCCGGTCTTGAGGTCGATGTGGCTGGCCCAGGTGATGTTGTCGACGAAGGGGAAGGCGTTCTGCAATTTGCCGTTGTTGCGGTCCACCACGTAGAAGAAGCCGTTGCGGTCGGCGTGGCCGGTGGCCTTGACCACCTTGCCGTCCTTGCCCTTGTAGTCGAACAGCACCAGTTCGTTGTTGCCGGAGAAGTCCCAGGCGTCGTTTGGCGTGTGCTGGTAGAACCATTTGACTTCGCCGGTGCTCGGGTCGACGCCGACCTGGCCCGAGGTGTACAGGCTGTCGTAGTCGTGGGGGTTGCCGTCTTTGGCGGTGCGCGCCCAGGTGTTCCATGGCCCGGGGTTGCCGGCGCCGACGATAATGGTGTTGGTTTCGGCATCGAAGCTGGCGCTCTGCCAAGGGGCGCCGCCGCCGTGGCTCCAGGCCTCGACCTTGCCGGTTTCGGTGGTCTTGTCGTCGGGCCAGGACGGCGCCTTGACGTCGCCGGTGGGGGTGCTGTCCTTGCCGTTCAGGCGGCCCATGTGGCCTTCGACGAAGGGCCGCATCCACACCTCTTCGCCGGTGTCCGGGTCGCGGGCGAACAACTGGCCGACCACGCCGAATTCATCGCCGGAGCTGCCGTGGATCAGCAGCACCTTGCCGCTGGTCTTGTCTTTGATCAGCACTGGGGCGCCGGTCATGGTGTAGCCGGCGCTGTGGTCGCCGAATTTCTTGTTCCACACCACCTTGCCGGTGTTCTTGTCCAGGGCGATGACCCGGGCGTCGAGGGTGCCGAAGTAGATCTTGTCGCCGTAGATCGCCGCGCCGCGGTTGACCACGTCGCAGCACGGGCGAATGTTGTCCGGCAGGCGGTGGTTGTAGGTCCACAGGCGTTTGCCGGTCTTGGCGTCCAGGGCGAATACCCGGGAGTAGGAGCCGGTGACGTAGACCACGCCGTTGCTGACGATGGCCTGGGATTCCTGGCCGCGCTGCTTCTCGTCGCCGAAGGAGTAGGACCAGGCTGGGGTCAGCTTGAACACGTTCTTGTCGTTGACCTGGGCCAGGGGGCTCCAGCGCTGGGCGTTGGTGCCCATGCCGTACTGCAGCACGTCCTGGGTGGTCAGGTGGTCGTTGGCGATGTCTTCCCAGGTCACGTTCTGGCTGGCAGGTGCCGCCGGGGCGGTGGCCGCTGTGGCCGCCGCGCCCAGGGACAGGCTGCCGGCCAGCAGCAGGGCCTGGACGGCAAGGCTCAGGGGGGAGAGGGCGGGTAGCGATCTTATTGTCATGGTTGCAGTTCCCAGTGGAGGTTTTGGCCTGACTAGGGTCTGCCCCGGGGCGGGTGTTGAGATACGGAAAAAGTCCCGCCCTTGCCGGGAATAGTTCCCGGTCGGCACCTGATTTAGGCCCGCGCCACAAGCCCTACTACCAAGGGAGTAGAGCGCGACCACCAAAGCAGCATACGGCCGCCCGCCGGCTGTTTCTAAGATGGCGCCATGGCCTCTGTAGCTGAGGTCTTGCGTGCAATCTTGAGGGCATAACAATGACAACAAAACGCAACGCCTTGCTCGCGGTAGGGCTGCTGACCGGTGCCTTGGCCACCGGCGCCGTATGGGCCCATGGCAACGTGGTGCCCCAGGCGGTGGAAACCAAGGGCCTGACGCCGATCAAGGACGCCGGGGTGAGCGTCGATGGCGACGGCTGGGCTTCGGTCAACCCGTACCGCACCTCGCCCGAGCACGACAAGGCGGTGGAAATCGGCGCCTCGGCCTACAACCAGAACTGCGCCGCCTGCCATGGCCTGGAAGCCAAGTCCGGCGGTATCGCTCCAGACCTGCGCATGCTCGACGCCGGTGAAGCCGGGGATGAATGGTTCGTCGAGCGGGTGCGCCACGGCGCGGTGCGCGATGGCCGGGTGTACATGCCGAAGATGGCCGACTACCTGAGCCAGGAAGCCCTGTGGGCGGTGCGCACCTACCTGGACAGCGTGCGCGTCGAGGAGTGATCGCCATGGGCCGCTTCGCCCTGTTCCTGGCTGGCCTGCTGCTGTGTTGCGCCACGGCCCAGGCCGGGGTGCGCAACTACGACACGATGATTGCTTCCGGTGAACTGAAGGTGGCGGTGTACCAGGATTTTGCCCCCTACAGTTTCGAGGACCAGGGCCAGCCCCGAGGCGTCGATGTGGAGCTGGCGCAAGCCCTGGCCGAGGCCCTGGGGGTGCGCCTGCAACTGATCTGGGCGCCGCCCGGGGAGAAGCTCGACGACGACCTGCGGGACTACATCTGGCGCGGCAGCCCGCTGCGCCACCAGCAGTTGGCCGACCTGATGATGCGCGTGCCCTACGATCACGACTACGCGCAAAAGCGCAACGAACTGGGCGAGCTGGCCAACGATCACGTGGTGATGTTCGGCCCCTATCAGGAGGAGCGCTGGCAGGTGGCATTCGACCGCCGCCGGCTGGATTCGGTGGCCAGTGTCGCGGTGTTCCAGGAGCACCCCATTGGCGTCGAGGTGGACAGCGTGCCGTCGTTCTACCTGACCTCGGTGTTCAACGGCATGCTCAGTGCCAAGACCCACCATTACCCCAGCGTGCAACAGGCGTTCGGCGCCTTGCGGGCCGGGCAGGTGGACGCGGTGATGGCCATGCGCGGCGAGATCGACTGGCAGCTGCACAAGGCCGCTGATCCGCAGTTGGCCCTGGCGGAAAACGCCTACCCGAACATGGGCAAGCAGGTGTGGGAGATCGGCATGGCGGTGCATGAAAGCAACCGTCAGTTGGCCTATGCCGTGGAAGAGGCCCTGGAAGGGCTGATCCGCGACGGTCGCCTGCAGGCGCTGTACGCCCGTTATGGCCTGCGTTACGAGGTCCCAGAGATGTATCAATAGGAGCTGCGATGAACTGGCGAGCGACCTGTCTGCTGGCGTGCTGGCTGCCCTTGGCGACCCCGGCGCTGGCCGCCGATCCGCAGGCCCCGGGCCCGGACCCGGTGCCCTCGGTGATGTGGGCCTTCTACCACAAGCAATTGCTGGGGGAGGCGGCGTTCGTCTTCGATGACCGGGTCAAGCTGCTGGCGCCGCCCTTTGCCGAGGATGCGCGGCAGGTGCCGCTGGAGATCGACGCCCGTGCCTTCACCGGCGAGGTGGTGCGCATCCTCGCCTGGGCCGAGCTCAACCCCTTGCCGCGCATCGTCGATTTCGAACCGGGGGAGCGGGTGCTGCCCTGGCTGTCGATCCGCATCCGCATCGAGCAGGCCACGCCGCTGCGCGCCGCGGTGCTGACCCGCGATGGCCTGTGGCACGTGGGCTCGACCCTGATCGATGCCGCGGGCGGCGGCTGTACCGCCCCCAGCGTGGTGCGCACCCAGCCCGGCTGGGAAGAGCACATCGGCGAGGTGCTGGGCGGGCGTTATCCCCGTGGGGAGGCCAGCCGCCTGCGCCTGCAGATCTCCCACCCGATGGACAACGGCCTGGTCAGCGGCGTCCCCGAATTCTTCCTCAACCACGCCGAATTGCGCGACCAGAACGATCAGCGCCTGGCCAGCCTCGAACTGTTCCCGGCGGTCAGCGAAAACCCCAACCTGGGGTTCGATATCCAGGGGCCGGGGCAGACCCGCTTGCTGTTGCGCGACAACAGCGGCAACCAGTTCGAGGCCAGGCTGCCCTGACCGCATCCTTTGACCCACCCGAGCCGAGGCGCGCCATGCGTTGGATCCTGCTGTTGCTGCTGTGCCTGGGCCTGCCGGCCCGGGCCGACCTGGACTATTCACTCAAGCCCCGGCAGATCGCCGCGGGCACCTGGCTGCTGGAAGGCAGCACCGACAACTTCGCCAAGGCCAATGGCGGCAATATCGTCAACACCGGGTTCATCGTCACCGACAGCGGGGTGGTGGTGATCGACAGCGGGCCGTCCAAGCGCTACGGCGAAGCCCTGCGCCGGGCGATTGCCGCCACCACCGACAAACCGGTGATCCAACTGCTGCTGACCCACCATCACCCCGACCATGTGCTGGGCAACCAGGCCTTTGGCGACGTACCCATCGGCGCCCTGGCCGGCACCGCCGACCTGCTGCGCCAGCAGGGCGAGGCCATGGCCGAGAACATGTACCGCCTGGTCGGCGACTGGATGCGCGGCACCGAGGTGGTGCTGCCGACCCAGGTGCTTGAGCCCGGGGTGCTTGAGGTGGGCGGGCATCGCTTGCGCCTGCTGGGCCTGAGTGGGCACACCGGCGCTGATCTGGTGATTCTCGACGAGAACACCGGGGTGCTGTTTGCCGGTGACCTGGTGTTCTACGAGCGCGCGCTGACCACCCCCAACAGCCCGGGGCTCGGGGTCTGGCTCAAGGACCTGGACACCTTGCAGGCCCTGCCGTGGAAGCTGATCGTGCCTGGCCATGGCCCGCTGGCCAGCGATACGGCGCCCTTTGCCCAGATGCGTGACTACCTGGGCTGGCTGGACGGGTTGATGCGCGACGGCGCGGCCCAGGGCGACGATATGGCGGAGATGATCCGCCGCCCGATCCCCGAGCGTTTTGCCGGCATCAGCCTGACCCGCTACGAGCTGATCCGCAGCGTCAGCCACCTGTACCCGCGTTACGAGCGCCAGCGCCTGCAGCGCCTCGATTAGAAGCAGCAGAGAAGCAGCAGAGAAGCAGCGGCAAGCGGCAAGTGATGAGCGGTGGTGAGTCAGTATTGTGGCGAGGGAGCGGCAGCAAGTAGCAAGCTTCAAGCTTCAAGCGGCAAGCTGCACCGCTCTTCTCTTGCCGCTTAAAGCTTGCCGCTTGCCACTGCCCCTCCAGTACCAAGGAACTAGAAAACTCCGCACTGCGGGCAATTGTTGGCAAACAGGCCGGGACCAAGAATTCCCGGCAGACCGGGAAAATTTCCCGGGAACAACAATAACCGCCGAGGTAGCCGTCATGACCCAACCCCCACGTCGTCCCTTTTTCGCCGTGAGCCTGGTGCTCAGCGCCATGCTGCTGTCCAGCGCGGCCCTGGCCGCCGTCACCGATGAAGAGATCCTCCAGGACCCGAAGAACCCGCAGCAGATCGTCACCAACGGCCTGGGCGTCCAGGGCCAGCGCTACAGCCCGCTGGACATGCTCAACGTCGATAACGTCAAGGAACTGCGGCCGGTCTGGGCTTTCTCCTTCGGTGGCGAGAAGCAGCGCGGCCAGCAGGCCCAGCCGCTGATCAAGGACGGGGTGATGTACATGACCGGTTCCTACTCGCGGGTGTTCGCGGTGGATGCGCGTACCGGCAAGAAACTCTGGCAGTACGATGCGCGCCTGCCGGACGACATCCGCCCGTGCTGCGACGTGATTAACCGCGGCGTGGCGCTGTACGGCGACCTGGTGTTCTTCGGCACCCTGGACGCCAAGCTGGTGGCCCTGAACAAGGACACCGGCAAGGTGGTGTGGAGCAAGAAGGTCGCCGACCACAAAGAGGGTTATTCCATCAGCGCGGCGCCGATGATCGTCAATGGCAAGCTGATCACCGGGGTCGCCGGCGGCGAGTTCGGCGTGGTCGGCAAGATCCAGGCCTACGACCCGAAAAACGGCGAGCTGCTGTGGATGCGCCCCACCGTGGAAGGCCACATGGGCTACGTGTACAAGGACGGCAAGGCCGTCGAGAACGGCATTTCCGGCGGCGAGGCGGGCAAGACCTGGCCGGGCGACCTGTGGAAGACCGGCGGCGCGGCGCCGTGGCTGGGCGGCTACTACGACCCGGAAACCAACCTGCTGCTGTTCGGCACCGGCAACCCGGCGCCGTGGAACTCCCACCTGCGCCCTGGCGACAACCTGTATTCCTCGTCGCGCCTGGCCCTAAACCCGGACGACGGCACCATCAAGTGGCACTTCCAGAGCACCCCCCACGACGGCTGGGACTTTGACGGCGTCAACGAACTGATCTCCTTCAACTACAAGGAGGGCGGCAAGGAGATCAAGGCCGCCGCCACCGCCGACCGCAACGGCTTCTTCTACGTGCTCGATCGCACCAACGGCAAGTTCATCCGCGGCTTCCCCTTTGTCGACAAGATCACCTGGGCCACCGGCCTGGATAAGAATGGCCGGCCGATCTACAACGAGGCCAGCCGTCCCGGCGCGCCGGGCAGCGAAGCCAAGGGCAGCTCGGTGTTCGTCGCCCCGGCCTTCCTTGGCGCCAAGAACTGGATGCCCATGGCCTACAACCGCGACACCGGGCTGTTCTATGTGCCGTCCAACGAATGGGGCATGGACATCTGGAACGAAGGCATCGCCTACAAGAAGGGCGCGGCGTTCCTCGGCGCGGGCTTCACCATCAAGCCGCTGAACGAGGACTACATCGGCGTGCTGCGGGCCATCGACCCGATCAGCGGCAAGGAAGTCTGGCGCCACAAGAACTTCGCGCCGCTGTGGGGCGGGGTACTGACCACCAAGGGCAACCTGGTGTTCACCGGCACGCCTGAGGGCTTCCTCCAGGCCTTCAACGCCAAGACCGGCGAGAAGGTCTGGGAATTCCAGACCGGCTCCGGGGTCCTGGGCTCGCCCGTGACCTGGGAAATGGACGGCGAGCAGTACGTCTCGGTGCTCTCCGGCTGGGGCGGCGCGGTGCCGCTGTGGGGAGGCGAAGTGGCCAAGCGGGTCAAGGACTTCAACCAGGGCGGCATGCTCTGGACCTTCAAGCTGCCCAAGACTTAAAAGCAGCGGCAAGCTTTTAGCTGCAAGCCACAAGAAGAAGCCTCGGCAGACTTGAGGCTTGCAGCTTGCAGCTTGCAGCTCAAGTCTGCTTCTACGACCAAATGACGAGAGCCCCCCTGCCAACGATGCATTCGTCCGGCAGGCGGGGCTCTCTACCATCGGTGCATCGCCTGTCGTCGGACAGGCCTCGACCAGCAGAGGCTCAGCATGATCTACGCACAACCCGGAACCCCAGGCGCCGTCGTGTCCTTCAAGCCACGCTACGGCAATTTCATCGGCGGCCAGTTCGTGCCACCGGTGGAGGGCCAGTACTTCACCAACACCTCGCCGGTCAACGGCGAAGTGATCGCCGAATTCCCCCGTTCCAGCGCCGCCGATATCGACAAGGCCCTGGACGCCGCCCATGCCGCCGCCGAGGCCTGGGGCAAGACCAGCGCCCAGGACCGTTCGCTGGTGCTGCTGAAGATCGCCGACCGCATCGAGCAGAACCTGGAGATCCTCGCGGTCAGCGAGACCTGGGACAACGGCAAGGCGGTGCGCGAAACCCTCAACGCCGACGTGCCCCTGGCCGCTGACCACTTCCGCTACTTCGCCGGTTGCATCCGCGCCCAGGAAGGCGGCGCCGCGGAGATCAACGAACTGACCACCGCCTACCATTTCCACGAACCGCTGGGCGTGGTCGGGCAGATCATCCCGTGGAACTTCCCGCTGCTGATGGCCGCCTGGAAACTCGCCCCGGCCCTGGCCGCCGGCAACTGCGTGGTGCTCAAGCCCGCCGAGCAGACCCCGCTGTCGATCATGATCTTCGCCGAGCTGATCGCCGACTTGCTGCCGGCCGGGGTGCTGAACATTGTCCAGGGCTTTGGCCGCGAAGCCGGCGAGGCCCTGGCCACCAGCAAGCGCATCGCCAAGATCGCCTTCACCGGCTCGACCCCGGTGGGCTCGCACATCATGAAATGCGCCGCCGAGAACATCATTCCGTCCACCGTGGAACTGGGCGGCAAGTCGCCGAACATCTTCTTCGAAGACATCATGCAGGCCGAACCGAAGTTCATCGAAAAGGCCGCCGAGGGCCTGGTGCTGGCGTTCTTCAACCAGGGTGAAGTCTGCACCTGCCCATCCCGCGCCCTGGTGCAGGAGTCGATCTACGAGCCGTTCATGGCCGAGGTGATGAAGAAGATCGTCAAGATCAAGCGCGGCAACCCGCTGGACACCGAGACCATGGTCGGCGCCCAGGCATCGCAGCAGCAGTACGAGAAGATCCTCTCCTACCTGCAGATCGCCCAGGAGGAGGGCGCCGAGCTGCTCACCGGTGGCGCCGCCGAGCGCCTGGAAGGCGACCTGTCCAGCGGCTATTACATCCAGCCGACCCTGCTCAAGGGCCACAACAAGATGCGCGTATTCCAGGAAGAGATCTTCGGCCCGGTGGTGGGCGTGACCACCTTCAAGGACGAAGCCGAAGCCCTGGCGATTGCCAACGACAGCGAGTTCGGCCTGGGCGCCGGGCTGTGGACCCGCGACATCAACCGCGCCTACCGCATGGGCCGGGCGATCAAGGCCGGCCGCGTGTGGACCAACTGCTACCACCTGTACCCGGCGCACGCCGCGTTCGGTGGCTACAAGAAATCCGGGGTGGGCCGCGAGACCCACAAGATGATGCTCGACCACTACCAGCAGACCAAGAACCTGCTGGTGAGCTACGACATCAACCCCCTGGGCTTCTTCTAAGGGCAACAACAGGCGCGGTGGTTGGGTGCCGCCGCGCTTGTGCGGGACGGACACGGGGAGGGCTCATGGGTGGGCACCTCCCCGTGTGCGTTGTTACCGGGGCGAGCCGCACCACCGCCATCCCTGTAGGAGCCAGCTTGCTGGCGAAGAGGCCCGCAAGACCACCCCCATTTCCCCCTACCAACGCACCCCGCCGATTCGTCCCAAAGTAGCATTCGGCCGCCGCGCGCCCCGTGCATTAATGCCGCTACCGGAATTCCCCGGCACAACAAGAGGCTTGACCCCATGTGGCATAAACCCGCGTACACCGATCTGCGTATCGGCTTTGAAGTGACCATGTACTTCGCCAACCGCTGAGCCGTCCCGCTCCGGCCGGTACTGGTGTCGACCGGAGCCCTTTGCCCTTCAGGAGCACCTCATGCATATCCGCATTCTCGGGTCCGCGGCGGGCGGCGGTTTTCCCCAGTGGAACTGCAACTGCCGCAACTGCGCCGGGGTGCGCGACGGCAGCCTGCGCGCCCAGCGCCGCACCCAGTCATCCATCGCCCTGAGCGACCACGGCAGCGAGTGGATCCTGTGCAACGCCTCGCCGGACATTCGCCAGCAACTGGAATCCTTCCCGACCCTGCAACCGGCCCGGCAGCTTCGGGACACGGCACTGGCCGGGGTGATCCTGCTGGACAGCCAGATTGACCATTGCACCGGCCTGCTCAGCCTGCGCGAAGGCTGCCCGCATCAGGTCTGGTGCACCGAGATGGTCCATCAGGACCTGAGCAGCGGCTTCCCCCTGTTCAACATGCTCAGCCACTGGAACGGCGGCTTGCAGTGGCAACCCATTCACCTCGATGGCCGCGAGTTCAGCCTGCCGGCCTGCCCGGACATCGCCTTGCGGGCCATTGCCCTGCGCAGCAGCGCGCCGCCGTATTCGCCCCATCGTGGCAACCCGCACCCGGGGGACAACATCGGCCTGTTCATCGAGGACCGGCGCAGCGGCGCCAGCCTGTTCTACGCCCCGGGGCTGGGGCAGGTGGATGAGGCCCTGCTGGAATGGATGGATCGCGCCGACTGCCTGCTGGTGGATGGCACCCTGTGGCGCGACGATGAAATGCGCATCTGTGGCGTCGGCGACAAGCTGGGCAGCGACATGGGCCACCTGGCGCAAAGCGGCCCCGGCGGCATGCTTGAAGTGCTGGAGCGCTTTCCCCGAGCGCGCAAGGTGCTGATCCACATCAACAACACCAACCCGATCCTCGACGAAGACTCCGCCGAACGCGCGGAACTGACCCGCCGCGGCATCGAAGTGGCGTACGACGGCATGGACATCCAGCTCTGAGCGAGCAGCGGCAAGCTTCCAGCTGCAAGCTCAAAGCTGGCTTACCGCTCTGGCATTGCTTGTCGCTTGAAGCTTGCCGCTGCGCGCAACGCGCGCGTTGCTTTCAGCAACGGATGCTTTAGGCTGGCGTTCTCCTTTCAGAACAATAAGAAAACAGGCTTCCCCCATGAGCCAGAATCTCAGTCTGCTGCGCAAATTCGTGTCTCCGGAAATCATCTTTGGCGCCGGTTGCCGGCATAACGTCGGCAACTATGCGAAGACCTTCGGCGCGCGCAAGGTCCTGGTGGTCAGCGACCCCGGGGTGATCGCTGCCGGTTGGGTCGCCGACGTCGAGGCCAGCCTCCAGGCCCAGGGCGTCGACTATTGCCTGTACAGCCAGGTGTCGCCCAACCCGCGGGTGGAGGAGGTGATGCAGGGCGCCGAGGTCTACCGCGAAAACGCTTGCGATGTGATCGTCGCCGTCGGCGGCGGCAGCCCCATGGATTGCGGCAAGGGCATCGGCATCGTGGTGGCCCACGGGCGCAGCATCCTCGAGTTCGAGGGGGTGGACATGATCCGCGTGCCGAGCCCGCCCCTGATCATGATTCCCACCACCGCCGGCACCTCGGCGGACGTCTCGCAGTTCGTGATCATCTCCAACCAGCAGGAACGGATGAAGTTCTCCATCGTCAGCAAGGCGGTGGTGCCGGATGTGTCGCTGATCGACCCGGAAACCACCCTGGGCATGGACCCGTTTCTCTCCGCCTGCACCGGCATCGACGCCCTGGTGCATGCCATCGAGGCTTTCGTTTCCACCGGCCACGGCCCGCTCACCGATCCCCATGCCCTGGAAGCCATGCGCCTGATCAACGGCAACCTGGTGCAGATGATCTCCAACCCCGGGGACATCGCCCTGCGCGAGCAGATCATGCTCGGCAGCATGCAGGCCGGGCTGGCGTTCTCCAACGCGATTCTTGGCGCGGTGCATGCCATGTCCCACAGCCTGGGGGGCTTTCTCGACCTGCCTCACGGCCTGTGCAACGCGGTGCTGGTGGAGCATGTGGTGGCCTTCAACTACAGCGCGGCGCCGGAACGCTTCAAGGTGATTGCCGAAACCTTCGGCATCGACTGTCGCGGGCTCAACCAGCGGCAGATCTGCGGGCGCCTGGTGGAGCACCTGATCGCCCTCAAGCACGCCATCGGCTTCCACGAAACCCTGAGCCTGCATGGGGTCAGCAGCAGCGATATTCCGTTCCTCTCGCAGCATGCGATGGACGATCCGTGCATCCTCACCAACCCTCGCGAATCCAGCCAGCGTGATGTCGAGGTGGTGTATGGCGAGGCCCTCTGACGACCAGCAACGGGCCTTGGCCGGGCTCCTGGGGCTGGGCAACCACTCGGCGCGCAAGAGCCATTACCCGGAGCTGGCGGCGCGCCTGGAGGACCTGGAAACCGAACGCAATCGCTACAAGTGGCTGTTCGAGCACGCGGTGCACGGCATCTTCCAGGCCAGCCTGCAGGCCGGCCTGCGCGCGGCCAACCCGGCCCTGGCGCGCATGCTGGGGTATCAGGACCCCCAGGAAGTGCTGTTTTCCCTGGCCGATTTGGCGGGCAATCTGTTCGTCGGCGGCGCCGCGGAACTGGCGGTCATTGGCGAGCAGTTGCAAAGCCAGCGCAGCCTGCTGGGTTATGAAACCCAATTGCGACGCAAGGACGGCAGCAGCATCGACGTGCTGATGAACCTGCTGCTCAAGCCCGACCAGGACGGGCTGGTGGAAGGGTTCGTCGCCGACATCACCGAGCGCAAGCTGGCCCAGCAGCGCCTGGAACAGCTCAACGACCAGTTGGAGCAGCGGGTGGCGGCGCGTACCGATGAACTGCTGGAAGCCAACCGCAACCTGCAGCAGCAGATCGCCCGGCGCGAGCGCATCGAGCGCGACCTGCGCGAGGCCCGGGACGCCGCCGAGGCGGCCAACCGCAGCAAGGACAAGTACCTGGCCGCCGCCAGCCACGATCTGCTGCAACCCTTGAATGCCGCGCGCCTGTTGATCTCCACCTTGCGCGAGCGGCGCCTGCCGGCGGCCGAGCAACTGCTGGTGGAGCGCACGCACCAGGCTCTGGAGGGCGCCGAGGACCTGCTCACCGACCTGCTGGACATCTCCAAGCTCGACCAGGCAGCGGTCAAGCCGGACCCGGCGGTGTATCGCCTGGATGAATTGCTCGCGCCGCTGGTCTCGGAGTTCCAGTCGGTGGCCGAGGCCGCGGGCCTGGAGCTGCGGGTGCGCTTCGGCGACTTTGCCCTGTTCACCGACTTGCGTTTGATGACCCGGATTCTGCGCAATTTCCTCAGCAATGCCTGCCGCTACACCGAGCGCGGCAGCATTTTGCTGGCGGCGCGCCGTCGCGGCGATCAGCTGCGGCTGGAGGTGTGGGACACCGGGCGCGGCATTGCCGCCGACCGCCTGGAGTCGATTTTCCTTGAGTTCAATCAGCTGGATGTAGGCCGCGCCGCCGACCGCAAAGGGGTGGGCCTGGGGCTGGCGATCGTCGAGCGCATCGCCAAGATCCTCGGCTACCGGGTGCAGGTGCAGTCGCGGCCAGGACGCGGCTCACGGTTCAGCATCCAGGTGCCCCTGGCGGACCGAGTGCCGTTGCCCATCAGCTTGCAGGCACCGCAGCCGGGCACCGGCAACCCGTTGCCGGGGCGGCGTTTGCTGGTGCTGGACAACGAGCTGAGCATCCTTGAGAGCATGGCCGCGCTGCTCGGTCAGTGGGGCTGCGAAGTGCTCACCGCCACCGATCAGGCGGCCGCCCTGGCGGTGCTCCAGGGCCGGGCGCCGGAGCTGATCCTGGCGGATTTTCACCTGGATCACGGGGTCACCGGGTGCCAGGTGGTGCAGCAGCTGCGCGAGCACTTCCAGCAGCCGCTGCCGGCGGTGATCATCACCGCCGACCGCAGCGACCAGTGCCGCCGGGCCTTGCAGCAACTGGGGGCGCCGCTGCTCAACAAACCGGTGAAACCGGGCAAGTTGCGGGCCGTGCTCAGCCAGTTGCTGGGCTAGGGCCGGGCCTGTTCCAGGGGGCATTCCAGTACCCAGTGGCCGAGGCGCTGCCCTATCCGCCGGCGCCGGGCTCAGAGGATGCCCAGCATCCACAGTAGGCCCAGGTACACCGCGGCGCCGCCCAGGGGCCAGACCACCAGCAGGCGGGTCTGGCTGAAGAACGACGGCGCGGCTTCCACCAGGGTCGAGTCCTCCAGCTGTTGCAGGGTCCTGGCGGGCACGCCGTCCTCGACCGGGGCGTTGAGCTGGGCCTCGATCAGGGGTTCCACGGCTTCGACCTTGCGCATCAGCGTCCGGCCCGAGGCGAACAGGGCGGCGCCGACGAAGATCAGCAGGTAGATCAGCAGGAATTTCCAGTGCGAGGCGTTGCTCAGGCGCAGGAAGTCTGGGGTCGGGCTGTTGTCCCAGAACCAGTCCAGGGCCCGGGTGTTTTCCGAGACCATCAGGGTGAACTGCTGAATCGGGCGGTTGATGGTGCTCGCCATGGCGGTGTAGCTGTCCAGGCGCCAGTGGAGCATTTTCAGGGTGGAAAACACCGTGGAAATCAGCGCGCCGGTGAACATCAATGTGCCTGCGCCGATCTGCAGCCGGTACTTCAATTGGGCCCGGGTGTAGTTCATCTGTGCGTCCTGCCAGGAAAAAAGTCGCGCCATACTATATTTCGCCGGCACGGGCCGATAGGGGCGCTGCTGCCCAGGCTATGCTTTGCTCCCTCTTTACTCGGACGAATCAGCCCATGCTGCAGGTGCAAGGCGTTTTCAAGAGCTACCCCACGCCCCAGGGCCCACTGGCGGTGCTGCAGGGCGTGGACCTGCAGCTGCAGCACGGCAGCAGTCTGGCGCTGATGGGCGAGTCGGGCAGCGGCAAGAGCACCCTGCTGCATCTGGTGGCGGGGCTCGACCGGGTCGACGCCGGCAGCATCCGCATCGGCGGGCAGCATCTGGAGCAGATGACCGAGGGCCAGCGCGCCGATTGGCGGCGCACTGAAGTGGGCCTGGTGTTCCAGCAGTTCAACCTGATCAGCAGTCTGCGGGTGGAGGACAACCTGAGTTTCCAGGCGCGCCTGGCCGGGCGCTTCGATCCGCGGTGGCAGGCGCAGTTGGTGGAGCGCCTGGGCCTGGGGGATTTGCTGCGGCGCTATCCGGAGCAGCTCTCCGGCGGCCAGCAGCAACGGGTCGCCCTGGGCCGGGCCCTGGCTGCGAAACCCGGCTTGCTGCTGGCGGACGAACCCACCGGCAGCCTCGACGAGGCCACCAGCGACGAGGTGCTGGACCTGCTGCTGGAGTTGCTGGCCGACAGCCCCACCGGCCTGCTGATGGTGACCCACAGCCAGCGCGTGGCCAGCCGCCTGCAACAGACGGTGGTGCTGCATCGCGGTCGTCTGGCCGACCCGGTCGGGGGTTGAGATGCGGGTCTTGATGACGACGATGCAGGCGCTGCTGAGCCATTGGCGCCAGCATCCGGTGCAGTTCTTCAGTGTGCTCACCGGGTTGTGGCTGGCCACCAGCCTGCTGACCGGGGTCCTGGCGCTCAACAGCCAGGCCCGGGACAGCTACGCCCGGGCCAGCCAACTGATTGGCGGTGAACCCCAGGCCAGCCTGGGCACGGCCGATGGCGCAAGTTTTCCCCAGCAACGCTTTGTCGACCTGCGTCGCGCGGGTTGGCCGGTGTCGCCGGTGCTGCAAGGGCGCGTGCAGTTGCAGGGGCATGACGACTGGCGCCTGCAACTGATGGGCATCGAGCCGCTGTCGTTGCCCGCCGGTTCCGCCATCGCCGGCAAGGCCCTGGCAATGCAGCAGGTGGTGGAGTTCTTCAGTCCGCCGGGGCGCACCTGGATTGCCCCGCAAACCCTGGCCAGCCTGGGTTACCACGAGGGCCAGCAGCCGGTGGCCAGCAATGGTCGGCGGCTGCCGCCGTTGCAGGTGCAGGCGGACATGGCGCCGGGGCTGCTGCTGATGGACATCGGCTTTGCCCAGCAAGTGCTCGACCAGCCGGGGCAACTCAGCCGGCTGCTGCTGCCCAGGGACTTTGCCGCCCAGGCGCCGCCCTTGCCGGCGCCGCTGGCGGGGCAGCTGGTGCTGCACCCCGGCGACTCGGAGAACAACCTGGCGCGCCTGACCGAGAGTTTTCACCTCAACCTGAATGCCCTGGGGTTTCTGTCCTTCGTGGTCGGGCTGTTTATCGTGCATGCCGCCATCGGCCTGGCCCTGGAGCAGCGCCGCGGCCTGTTGCGCACCTTGCGCGCCTGTGGGGTCAGTGCGCGGCAGTTGATCTTCAGCCTGACCCTGGAGCTGGGGGCGCTGGCATTGCTGGGCGGGGTCGCCGGGGTGGTCAGCGGCTACTGGCTGGCCGGGCTGCTGCTGCCGGATGTCGCCGCCAGCCTGCGCGGCCTGTACGGCGCCGAGGTGGCGGGGCAGTTGAGCCTGAGTCCCTGGTGGTGGCTCAGCGGGATTGGCCTGAGCCTGTTGGGCGCCTTGCTGGCCGGCGCCGCCAGCCTGTTGCGGGCGGCGCGCCTGCCGCTGTTGGCCCTGGCCAACCCCCAGGCCTGGCATCAGGCCCATGCCCGCTGGCTGCGCCGTCAGGGCGTGGTGGCTGGCGGCGCAGTGCTGGTGGCCCTGGCGGCCTGGCAATGGGGCGATAGCCTGGCCAGCGGCTTCGTACTGATGGCGGCCTTGCTGCTGGCGGCGGCCCTGGGCTTGCCGGTGTTGCTCGATGCGCTGCTGGGGGCCTTGCTGGGGCGCCGGCGTGGGGTGCTGGGGCAGTGGTTCCTGGCCGATTGCCGCCAGCAATTGCCGGCCCTGAGCCTGGCCTTGATGGCCCTGCTGCTGGCGCTGGCGGCGAATATCGGCGCCGGCAGCATGACCGCGGGGTTTCGCGAGACCTTCAACGACTGGCTGGAGCAGCGTCTGAGCGCCGAGCTGTACGTCAATCCGCAAAGCCCGGAGCAGGCCCGGCAGTTGCTGGCGTGGTTGCCGCAACAGGCGCAAGTGACAGCCGTGCTCCCCAGTTGGCAGGTGGCGTTGCAGGTGCACGGCTGGCCGGCGGACCTGTACGGGGTGATCGACCATCCCAGCTACCGTGCGCACTGGCCGCTGCTGGAAGCCGACGGCGCCGAGCCCTGGGCGCAACTGGCGAGCCAGGACACGCTGATGCTCAGTGAACAACTGGCCCGGCGCCTCAAGGTCCGCCCCGGCGACCGCTTGAGCCTGGCGGTGCCGACCGGCCAGTGGGCGCCCCGAGTGGTGGGGATCTACGCCGACTACGGCAACCCCAAGGGCCATGTGCTGGTGAACGCCGGGCACCTGCTGCGCCACTGGCCGGACTTGACGCCGAACCGTTTCAACCTGCGCCTGGCGCCGGCGGCGGTGCCGGCGGCGGTGCCGGCGCTGATCGGCGCCCTGCAACAGCAATTTCATCTGGATGACAGCCGGGTCATTGATCAGGCCCGGCTCAAGGGCTGGTCGCAACAGGTCTTCGAGCGCACCTTCGCCGCCACCGCGGCCCTCAACAGCCTGACCCTGGGAGTGTCCGGGGTGGCGCTGTTCATCAGCCTGCTGACCCAGAGCCAGAGCCGCCTGGGCCAGTTGGCGCCACTCTGGGCCCTGGGCGTGGGGCGGCGTCAATTGCTGCTGCTGAACCTGGCCCAGACCTGGCTGCTGGCCGTGCTGACCCTGGTCCTGGCGCTGCCCCTGGGCATCGTCCTGGCCTGGTGCCTGGACAGCGTGATCAACGTCCAGGCCTTCGGTTGGCGTTTGCCGTTGCGGGTCTTCCCCGGGCAGCTCGTGCAACTGCTGGGGCTGGCGATGCTGGCGACCCTGCTGGCATCGGCCTGGCCGCTGCTGCGTTTGCAGCGTGCGCAACCGGCGGATCTGCTGAGGAGCTTTGCCCATGAAGATTGATCGCTTGAGCCGGGTGCTGGCGGCGCTGCTGCTGGCCTTGCTGGCCGGTTGCGAGCCTTCCGCCGAGCCGCCCCAGGGGTTTGCCGGGCTGGGCAGCGAGGCCGCGACCTTTACCCCGGTGCTGCCGGGGCGCAGCTTCAGCTTTCCCGCCGATCATGGTCCCCACGATGGTTTTCGCATCGAGTGGTGGTACCTGACCGCCGACCTCAAGGACGCTCAAGGCCGACGTTTCGGCGTGCAATGGACGCTGTTTCGCAGCGCCCTGCGCGCCGCACCCGAACAACCCGGCTGGAGTGCGCCGCTGGTCTGGCTGGGGCACGCGGCGGCGACGTCCGCCAGCAGCCATCACGCCGCCGAGCGCTATGCCCGGGGCGGGGTGGGGCAGGCCGGGGTCACGGCGCAGCCGTTCCAGGCCTGGATCGATGACTGGCGCTTCACCAGCCTGTCCAGCGCGGACAATCCCCTGGCCCGGATGCAGGTGCAGGCCAGCGGACCGGGGTTTGCCTATCAGTTGCAACTGTCCAGCAGCCGGCCCCTGGTGCTGCAGGGGGAGGGTGGTTACAGCCGCAAATCCGATCAGGGGCAGGCGTCCTATTACTACAGCCAGCCGTTTTTCCAGGCCACGGGCCAGTTGCAGATCGACGGCCAGCGTTACCAGGTCAGCGGCCCGGCCTGGCTCGACCGTGAGTGGAGCAGCCAGCCCCTGGCCGCCGATCAGACCGGTTGGGACTGGTTTTCCCTGCACCTGGACAGCGGCGAGCGGCTGATGCTGTTCCGGGTTCGGGAGAGCACGCGCGCGCCCTACATCACCGGCACCTGGATCAATGCCGACGGCAGCACCCAGAGCCTGGGACGGGAGCAGATCCGCATGACAGCGCTGGACGCTGCCCAGGTCGAGGGACGGCGCCTGCCGATCGCCTGGCACTTGAGCATCCCCGACAAGGGGCTGGACATCAGAACCCGGGCCTTGAATCCCCAGTCGTGGATGAACCTGAGCATTCCCTACTGGGAAGGGCCGGTCACGCTGGAGGGCAGCCACAGCGGCAGCGGTTATCTGGAGATGACCGGGTATTGAGAGGCGCTGCGAGGGGCGGCGTCCAGCGTTGCAGTTTTATTCAGATTCGGCCCACGGACATTCCCTGGCCGTTGCACTAGAATGCCAAGCGTTCGCCCGGTGCAAGGGCTCTTTACCGGTGCATGGATTGCCAAGGCCAGAGCACTGGGCGAACACCCTTCCTAGTCGCGTTCGGCGATTTCCCAGCTTTACCCCTCCTTGGATTGCGCATGCCCCGGATCCGCCTGAGCGGCGCTTACAGCGCCAGCGGTTGCAGGCTCACCTGACGGGCCAGCAGGCTGACACAGGCGGGCAGTGGCCGGGTGTACCCGTGCACGCTCAGCAGGACGATGGAACCGCCGATGGCCAGGGCCGCGCCAGCGTCCTCGTCGACCTGGAGCAACTGCCCGGTGATGTGCAGCCCGTCGCTGTCCCGATCGATTCGCGGCTCAGGCCCGGTGCCGGGCCACAGGTTGTGCTGCCAGCGGAACTCATCCTCCAGACTCAGTTCCACGTCGTGCTCCTGGGCAACCTGGGGCGGCGCTCCCAGCCATAGGCCCCGGCCTTGGCCGAAAGCGCAGTTGAAGTCGACCCACAAGGCAGACGACGGATCGCTGTGCAGGGCGGTGAGGGTGATGCGCATGTCAGGTGTTTCCGTTTTGGGGGGCAAGGGCGCCGCTGTCCATGGACCGTTCCGGCGTCAAGGCTGCAGGGACCGGCAGCGCCTGGCAAGTTGCCCGGGGCTTTTTATTGCGCTGTTGCCCAGCAGGGGCACAGAATGCCGCCGACCCGACCGGGCGGCCGCTGCACGGCCCAACTGCTGGAGATTAGGGATTGATCTGGTTGAAGCGTTTTCTGATGGTGATGGGCGGGTTGGCGCTGGCGCTGATTGCATTTTGGGTGGCCTTGACGGACTTCACCAAGGCTCCAGCCCATCGGCTGGCCGAGCACCCCAATGCCCAGTGGCAGGGCGCCGCCGACGGTGGGCATTACATTGAAATCACCCGCGCCGAGCCGCCTTATTACTTCATTCAAGTGCGTTATGAAAGTGGCCACTTGTGGGATGAAGGCTGGCTTAAATATGAGGGGCGCGACGCTGAAACCTTGACTGCCAATAAAGTGCTCGCATTCGATGGCGATGGGGTGATTTACCTGCAACTGCGCAAAGTGCTGAGCGCTGATAAGTCCGCGGCCCATTGACGGCGCCAGGTGCGGGAGGGGTGAGCGAGCCAAGCGGGGCGGCGCGATTAATACCACTTGTTGTATAAATCCGAATACTACTGTGCAAGAAGTTGCGCATAAGAACTTAAACATATTTGTACTAGAGGTTTATCGGTCCATATAAGAAAAATCCTATATTTTTGCCTGGGGTGTTCCGTTAGGGTTTTGCCACCTGAATGGATATCCGGTAGTTCCAGTGCGCACTTTGTTTCCCACCTTTGTCAGATTTTTCAATAAAGAGCGTAATCAACGCCTTTATGCGAGCCGGGTGGCGGGCATGGAAAGTGGCCACCCATGAGCTACTCGCGCAAGCTGTATTCCCATCACCTCAAACTCGCCCAGTCCCCTGTGCACGAGCACAGCTTCGCTGGCGATGACGTCCGCTTCTCCAACGAATACGAAGCCCTGGAAAGCGAGCTGGGCAAAGCCCAGTCGCTGCATGCCAACGGTCAGATCGACTGGCTGAAGGTCCAGGAGCAAAGCGAAGCCCTGTTGCGTGATCAATCCAAGGATCTGCGGGTCGCCGCCTGGCTGACCTGGGCCTTGCATCAGCGTGAGTCTTTCCCTGGCCTGCTGGCGGGCCTGGGGCTGGTGCGCCACCTCTGCGAACACCATTGGGACCAGGTTTACCCGGCCAAGCCGCGCACCCGCGGCGCAGCGATCGCCTGGCTGGTGCCGCGCCTGCAGGACGCCCTCGACGACGATGTGCCGGTCAAGGACCAGTTGCCGTTGTTCCGCCGTCTGGTGGAGCAGATCCAAGGGCTGGACGGCATCCTGACCCGGCACCTGGGGGACGAAGCGCCGCTGCTGTTGCCCATCTGCCGGCGTCTGCAGGGCATGGTCACCCGGGCCGCGGATCAGCAGCCGGAACCCGGAGCCGTGGGCAGCGTGGTGGCCCAGGTCAAACAGGCGGCGGCACAGCTGTTCACCCCCGGTTCACCCATCGATAACGAAAAGGATGCGCACAAGGCCCTGCGCGCCCAGCAGGACAACGCCCGGCCGCTGTGCGCCTGGTGGCTGCGGCAGAAGGCCACCGACCAGCGTGCCCTGCGCCTCAATCGCACCCTGATGTGGCTGTCCATCGATGCGGTGCCCGAGCGCAATGCCGAGCAGGTCACCGCCTTGCGCGGGCTGCCGGCGGACAAGCTGCGTCACTACCAGGAACGTTTCGCCCAGGGCCAGTACGCCGACCTGCTGGTAGAGCTGGAGGCCAGTCTGGCTCGTGCGCCGTTCTGGTTTGACGGCCAGCGCATGGTCTGGGAGTGCCTGCAGGAGCTCAATGCCGAGTCGGCCATGCGTGAGGTGGAGTTCCATTTCGCCTTGCTGCTGCAACGCCTGCCCGGTCTGATCGAGCTGCGTTTCCATGACGGCGTGGCCTTTGCCGATCCGGCCACCCGCGCCTGGATCAGCGCCCAGGTCCTGCCCCATCTGCAAAGCGCCGACGTGCCGCGCAAGGTCGAAGCGGACAGCCACCTGCCGGCCTGGGAAGAGGCCCTGGAAGAGGTGCTGCCGATCCTGCGCAAGGACGGCCTCAAGGCCGCGGTGCAGGTGCTCAAGCAGGGCCTGCAGAACGCCCAGGGCGGGCGGGTGCGGTTCTTCTGGCAGTTGAGCCTGGCGCGCCTGTGTTTCACGGCCAAGAAGTACGAACTGGCCAAGACCCAGCTGGAGACTCTCGATCAGCAACTGCAGCACTCGGGCCTGCAGGCCTGGGAGCCGCAGTTGGCGCTGGAGGTACTGCAGCTGCTGCACAACTGCTGCGAGCTGTTGCCGCAAAACCACGCGGTGCGCGAACGCAAGGAAGAGGTTTATCGCAGGCTGTGCCATCTCGATCTCGAGGTGGTACTCGAATAGGCCCCAGGGCCAACAACCCAAGGAGAAGTGTCATGGCCAAAGAAGGCTCTGTAGCCCCCAAGGAACGGATCAACGTCACGTTCAAACCCGCCACCGGCGGCGCTCAGGAAGAGATCGAACTGCCGTTGAAACTACTGGCGATCGGCGATTACACCCAGCGCCTGGACGAGCGCAAGGTCGAGGATCGCAAACCCATCAGCATCGACAAGATGACCTTCGACGAGGTCCTGGCCAAGCAGGAACTGCGCCTGACCCTGAGCGTGCCCAATCGCCTGCAGGACGATGGCGGCAGCGACGAGCTGGCGGTGCAATTGCGGGTTGATTCGATGAAGGACTTCAACCCGGCCAGCCTGGTGGAGCAGGTTCCGGAACTGAAGAAACTCATGGAACTGCGCGACGCCCTGGTGGCGCTCAAGGGGCCATTGGGCAACGCCCCGGCCTTTCGCAAAGCCATCGAAGGCGTGCTCGCCGATGACCAGTCCCGGGATCGGGTCCTGGGTGAATTGGGTCTGAACGCCGCCCCCGCCCTGCAAGACTGAGCCCTCAACCGCCAAGGAAGCTAGAACATGAGCAGCAGTGCCGCACAGCAGAAGCACCAGGACAGCAGTGAATACAGCATTCTCGACAGCATCATCGCCGAGACGCGCCTGACCCCGGATGACGAGGCCTATGACATCGCCAAGCGCGGAGTCTCGGCCTTTATCGAAGAGTTGCTGAAACCGCAGAACAGCGGCGAGCCGGTGAAGAAGGCCATGGTCGACCGGATGATCGCCGAGATCGATGCCAAGCTCAGCCAGCAGATGGACGAGATCCTCCACCATCCCGATTTTCAGTCGCTGGAGTCGGCCTGGCGTGGTTTGCAGTTGCTGGTGGACCGCACCAACTTCCGCGAGAACATCAAGATCGAGATCCTCAACGTCTCCAAGCAGGACCTGCTGGACGACTTCGAGGACTCTCCGGAAGTGATGCAGGCCGGCCTCTACAAACACATCTACACCGCTGAATACGGCCAGTTCGGTGGCCAGCCGGTGGGCGCCATCATCGCCAACTACTTCATGTCCCCCAGCTCGCCGGACGTGAAGCTGATGCAGTACGTGTCCAGCGTGGCGTGCATGTCCCACGCGCCGTTCATTGCCGCGGCGGGGCCGAAGTTCTTCGGCCTGGAAAGCTTTACCGGGCTGCCGGACCTCAAGGACCTGAAGGACCACTTCGAAGGCCCGCAATTTGCCAAGTGGCAGAGCTTCCGCCAGTCCGAGGATGCCCGTTACATCGGCCTGACCTTGCCGCGCTTCCTGTTGCGCAACCCTTACGATCCGGAAGAAAACCCGGTGAAATCCTTCGTCTACAAGGAAAACGTTGCCAACAGCCACGAAGACTACCTGTGGGGCAACACCGCCTACGCCTTCGGCACCCGCCTGACCGACAGCTTCGCCAAGTTCCGCTGGTGCCCGAACATCATCGGCCCGCAGAGCGGCGGCGCGGTGGAGGACCTGCCCCTGCACCACTTCGAAAGCATGGGTGAGATCGAAACCAAGATCCCCACCGAGGTCCTGGTTTCCGACCGTCGCGAGTACGAGCTGGCGGAAGAGGGCTTCATCTCCCTGACCATGCGCAAGGGCAGCGACAACGCCGCGTTCTTCTCCGCCAGCTCTGTGCAGAAACCCAAGTTCTTCGGCATCAGCGCCGAGGGCAAGGCCGCGGAGCTCAACTACAAGCTCGGCACCCAGCTGCCCTACATGATGATCGTCAACCGCCTGGCCCATTACCTGAAGGTGCTGCAGCGCGAGCAACTGGGGTCCTGGAAGGAACGCACCGACCTGGAGCTGGAACTCAACAAGTGGATCCGCCAGTACGTGGCCGACCAGGAGAACCCCAGCAGTGAAGTGCGTGGCCGGCGTCCCCTGCGTGCCGCGCAGATCATCGTCAGCGACGTCGAGGGCGAGCCGGGCTGGTATCGGGTCAGCCTCAACGTGCGGCCGCACTTCAAGTACATGGGGGCGGACTTCACCCTGTCGCTGGTGGGCAAGCTGGACAAGGAATAGGGCAGGAGCTGAGCCATGCGTCGATACGGCAGCCTTTTCGAACGCTTGAGCGGCGAGGCAGAACAGCGCGTCGGCTGGAGTCGCGAAGTGGCCGCCATGGCATCGGTGGCTGCCCACCTGGCGAAGATGCTCAGCACCCGGGCGGGCAGTGTGCAGACACTGTCCGACTACGGGCTGCCGGATCTCAACGACATGCGTCTGAGCCTGCACGACGCGTTGAGTCAGGCGCGCGAGGCCATCGAAGGCTTTATCGAGACCTACGAACCCAGGCTGTCCAACGTGCGGGTCAAGCCACTGCCCCGGGACCACGATCCCCTCAAGCTGGCCTTCAGCATCGAAGGCCTGCTGGAGGTGGAAGGGGTCAGGCGCCAGGTGAGCTTCGCCGCACGCCTGGATGGCAGTGGACAGGTACGGATCAAGTAAGGAGTGCACAAGGATGTCTGGAAAACCTGCGGCACGGCTCAGCGACCCAACGGCTTGTCCGATTCCCGGGCATGGGGTCAATCCCATCGCCAGCGGCTCGGCAGATGTGCTGTTCGACGGCCTGCCGGCGGCTCGCCAAGGTGACGTGTCGGCCTGTGGCGGTGCCTTGAGCGGCGCCCTGAGCAGCAGCGTGTTCATCAATGGTCGGCCGGCCGCCACCCTGGGGTCGCTGGGCAGTCATGGCAACACGGTGATAGGTGGATCAGGGACGGTGATCATTGGCGATACCCATGTCCCGGCACCGTTTGTGGCGCCGTTGCCGGTGCAGATCAATTGGCCGTTCGACCAGCAGTTCGTGGTGCGCTCCAGATCGGGAACTCCGCTGACAGGGCGTGCCTACACCTTGCTCACTGCCTCGGGCAAGGAGATCAAGGGGGTTACCGATGGGCAGGGGAAAACCGCAAAGATTGCTGCGCAGTCGGCTGAAAGCGTCACGCTGGTGCTTGAACCCCAATCTTCTCTTGTGATTGCGTGAGGCATGCATATGTCTGATCCGGCTCCGATAACCGCTCAGCTCACGGCCTCGGCCGACATGAAGTGTGCAGAAACGACGGTTGAGGATTTCCAGATCACCGATATCCCTGCGGTGATGCGCACGCTCGGCTGGGTGGAGGCTGCCCGGATCATGCAACGCTGGTTTGATGGCGAGGTTTTCGTCATGAGTCCGGAGGAGAAAAGGGGACGATTGGCAGTAGACAGAATTACTCAAGAGAAACTGTTTGTTGATCTCGATTTTGATTGGTTATCGAGTGCTTCCTCGCACACTGGAGTTCTTGTTGATGAACTGCTAGGGAAACTATCCAGTGCTAGCCAATACAACGAGATTTTTGGACGTAAGAGAGGTGGGGTAGAGCAACTGACAAAAGGGCTTTTGCAGTTTATGCAGCGAATGCAAAACCTCAATATTTTGGATGTGGAGGGGCAGGATCTGATTGCCGGTTTTCATGACTATAGTCAATTGAATGCCATTGAGCTGGAGACTACTACACAGACAAATTTCAGGGAGATTTCTACAGGCCGACTCGACAAAGCCCTGAATCCGCTGGACGACGTTTATGGTGCGTTGGGTGGTTTTACCCTAAAGATTGCAATAACCAAGTTTTCCACGCTACCTAAAACCAAGGGAAGTGCGGCGTTATTGAAAATTCATGAAGTTGGTTGTTATGTGCGTGATACGTATGAGTTTTTGAATGCTGATGAAGATCAACTGTTAGGCTATTGGAACTCTCAAGGTGTTGTTAAGCCAGATCCTATTGAGTATCTGGCTGAGCCCGAATATGTTGTGCGTGGGTCGGTGCGTTATTTTAAAGTAACCAACGATAGCTTTAACTGTTATCGGGCGCAGCATCGCCGAGGAGGTGACCTATTTGTCTACTCCAGCGTGAAGAAGGTCCCGGTATCGATTCTCATCTATCTGTCGGATGCCGACTTTGGTGAGTTCTTGCATCGGACCCAAAGGGCGTAGCTTTCAATGAGAAAATTTATTGGCGTGGCGCGATCTATTTTGTTTGTGATCGTTGGGCTTTTACTGATGTTTCTGCTTGGGCTGAAGGTATATGGTTCTTGGATGGCTCAGCCATTAAAAAAATATTGGAGCGATTCGGGGGATTGCTATATCTCCAAGTATGAGCCTGACTACAAGATGATCGGCCTGGCTGGCAGGGTGCTGGAGTTATTGAGTAGTCGGTATTTTTATCGTGTCTATACAAAAGATGATGAACTGCTTAGGACATCCGAATGGTTTTTCTGGATGAGGGAGGGAAATGAGCAGGTTGCCCCCGAGTTTTCTGGCGCTACTGCGCTGTACCCGGGAACTGAGGGTTGGGAGTACTGGACGGTGACAGCGTGTCGTTGAAGATTTTGGTATTCAGAGAGGGCTTTCATAGAGTGAGTCATGCTGAAAACTAAAAGAGGGTTAGTGGTTTTCATTGTTTCGGTAGTTGTGCTTCTACTGTTGCTCCCCCTAGGGCTCAAGTTAAGAGGTGCGTGGCTGGCTCAGCCCAGAGTGAAGGATTGGAACGAGTCGGGTAAATGCTACATAGCAACATATATCCCGGAATATCGATCGGTGGGGCTGGTTGGGCGCGTTTTTGAATTGTTCAGTAGCAAGAATTTTTATCGGGTTTATACCAAGGAGGGGGAGATGCTTAGAACGTCGGAATGGTATTTATGGATGAGAGAAGGAAGTGAAAATATTGCTCCGGAGTTTAATGGTGCTTCCGCGCTATATCCTGGGTCCGAGGGCTGGGAGGGGTGGACTGTCACGGAGTGTCGTTAAGCACAACGATGAATATGCTCCGGAGTAAATGGCTTCGCCGAACAGTTATATTCGCTGTTGTGTTGGGTGCGGCATTGGCATACACCGTCAATGTAATGCTCGGTTATCCCTCGAGTACTACGCAGGTAAGTCCGTCAGGCCGATTCATAATGGAGAGTGTGCGTGTCGATGGAATTTTTTTTCTGCGGAGAATGGCTTATCTTCGAGTAATTGATACGCAGGCGCCTGAAACAGTCTACCGCACACCTTTGTATAACACGCAGTCCTTGGATATGCGGGTATTTGAAAATGATCATGAGGTCGGGATTTACTGGATAAGATTTGATTGGCAGAAAAATCTGTTTGTTATTTCCATGCCGGAATGGGAAGAGCACGGGATGAATGTGTTTGTAAGTAATGCGCCTTATACCCATTTTAAAAATTAGGTTGGGTGCTTTTTTGGTTTCGGCCTAAGGCCTGCGACAGCAGGCAAGGAGCTTGAAGGGAATGAATGTCCGTTCCGCAGTCAGCGTTTTTTTCTATGTTGCAATTGGCGTGTCATATGTGCCGCTGCACAACATGCCGGTGGATATCTATCTGTCTCTCTACGGTGAGCTGATCTCCCGTGGCGTCAATATCGGTATGACCAACGTGTTGATGCTTCAGCTCTTTGTTCTGGTAAGTCTGATTGTTTTCTTTACCAGGAATATCAAGCTCAAGTTTGTCATCGTTCTACTGATGACAAGCCTGATCACTTTTTACTTTTTAACGCGTCATCCCGTTCGTGCCATGGCTTACAGCGCGCTGAGAGGTTTTTTGAGCATTGCCGCGATAGTTCTGCGGGAAGCGGTGGATCGATGGCTTGCAAGAAAAACAGCAGCCATTCAAGCGCAACCGTGAACCCAGGCGTTTCCACATTCGCCCGTTCCCCCACTCACCCCAGGCAGGTAAACCATGTCCTTCAACCACTACTACCAAAGCGAACTGACCGCGCTGCGCCAGTTGGGCCGGCGTTTCGCCGAGCGTAGTCCGGCGCTGGCTCCGTTTCTCGGGCAGGCCGGGCGGGACCCGGATGTGGAACGGCTGCTGGAAGGCTTTGCCTTTCTCACCGGGCGTCTGCGGCAGAAGCTCGATGACGAGCTGCCGGAGCTCAGCCATTCGTTGATGCACCTGCTGTGGCCCAACTACATGCGGCCGTTGCCGGCGTTCAGCATCCTGCAGTTCGATCCGTTGCAACGTTCGGGGCCGGCGGTCGGCGTGCCTCGGGACACGCCGGTGGAGAGCCGGCCGATCAATGAGGTGCGCTGCCGGTTCCGCACCTGCTATCCCACCGAGGTGCTGCCCCTGGCGCTGTGCGGGCTGACCTATTCGGTCAAGGGCGACGGGGCCTTGCTCAGTTTGCGCCTGGAGATGACCTGCGACGGGCATCTGGGCGAGTTGGAGCTGGGGCGCCTGCGCCTGCATCTGGCCGGTGAGCGCTACATCAGCCAGATGCTCTACCTGAGCCTGTTGCGCAACCTGGCCGGGATCGAGCTGGTGCCGCTGCGTGCCAGTGGCGAGCCGTTGCGCGCAGCCAACGGTGATCCGCTGGCGTTGCAGATCCCGGGCAACAAGGTGCAGCCGGTGGGCTTTGCCGAGGAAGAGGCGTTGATTCCCTATCCGCTGAACACCTTCCGCGGCTATCGCTACCTGCAGGAATATTTTTCCTTCCAGGACAAGTTCCTGTTTGTCGACCTCGGCGGCCTGGAGGTATTGCGGACGCTGCCGGAGGACAGCCTCAAGCAGGTGCGCGGCCTGGAGCTGCGCTTCGATATTCGCAAGAGCGGTATCCAGCGCCTGCGGCCGACCCTGGACAACGTCAAGCTGTACTGCACCCCCATCGTCAATCTGTTCAAGCACGACGCGCTGCCGATCCGCCTCGACGGCAAGCAGGACGAGTACCTGCTGCTGCCGGCGGAATACGACCTGGAAAACTGCGGGGTGTTCTCGGTGGATTCAGTCACCGGCTGGGCCCCGGGCGGGGTCGGCTACCAGGCCTATGTGCCGTTCGAATCCTTCGAGCACGACCCCAGCTTCGACGTGCCCCAAAGCCGTCCGCACTACAGCATCCGCCAGCGTTCGTCCCTGCTCCACGATGGCCTGGACACCTACCTGAGCTTCGCCATCCGCCACACCGAGGCCCAGGAAACCCTGTCCATCGAGCTGACCTGCACCAACCAGAACCTGCCCCGTCAGCTCAAGCTCGGCGACATCGACCAGCCCTGCGAGAACACCCCGGATTTTCTGCGCTTTCGCAACATCACCGCGGCCACTGCCAGCTACGCGCCGCCCCTGAATCGCGATTTCCTGTGGAAGCTGATCAGCAACATGTCCCTCAACTACCTGTCCCTGGCCAACGTCGATGCGCTCAAGGTGATTCTCGAAACCTACGACCTGCCGCGCTACTACGACCAGCACGCCGAGCGGGTCAGCAAACGTTTGCTGGGAGGGCTCAAGTCGATCCGTCACGAACACGTCGATCGCCTGCACCGCGGCCTGCCGCTGCGGGGCCTGCGCACCGAGCTGACCATCGACCCGCAAGGCTACATCGGTGAAGGCGACCTGTTCATCTTCGCTTCCGTGCTCAACGAGTTTTTCGCTCTTTACGCCAGCCTCAATTCGTACCACGAGCTGCGGGTAAACAGTACACAAGGAGAGGTGTACCAATGGACGCCACGCATGGGGCTACAGCCCCTGCTTTAAGCGAGCTGTCCCGAGGCATACGGGAGTACTCGCTGTTCCAGGCGGTGATGCTGGTGGTCGATCGACTGCGCGACGCTCACCCACAGATGAACGACGACGAGCTCTACGATCAGCTGGAGTTCCAGGCCAACCCGAGCCTGGGATTTCCCGGCAGCGACGTCGATCGCGTGGAGTTCTTCGAAGAGCAGGGGCTGTTGCATGCGCGCCTGCGCCTGAACCTGATCGGTCTGTTCGGCTCCGGCTCGCCGCTGCCGGCCTTCTATGGCGAGCAGGCCCTGGGCGACACCGAGGACGGCAACCCGACCCGGCATTTTCTCGATCTGTTCCACCATCGCCTGCAACGGCTGATGCTGCCGATCTGGCGCAAGTACCGCTATCGCGCGAGTTTCTCCAGCGGGGCCCTGGACCCGTTTTCCAGCCAGTTGTTCGCCCTGATCGGCCTGGGCGGCGAGGAGATCCGCCAGGCCCGTGAGCTGAACTGGAAACGCCTGTTGCCCTACCTCGGCCTGCTCAGCCTGAGGGCCCACTCGGCGGCCCTGATCGAGGCGGTGCTGCGTTACTACTTCAAACATGCGCAACTGGTGATCGAGCAATGCATTGAGCGCCGGGTGCAGATTCTCACCGAGCAGCGCAACCGCCTGGGCCTGGGCAACAGCGTGCTCGGCGAGGACCTGGTGCTGGGGGAGCGGGTGCGTGATCGCAGCGGCAAGTTCCGCATCCACATCCGCGAGCTCGACTGGCAGCGCTTCCATGAGTTCCTGCCGATCGGCTTCGGCTATCAACCGCTCTGCGCCCTGGTGCGTTTCACCTTGCGCGACCCGTTGGACTACGACATCCGCCTGGTACTGCGCCAGGAAGAAATCCGTGAACTGTGCATCGGCGAGCAGAACGCTTGCCGCCTGGGCTGGACCAGCTGGCTGGGACGGGAACGCGCCGATGGCGTGGTGACCCTGGGCAGCCTCTCTCATTAAGGACGAGACCGATGATCAACGTCGATTTGCAACAACTGATCCAGGCACTGGATGCCGATACCCGGCGCGACCTGGAGCGCTGCGCCGAGCGTTGCGTGGCCCGTGGCGGCAGCAAGATCCTGGTCGAGGACCTGCTGCTGGAACTGCTGGAGCGACCCCAGGGGCTGCTTGCCCGGGCCCTGCAGGATGCCGGGATCGAGGCCGCTGAGCTGGTGGCGGTGCTGCAACCCGGGACCGAGCACAGCGCTTCACGCAACCCGGTGTTTGCGCCGGAGCTGGTGCAATGGCTGCAAGACGCCTTGCTGGTGGCCAGCCTGGAACTGGGGCAGACCCAGGTGCAGCAGGCGGCGTTGCTCCTGGCCCTGCTGCGCAACCCGCTGCGCTACGCCGGCAGCCGCTACCAGCCGTTGCTGGCGCGCTTGAACAGCCAGCGCCTGAAGGACTTCGCCCTGGCCCAGCAGGGTGATCCCGAGGCCCCGGGGCAGCCTCTGGCCGCTGGCGAATCGCTGTTGCAGCGCTTCACCCACAACCTCACCCAGCAGGCCCGGGACGGCCGGCTCGACCCGGTGCTGTGCCGCGATGAAGCGCTACGCCAGATGGTGGATATCCTCGCCCGACGGCGCAAGAACAACCCGATCATTGTCGGCGAAGCCGGGGTCGGCAAGACCGCGGTGGTGGAGGGGCTGGCGTCGCGGATTGCCGCCGGTGAAGTGCCCCAGGCGCTGCTGGGCGTCGAGTTGCTGGTCCTGGACATGGGCTTGCTGCAGGCCGGGGCCAGCGTCAAGGGCGAGTTCGAGCGTCGCCTCAAGGGGGTGATCGACGAGGTCAAGGCCGCGCCGCGGCCGATCATCATGTTCATCGACGAGGCCCATACCCTGATCGGTGCCGGTGGCAACGCCGGCGGTGGCGACGCCGCCAACCTGCTCAAGCCGGCCCTGGCCCGGGGCGAACTGCGCACCATCGCCGCCACCACCTGGAGCGAGTACAAGAAATACTTCGAGAAGGACCCGGCCCTGGCCCGGCGTTTCCAGCCGGTGCAGTTGCACGAGCCCAGCGTCGACGAGGCGGTGACCATCCTGCGCGGCCTGGCCCCGGTCTATGCACAGAGCCATGGCATTTACTTGCGCGACGATGCGGTGGTGGCGGCGGCGGAATTGTCGGCGCGCTACCTGGCGGGCCGCCAGTTGCCGGACAAGGCGGTGGATGTGCTGGACACCGCCTGTGCCCGGGTGCGCATCAGTCTGGCGGCAGCACCGCAGAGCCTGGAGCGGCTGCGGGCCGAGCTGGCCGAAGGTGGGCGCCAGTGCCAGGCCCTGCGGCGCGATGCCGAGGCCGGGCTGAGTATCGACCAGGCGGCCCTGGCCCAGCTGGAACAGCGCCTGATCGAGGCCGAGCAGGAACGCCAGGCCCTGGAGCAACGCTGGCTGGAGCAGCGCCGGCTGGCCGAGCGCCTGCTGGTCCTGCGCCAGGAACTGGCCCAGGCCCGCGCCGCCGCGAGCACCAGCCCCCAGGACCCGGCGCAGACCCCGCCAACAGTGGACCTCGATGCCCTGCAGGCAGAACTGGAGGCGGTCCATGGCCTGTTGAGCAGCGCGCAAACCGCGGAGCGCCTGGTCAGCTTTGAAGTGTGTCCACGGCTGGTGGCTGAAGTCATCAGCGCCTGGACCGGTGTGCCCCTGGAGCAGCTGGCCCGCGAGCACAACGCCCGGGTGGCCAGTTTCGCCGACGATCTGCGGGCGCGGATCCGCGGCCAGGAACAAGCGGTGCAGGCCCTCGACCGTTCCATGCGCGCCGTCGCCGCCGGCCTGAACAAGCCCGACGCGCCGGTGGGGGTGTTCCTGCTGGTGGGCCCCAGCGGGGTCGGCAAGACCGAAACCGCCCTGGCCCTGGCGGACCTGCTGTACGGCGGCGAACGCTTCCTGACCACCATCAACATGTCCGAGTTCCAGGAGAAACACAGCGTCTCGCGGCTGATCGGCTCGCCGCCGGGCTACGTCGGTTATGGCGAGGGCGGCATGCTCACCGAAGCGGTGCGTCAGAAGCCCTATTCGGTGGTGCTGCTGGACGAGGTGGAGAAGGCCGATCCGGACGTGCTCAACCTGTTCTACCAGATCTTCGACAAGGGCCTGGCCAACGATGGCGAAGGGCGCGCGATCGACTTTCGCAACACCCTGATCCTGATGACCTCGAACCTCGCCAGCGAACGCATCGACGCCCTGTGCCGAGGTCCGCAGCGGCCCAGTGCCGAGGACCTGGAACAGGCGATCCGCCCGGTCCTCAGTGCCCACTTCAAGCCGGCGCTGCTGGCCCGCATGCGGGTGGTGCCGTTCTACCCGGTGGACGCTGCGGTGCTGCGGGAGCTGATCGAGATCAAGCTGCAGCGCCTGGGCCAGCGCCTGGGGCGCCGGCAACTGCAGTTCAGTCATTGCCCGGAACTGGTGACGCAACTGGCCCGGCGCTGCGGGCAGAGCGACAGCGGTGCGCGGTTGATCGACCACCTGCTGGAGGCGCATCTGATGCCCCGGGTGGCCGATCGCCTGCTGCAGGCCATGGCCAGCGGCGAGTCCCTTGCGCAGGTGTACGCCACGGTGGATGCCGACGGCGGCGTGGTCTGCGAGTTTGTTTGAGGGCAGCCGGATGTTTACCCAGATTGCCCAACCACTGGCCTACGCCGAATCCCTGCTGGGGATGTACTGCGAGCTGGCCAGGAGTCGCGACGAGGCCAGCCTGCTGGCGGACTTCGTGGCTGCCGTCGCCCGGCTCAGTGGTTGCCAGCTGACCCAGCTGTACCTGCTGGACGCCACCCATACCCGCCTGGAGCTTTGCGCCGAGTGTTTGAGCGACGCCACGCGGCCGCGGCCGGTGGCCGAGCTGCCGGCGGACTACAACGGTGAGCAGCTTTTGCAGTTCTCGCTGTGCCAGGACCGCGTGCTGTTCCTCGCCGACCTGGGCTGCGGCCTGTACCAGACCGACTTCCTGCCGGAGGCCGGCGGTGCCTGGCGCTCGCTGCTGTGCGTGCCCCTGGCCAACCCCCAGGGCGCGGTGCAAGGGTTGCTGCTGTGCGCCAGCCGCGAGCCTGCCCGGTTGCAGGGGTTTGCCGGTTCGTTGCGCCTGTCGGGCAGTTTCCTGCTGGCCCAGCGCAGCCTGCGGCAACACTGGCGGCGCGCGGCGACCACGCTGCCGACCGAGCCCGAGGCCCCGCGCCGGGCCGGCGACTACGGGCTGATCGGCAGCAGCCTGGCCATGCGCCAGACCTGCCAGCTGATCAGCAAGGTGCTGCACAGTCCCTACACGGTGCTGCTCCAGGGCGAAACCGGCACCGGCAAGGAAGTGGTGGCGCGGGCCATCCACGATTACGGACCGCGCCGCTTGCAGCCCTTCATCGTGCAGAACTGCGCGGCCTTGCCCGAGCACTTGCTGGAGAGCGAATTGTTCGGCTATCGCAAAGGCGCGTTCACCGGCGCCGACAGCGATCGCATTGGTCTGTTCGAGGCGGCGCAGGGCGGCACGCTGCTGCTGGATGAAATCGGCGACATGCCGCTGGTGCTGCAGGCCAAGTTGTTGCGGGTGTTGCAGGAAAGCGAAATCCGCCCCTTGGGCAGCAACGAGCCGCGCCAGATCGATGTGCGCATCATCGCTGCCACGCACCGCGACTTGCCGACCCTGGTCAGCAGCGGCGAGTTTCGCGAGGACCTCTATTACCGCCTTGGCCAGTTCCCCATCGAACTGCCGCCCCTGCGCCAGCGCGCGGGGGATGTGTCGCAACTGGCGCGCTACTTCTGCGACAAGACCTGCGCCTTCCTCCAGCGCGAAGCATTGCAGTGGTCCGACTCGGCGCTGCAACTGCTCGGCGGCTACGCCTTTCCCGGCAACGTGCGCGAGCTCAAGGGCCTGGTGGAGCGGGCGGTGCTGCTGTGCGAAGGCCGCGAGCTGCTGCCCGAGCACTTGCTGCTGCAACGCTCGGCGCCGGACGACTCGCCGACCCTGAACCTGCGGCTGCGCATGGAACAGATCGAGCGCGGCCTGTTGCTGGAATGCCTGCACAAGCACGGCGGCAATCGTACCCACGCCGCCCGCGAGCTGGGCATGTCGCGGCGTGCCCTGCATTACCGCCTGGCGCGCTTGCAGATCCAGCCGCTGGAACCCGAGGCGTCCTGCTCATGAGCGCGCTGTGGCGGTGTTTGTCGCTGACCGGCGGCGCCCGATTGCTTGGGCGCCGTGCCCCTTACCTTGATCCGGAGAACCGCTGATGTCCGTTCGTCCCTGGCCCCTTGTCCTGCTGTTGCTGGTGGTTTTCGGCCACCTGGGCGCTTGCAGCGGCAATTACAAATTCAATGACCCCAGCTACCGCCCGCTAGGTGACCCGCAGACGGTCAACCGCGGCAAGTGAGCGCAAGGAGCAGCACCATGGAACTGGTTTTCGAAATGCTCGACAGCCCTCAGCGCCTGCCGGCCGCAAGCGCCAGCAAGACCTTCGGGCAGGGCGGGGGACGGATCGGCCGCGGCGCCGATTGCCACTGGGTGATTCCCGATCGCCAGCGGCACCTGTCCAATCACCACGCGCAGGTCAGCTATCGGGACGGCGCGTTCTTCCTCACCGATACCAGCAGCAACGGCATCGTCCTCAAGGACAGCGGTGCGCGTCTGCCCAAGGGCACGCCGCTGCGCATCGAGCAGGGCAGCACCTATGTGCTGGGGGGCTTCGTGATGCGCGCGCGGCTGATGCCGACGAGCGCGTCCCTGGCGCTGGACGTCGGCCGGCCGCTGGCCGCGGGCAGCATCATTCCCGATGACGCCTTTCTCGATCCGGATCCGCTCAAGGCCCTGGCCATGGAGGAGCAGGGCGAGCTGACGGACGATCCTCTGGCGCTGCTCGACAGCCCGCCCCAGGCCCTGGAGCCCTTCGCCGACTACGCGCGGATCGACACCGAGCACTTGCTGGTCCCCGAACTGGTGGCGCCCGCGCCGGTCCCGCCAGCGAGCCCGGTGTCGCCGCCCAAGAGCCCTGGCGAGCCGTTCTGGGAACGCTTTGCCGAGGCCCTGGGCGTTGAGCTCAAGGACCTCGATCCGGCGGCCCGGGAAGCACTGGCGATCAAGGCGGCGAGCCTGCTCAAGCAGAGTGTCGCCAGCCTGCAGCAGAGCCTGCGCACCCGTAGCGAATTGAAGAACGAACTGCGCCTGGGCCAGACCCAGGTCCAGAGCGTCGGCAAGAACCCGCTGCGCTTTGCCCCGGACGCCGGTGAAGCCCTGGAGCGGCTGCTGCTGGACGACAAGCCCGGGCAGTTGTCCGGGCCCCAGGCCATTGCCCGGGCCTTCGGCGATTTGCAGGCGCACCAGGTGGCCTTGCTCGCCGCCAGCCGGGCAGCGCTGCGCAGCACCCTGGAGCACTTTTCGCCGCAGCAGTTGACCCTGCGCTTCGAGCGCGACGGCAAGCGCCCCTGGCTGGCCACCGCCGGGCGTCACTGGCGGGCCTACACCCGTTACCACCAGAACCTGCGTCTGGACGACGACTGGAGCGAACGCCTGCTGGCCCGGGACTTTGCCCAGGCCTACGAGGAGCAGCACCGGCTGATTTGTACCCTCAACACCCACGCCCACCAAGGATGATCCCCATGCTTCGCTGCAAGGTTTTGTTGATGCGCACCGCGACCCTGCTGGCGCTGTCGCTGCTCGCCGCCTGCGCCTCGATGTCGCCGTATTCGAGCCTGACCAAGCTCGACCTCAGGCTCAGCGCCAGTGACCAGTTGAACCCCGACCTCAACGGCCGGCCGTCGCCCATCGTGGTGCGGCTGCTGGAGCTCAAGCACCCGGTGGCCTTTGAAAACGCCGATTTCTTCAGCCTCTACGAGCGGGCCAAGGAATCCCTGGCCCCGGACCTGGTGGCCAGCGAGGAGCTGGAACTGCGGCCCGGGCAGAGCCTGGAGCTCAAGCTCAGCGTCGACCGTGACAGCCGTTATGTCGGGGTGCTGGCGGCCTACCGCGACCTGCCGGAAACCCGCTGGCGCTACGTGATTCCGATCACCGCGATGGAGGTCACCCGCAGTGAGCTGATCCTCGATCAGGCGGGCATTCGCAACCGTCTGCAACCTCTGGCCCGGGCGGATGAACAGCCATGAACGAACATAAAGTCATCTGGCAGGAAGGCATGTTGCTGCGTCCCCAGCACTTCCAGCACAACGACCGCTATTTCGATCATCAGCTCAAGACCCGCACCCAGTTGCTGGGCAGCTACACCTGGGGCTTTCTCGGTCTGGAGATCGACCTGCAGTACCTGAACATGGGCAAGCTGGTGATCAGCCGGGCCTCGGGGATCCTGCCGGACGGCAGTCTGTTCGCCCTTGGGGAGAGCAGCGAGCCCCTGGCCCTGGACGTGCCGGCCAACACCGGCAAGACCTCGGTGTACCTGGCGCTGCCCCTGGTCACTGGCAACCACATCGAAGCCCGGCGCGCCGAGCAGTCCGATGTGCTGGCGCGCTACATCACCTACGAAGCGCAGATCGCCGACTCCAATGCCGACGACGACTCCAGCAGCCAGATCAGTTGCGGACGCCCGGACTTCCGCCTGTTGCTGGGCGAGCAGCAAAGCGACCAGGCCTACGTCAAGCTCAAGGTCTGCGAGGTGCAGGGCAGCAACGCCGAAGGGGTGATCAACCTCGATCAGGAGTTCTTCCCGACCTTCATCCAGACCCACGCCTCGGCCTACCTGCTGTCGTGCCTGAAGGAGGTGATCAGCATGCTCGCCCACCGTGGCGACACCATCGCCGAGCGCATCCGCTCCAATGGCAAGGTCGGTGGCGCCGAGGTCGGCGATTTCATGATGCTGCAGCTGATCAACCGCAGCGAAGTGGTGCTGCGCCACTACCTGGACCTGGAGCAGGTGCATCCGGAGGAGCTGTATCGCACCTTGCTCGGCATGCTGGGCGACCTGTCGACCTTCTCCAGCGAGAGCAAGCGCCCGCGCCTGGACACCCGCTACCAGCACAGCGACCAGGGGGCGAGTTTTCGCAGCCTGATGGACGCCATTCGCCAGGTGCTGTCCATGGTCCTGGAGCAGCACGCCATGGAGCTGGCCTTGCAGGAGCGCCAGTACGGCATCCTGGTGGCGGCGCTGCACGATCACTCGCTGCTGGAGTCGGCTTCCTTCGTCCTGGCCGCCAGCGCCAACTGCGACGCCGAAGAGTTGCGTCATCGCTTGCCGGCGCACCTCAAGGTCGGCCCGGTGGAGAACATCCGCCAGCTGGTCAACCTGCACCTGCCGGGGATCAAGGTCAAACCGCTCTCGGTGGCGCCGCGACAGATCCCGTTCCACTCCAGCAAGACCTATTTCATCCTCGAATTCAGCCCCCAGGAGCTGACTCAACTGGAACGTTCCGGCGGCTTTGCCTTCCACGTTTCCGGGGAGTTCTCCGAGCTTGAGCTGAAATTCTGGGCCATCAGGAACTGACTGCCATGACCAAGGACAGTGAATACCCGCAGGACGACAAGACCGTCCTCGTCGACCGCCACGAGCCCCACGCCGACAGCGGCCCGCTGACGGACTCCGCCGCGCCGCCGCGTATCGAGCAACTGGAGCAGCGGATGATCTATGCCGCGCGCCTGCAACCGGCCCAGGCCTTCAACGTCAGCCTCAACGCCCTGGTGGCTGCGGCGTCCGAGCTGCTTTCGGAAGTGGTGCGGCTCAAGCACAGCGTGGTGCGCGAAGACCTGGGCGAGCTCAACCAGCAACTGAGCGCCGCCATCCGGCGGTTCGAGGCCCGGGCGCTGCACGACGGCGCCGAGCCCGGCCAGGTGCGCAGCGCCCGCTATGTGCTGTGCACGGTGGCGGACGAGGCGGTGGTGAGCACCCCCTGGGGCAATGAAAGCCAATGGTCGCAGATGAGCCTGCTGAGCAGCTTTCACAACGAGACGTTCGGCGGCGAAAAGGTCTTCCAGCTGCTGGAGCAACTGACCCGCAACCCGTTGCGCCACCTGCCGATGCTGGAGCTCATCTACCTGTGCCTGTCCCTGGGGTTCGAGGGCAAGTACCGGGTCGCGCCCCGCGGCATGCTGGAGCTGGAAGGCATCCGCGATGCCCTGTACCGGCAGATCCGCCAGTTGCGCGGCGACGTGCCCCGGGAGCTGTCGCCCCAGTGGCAGGGCTTTGGCGATCAGCGCCGGGACCTGGTGCGGATCGTGCCCTGGTGGACGGTGGCGTTGTTCACCCTGGTGAGCCTGGCGGTGATGTATTCGGGGTTTGCCTGGGTTCTGGCGCAGCAGCGCGAGAGCGTGCTGCAACCTTATCGTCAGCTTGATTCGGCGGCGTCCGTGAGTGCGCCGCAAGACGGGAAACTGTGATGAAGACTCTGTTGAAGAAAGTCGGCCTGTTCCTTGCCAGGACCTGGGTCTGGACCCTGCTGCTGTTGCTGTTGACGGCGTTGCTGGTGTGGTTCGTCGGGCCCTTGCTGGCGGTGGATGACTATCGGTTCTGGGCCAGCACCACCGCGCGGCTGTTGACCATCAGCGGCTTGTGCCTGATCTGGGGCTTGAGCATGGTGTTTGTCAGTTGGCGCGCCGGGGTGCGCAAGAGCGCCCTGGAGGACAGCGAGGAAGGCCGGCAAAGCCTGGAGCGCGAACAACGCATGGATGACGAGGAGAAAGAGCTGCGCAGTCGCTTCAAGGAAGCGCTGCGCACCCTCAAGACCTCCAGCCTGTATCGCGGCCGCGGCGAGCGCTGGCGCCAGGACCTGCCCTGGTACCTGCTGCTCGGGCCCCAGGGCGGTGGCAAGACCAGCCTGCTGGATTTTTCCGGGCTGGAATTTCCCCTCAATCGCATCGACCGCAAGCTGACCCGCGACACCCAGGGCAGCGTCCACTGCGACTGGTACTTCGCTGAACACGGGGTGCTGATCGATACGGCCGGGCGTTACCTGACCCATCCCGATCCCGAGGCCGACAGCCACGCCTGGAGCACCTTGCTCGGCCTGCTGCGCAGCCGTCGGCGCAATCGCCCGCTCAATGGCGTGCTCCTGGCGCTGCCGGTGGAAGTCTTGCAGGGCGGCGACGAGCAGGCCCTGGAGCTGTTGGCGCGCCAGGTGCGCAGTCGCCTGCAGGACGTGCGGCAAAAACTGCATGTGGACGTGCCGGTGTACCTGGTGCTGAGCAAGGCCGACCAACTGCTGGGGTTCGACGAGTTCTTCGATCAGCTGAGCCGCGAAGAGAGCGAGCAGGTGCTGGGTGTCAGCTTCCGGCGCGAGCAGGACGGCACCGATGTGGCGGTGCTGCGCGACGAGTTCGAAGACCTGCTGCGGCGCCTCAACAGCCAGATGATCATGCGCATGCACCAGGAGCGCGATACCCAGCGTCGCGGGCGGATACTCGATTTTCCCCACCAGCTGGGACTGATCGGCGAGCGCCTGTGCCTGTTCGTCGACATGGCCTTCACCGGTAACCGCTACCAGCGCGCCAGCCTGTTGCGCGGCTTCTACCTCACCAGCGCGCCGCACCTGAGCCAGTCACTGGACCCCGACACGGCCGGGATCGGCGCCAACCTGGGCCTGCAGAGCAGCCTGCTGCCGAACCTGCACAGCGGGCGGGCGCGATTCATTCATCACCTGCTCAGCCAGGTGATTTTTCCCGAAGCCGAACTGGCGGGCCTGGAGAAGGGCGAGCGCCGGCGCATCGACTGGGGCCAGCGCGCCCTCTATCTGGGGGCGCTGGGTTCCCTGGGGCTGTTCGGGCTGGTATGGGCCAGTGGTTTTTCCGCCAACCATGCGCGCCTGGAGCAATTGCGCGAGCTGGCCCGGGAGTGGACCCAGCAACGCGCCACCCTGAGTGACCGGAGCGACGCCATGGCGGCGCTCAAGACCCTGGACCTGAGCGACCAGGCGACCCGGGTGTTCCCGCCCAAGGGCGAGGTGTCGCTGCATGAGCGCGCCGGCCTGTACCAGGGTGAGGCCAGCAACCCGGTGCTGCGCGCAACCTATGAGCGCGAGCTGCAAGCCCAGTTGCTGCCACGGGTGGCGCAGATGCTCGAAGGGCAGATCCGCAGCAACCTCAAGGACCGCGAGCGCCTGCTCAACAGCCTGCGCGCCTACCTGATGCTCAACCTCAAGGAGCGTCGCGACCCCAGCTGGCTGCGCGACTGGGTGGCGGCCGACTGGTCGCGGCGCTACCCCGGCAACAGCCCGGTGCAGAACGGCCTCAACCGCCACTTCGAGCGCCTGTTGCAGCAACCCTTCAGCTACCCGCTCAATGAGCCGCTGGTGGCCCAGGCGCGTCAGGTGCTGCGCAGCGAGTCGCTGGCCGACGTGATCTACCGGGTGCTGCGCGAGCAGGCTCGCACGCTGCCGGACTATCGCCTGAGCCAGCACCTGGGGCCCCAGGGCCACCTGCTGCTGGGCGCTGATTATGTGATCCCGGGCTTCTACACCCAGCAGGGCTACCAGCAGTATTTCTCGGTCCAGGGCGCCAGCCTGGTGAGCGACATCCTCCAGGACAACTGGGTGCTGGGGGAGGGCAGCGACATCAGCGGCATGGACCTGCGCCAATTGATGGTCAAGCTGGAGCAGCTGTACTTTCGCGACTACGCCAACCACTGGGGCGAGGCCGTGGGCCGGGTGGCCTTGCAGCCGATCAACGATGCCGGCGAAGGGGCCGAGCAAGTGGCCGGCCTGACCTCGGCCAACTCGCCGATCCTGCAACTGCTGGTGGAAGTGCGCGAGAACACCCGTTTCCCGGTGCTGGTCGAGCCCGGCGATGAGCTGAGCGAGGCCGCTGACAAGCTGGCCGGTGGCGGCGCCCTGGGCAAGGTCGCGGCGGCGGCCGCGGGCAAGGCCAAGGACGGGTTGCTGAAAAAACTCCCGGACACCGCGCGCAAATCCCTGCAAAGCCGCTTCGAGCCGCTGCACCGCTTGCTCGACGACAACAACGGCCCCACTGCGGACCTGGCCCCGGCCCTGCAGGCGCTCAACGAACTGCAGTTGCAACTGGCGTTTCTGGCCCGCTCCGGCAACCCCGAGCAGGCGGCCTTTGAAATGGCCAAGACCCGCATGAGCGGCCAGCGCGATGCCCTGAGCACCCTGCGCACCAGTTCCGGACGCCTGCCGCGACCGGTCAGCGCCTGGTTCAACCTGCTGGCCGAGGACACCTGGCGCCTGGTGCTCAACGACGCCTACCAGTACCTCAACCAGCGTTATCAGGGCGAGCTCTACGGCTTCTACGGCAAGGCCATCCACAAGCGCTACCCGTTCGATGCCCACAGCAGCAGCGAGGTGGCGATCGGTGACTTCCGCGAGTTCTTCAAGGCCCAGGGCCTGGCCGAGCGCTTCTTCGACACCTACCTGCGGCCCTTCGTGGTGGGCGATCCGGGCAATTACCGGCTGCGCAACGTCGACGGCTACAGCCTGCCGGTGTCCCGGGTCTACCTGGACCAGATGGCCGCGGCTCAGGTCATCCGCCAGAGCTTCTTCGCCGAGAACCCCGCCGAGCCCCAGGTGCAGTTCCGCCTGGAACCCTACACCCTGGACCCCAGCGTCAGCCGCGCCGAGTTTCGCTTTGGCAACCAGCAGTTCGAGTACCGCCACGGTCCGATCGTGCCCATGGCCTTCAAATGGCCCACCGATGCGGAAAACGGCCGCACCAGCCTGGTCCTGGAAAAACTCGCCGGGCGGCCCATCGGCATCGAGAAGAACAGCGGGCCCTGGTCACTGTTCCGCCTGTTCGACCTGATGCAGAACGAATACCTGAGCGGACGCGACGTGATGGTGATCAAGGCCGACCTGGGCGGACTGCGGGCCAACTACCTGCTGCACAGCCAGCGCACCCCCAACCCCTTCGACATGGGCGTGCTGCGTAGCTTCCGCCTGCCGGTGCAGCTCTGATGAGCGCTGCCGGGAGCTGGCGCAGCGCGGCCCGTACCGACCCGGGCAAGGTGCGCCGGCGCAACGAGGACGCCTTCCTCGACTGCCCGGAGCGCGGGCTGTGGGTGGTGGCCGACGGCATGGGCGGGCACCAGGGCGGCGACATCGCCAGCCGGTTGATCGTCAGCAGCCTCGCCGAGCTGCCGGCCGAGGAGGGCTTCGAGGCCCGCCTGGCCAGCGTGCGCCAGTGCCTGCACTGGCTCAACCGGCGCCTGGGCCAGGAGCTGACGGTCACCGCCGGACGGCGCGACAGCATCATGGGCAGCACCGTGGTCGCGCTGTTGCTGCAGGGCGATCGCGCCGCCTGCATCTGGGCCGGAGACAGCCGCTGCTACCTGTGGCGCGAGCAGCGCCTGTACCAGCTGTCGCGGGATCATTCGCTGATGCAGAAGCTCATCGACGAGCAGCAGATGAGTGTCGAACAGGCCCGCTCGCACCCGGCCGCCAACGCCTTGACCCGGGCGGTGGGCGCCAGCGAGCGCCTGAGCCTGGAAGTGCTGGAACTGCAGGTCTATCCCGGCGACGTGTTCCTGCTGTGCAGCGACGGCCTGTACCAGGAGTTGACTCGCAACGCCTTGTGCCGGGCCTTGAGCCTGGCGGCGCCGCAGGTGGCCTTGCAGCGTCTGTTCGAGGACGCCCTGGACGGCGAGGCGCGGGACAACCTGACCGCCGTGGTGGTGCGCCAATGAGCCTGCCGCTGTTGCACCCGCATTCACCCTCGCCGGCGCCGGGCGAACTGACCCGGGTGGTCGCGGCTGCGGCAACGCAGCCGCGGCCGGTCAAGGGCCGTGGCAAAGGCTCCAAGGGGCGCGGCAAGGCCCGGGGTGGCGGCAAGCGGCGCTTGCCGACAGGGCCGCCGCTCAAGGTGCTCGATCCCCTGGGCGGGCTGCCCCAGGTGCTGGCCGGCCGTTACCGCCTGGAGCGCTTGCTCGGTGCCGGCGGCATGGGCGTGGTGTACCGCGCCCGGGACCTGCTGCATGAACAGTTCGGCGACCCCGAACCCTATGTGGCCGTGAAGCTGCTCAGCGAAGCCTTCGCCGACGCGCCGGATGCCAGCGCCTTGCTCTACAGCGAATTCGCCCTGACCCGGCGCCTGCACCATCGGCACATCGTGCGCATGCACAGCTTCGACGTGGACACCGGGCACGCCTGCGCCTTCATCACCATGGAACAGCTGCGCGGCATGCCCCTGGACCAACTGCTCTGCCAGTGGCCCCTGGGCTTGCCCTGGGCGCAGGCGCGGGAGGTGATTCTGGCCTTGCTGGATGCCCTCGCTTACTGCCATGGCCTCGGGGTGCTGCACGGCGACCTCAAGCCCGGCAACCTGATGCTCGGCGACGACGGCCTGCGCCTGTTCGACTTCGGCCTGAGCCGCGCCGCCCAGGGCCTGTTGCCGGGCCTGCCAGGGCTCAACCGCCAGCGTTTCGACGCCTGGACCCCCAGCTACGCCGCGCCGGAGCTGCTGCAAGGCGCGGCCCTGTCGACGGCGGCCGATCTGTTCGCCGTGGCCTGCGTGATCCATGAACTGGTCAGCGGCAAGCACCCTTATCGCCGCCTGCCCTCGACCCAGGCCCGGGACCAGCAACTGGACCTGCAACTGCAACGCCCGCGCCAGTTGCCGGAGTACTGCTGGCCGGCGCTGCGCACGGCCCTGGCGCTGAATGCCGCGGAGCGAGCCATCGGCGTCGAGGAACTGCGGCATGCCTTTGCCCCCAGGGGCGGCTGGCTGGGCGGCTGGTTGCAGCGGCGTGAACCATGAACAGCGAACAAGGAGCAGCACATGTTCAACTCGGCCAGTGAGACCCACTTCAGCCTGAGCGTCGAAGACTTTGCCAATGACTTGCAGGTGCTGGGATTCAAGGGCACCGAAGGCATCAGCCAACCCTTTCGCTTCGACCTGCAACTGGTCAGCGACAACCCGGCCCTGGACCTGGAAGGGCTGCTGCACAAACAGGCCTTTCTCGCCTTCGACCCCCAGGGCCATGGCATTCATGGCCAGATCCAGCGCGTGGCCCAGGGTGATTCCGGGCAGCGCCTGACCCATTACCAACTGTCCCTGGTGCCGCGCCTGGATTACCTGCGCCATCGCACCAACCAGCGGATCTTCCAGCAACGATCGGCGCCGACCATCATCGCCGCGATTCTCGAAGAGCACGGCATCCTCGCCGATGCCTATCGGTTCCAGATCGAGCATCCGTGTCCGGCACGCGACTACTGCGTGCAGTACGACGAGAGCGACCTGCACTTCATCCAGCGCCTGTGCGAAGAAGAGGGCCTGCATTACCACTTCCAGCACAGTCGTGGCGGCCACCTGCTGGTGTTTGGCGACAATCAGACCGCGTTCCCCACGCTCGGCCGCCCCACCGCCTATGTGCGCGGCAGCGGGCTGGTGGCCGACGAGCCGGTGATCAAGGGCCTGGAAGTGCGTCTGGAGTCGCGCACCAGTCGCACCAGCCGCCGCGATTACGACTTCGAGAAACCGCGCCTGCAGTTGGAGGCCGCCTACCGGCCTGAGGCCGCAAGCCCGGAACCGGACCTGGAGGACTATGACTACCCCGGACGCTTCACTGACCGTGAGCGTGGCAAGTTGCTCAGCCAGCGCGCCCTGGAACGCCACCGCGCCGACTATCGGCAGGCCGAGGGCTGGGGCGATGAACCACGGCTGGTCAGCGGGCATTTTCTGCAATTGTCCGAGCACCCGCGCAGGCAATGGAACGACCTCTGGCTGCTGACCCAGGTGACCCACGAAGGCAAGCAGCCCCAGGTGCTGGAAGAGTCCATCACCAGCGATACCCGGGCCGAGGACGGCTTCCAGCAGGGCTACCGCAACCGCTTTCTGGCCACCCCCTGGGACGTGTTCTACCGCGCGCCGCTCAAGCACCCCAAGCCCCAGGTACTGGGCAGCCAGACCGCGGTGGTTACAGGCCCGGCAGGAGAGGAAATCCACACCGATCCATACGGCCGGGTCAAGGTGCAGTTCCACTGGGACCGCGAAGGCCAGGGCGACGACAAGAGCAGTTGCTGGCTGCGGGTGGCCTCCGGCTGGGCCGGCGACCGCTACGGCGCCCTGGTCATCCCGCGCATCGGCATGGAAGTGCTGGTGAGCTTTCTCGAAGGCGACCCCGACCAGCCCCTGGTCAGCGGCTGCCTGTACCACAAGGAACACGAAGTGCCCTACGCGCTGCCAGCGCACAAGACCCGCAGCGTATTCAAGAGCCTGAGCTCGCCGGGCGGCGGCGGTTTCAACGAACTGCGCATCGAAGACAAGAAGGGCGCCGAGCAGATCTTCGTCCACGCCCAGCGCGACTGGGACCAGAACATCCAGCACGACCAGAAGCTCCGCATCGGTCACGAGCGCCACGACACGGTCGAGCACAACGTCTACAGCGAATTCAAGGCCGAGGAACACCGCACCACCCACGGCGCGCGCAAGACCGAACTCCGCGCCGACGACCACCTCACCGTGGCCGACACCCAGCACATCAAGCTCGGCGTGGCGCAACTGACCCAGGCCGGGCAGGAAATCCACCTCAAGGCCGGGGACAAGATCGTCATCGAGGCGGCCCTGGAAATGACCCTCAAGGCCGGCGGCAGCTTTATCAAGCTCGACCCCGGCGGCGTGACGATCGTCGGGCCGCTGGTGAAACAGAACGCCGGCGGCGCCCCGGGCAGTGGCAGCGGGATCGCCATCAAACCGCCGTTGCAGCCGGGGGCGGCGGATCGGGATGTACCGGGAGCCTTGCCCCAGGTCGCCGCGCCCAACCCGCCGCCGGTGTGCAAAGAGTGCCTGGCCCGGGCCAAGGCCAACAACCAAGCGCTGGAAGCACGCTAGAGGAGCCCGCCATGTATACGAGCAACCCGCAGTGGCACGAGCTGCTGTGGCAACAGGTACAGCGGCTGGAGCACGAGCACCTCGACCTGCTGATCGACGCCACCGGCCTCGACTACCCGCTGCTGCAAGAACTGGCGACCCTGGCCGACGGCCCGCCACTGGCCAAGCTGTTCGACAGCACCCCGGAAGCCGCCATCGCCGATGCCGGGCCATTGCTGCTGCGGCTGAAGCTGCGTCATCAAACCTGGCTGAAGGCCTTTTTCAGCGCGGTCGACTGCACCCAGCACGTACTGGCGCTGCTCAGCCCCTGGCCCTTCGAGGCCCTGGCCGCTCACCTCAGCCGCTGCACCCAGGCGCAGTGGAACCAGGGCCGCGAACAAGGGGTGCTGCGCTACTACGACCCGCGCCTGTTCCTGCCGGTGAGCGAAGCCCTGACCCCGGCCCAGGGCCGCGTCCTGCATGGCCCGGTGATCGCCTGGCACTGGCTCGACCGCGACCACCGGGCACAGCAGCTGCTGGGGCACTACTCCCGACACAGCGACGCCCCAACAGCGGAAGGCTTCCTGTTCGACCCCGCGCAGGTCGCCAGCCTGAAGGCCTGGGCCGACGCCGACTGGCACCGCCGCGAGCACAGCGCCACCCCGCAGCACTACGGCCTGAGCCGCGAGGAAGGCCTGATGCGCCACCTGTTCCACAGCCAGATGGCGGCCTGCCAGCAAGGGCTGCAAGAACCCGGGGAACGACAGGCGTTTATTCGCCAGTGGCTGTTGGATAACTCGCCGTTCGTGGTGGATGAGTAGGGGAGGGGGATGCCATGAAGTGGATGTGCAAAACGCGGAGCTGGAAGACCGCAGTGTCATTGACCGGGTGGTTGAGTGCCGTGTTGCTGATCACAGCCTGTCGGAGCCAGTCCCCGATGCTGAGCGCCCCGGTGACGGGGTACAACCATACTTCGGCGGCGATCAATCGGTTTTCGGTTAATGGGGCGGGAGGGCCGAACTTGGGGCCGCATCAGGGCGGGGGGAGTGAAGTTTGTTGTGGTGTTGTTCCTCGTTATTGGGTTCCAGGATTAAGAGCTGTTGTTGAGTGGGAAAAAGATCCGGATCCTTACTCTTCAAGCAAGTGGGAGGAACGACCTTACTCAGATGCTTGGACTAAACGTATGAAGGCGCAAAAACAAGAGTACTCACGTCACAAAGCTATTGTTGAAATTCCACAGTACGAGAGTCCCGGTGACTTGAAAGTTCATTTTTTACCTTGCGATCAGGTTCGTGTTACTGCTGCTGGAACGTCTCCAGGCTACCCTGGTTATCCTTACAACTATCCAATGGAAATGGAGGAGCCTGAAGTATGTTAGGGCTAATTATGGAAAAATTTTTTGTGAGCGGTCTATTTGGTGTCTTGAGTGTTGCTCGCGGATGCTTGTTGGTCGCCGGTCTGTTGATTGCAAGCGCTTGTCAGTCTGAGTCGAAGATGTTGTCGGCGCCGGTGACGGGGTATAACCATACTTCGGCAGCGATCAATCGGTTTTCGGTGAATGGGGCTGGTGGAGGGAACGTTGGTCCACATCAAGGAGGAGGTAGCCAAGTTTGCTGTGGCGTTGTACCTCGTCATTGGGTTCCAGGATTAAGAGCTATTGTTGAATGGGAAAAAGACCCTGATCCAGACGGGTATATTAAACGGGGTAAATATGGTCAGCTTGATGTTGAGGACTATAAACGTCATGCCGCCAACTACTCCAGACACAAAATGACTGTAGAAATTCCTCGATACTCTGTGGCTGGAACATTGAAGGTTCATTTTTTGCCGTGTAATCAAGTACGTGTTTCTGCAGACAATATCAAGGTGATGGATCCACGTTATCCCTACAGCTATCCAATGAAAATGGAGGAGCCAGAAGTATGTTAGGGCTAATTATGGAGAAGTTTTTTGCGAGCGGTTTATTTGGTGTCTTAAGTGTTGCTCGTGGATGCTTGTTGGTCGCCGGTCTGTTGGCTGCAAGCGCTTGTCAGTCTGAGTCTAAGATGCTAGGGGCGTCGGTGACGGGCTATAACCATACGTCGGCTGCGATCAATCGTTTCTCTGTTAATGGGGCGGGAGGGCCGAACTTGGGGGCATATCAAGGTGGTGGTAGTAAAGTTTGCTGTGGTGTCATTCCTCGTCATTGGGTTCCAGGGTTGAGAGCTGTTGTTGAATGGGAGAAAGATCCTGATCCATATTCTTATGGGAAATGGCCAGAGCGACCATATTCTGAAGCTTGGAATAAGCGAATGGAAAGGGAGAAACAGCAGTATTCGCGTCACAAAGTGACTGTGGAGATTCCCCGGTACTCCATCGCTGGATCTTTGAAAGTTCACTTCCTGCCTTGTGATCAGGTGCGTGTTTCTGCAGATAATATCAAGCCTGGTGATCCACGTTATCCCTACAATTATCCGATGAGGATGGAGGAGCCGAAGGTATGTCCGAAATAATAAAGAAAAATTTAAAAAATCGTAAGGTTGATACGCCAATTGCTCCAGCTTTCCCCTTGGATAGATGTTTGCCTACAATTCCAAAGCAACTTTCTAGAAGTATTAAGCTTCAAAGGCGTGACGAAGTTGAGTTTGGTGAGCAGCAGCGTAAAGTTGTCCAGGCTAGAGGTGATGCATACAGTGGAGTGCCTTGTTGTAAGACTTTGCATATTACATTGGTGTTTGATGGGACAAACAATAATGATGAGGCCGACAGTGCTTCGAACCCATCGTCATGTAGCAATATGGCTCGGCTTTATCATGCGAGTATAGGGGCGGATGATATTGCTCGGGAGAATGGCTATTTCAGGTATTACAGTCCAGGTGTGGGTACGGTTTTTCCTGATATTAAGGAAATGGTACCCAGTAATTGGGGGCTGATAGCTGCCAGTGGTGGTGAAAACCGAATCAACTGGGGCCTGACTCAAATGCTTGATGCATTAAAGGATGCTATCCCGACGCAAGATCCTCTTTCGGAGAAAGAGACTCAAGCATTAGTAGAGAATATGGCTACTTGTTGGTACGGCAACGTAACAACTTTAGGTCTATTGGAAAATGGCGAAAAGAAACGTGAAGCCGCCATGCGTCCCTATATAGATGACCTGGAAAAGGTGCTACAGCAGCGACGAGATACAGGCGAGAAACCCCATATCTTGGCCATGCGCCTATATGTCTATGGCTTCTCCAGAGGCGCTGCACAAGCCCGAACCTTTGCCAATTGGCTGCAAACCCTGACCCGTTGCCAAGGCAGCGATGGCGCAGTGGAGTATCGTTTTGCCGGGCTGCCGATCTCCATTGAGTTCCTTGGTATCTGCGACACGGTGGCGGCGGTGGGTATCGCCGACAGTTTTCCCTTTACCGCCGGGCATATGGATTGGGCGGACGGCACCATGCGTTTGCCTGATGAAGAGTCTGCAACTTGCATGGACACCTCCATTCCTGAGGACTGCCACTTTCTCAAGCGTTGCGTGCACTTGGTATCAGCCCATGAGCAGCGTGCCAGCTTCCCATTGGACTCGATCCGTCGTCGACCGAAAAACGCCAGTGGCCAGCGCGATACGACTCAGCCCTCCAGTTACCGTAGTGGCACCGTCGAATATCTTTACCCCGGCGTGCACTCGGATGTAGGCGGGGGTTATGCCCCTGGGGATCAGGGTAAGGCGCTTGCTGGTACCGAGCATTTGTTATCGCAGATTCCGCTGCAGCATCTTTACGCAGAGGCGTTTAAAGCGGGTGCTCCTTTACAAGTTCCAGAATTTGCATGGCGTGAGGGCATGCATGAAGAGTGGCGGAAGATGAGTAAAGACACCTTTGCTGAATTCAACGTCTCCGACCAACTCATCAAACGCTTCAACGCCTGGCAAGCCGACGCCGCTCAACACACCGGCACCCTGGAAGACATGATCGAGTGGCAACAGGCGCTGATCACCGGTTGGCGCATCGACCGTTATGCCGGAGGGGTGGAAAGGCAGCCGTTCTATCAGAATGCTCCGCCGGATATGCCCAAGGCCGAGGTCGAGGCCTGGAAGGCGATCCAGGCGCGCAATGATGCCGAGACCGAGGCCGCCGCCAAAGGCAAACCGGTACCGACTTACACCGAGGCACAGGAGAAGGAGTACCAGCGCCATGTGCAGATCGTCGGTGGTGAGGAAAAGGCCAACGGCATGCGCAGGGAAAAGGTCTTCGACCCGCCCTTGGATCACCGGCAACTCAAAGGCGCCGCCGACGAGTTTCGTCATGACTACAAGCAAGAGTGGGGTCTACTCCCCGACAGCATGGAGATCGGCGGCGTTCTGGATTTGCTGCTGGGCGGTACGGTGTTCCTGGTCAACGAGGAAGACGAGGCCAAGGAGTATGCCTACCTGCACGATAAAGGCACCGAGCTTTACCGGGAGTTGTTCAGTGCACCCAACACGCCCAAATCGGGCAAGGAAGACCTGGTGGCGCTGTTCGACGAGCAGATCCACGACTCCCGCGCCTGGTTCATGAACACCTCCTGGCTGGGCCCTCGCGAGCCGTTCACTGATTACTTCCGCATTCGCCTGGTGCATTTTGACAACGAGTCGAACAAGGAGCTGTCGCTGCTGGCCACCGCCGGCCGGGTGGTGGGGGTGGGGCTGGCGCTGGCCAGTGTCGGTTTGAGCATCAAGAAGAAGGATCCGCGCATGTTGCTCGGCCTGTTCCTGCCGTCTTTGGCGCGGCCGGTGCTGGCGGGCAAGGTCGGGGTGCCGGGTTCGCCGCAAGTCAGCGCTTTCGACCCGCTGACCGGTCTGGCCTTGCCGATGCTGAGCAATCTGGATGGGCTGCGGGCCTTCACTCAATCCCCGGGGGATGTGGTCGCCCTGGTCGCGGCGATGCCGCCTCCGCCACCCTTGAACGCCAGCACCGCCACCACTCCGGAGTTGCAGAAAATCCTCGTGGCCCACCAAGCGCTGGAAGCCGCACAGGCGGCGCAGGACAAGGAGGACGCCCGCCTTGCCGGGCTATTGGCGAGCGCCAACGATCAGGGCCAGCCGGCTGGCTGGCAAGACCTGCTGGCCGAGCAGGTGGGCAATCTGAAATCGTCCGGGAAGCAGGTATAGCGATGGATAACCTGAAGGGGCGGCACTCCCGGGGCCGCCCTTTGAGGGAGGAATCAGGCGCGTGCCTTACTGGGGGTTGGCCTCGGGCAACAGTGCCTGGGACAGATCATCCACCACTGCCTTGCCCATTTCGCACAGATAGTAGGCCGGCCAGGCGTAGCGCTCGCCCTGGGGTTCCATGGCCGCGTCCAGCATGAGTTTCTTGGCGTAATAGAACAGGTTGGAGGCATGTTCCAGGGCTTCGCCCACGGGAATGTCCGGGTTGACTTTGAACAGGCTTTGGTCTTTGTCGCCGCAGGGGGCGAAGGTGACGATGCCGAGGGTTTTGACGGAGGCGGTCATTGGGCACCTCCGGCGGTTTGTGTGAGGCAGATTTCGAATGGATTTCTGATGCACATGGCAGTAACTCCGTTTACTCGATTGAGCTGCCGGTTTCGTTTCCAGTCGAAAGGGTGGCAGCTGTGCGCGGGCTGGAAAACCGGAGTAAACGGAACCCGGCAGACCCGAGGGTCTCCCGCGCACAGCCGCCATAGCACGAGAATGCCGGGCACAAAAAAAGCGCCGGCATTCGTGATAGGTGGCGCTGCTGCGCCGTTTACTTCATCGGGTTTCCAGGCCCGGCCGCTGATTGTGCAGCGGCGGGCGAAGGATAGCGGGCAGGGTGATCCGCTGCAACGGCGTTGGCGCGCTATTGTATGACGCCTTGTGTGTGCAGGCGTTTACCGCCGACGCGGGTGCTGGCTCTTCAACCAATTTCCATCGAACCCTGTCCTGGCACTCAAGCGCTCAAGGCCGCGCCCCCACCCCATACGCATCCCACAACTTATTGCGGAACTTGTTCTGCGGATCGACCCGGGCCTTCAGCGCGAGAAATTCCCCCGCCCGGGGATAGGCCGCGTGAAACTGCTGCGCCGTGGCGTGGATCTGGTACGGCAGGTAGTAGCTGCCGCCGTGCTGGATGGCGCTGTCCACCAGGGCGCGGGTCCATTCGCCGACTTTCTCCCGTTCCTCTGGCGCGGTGCTCTGCTGGTAGTACAGCACCAGGGCGAAGACTTCGGTCTTGGCCCAGGCCAGCAGGGTGCCGGGGTCGGCCTTGGCGTGGCGGATCGACAGGTTGATCACGTTGACGTTATGCGCCCTTAAGGTCGCGCCCATCTCCTGGATGAAGCTTTCCAGCTGGTCGGGGGGCACGAAGTATTCCTGCAGCACGTAGGTGCGCTGGGCCCGGGACTCGGGCTCCAGTTCGCGCACGTCGAGGCTGGCTTCGTGGTTGCGCCAGGACACTTGCGGTTTTTTCAGCACCAGGGGGTCGATCACTTCCTGGCGCAGGGTCTTGCCGCCGGGCCACTGGCTCACCACTTTCAGGGCCTTCTGTTCTTTCCAGTAGTTCTGGTCCAGGGGCGTGAGGCGCTCCTTGACCGTGACCGGCAGCTCGGTCTGGCTGTAGGACACCGCGCGCAGGGTCTGGTACTGGTCGGGGTAGAGCACGGCGTTGTGCAGGATGACCTTGGGGTTGTTGTGGATCCGGGCCTGGAAGTAGGGGCGGTAGTCGCCGAGGGGCATTTCGTCGACGCTGTGCAGCAGGCGCACGTTATCGCTCAGTTGCAGGGTGGCCTGGACGATCACCCCCAAGCCGCCGTAGCCGCCGATGGCGCCGTAGAACAGCTCGCGGTTGTGCTGCGGGCTGGCCTCCACCACTTGGCCGTCGGCCAGCACCAGCTTGATGGCTTTCACCGAGCTCACCAGCGGGCCGTAGCCGATGTAGCGGCCGTGGGCGTTGACGCTCAGGGCGCCGCCGACGGTGAAGTTGGCGTAGCTCTGCATGATGCTCACGGACAGGTCGTGGGGGTCGATGTAGTCCTGCACGGCGCGCCAGGTGATGCCCGGCTGCACGGTGATTTCCTTGCGCTCTTTGGAGAAGTCGAGCACTTGGTTGAAGCCGCGCATGTCGATCTGCAGGGCGTGCTCGGTGGCGGTCTGGCCGCCCATGCTGTAGCGCCCGCCGCCTATGGCGATGGGCCCGGGGTGTTCGGCCACTTGCTGGACGATCTGCTCCAGGGTGGTGGGGCGCACCACCCGATCGACCACGATGGGGTTGAGCTGGGTGATGTCGTTGACGGTTTCTGCGGCGTGGGTGGTGAGTGCGTTGCTGAGTGCCGCGCATAAAAACAGGCCGATCGCGAATCTCATTCGCCGTGTCCATCCCTGGTGGTGGTGCGCCGCCGAAGGGGCGCAAATGGCGGCAGAATACTGCCACGGCGGGCCCATGACCATGGGCGAACGCACCGGGGGGAGGGCGGCATCGACCCCTGGGTCGATGCCGGGCGCGGCTTACAGCGTCGGCAGGCCGAGGGTCGCGGCGCACTGCTCCAGGGAGCGCTGCTGGGTCTGGGCGTACAGCTGCAGCTCGTCGAGGGTGGCCCGACCCAGGGCGTTTTCGAAGGCCTGGCGGTTGGAGTGTTCGGCGTAGTGGCTCTGGCTGTCGTCACCCAGGTTGGACTGGAAGATCCCGGCGGCGCTCACCGGCAGGAAATCCTCATAGACCAGGGGCTCGAAGCCCAGGTGTCCGGCTGCCAAGAGGGCCGGCAGGGTGGTGGGGCGCTGGGGCTCGGTGCGGGCCGCGAGCCCGGCTTCGCTGACGAAGTAGCGAAAGTACGCCAGGCCCTGTTCACGCATGGCCGAGTGGCTGTCGGGAAATTCCCCGAAGTGCTCTTGCATCAGTTGGTTGTAGCGCTGGGCGTTGGCCTCGTTGGGGAAGTCGCCGAGGGCGTCGCGGGCGGCGTTCAGCAGGCGGTCGTAGAGTTCGCGGCCCTTGGGGGTCAGCGCCGCGCCGCGCTGTTCGATTTCGCCAAAACGCGCGCTGTGGCTGCCCTGGCTGTCGGCCTGGTCGGTGAAGGCCACGGATTCCTCCAGGGCCTTGAAGCTGGTCTGGCGCAGCAGGATCGGGCAGTCGCGGCGCGGCGGGCCTTCGATCACCGCCTTGGGGGTGATGCCGCGCGCGGGCATCAGCCGTTGCACTGCATCGATGTCCAGGGTGCGCGGGGTCAGGTGGTTGATGTGCGGGCCCTTGAACGCCACCACGTCGGCGATCAGCCGGTGCTGGGCGCTGAGGCTGGCGTACTGGGCGGCGGTCACCGTGGCGTGGTGGTGCCAGCGGAAGGTTTCCAGGGCTTCCTGGATAAAGCGCTGGGCGTCGTCTTCATCCAGCCCGCCCTCGGCCTGGGCCTGTTCAATCAGTTCCAGCACCTTGGGGGTGAAGATCTGGCGCTGGGCCAGCACCTGTTGGGCAAAGCCTCGCAGTTCGGGGTTGTCGATCAGTTCCAGGCGCAGCAGCGAGGTGAAGACCCGGAACGGGCTGACCTGCAGGGCCTGTTCATGCACCGCGCGAAAGGCCGTGGAATGCACCGGCACCCCGGCCGGGGTCAGGTCGTAGTAGCCCACCGGCTGCATGCCCATCACCGCGAACAGCCGGGCCAGGGTCGCCAGCTCGGCGGCGGTGCCGACGCGGATCGCGCCGTGGCGCTCCAGGTCCAGGCGCTGCAGTTCGCCGCTGCGCTGCAGGTGTTGGGCGAGCGCCGGTTGCTGCTCCAGGACCTGGGCATTGACCTGGGCCACCAGGGCCATCAGGGCGCCGTAGAGGGGCACCTCCTCGCGGTACATATCCGACATCGCCCGGGAAAATCCCTGGCGGATCAGGTCAGGACTGACGAAGCGCTGGTTGCTCATGGACAGGGTTCCCGTGGCAGTGGATATCGAAGCGAGAGAGGTACGGATCGGCCCCGATTCTGCTGGCCGGTGCCGGGGCTGACAAACGAAGTTTCCTCTGAACTTCATTCTGCAAATGAATGCATGGGGCCGGCGGGCAGATTCCCGCTCAGCGGCCCCGTCTTGAGCGGGCAGGCTGTGTACACTGATGGCGTTTTGCATCCGCGTGGCTAGACTTGCAACGGTTCAAGCTCACCTATCGCTCGCTGCATCTTTCCCATCGCTGGACGGAGGCAACTTGGCCCCTGCGCAGTACACCAGAGGCAAGGGACTGTCATTGGCCAGGAGGCTGTATAAATCGCGGATTCTGGGCCTTGGCCTGGGCTTGCTGTGCGTGGCCGCGGGGATGTGGCCGCTGCAACCGGCGCCCTGGGTCTGGGGACTGATGCTGGGCAACGCCCTGGTCTGGCCGCACCTGGCCTATCAGTGGGCGCGTTGGTCGCGGGTGCCGTTTCGCGCCGAGTACCGCAACCTGCTGGTGGACTCCTTGCTCGGCGGGTTCTGGGTCGCGGCCATGCACTTCAATCCGCTGCCGCTGGCCACCACCCTGGGGATGATGGCGATGAACAACATCGCCCTGGGCGGGGTGCGCTTCTTTCTCGCCGGCAGCCTGGCCCAGGCCCTGGGCATCGGCCTGGGCCTTTGGCTGTTCGGCTCGTCGTTCATCGCCCAGACCACGCCGTTGCAGCTGTACGCCTGTCTGCCGATGCTGACCCTGTACCCCATGACCCTGGGCTACATCTGCTACCGGCAGGCGGCCACCCTGGGCCGGCACAAGCGCGAGCTGCTGGCCCTGAGTCGCACCGACAGCCTGACCGGGCTGCTCAATCACGGGGCCTGGAAGGACCAGCTGGAGATCGAGTTCCAGCGCTGCAAGCGCCAGGGCCGAGGCGGCGCCATCGCCCTGATCGACATCGATCACTTCAAGGCCATCAACGACACCTATGGCCATGTCGCCGGGGATGGGGTGCTGCGCCAGTTGAGCAAGATCCTCAGGCAGAACCTGCGGGCCAGCGATCAGGCCGGGCGTTATGGCGGCGATGAGTTCTGCGTGATTCTGCCGGACGTGCCCCTGGAGCAGGCCGCCGAGCGGATGGAAGCCTTGCGCGGGCGTTTTGCGAGCCTGGGGGATGAACAGAGCCCGACCTTGCAGGTCAGCCTGAGCATTGGCCTGGCGGCCTTCAGTCCCGAGCATGGCGAAGCCATGGACTGGCTCAACGATGCCGATCAGGCCTTGTACGTGGCCAAGAGCGGCGGTCGCAACAACGTCAACTGCCATCGGCCGGAGCAGCCATCGCGCAGGGTGTTGAATCCTCTGTAGTACCTGCCTCTTGTCGGGCTTGCCCGCGAATGCGTCGGGTGGCGCGTCGCGGGGTTGGCGGTGCTCGCTTCGCCGGCAAGCCGGCGCCTACGGGGCGGGGTGCAGGCGCCGGGCCAGCTCCAGGGCACTGCGGCCGCTGGCGATGCCCGGCACCAGTTGGCTGAAGGGGATGTCGATCAGCCGGTCCTCGCGCACCGCCCGCAGCCGCGACAGCACCGGGTCACGCTGCAGCAGCTGGCGTTTGCGCGTGGCCGGTGACCACAGGGCGTCCGCCAGCAGCAGCACGTCCGGGTCGTTGCTCAGCAGGGTTTCGCTGTCGACCGTCAGGCGCGGGCGGTCGATGGCAGCGAAGCTGTTGCGCGCGCCGGCGGCCTGCAGCAATACCCCGACAAAACCGCGCCGCCCCTGGCTGGCCAGGCCGTTGACTTCGCTGTCGAGGTAGAACACCGCAGGCCTGTCGCGCCCCTGATACAGGGCCGCCGCCGCGTCGAGGTCGGCCTGCTGCCCGGCGATCAGTTGCGCCGCCCGGGCGTCCTGGCGCAGCAGCCGGCCCAGGGTCAGCAGGTCGTGACGGATATGCCCGAAGTAGTCCTCGTTGTGCCCGGCGCAGGCCGACTCCAGCAGGTAGCTGGCCACGCCAATGCCCCTCAGGCGCTGCCGGGAACTGAAGGACTCGGGGAACGCCGAGGCAAAGCCGCCCACCACCAGATCGGGCTTGAGGCTGTAGAGCACCTCCGCCGACGGGTATTGCCGGGCGATCACCGGTACGCCGTGGTAGTGCCCGTCGGCGCCGGCATCGTCGTCCAGGTAGGCCACGCCGATCAGCGACGGCCCGGCGCCCAGGGCCAGCAGCAGGTCGGCGCTGTGCTGGTTGAGGGCGACGATGCGTTGCGGCGGCGCGGCGATCTCCCAGCGCTGGCCGCAGTTTTCATAGGTGGTGGCCAGGGCTGGCGTGCCGGCCAGACCGAGCAGGAGGCCGAGCAGCGGGGCGATGGGGGTTGTTCTAGGCATCTGTCGCGCCTGCGTAAGGCGAGGGAATCAGCAGATCGGCTACCGGCGCGCCTGCCACTAGGTGTTGCTGCACCAGGCGCAGCACCTGGGCGTCGTCGCCGACCCGGTACCAGCAGCCATCCGGGTGCACCGTCAACACCGGCCCCAGGTTGCAGGGGAACTGGCAGGCGGTGCGGGTCAGCAGCACGCCACCGGGTGTCTCCATGTGCTCCAGGCGCAGCAGCTCGCGGCGCAGGGTCTTCCACAGCGCCAGGGCGCCGCGCCGCACGCAGCGCGGGCCGGTGCAGAGGAACACCTGGCGGGCGTGGGGTGGCACCCGCGACCAGTCCGGGTCGCAGGCCACCGCGTTGACCTTGTCGCAGGGCAGGTGGCGCTCGTGCTGGTCGACGCTGGCGCAGGCCAGGGCTGCGTCCAGGCCGCGGCGGCCCAGGGCCTGGGCGGTGATCCAGGGTTGCGGCGCTTGCGGGTGGGCGCGGGCCAGGCGCCCCAGTTCGTCGCGCAGCCAATCCAGGTAGGCGCTGTCGGAGCTGGGCTCCAGGTCCACCACCAGCAGCGCCGCGCCGTTCTCGGGCAAGGGTTCGTCGAGGGCGGCCCAGAGGCTGTCGAAGCCGTCCAGGGTGTCGATCACCCGGGTGCTGGCGTCGTTGCCCCGCAGCCGATGAAGCTCGCGGCGAAACGCCTCGCCCAGGGCGCCGCTGTTCAGGCCGGGGCCGACGAACAGCACCCGTTGATAATCCTTGTGCATGGCAGTCGTCCTCAGAAGCGGTAGGTGTAGCGCACCTCGGTGGTGAAGGGGCGCCCCAGGTTGTCCACCCGCGGGTTGTTGCTGGCGATGCTGGTGCTGTAGTCGCGGTCGAAGAGGTTTTCCACCAGCAGGCTCAGGCGATGCTGCTGGGCCGTGTCGAGGTAGCGATAGGCATCGGCGTCGACCACCGAATAGTGGCCGTAGTCGATCTTCTTCGGGCTGTCGATCTGGCCGATGTAGCGGATTGCCCCGCCCACGCCCCACTGGCGGTCCACGGACTCGTAGCCCAGCCGCGTGCGGGCGAGGAAGCCGGGGATGTTGCTCAGGGTCACGCCGTTGCGCGACTCCACCAGGTTGCGGGTCATGTCCGCCTGCAGGGTCCATTGCGGGCTGAACTGCCAGCGCCCGTCGATCTCCAGGCCACGTACCTTGATCCGTCCTTGGCCATTGACCCAGTCGATGCCGTCGAGGGCGATCAGGTCGTCGATCTTGCGCTGGAACAGCGTGCCGCTGGCGTTGAAGTCGCCGGCCAGCAGGTGGCCCTGGTAGTCCAGGCCCAGCTCGGCATTCACGCTCTTTTCCGGCTTGAGGTGGCGGTTGCCTCGTTCATCCTCCTCGTTGGCGAACAGTTGCTCGGCGTTGGGCAGCTTGAAGGCGCTGCCGAACTGGCCGCGCAGTTGCCAGTGGGGCGAGAGGTCATACAGCGAGGTGAGCATGCCCACCGTGGCGCTTTCGCCGCCGCTGATCTTCTCGTGACGCACGCCGATGCTCGGGTGCCAGTCGGGCAGGGCTGCCAATACCGGGCGCAGTTGAGCGTAGAGGGCGTTGGCCTGGGCGCTGTTGTCCTCGATCTTGAGCACATCGTCCTGGCCCTTGAACCACTGGTTGTCGCTGCCGAACACCAGCACATGGCCGCCGTCCAGCTCGGCCTTGCCCTCGGCCTGCAGGCCCCAGTCGGTGAAGCCCCAGTAGTCGTTGTGGTTGATCACCTTGAGGCCCCCGCCCTCGGTGGTGTTGATGCGGGTGTAGCGGGTGTCCCAGTCGTTGACATGGCCTTTGACGAAGTAGCTGAAGCGCTCGCCCAGGCGCTGCTCGAAGGTCGCGGTGGCGATCTGCTGGATGCGGTCGTTGGTGGTTTTATGGTTGTTCACCGGGCGGGCGAAATCCAGGTTGGCGTCGCTGTACTGGTAGAACAGTTCCAGCCGCGAATCGTCGGCAAAGCCCTGGATCGCCTTGGCGCCGAAGGTGGTCACGGCATAGCCGCGTTTCTTGTCCCGGGTGTTGGGGCTGTAGGCGCTGTTGCGATAGGGCTGGTAACCGTCGGAGACGTTATGGCTGACATAGGCCAGCAGGCCCAGGTCGCCCAGGCCGTTGCTGAGGATCTGCTCGGCGCGGGCATCGCCGCTCTGGCCCCGGAAGCTGTCCAGGCCCAGGTTGACCTCGCCGGAGACGTCGCGGGTCTGCGGGCTGCGGGTGACGATGTTGATCACCCCGGACACCGCCTGGGTGCCGAACAGCAGGCTCTGGCCGCCCTTGAGCACCTCGATGCGCTCGATGGCGTTGGCCGGCAGGGTGTCCAGGTACAGGCCGCCGTACAGGCGGTTGTTCAGGCGCACGCCGTCCAGCAGGATCAGGGTGTCGTCGTTGCGCCCGCCCAGCAGGGAATAGGTGCCGTAGTCGAAGGGGCCGTTTTTCGGTGCGACGTAGAGGCCCGGCACGTACATCTGCAGGACCCGGGTGATGTCGCTGCTGGGGCCGGCACGCTCGATCTGCTGGCGATCGATGATCTCCACCTTGCTGCCGTACCTGGCCATTTCGGCCACCGTGGTGGACTCCACCGAAGGGGCGGAAACCCATTGCTGCTCCAGTTTCAGCGGCGCGTCGTCCGCCAGCAGCAGGGGGCTGAACAGGCAGCCGAACAGGGCGCCGCTCATGCTGCGGCGCGGTGCACGCCAGTCGCGTGCAAGGAAAGTCTCAGGTGTTGTCATTCTTGGTCTTCTCGAAAGTGTCTTCGGGAAGCACGCAGGAGAAGGTATCGGCCACAGGCACGCGACCATACCGGCCCATGCCCGCCCACCGCAGGATTGCCAAACACAGGTTCCAGGCCGGTCTCCGGGCTGACGAGTGTGGCGGCATTCGCCTTCCCATACCTTGGGTACAGTGGCGTGTTGAATGCAGCACTCGCTTACCGTTGCGGGGGCAGCACCGGACTAGCCCTGAAGGGGCGCACCGGTTTCCCGTTTCACCTCATGCACGGCGGCATGAGGCACCTGAAACTGGGCGGCATCTGAACACTCGCACCGACGTTCGTCAACGTCGGGCCTGGCGCCGGGTGCTTGCGGTTCAAGGGCGATGGCGGATCTGCAGCGAGTCGTGCCTGATAACGGGCAAGGCGGTGGCTACGGCAGCGCGGCGGTTTCCGGGGTCAGGTGCCGCTGTGAGCGCCGTGTCGGCGGGGACTCGCAGGCCAGCAGCGGCACGGCGCGCACCGAGTCGCCGGGCTGCAGTTGCAGGCGTTTGGCGGTCAGGCGGTCCACCAGCAGGCAGCCGGACACCAGGCGCCCGGGCGCGGCGGTGATGCGGCAGTTCTCCAGGCGCCGGTTGTGAATCAGCCACACCGGCGCCTGCGCGTCCGGAGTGCCCACCAGCAGGGGCAGGGTCTGGCTTTCACGCACGCTGCGGATCTTCGTCACCTCGGCCTCGATCAGCGGCCCGCCGTCGAAGATGTCGATGCAGCCCTGATGGTTGAAGCCTTCGTCCCGCAGGATGTGCACCGCCTGCTCGGTGCTGTGGTGGGCCTGGCCGATGGCGGCCTGGGCGGCGGGGCTGAGCAGGCAGGTGTACAGCGGCTGGCGTGGCATGAGTTCGGCGATGAACGGCTTGCTGCCCTGGCTGGACAGGCGATTGGCCTGCTGGAAGTCCATCTTGAAGAAGTGGCGCCCCAGGCTGTCCCAGAACGGCGAACGGCCCTGGCCGTCGAGCTGGCCCCGCAGCTCGGCCACCAGCTTGTCGCCGAACAGCTTCGGGTATTCGGCGACGAACAGCAGGCGCGCGGTGGACAGCAGGCGCCCGGCGTAGCCCTGGCGCTGGTCGTGGCGCAGGTACAGCGAGCAGAGCAGGGATTGCCCGGTCATCTCGTTGCACAGGAACAGGGTCGGGATCTGTTTTTCGATCCCCAGCTCCGGGGCGCGGCCGCGGGTGATGCCCACCCGGTAGTGGTAGCAGGGCTCGCGCAGGCCGATGGCGCCGCTCAGGCCGCAGACGCCGATCACTTGCTGGTCGTCGTCCTCCAGTACGAACAGGTAGTCGGCGTCGGCCCGTTCCACCTGATTGGCGAAGGTGCGCTGGGCCCAGCGCAGCCGATGAGCCAGGCGCTCGGGGTCGGTGGAGAGGTTGTTCAACTCGCGACCGTTGCCTTGCAGCAGCCTCAGCAGCGCCGGCAGATCGGTGACGCGGATCGGACGGACGATCATGGCACAGCTCCTTGACGCTGCCCGGGGCAGCGGTAAAACCGCGGCTGGCTCATAACGCCACCGCCCGCACCGGCTCGCCCGGTGTCAATTGCAGGGCCTGGAACATCGAGTGGTCCAGGCCGATCACGTCCCCCGGGGCCTCATCCAGGGGCACGACAATCGCGCGAAAGCCCTGCAGCCGGTCATTGCTCAGCAGCCAGTGGCGGCCCTGGCCGCTCTGCGGGCTCAGGTAGCTGGTCGCGACCCGGCTCTGAATGATCGAGCGTAGCTGGTTATGGCGTGCCTGCAGGGTCGGGCCGGCATCGAACAGGTCAACGTACTGGGTCGGCGCAAAGCCCTCGTCGACGAGGATGTCGCAGGCTTCCCGGGCCGCCGGGTGAATGCGTCCGATGCAGTCCTGGGCCGGCTGCGGCAGCATCGGGATGTACAGCGGGTACTGGGGCATCAGTTCGGCGAGAAAGCCGCGGCCCTGCAAGGCGCACAGGCGTTCGGCCTCGACATAGGGCAGGTCGAAGAAGTGCTGGCCCACCGCCGCCCAGAAGGGCGATTGGCCGGCGTCGTCGCTGTAGCCGACGATCTCGCTGATGCAACTGTCGGCAAAGCGCCAGGGGTGCGCGGCGATGAACAGCAGGCGCGCGCGGGAGGTCAGTTGCGCCTGGGGCGTGCCCGCCAATGCCGGATCGACATGGAAGCTGCGCAGCAGGGTCTGTTCGCTGAGGTCCTGGCACAGCGACAGGGTCGGCACCGCCTGCTCGATGTTCAGCTCGCGCGAGCTGCTGATGAAGGGGCGGTTGCGCAGGCTGTAGAAGGGGGTGGCAAAGCCGGCGGTGGCGAGAATGTCCGAGCAGCCGTGGAGTTGGCCGCTGTCCTGGTCCTCGAGCACCATAAAATAGTTTTCCGGACCCTGGCGGGCCTCGACCTTGGCGAAGGACGCCAGGGAGTCGAGGATCTTTTCCCGCAGGCAGGTTTCGTCATCCACCAGCGAAGTCACGCCCAGCAGGCGTGTGCCGGCCAGTCGCAGCAGTTGAGGCAGATCGGATAACGCCACCGGACGCAAGGCCAGCATGGGGGTACTCCTGTATCAAGGGCCGTTCGCCCGGGGCGAACATCGGCCAGACATCACTGTCGGTGACCACGCAGTTGCACGGCCGCGGCATCCGGCGGCCGGTCCCCGGGGCGGCTCTTGGCGGCTGCGCGCGGGGTGCGCGCGACGCCATCCGGCGCCGCGCGGGAGGTTATTGCTTGAGCGGATCGGGCAGGGCGGCGCCGCTGCCCAGCTTGTTCAGCAGGAACAGGTAGACCAGCCCGGCGAGGATCCAGATGGCGCCGAGTTTCTGCGCGTCCACGCCCATGTTGTACATGATGGCGCTGACGATCACGAAGCCGATCACCGGGCAGATCAGGTGGCGGATCACCTGGCCGGACTTCTGCCGGCGCCAGTAGAAGTTGATCACGGTGATGTGCAGCAGCATGAAGCCGCTCAGGGCGCCGAAGTTGACCAGGGAGGTCAGGGTATCCACCGAGTTGATGAACAGGTAGCAGATCAGCAGCGACAGCACCGCCACCAGGTAGATGCTGATGTGCGGGGTGTTGTGTTTCGGGTGGACCTTGGCCAGCACCTTGGGCAGCTTGCCGTCGCGGGCCATGCCGAACAGCAGGCGCGACACCGCGGCTTGCGAGGTGATGGCCACGGCCACGCCCCAGGCCAGCGCCGTGGCCACCCCGGTGAGGGTCGCCAGCCAGCTGCCGGCGGCCAGTTCGGCGATCTCGTAGAAGGCGGTGTCGGCGGACTTGAAGCCCATGCCGGCGGCCAGGTCGGTGGCGATCCAGGTCTGCACCACGAAGATCGCCCCCATCACCACCAGGGTGATCAGCGCGGCGCGACCGACGCTGCGGCCCGGGTCGCCCTTGACCTCTTCGGCCAGGGTCGAGATGGCGTCAAAGCCCAGGAACGACAGCACCGCGATCGACACGCCCTGCATCAGCAGGCCGAAGTGGAAGTTCTCCGGGCTGTACAGCGGCGCCAGGGTCAGTTGGCCGTTGCCGGCGCCCCCGTGCAGGGCGTTCCAGGCGTAGAACAGGAAGATCCCCAGCACCACCAGCTGCGCCAGCAGGAACAGGATGTTCATCCGCGCGGTGAAGGTGATGCCCCGCAGGTTGACGAAGGTGGCGCTGACCAGGAACGCCAGGATGAAGCCGACCTTGGGCACTTCCGGGTACAGGTGGTTGAGGGCCATGGCGGCGTAGACGTAGAGCAGCGGCGGAATCAGCAGGTAGTCCAGCAGCATCAGCCAGCCGGCGAGAAAGCCGACATGGGGATTGAGGCCGCGCTGGGCATAGGAGTAGACCGAGCCGGCGATGGGGAAGGCGCGGGCCATTGCGCCGTAGCTCAGGGCGGTGAAGACCATCGCCACCATGCCGATGATGTAGGCCAGGGGCACCATGCCCGGGGCTTCCTGGTTGACGTAACCGTAGACCCCGAACGGGGCGATGGGGATCATGAAAATCATCCCGTAGACCACCAGGTCGCGCAGGCTCAGCCCGCGCTTGAGTTCCTGTTTGTAGCCGAATTCTTCAATCTCCATGAAGCGGTTCTCCTTGTAGCCAATATAAGTGGACGAAGGCGGCGCCGAGGGTCGTCATGGACACCTCGGGCGCCGGCCTGTGTTTGAACCTGGCAGGGTTAAAGACACACCACAGCGTGTTTTCTTGTTGTCGTTGCAGTCCTGCAAATCGTCTTGTTCGCGTTCAATCCTCTTGCTATCCGGGTTACAGCAGCGGCGCCAGGCGTTCGCTCCAGCACTGCACGGCTTCGGGGCTGCGCAGCAGATCGTTGCGCACCTCGATCAGCACCGATTCCAGGCCCCGGGCATCACCGTGCACCGGCACGGTCATGTCGCTCAAGGGGTCGATTTCATAAGGCTGGTTGCCCGCCACCTTTATCGGCAGGGCCCACAAACCTTCCAGTATCCGCGCGGCGTAGGCCGTGGCGTTGCCATACAGCACGCCGACTTCCAGCGAGCGCGGCTGGCTGTAGTAGATCGGCGTGAAGCTGTGGATCCCCACCACCCGCACTTCGCGGCCGGCGGCCAGGCGCCGGTCGATGATGCGCTGCAGACGCTGGTGAAACGGCGTGAACAGCTGCTGGCGGCGGTATTCGCGGGTCGCCTCGTCCAGGTGCTGGTTGCCCGGCACCTGATAGATCTCGCTCTGCAGCGGGATGCTGTCGGGAGCGTGGCGCGGCCGGTTGAGGTCGATCAGCAGGCGCGAATAGTTGGCCGCGATCAGGGTCGCGCCCAGGGCCTGGGACAGGCTCTCGGCCAGTTCCAGGGCGCCCGGGTCCCAGGCGATGTGCTCGCGGGCCGCGACCTTGTCCAGGCCCAGGTCGTGCAGGGCCGGTGGAATGTAGTGGCTGGCGTGCTCGCACACCAGGATCAGCGGATGCTCGGAGTCTTCCCGCAGCAGGCGATAGGCCGGTTCGGTATAGAAACCGTGCTCGGCGGATTTAGTACAGGTGTCCATAGTGCTCACAGAGTTCGGCAGCGGTCAGGTGCTCGGTCAGGGACACTTCCTTTTGTTTGACGGCCAAATAGGTGCTCAGCAGCGGTTCCGGCAGAGCCTGCAGCAACTCCGTGTTGCTGCGCAGGTAATCCAGGGCCTGGGGCAGGCTGCCCGGCAGGGGCACGATGCCGCTGGCCAGGCGCTGTTCGGCGCTCAGTTCATCGGGGACCTTGTCGGTCACCGCGTTCAGCGGCAGCGTCTGTTCAAGGCCCAGGCGTCCGGCGATCAGGATCACCGCCATGGCCAGGTGTGGCGAGGCGGTGGCGTCCAGGGCGCGGAACTCCAGGTTGTACTGCGGCGCCAGGGGCTTGCCGCCGATGTCCACGGTGGGGCAGATGCGCAGCGAGGCTTCGCGGTTGCGCAGCCCCAGGCAGGCGTAGGAGGCGCTCCAGTGATGGGGCTGCAGGCGCTCGTAGGACAGCGGCGTCGGCGCGGTGAAGGCGCACAGCGCCGGCAGATGCTTGAGCACCCCGGCGGCCCAGTGCTGGCCCAGGCGCGACAGGTCGTCGCCGCTGACCGCCTGGGGATCGTAGAGCAGTGGGGTGCCGTCCAGGTCCTGCAGGCTCAGGTGCAGGTGCACGCCGTTGCACACCGCGTCGGCGGCGGTCTTGGGCGCGAAGCTGACCCGCTGCCCCAGCTGCCGGGCGATTTCCCGGGTGATCTCGCGCACGTTCACCGCGCGGTCGGCGGCCGCCAGGCCCTGGGTCGGGCGGCAGGTGATTTCGTACTGCCGCTTGCCGTATTCGGGGAGGAACATTTCCGGTTCGGCGCCGGCGGCCCGCAGCGCCGCCAGCAGCCAGCCGCCAAAGGCCGCGCCCTGGCGCTGGGCTTCCAGGGAGAAGGCCAGGTGCTGGCGCTGGCCGGCGCCGGTGTCGAGGTTGAATTCATGTTCGAAGGCCGCGGTGATCTGGATGCCCAGCTCGCGGTAGCGCTCGATTTCGTTGCGCAGCAGGGTGCGCGGGCAGGCCGCCCAGGGCTTGCCGTCGGTTTCGCAGATGTCGGCGTGGATGAAGTCCAGCGGCGCCGCGCTGGCATCCGGCCCAGCACCGACACTGACCCGGCTGTCCAGGTCGGGAATCAGCCGCAGGTCGCCGTAAGCGCCCCAGGGGTTGTCCTCGGCGATCAGGTCTTGGGGCGTCAGGGCGCTGTTGGCCGGCACCCAGCCGCAGCCGCCGAGCCGGTAGCGTTCCAGTTCGTCGCTGGGAAAGGAACGGCCCCGGGTCACGCCGATCAGGTCGGTGGTGACCAGGCTGGTCATCGCCACCGGGGTCAGGGCCTTGATGCCCTGGCCGCGGCTCATCCGCGGATCTCCCGCAGGCGGCCGAGCACGGTGTCGGTGTCGGTGATCCAGCAGTAGCCCTTGATCGCGTTGAGGCAGGCCTGGTGCCGGGCGTCGCCGTAGGTGGCGCAGGCGTCTTCCACCAGGGTCACCAGGTAGCCGCGGTCGGCGGCGTCGCGCACCGCCATGTCCACGCACTGGTCGGTGACGATCCCGGCGACGATCAGGTGGCGGGTTTCCAGGTTGCGCAGCACGTAGTCGATGTTGGTGGAATTGAACACCCCGGAAGAGGTCTTGGGCAGCACGATCTCGTTTTCCACCGGGGTCAGCTCGTCGATGATCGCCGCCTGGGGGCTGCCCTTGGGCAGGTGCATGTTCGACAGCTTGTGGTCCAGGGAGCGGTCACGGCCGTCGGCGGTCAGGCTTTCGATAAGGGTGTGCAGCACGTTTTGCCGCGCCTCGCGCACCGCGGCCAGCAGCCGTTGCTGGTTGGGGATCACCCGCTCCCGGACCCGCTTGAGAAAAGCCTCGCCCTCGGGGCCTTGCAGGTGCGGGTCGAACTGCGGTTCCAGCCAGGCGCGCTGCATGTCCACCAGCAGCAGGGCGGTGTGATCGACAACGAAGGGCAGGTCGCGGGGCGAACGGTGGGGCAGGCTGAACATCCTTATTTTTCCTCCAGCACATGGGTATCGAATTGCGCCCGCAGGGCATCGATGCCCTCCAGGCGTTGACCAAGATGGGCGCTGCGCAGCGTCAGGCAGGCGATCAGCGCCTCGACCTGGGCCAGCGCCGGCACCAGGGTGTCGAAGGGCGACAGCGATTCCACCGGGGCGCTGATGATCAAGTCCGCCAGCTCCCGCAGCGGCGAGGCATAGATATCGGTGAACAGCACGACCCGGGCGTGACGCGCCTTGGCCGCGCTGGCCACCCGCAGGGCCTGGGACTGATAGCGGCGGTAGTCGAACAGCAGCACCAGGTCCTGGCGCTGGATATCGAACAGGCGGTCCGGCAGCTGCGCATTGTCTTCCAGCAACAGGCAGCCGGGGCGCATCAGGCGCAGGTGGTTGAGCAGGTAGTGGGCGAGGAAACTGCTGAAGCGTCCGCCAAAGCAGTACACCGCGTGGCGGTTGTCCTGCAGCCAGTCCACGAGCACGCGCACGTCTTCGGGCTGGGTCAGGGCCTGGGTGTCCTGCAGCGCGCGCTGGCTGTCCGCCAGGTAGCGGCCCCAGGTGTCGCCCTGAGCCACTTGCGCCCGGGGGCGGAGCAGGGTGCTGGGGGACCGCAGGCGATCGTCCATGTCGCTGAGCAAGGCTTCCTGGAATTCGCCGTAGCCGCTGAAACCGAGCTTTTTCACCAGCCGCACGATGGTCGGATCACTGACCCCGGCGTGTTCCGCCAGGCGCGACATCGGTCCCAGGCCGTTGCGCGGGTAGTGGTCGAGCAGCGCGCGCACCACCTTGCGTTCCGCGGGCGTCAGGTCGAGGGCCGAGTCGGTGATCAGGTCTTTGAGAGAGGGCATCGGGTGCCTTGGACAGTGATGTCGGTTTTGTTTCATGAAAAGGCGAAATTGATATTTATGTAATGGACGCTACATGTCTAGTGAAAAATTGGTTGATATCGGAATGCCCTGAAATGGGGCGGGGGCGGGGTTGGGGTTGGGGGGCGGGGTACATATCCGTTGCTGCGGTAACGGCTGCTTACGGTTTCGCCCTTACGGCGAGTCACTTTTACCAAACGCCGTAAAAGTAACCAAAAGGGCTTGCCCCTCCATACGGCCCCTCGCTGGGGCTCGGGGTGCCCGAGCTCCGGCATTGCTCCGGGGGCCCGCCGCCAACCGGCCATCCATGGCCGGGTGGCGGCTAGCTCGGCATCCATGCCGAGCTGCCCCCTACGCAACGCCTACGCTCGGCCTGCTGGGAAGGGGCCTGAAGATCAAGATCAAGATCAAGAGCAAGATCAAAAGCCAAGCTGCGCAGGCAGTCTCCTTGTAGCCGCTGCCGAAGGCTGCGAACGAGCGCTCGCGCTCGCAAAACCAGGCGGCGCGATATGTCAGGAATATCGGGGAGGCAGGTTTAGCGTCTCCTGCGGAGCCGTGCGCAGCCTGCGGCAGCGGCTACAGAGTATGTGCGTTCTGTAGCCGCTGCTGAGCCTGCGAAGCTGCGAAAAGGTCCGCAGGACCTTCAGCCCTCCCAAGAGTAACGTCGCCCAGTGAAGGACTAATGAAACAAGGCCGGCCGGCAGGCCGCCGTCAGATGTTGATCTTGCTCCGGCTTTTGATCTTCCTGCCCCTTTAGACACGATGGCCGAACGCAGGCATTGAGCCGTGGGTAACCCGGCAGGACGCCGGGTTAGCCGCACTGGGCCAGGGATGGCCCATTGCGGCGGCCCACGGATCAATGCCGGAGTGAGGGCATGCCGAGCCTAGGCGAGGCACCGAGTGGAGGGGCAGGAGCGTTTTGCTCACTTTTGCGCTCTTCAAAAGTGAGTCGCTGTAAGAGCGAAACCATAAGCAGCCGTGACCGCAGAAATGGATATGTACCCCGTCAAACTCGCTGTAAGAGCGAAACCCTAAGTAGCCGCACCCGCAGCAACGGATATGTACCCCCCAAAAAAAGCCGAAAAGCTCGATCAATCCCCCCGCCTTTCGCTCCGCAAGCCCTCACAACCAACCCCCAATTCAATCAATTGCTCCAGAGGCACCGCCGGCGAGAAGAAGTACCCCTGGGCACAGCCAATGCCAATGCTCCGCAGAATATCGATCTGCTCCTGAGTCTCGACCCCTTCGGCGGTCAGTGTCGCCTGGTACAGGCGGGCGCTTTCCTGGGCGATGGACACGGCGGTGCGCATCCGTTCGTAGTGCAGCAGCGAGATCATCGAGTGGTCGATCTTCACTTCCGCAAAGGGGTATTTGGCCAGGATGCTCAGCGCCGAATAGCCGGTGCCGAAGTCGTCCAGGGACAGGGTCACGCCATGATCCTTGAGCAGGAGCATGTTGTGGGCCGCTTGGCGGGTGTCCTGCAGCAGGGTGTTTTCGGTCAGTTCCAGGGTCAGGCGGTGGCCGGGCAGGCCGCTTTCCTTGAGGCGCTGTATCAGCAGCACGGCAAAGTTGGCATCGCTCAGGGTCGAGGCCGAAACGTTGACCGCCAGCGGTCCCGTCAATCCGGCGTCGATGTAGCGCCGGGCATCGCGGATCACCGCTTCGATGGTCGACCATTCGAAGGCGTGCTGCAGGTCGTGGTGGCGGATGACGTCGAGAATCAGCAACGGAGAAATGGCCGCGCCCTGTTCGTCCCGGGCCCGCAGCAGGGCTTCGGCGCCGATGACCGTGCGCCGCTCCAGGCAGAACTTCGGCTGGTAGTGCAGAGGCGGGTTGTGGGTGCGCACCCATTCCAGCAACTGCTGGCGGATGCGTTCGTTGCTCTGGGCCTGCTCGATCAGCGACTGGTGCAGGTAGCGCACCGGCTGGCGGCTGTCCTCCAGCGCCAGGCTGATATTGCGCAAGGTGACGGTGGGGCTGCCGCCGGCGCAGGCATCGATCACGCAGTACTGCAGGGTGGGAGGCAGGCCGCCGTCGCCGGGCAGGCTGGCCTGCAGGGTCATTTGCAGGGAGGTCAGCAGCGCCGACTCCTCGACCTGGCGGATCCCGCAGTTGGGCAGGGCCAGGGCGATGCTGAGGTCGGAGAACATGAAGGGGCTGGGCTCGCTGGCGGTCTGCAGGACGTGCCTGGCCGGCCCGTCCCTGAACTGTTGCGCCAGGCCGATCAGCAATTGATCGCTCCAGTCGTGACCATGGATGGCCACCAGGTCCTTGAGATTGCCGATCTTGATCACGATCAGGGTGTGCCGCCCGAGCTTGGGGCCGTTGTGCTGCAGCAGTTGTTCCAGGTAGAGGTTCAGGGCCCGGCGATTGGGCAGTTGCGTGGTCGAGTCGGTCAGGGCCTGTTGCAGCAGACGCTGCTGGGCCTGCTGGTAGCGCGCTTCGCGGCGCAGCATGGCGAGGATCAGGATGATCAGCGGCAGCGAGAGCAGGGTCGAACTGATCCGCAGTGACAGCAACTGGGCATTGATGGCGGAATCGATGCTGCCGAACCAGTCGATCAGTTGCATCGGGGCGATGGCGGCGGCGATCCGCACCAGCACCACCAGCGCCATATCCTTCAGGCGCAGGGACCACAGGTCGCGCGACTCGAACCAGCGGTGCAACAGCACGCCGCCCAGGGTCATCAGGCTGAAACTGAACAGGGCTTCGGCAAACAGCTCGGCCCCGGCGATCCAGAAACGTGCCAGCGCCACCAGTGTCAGGCAGGCCAGGCCGCCCCACCAGCCGCCCAGCAAACCGGCAAGAAACAGCATGTCGTTGCTCAGGAACGCCTTCACCGGGGTTTGCATGAACTGCGAGGCCAGGGCGATCAGCGCGACGTTGCTGGTGCCGAGGATCAACCCCAGCAGCACTTTCTTGGATTTGATCAGGCGCTGGGCATCTTCGCGCAGCATCAGCAGGGTGCTGAAGATCCCGACCATGGCCACGTATTGCAAGAGGATGATCGGCAGCAGCGAAGTGTTGACTGCCAGGTCGAGAGACATGAGCTCCCACATACCGCTGTGCATGGTTGTTTAGGTGCCTGGTTGGGTCGAAACGTGGAAGAGGGCTGGAGGATAAGAGGGAGGTGCCTGGGTGGCCTATAAGCTGATTCTCTTTTTGAAAGCAGTTTGTTCTTGATTTTTATGAGAGCTTTCCAGCGCTCGCCGTCGGTTTTTTTCCCTCGGCCATCGTGCTACAACCGCGCCTCACCCCTGATAGCCCTTTGTCGAGATTGCCCCATTGCCGGCCACCCGCCTGACCCTGATCTGCCATGCCCGTACCGCTGCCCAGAAGCAGGCGCGCCTGCCCCTGGACGAAGCCCTGGAAATGGACTGGCAGGCCCAGGCCCTGAGTCGGGCGGCGGCTTTCAAGCCCGGGCTGCGGGTGCTCTGCGGGCCGGAGCGGCGCACCCGGCAGACGGCCGCGCTGTTCAGCGCCGCGCCCCAGGTGCAGGAGGCCTTGCGCGATTGCGCTGTGGGCGCCTGGCAGGGGCTGCGGCTTGCCGAGTTGCAAGCGCGAGAGCCCCAGGCCTTGCAGGCCTGGCTCGAAGACCCGCAGTGCGCGCCGCCGGGGGGAGAGTCGCGGGTCGAGTTGTGCCAGCGCGTGGCCCAATGGCTGGAGCAGATGGCCCAGCAGCCCGGGCACTGGCTGGCGGTGACCCATCCCATGGTGATCCGCGCGGCCATGCTCCAGGTGCTGCAGGCGCCCCTGAGCAGCTTCAACCTGCTGGACATCGAGCCCCTGGGCCGCCTGGATTTGAGCCACGCCGGGCGCTGGCGCCTGCGACTGGACGGCCGTGACTGAGCCCCTGGGCCGGCGGCGCATTGGTCGGGCGCGTCGCGCCGCCCATACTGTCCCCAGGCACAGCAGCGAGAACCTGACCCCATGAAAACCCTCCTGGTCATCGGCATCGGCGCCGGCAATCCCGATTTCATCACCATCCAGGCGATCAAGGCGCTGAACCGCTGCGATCTGGTGTTCCTGATGGACAAGGGCCCGAGCAAGGATTCGCTGATCGACCTGCGCCGCGAGCTGTGCCAGCGCTACCTCACCGAGCGCCCTTATCGCTTCGTCGAGGCGCAGACCCCGGAGCGTCAGCGAGGCGACGTGGATTACCCGGCCAGCGTCCAGGCGCTGAACCGTGACAAGCAGCGGATCTTCGAACGCCTGATCAACCAGGAAATGCAGCCGGGGCAGACCGGGGCCTTTCTGGTCTGGGGCGATCCCGCGCTGTATGACAGCACCCTGCGCATCCTGCAGCAGATCCTGGCCAGTGGGGCGGCGCAGTTCGAGTATCAGGTGATCCCCGGCATCACCAGCGTCCAGGCCCTGGCCGCACAGCATAAAGTGCCGCTCAACCGCATCGGCCGCTCAGTGGAAATCACCACCGGCCGCCGTCTGGCGGCGGGGCAGGCCGGTGATGCCGACAGCCAGGTGGTGATGCTGGATGCCGAGGACGCCTACCGCCAGTTGCGCCATCAGGACCTGGACATCTACTGGGGCGCCTACCTCGGCACCGCGGACGAGATCCTCATCGCCGGGCGCCTGGACGAGGTCGCCGACGAGATCCAGCGGGTCCGTCGCCAGGCGCGCGAGACGCATGGCTGGATCATGGACACCTACCTTCTGCGCAAACCGGAGCCTTAGACACGGGCCGGAATGGACGCCACCGGATAAGCGTGGTGTTCTTCGCCGGCAGCGGGGTCTCCCTCTTTTCCCGTAGGAGCGGGCTTGCCCGCGAAGAGGCCGGGATGAACACCACCGGATGAACGTCGGGTGCTTCGCCGGCAAGCCGGTTCCTACGAGGGGGATTTTTGGCCGAAGCGTTCGCGGTAGGCCGAGGGCGGCAGGCCTACGAGGCTGCGGAAGGCCACGCGAAAACTTTCCACCGAACGATAACCGCAATGCAGGGCGATGCTTTCCGTGGTCTGGCTGCCACTTTCCAGCAGTTCCCGGGCCCGGGCCAGTCGCTCATGTTGCAGCCAGGCCTTGGGCGTGGCGCCGGTGGCGGCGCTGAAACGTCGCAAGAAGGTACGTTCGCTCATCAGCGCCCGGGCCGCCAGGTCGCTCACCGTCAGCGGCTGATGCAGGCGCTCCCTGGCCCATTGCATGACCTGCGACAGGTCGCTGCGCGGGGTGCGGCTGACCGGCGCCGGAATGAACTGGGCCTGGCCGCCGGTACGCTGGGGTGACATCACCAGGCGTCGGGCCACGCTGTTGGCCACCCCGGTGCCAAAGTCCCGGGCCACCAGGTGCAGGCAGGCATCGATTCCGGCGGCGCTGCCGGCAGACGTGATCAGTTGGCCGGCGTCCACATAGAGCACGTCCGGGTCCACGCGGATGTCCGGGAAGCGCTCGGCCAGTTCTTGGGTGTAGCGCCAGTGGGTGGTGGCGCCCAGGCCGTTGAGCAGGCCGCTGGCCGCCAGGGCGAACACCCCCGAGCAGATCGACAGCAGCCGCGCGCCGCGATGGTGGGCCCGGCGCAGGGCCGCCATCAGCTCGGGCGGCGGCGCCTGGTCGCGGCTGCGCCAGCCGGGAATGATGATGGTCCGGGCCTGCTCCAGCCGTTCCAGGCCGCCATCGGCGAGTATCCGGATACCGCCCGCCGCGTGCATCGGCCCCGGGTCCACGGCGACGATGCAGTGCTCATACCAGGGAAAATCGAACTCCGGCCGGGCCAGGCCGAAGATTTCCACGGCGATGCCGAATTCGAAGGTGCACAGGCCGTCGTAAGCCAGGATCGCGACCAGACCGGGGGGATTATGCATTTGGCGGAAAGTTACCAGTGGCTGTCCGGGGCGCCACTTTAACGCGGTGGGGCCGGGCCGATAAAGTCCTTCCCACCTTAATCGCGAGTTTCTGGAGACGCCCATGACCAGCCTGGTCCGCAGCACTGCCGCCGCCCCTTCGGCCATTGCCCTGATGCATTTTTGCAACCGCCTGACCTTTGAAACCGACTGTTCCGACGTCTACAGCAGCCAGCAGGCCGGTGAAGTGGATTTTGTCCTGGTGGATGTGCGTGGCCCTGAGGCCTTTGCCCGTGGCCATGTACCCGGGGCGATCAATCTGCCCGGGCGCTTGCTCAGCGCCGAACACCTGGCCGGTTATCCCCGCGACACCCTGTTCGTGGTGTATTGCGCCGGCCCTCACTGCAACGGCGCGAACAAGGCGGCGATCAAGCTGGCGGCCCTGGAATACCCGGTCAAGGAGATGATCGGCGGTGTCACCGGCTGGCTCGATGAGGGTTTTGGGCTCAGCACCGGACAACCGCGCAGCGAGGGGCCGGACCTGTCCTGCGCCTGCTGAGGGGCACCTGCGCTGGCGGCGGCCCCAGGTTGCGGCTGGCGCAGGATATGTCGGTAAACATGGTCCGTTCTGAGGCGAACGTCGGGTTGCTCAGGGATAAACGCACCACGTCGGGGCGAGGGGGAGGGCGCAGCGTCGCGGCTTTATGATTTTTATAAGTATTTGTCGCATCAACACAATTTGCTTCCCGGGAGCCGCTCTAGACTGCTGGCCACTTCGATTTGCCCCTAATCGAAACCAGCCAATAAAAGTCTCCGTCTCCTGGAGTTATAAATGAACAAGTTTGCGCTGTTTGGTGCCCTGGCACTGTCGCTGTTTTCCTTCACCGCTTCGGCCGACGAGGCCAAGCCGATCCGCATCGGTATCGAAGCCGGCTACCCACCGTTCTCGATGAAGACCCCCGACGGCAAGCTCACCGGTTTCGACGTCGACCTGGGCGATGCCCTGTGCGAGCAGATGAAGGTCAAGTGCACCTGGGTCGAGCAGGAGTTCGACGGCCTGATCCCGGCGCTGAAGGTGAAGAAGATCGACGCCATCCTGTCGTCCATGACCATCACTGACGACCGCAAGAAGAACGTCGATTTCACCATCAAGTACTACCACACCCCAGCACGCTTCGTGATGAAGGCCGGCACCGCCATCAAGGACCCGCTGACCGAGCTCAAGGGCAAGAAAGTCGGTGTGCTGCGCGCCAGTACCCACGACCGCTTCGCCACTGAAGTGCTGGTGCCGGCCGGTATCGACCTGGTGCGCTACGGTTCCCAGCAGGAAGCCAACCTGGACATGGTCTCCGGTCGCATCGACGCGCTGCTGGCCGACTCGGTCAACCTCAATGACGGTTTCCTGAAAACCGACGCCGGCAAGGGCTTTGCCTTCGTCGGTCCCGAGTACAACGATCCGAAATACTTCGGTGGCGGTGCCGGCATTGCCGTGCGCAAGGGCGACAAGGAGCTGGCGGAGAAATTCAACACCGCCATTACCGAGATCCGCGCCAACGGCAAGTACAAGCAAGTGCAGGACAAGTACTTCGATTTCGACGTCTACGGCGAGTAAACCGTCGGGCTCGATACATGCAGTAAAAAAAGGTGGCGGCCGCAACTCGGTCGCCACCTTTTTTCTGCGTCACTGTTTTATTCTGCACCGCGCTTTTTTCGATCCCTGGAGCCAGCATGCAACGCATCGATCATTCCCTGCCCTGGGGCCATCTGGGCACTCAGCGTCAGCTCAGCGTGTTCCGCTTTGGTAGCGGCACGCGCAAGGTGTACATCCAGGCCAGCCTGCACGCCGATGAATTGCCGGGCATGCGCACCGCCTGGGAACTCAAGCAGCGTCTGGCCGAACTGGAGCGCCAGGGCCGCCTCAAGGGGGTGATCGAACTGGTGCCGGTGGCCAACCCCATCGGCCTGGACCAGCAGGTGCAGGGCAGCCACCTGGGGCGTTTCGAGCTGGGCAGCGGCAAGAACTTCAACCGCGCCTTCGTCGAACTCAGTGGCCCGGTGGGCGACCTGATCGGCAAGCAGCTGGGCAGCGATGCCGCCGCCAATATCGCCTTGATCCGCCGCACCATGGTCCAGGTGCTGGATGAACTGCCGCCGCCGGCCTCGCAACTGGAGGCCCTGCACCGCTTGCTGCTGCGCCATGCCTGCGACGCCGACATCACCCTGGACCTGCACTGCGATTTCGAAGCGGCGATCCACCTCTATGCCTTGCCCCAGCACTGGCCGCAGTGGCAGCCCCTGGCGGCGCGGCTCAAGGCCGGGGTGGCGCTGCTCTGTGAAGACTCCGGCGGCAGCTCCTTCGACGAGTCCTGTTCCGCGCCCTGGCTGCGCCTGGCCCGGGATTTCCCCCGGGCGGCAATCCCCCCGGCAAACCTGGCCACCACCCTGGAGCTGGGCAGCATGGGCGACACCCGGGTCGAACAGGCCCGGGCCAATAGCGAGGCCATCCTCGGCTTTCTCGCCGAGCAGGGCCTGATCAGCGGCGACTGGCCCGCCGCGCCGGCGCAGTGCTGCGAAGGCATGCCCTTCGAAGGCACCGAATACCTGTTTGCCCCGCACCACGGCGTGGTCAGCTTTCTGCGCGAGGCCGGCGAGTGGGTCGAGTGCGGCGATGCCTTGTTCGAAGTGGTCGACCCGCTGAACGACAGGGTCAGCACCGTGCGGGCCGGCACCAGCGGCGTGCTCTTTGCCCTGGACCGCGGGCGCTACACCCAGCCGGGCATCTGGCTGGCCAAGGTGGCCGGCCGCGAGGCGATTCGCGCCGGCAAGCTGATCAACGACTGAAGCGCGACGACAGGAGCGCACCAGGGTGGATGGGGGCTGGCCATGGGCAGCCCTGGTGCGGTTGCCCTCGATCCGCCAGCGCGCCTTTCGCCGGCAAGCCGGCTCCTACAGCAGAGGCGTCCATGTCCCGAGTGTCGCTGTTCATCCGCCTGCTGTTGGCCTTGTGCCTGCTGGCGGCCACTTTCAATCACCTGCGCGCGGCGCTGGACCACGGCTTGCTCTGGGACTATGGCTACGGCGTCGACACGCCGCTGGCCAGCCGGGCCTTCTGGGGCTCGCTGACCCTGTTCGACCCTCTGGCGGCGTTGCTGTTGTTCGTGCGTCCGCGCTGGGGCCTGCTGCTGACCCTGGCGATCATCGTGCTGGATGTTGTGCACAACAGCTTTTATGTGGCAGCCCACGGCCAGTGGCTGGAAACCTTCTACCTGTCTCAGGTGGGGTTTGGGCTGGTGGTGGTGCTGCTGTTGCCGCTGGCCTGGCGCGGGCTGGCGCTGCCCGCCAGATGAACCACCGGGCCCGGCGATGCTAGGCTCCTGCACTGATTTTCCTACCATCCCTCAGGCACAAGGAGCCGTACATGATCCGCTACCTGGCGCTACTGGTTGCATTGGCCGCGCCGCTGGCCCACGCCGCGCCGACGCTGCACGACGATCTGCCGCTGCGCTACCTGGAGCAGGCCCCCGACGACACCCGCAACCAGCCGCTGGTGATCTTCCTGCATGGTTACGGCAGTAACGAGGCCGATCTGTTCGGCCTGCATGAGCGCCTGCCGGCGTCCTACACCTACCTTTCGGCCCGGGCACCGCAGACCCTGGAGGAGGGCAGTTACCAGTGGTTCCAGCGCAAGGGCCAGGGCGCCTATGACGGCGTTACCGAGGAGTTGGCCAGCAGCGCCGAGCTGATTGGCCAGTTTGTCCGCGCCGCGGTGGCCAAGTACCACACCCAACCGGACAAGGTGGTGCTGGTGGGGTTCAGCCAGGGTGCGGTCATGGCCTATGAAGTGGGGCTGCGTCATCCGCAGTCGGTGCGTGGCATTGCCGCCCTGAGCGGGAAGATCCTGCCGCTGTTGGCGGCCCAGGTGAACAACAGCCCGGAGCTGCAGCGCCTGGGCATCTTCATCGGCCACGGCACCGATGATCGGCGCCTGCCCTACAGCGACGGGGTACAGGCCCATCGCTTGCTGCTTGAAGCCGCGCTGCAACCGCAGTTCCATGCCTACCCGGGGCTGGGGCACAGCATCAGCGAAGCCGAGATCGAAGACCTCAAGGCCTGGCTGCAGGGGCTCAACCCCTGAGCCGAAGCAGGGTTTACTGACCGAGGATCTGCTTCATCAGCGCCGCATGCCCGGCCTTGTCGGCGGCGCGGGAAATCACCTGGACCACCGCCATGCGCGAGCCGGAACCGGCGATCAGGGTCGAGTTCAGGGTCTGGCCGCCGCCCTGGGTCGCGGTGCTGTCGATCTGCCGCACCCCGAGGCCCTTGAGGGTCATGCTCTTTTCACTCTGCTTGCTGAAGTCCGGCAGGGCGGCGGCCTGTTGCGAGAGAAAGCTGCTGACGGCGGCGTCGAGAAAGGCGCTGTCGTTGTCCTTGACCTGAGCCGCATTGGGAATGCTGTTCTGCGCGGCGATCACCACGGTGCGGGTGGTGGCATTGGAATACAGAGTACCGCTGGCGCCCGCGGTGCCATCGGCCTCGCTGCCGGCCGGCAGGGCCGAGGCGCTGAAGCCCTTGGGCAGGGTGAAGGCGAGCTTGCCGCCGAGCATCGAAACCTTTTCCCCTGGCGCCTGCTTGGCCGTGGACTTGCCGGCCGCGAGCGCGTTCAGCGCACCAAAGCCCGCCACTGCGGCGAACACCAGGACCAGGGCTTTTCTAGCGAAGGATGACATGCACAATCTCCGGGCATGGGATCAAGGGGGCGCATCATCCCACGGTCGTCACAGAAGGCTCCAGAAGGATTTTTCGTGGTGGATCAATGACTGCAAACTGTTTTGATTATTGAGGTTTATAAGACACCGAACAGTGGCATCTACTTCTCCGGGAGCCGGTTACGTATTGACGGGCCAAGTGCCGCGCCGAACCATCTCTTTGACTCGATCTGCGCCATTGGCACGGACTAGAAGTTCCAGCCTGGCCTTTTCGATGTCCTCAGCGCTCCAGAACTCGGTTGCCATCGTGGCTTTCTCATGGGACCAGCCATTGTCGTAGTGACGCACCACATATTGCTGCTGGTAATCCCACATTGCGGTGCCAGGAATGGGCGTCACGATAAACGGGTTGGCGTAGGCCATTCCCGCACCCATTAGGCTGACCGCGTAGTCGGTGGTTCTTTCTATCAATTCCAGGCTTTCGATAAACGGCTTGGCGCCCGCAATGGCGGGCGGGTTGACAAAGCCCAACATGAAACCGCCAGTGACCTGGATGCCGTGCTCAGTGAATATCTCGATGAGTTCAAAGGTGGCTTGCTGAATGGCATTGAAGCGCGACTTGTTGGAATTGATCAGGCTTTCCTCGTTGGCGCTTTCCACCGCAAGGTAGATGTTGTAGCAGCCGTTTTCGGCAATCGAGCGGATGAACTGCCGGGCTGTCAGTCCGCCCTTGATCGCGGCGATGACGTTGCGGTACTGCGGACTTTTCAGTTCCTGATCATCCAGCTCAGCGAGGAAACGCTCGCCTTTGTGCAGCAGCACTAGATTGAACAGACTCAGGCCATCTTCTTCGACCCAGGGCAAATTGTGCTTTTTCAGCAGGCGTCCCACTTCCATGGCATACAGCGGATCGTGCATCAGATGGTCGTCCTCAATCAGTACCTCGGTCACGCCCTGATTGACCAGATCCGCCAGGTGCAGGTCGAACCAATCCAGTCCCAGGGCACGCCATGGGCCGTTGATCTTGGGGATGTAGCAGAAGTTGCAGTTCACATTGCAGCCGATGGTGGAGAAAATCTGCGCCCAGGCGCCGTGTTTGTGTACCCGAGCGCCGGAGGAGTGATAGGGCTGCAGATAGTGGTTCATGTCCAGGAAACTGAAGTCGGGCAAGGGCATGACCCCGAGACGTTCCTCCAGACCCTGGCGGCTAGGCACAATGCTCAAGTAGTTGGATTTGCGCGAAGGGCGAACCAGTTGTCCCTGCTGGCCACGATAGGCAACCCCTGGAACTGCATGAATGTTGCCGTCGCCATGGCTTAAGGCGTCGAGCAATAGGGTGAAGGCTCGGTCCGCTTCATTGATCAGGACAAAATCAAATGCGGAGTCCAGCAGCGCGTTCTGCCAATCGCCGCTGGAGTGTGCGCCTCCAGTCACCAATACCAGTTTGGGATCAATGGACTTGACCAGATTCGCCAACGCCCGAGCGTTGCCCCATTGCACGGTGTAGTTGCACTGGATGCCGACGATGTCGGGCTGTGCAGTCTCGATGATGGTGCGCATCTGCTCATCGCTCAGGCCGTAGCGCAGCAGGTGTCCCTGATCGACTTGCACCAGGGGGGACTCCTGTTCCCAGCCAGCGAAGGGGGCGTCGATGATCTGTACGTCATACCCCGCGCGACGGGCCACTGTGGCGATACGCAGCAGGCCAATGGGAGTGCCTGCACGCTTCATCACTTCAAAGGTATCGATGCCGATTTGGGTGAATGCGCTGTCTTTCGGCGCCGGTTCGACCAAGCGCGTGTAGGGCGGAACGAATAACAGCACTCTTGGGGCCTCGCCATGGGAGCGGCGGCGCGTGGCGCTATGGCTGGTCGTTCTGGAGGGAAGACCCAGATTCTGAAGTGTCGCTCTGGTGGGGGCTACCGAAAAAAGCGGGCCAGTACGATCGAGCCTCTCAGCCCCTTGGGAGGCAATCAGATGCATTTTTTGAACTCCTTGTTGGTACAGAGATTCAGGCCCCGGAGGTGCCCTGGCGTGAGGTAGCGATCACCGCTCCAGCGATGATGAGTAACGCCGGCATGAGCAGGATCGGGTTGGCGTGGGCCTGGCCGACCAGAATCAGCAGCAGGGTGGAAAACAGCGGCGCCAGATAGGAAAGAGCGCCGAGACTTGCCAGGTTGCCGTGTTTGGTCGCGTGATCCCATGCAAAGAACGCCAGGCCAACCGGGCCCAGCCCGAGGCCGATGATCGCCAGCCATTGCCCGTAGTCAGGCTGAACCGTGGTTTCGAATGCCAGGTGACAAAGCGCTCCAGCTACCGCCACCAGGCCGCAGATTGCCCCGATGATGCTGCTGGGAACGTTGCTCAAGCGTCGATTGATCACCGAGTAGCCCGACCAGACCAAGGCGCAGAGCAAGGCCGCCGTATAGCCGGCGATCGGCATGCTGGCCACGCCTGACTGTGAGCGTTGCTGCATGATGAACGCCGTGCCCGCGAGCCCCAGGAGTGCTCCCAGCAGTTGTCGTGGGCGCAGTGACTGACCGCCCGTGATACCGGCCAGCAAGACGATCAGCAGTGGCCAGAGGTAGGCAATCAGGCTGGCCTCGGCCGGGGGCGCGGCCTTGAGGGCGAAGAAATACAGCGCGTGATAGCCAAAGATTCCCAGGAAACCTGTGGCCCACACCTTCCATGGCTGGCGCCAGCCTTGAAAACCCGCGGCACCTCGCAGCCCGAGAATGAACAGGCTGGCCAGAAAGGCCACGGCAAAGCTCAAAGCCAGCAATTCGAAAGGCGGGATGCCTGACGTTAGCGTGGTGAGCAAGGCCAGGCAGGACCACAGAAACACAGCAATCACCCCAATGGCGGTTGCCGAGGCGGCAGACCTTGGAGCCGAGAGCGTTTTATTGGACGTCGTTGCTTGGGTCATGAGTCCCGCCCGATAAGCATTTCGAAGCGGGGATCATAGGGAGGACGGTCGGTCGGGTATTGGCGTGTGCTGCCTAATACTTGTTCCAGGCTGCACGTTTTCAGCCGGTTCTGCTGCACCTTCGCGCCGATGCCGGTGTCAGGTTGCGGTTTTTCTTCAGCGCATGGTTCAAGGCGCTCTGATCCGCGTAACCCACTCGATGGGCAACTTCGCTGATCGACAGTCGAGTATCGCGCAGCAGGTCCATGGCCAGGTCCAGACGCAGACGCGTGATATGGGCAAACGGCGTGGTTTTCAGGTGTTGCTCGAAGAGTATGTACAAGCGTCGTTCGCTGGTGCCTGAGATTCGAGCTATTTCAGAGGCGGTCAGGTGAGTGTCCAGATTGTTTTCGATATGGGTCAGGGCCCTGGCCAGGGTGAATTGTCCGTGGTCAGGGGTGTGGCTGTGGGGCTGGACCAGGGACGACATCAACAAGGTACTCCAGGATTGAGCCACCTCAGGTGAGCTGGTCAGCAATGGAACGCTGCGTGTGGCGTAGTCAAGTAGGTGACGAATCTCCGGCCTGACCGGAAAGAAGCTTTTTTCGTTGAGCCTCTTGATGGTTTCAGCTTCGAATTTTTGGGTGCGGGGTGATGAAAGCGGGACGTCAAGAACCAGGAAAGTGTTGGCGGTGCTGGCGGAAAAGGTATGAGGGCAACCTGCCGGGATGATCACGCCCTGGCTCCAGTCGACTTTGCCGCCACGGCCATCGACTTCTATCTCCATGGCGCCTGACTGTGGCAGCACGATCTGGTGGTAGTCGTGGTCATGCAGCTCAACCTGGCCAGAGTAGGATCGCAAGGCCAATGAAGCCTTTGGGGTTTCTATGTTGCTCATCACGCTCTTCCATAAGACTGACGATGCATGATGCATGAGTGCCAGAGTTCGGCGCCAGTCTCTGAATGCCGAGGCTTTGTGACGGTTTATTTGCGGTTCATGGACGTTGCCTGGCAGCGCAGTTGGTGGTATTTCGCGCCAACAACCGCTTGCTCAAGCCCAGCACCAGCATCGACACCGCCACTGCCAATGCAAAGGCCAGCATTCCCAGTTTGGGCAAGGCCACGGCCAGTACCAGGCAGAATGCCGCAAAGGAATACAGGCCGGTGCTCAGCGAGCGCAGCAGCACGGTGGTGAAGGCCACGCCGTGACTCTGGTGGGAGAACACCGCCAGCACGCTGCCGAGCACCGGGAACACCGCGAGCATGCCGCTCCAGCGCTCGCCCACGGTGCTGGCCAGCAGGGTCACCGCCAGGGTCAGCGTGGCCCCGGCGAGCATCCGGTAGGGCAGTTTGTCGGAACGCGGCGCGGGGGCCGCGGGCAGGTCGCCCACCCGAGGAAACAGGCGCGGTGCCAGGAGCAGGCCGCCGGCGGCGCAGGCCACGGACAAGCCCAACGAGGGCGGCATCCGGGTAATGGCTCCGGCCAGCACAGCCCAGACCAGGGTCGCGACGGCCAGGGCCCCGGGCCAGGCAAGGCGCTGCGCGGCATGGGTGTAGGCGACGCTGAAGGCGATCATCGCCAGCAACGCCGAGAGGGCGGCCCCCGCCGCCTGGGTGGCGAAGGCCGTGCCTTGCTCCAGGGCCAGAAACAGCAGGATCGGTCCCACCACCACCGGAAACCCCGCCCGCCAGCCGGCGACATTCGGGCCCCAGCACCGGCTCGCCAGGGAGATCAGCCAGAGGAATCCGGGAACCGTCAGCAGTTTTAACAGCAGCATGGGCGCACTCAGTGGATAAACGGTGCGCCACGCTAGCATCCAACGGGGCATTTGGCGCGTATGTGCTGGCAGGAAGGTGGCCGGGAGCGCGCTGTGCTGCTGCTTTTTCTTGTACAGCGAAAAGCTTTTGAATCGATTAAAAGCGGTTTTGTACAAGTATTTAGGCGTTTAAGCCGGTTTTTAACGATAAAAATTGTACAAAATTTAAATTGTCGTATAGGTTTTTAAGGGTGGAATGTGTCGATGCCTGCTCAATCCTTTCAGGGGCAGGCGGTCGCTCTCCACACTTTTGGGGCTCCGAGGTTAGGCCCGGGTGGAACCGGGGCTGGGTCAGTTGTGCGGTCGGCCACCTCGGCGCTCTTTTTTTCCTTGGCACGTGCAAGGAATTGCCCGCCTCGCCAGCTTTTCGGAACCCATGCGCCATGCACGATCCTCTTTCGCAGCACTTTCACGGCATTCTCCAGGGTCTGGGTGAAGACCCCTCACGCGAAGGCCTGCGGGACACCCCGCAGCGAGCGTCAAAGGCCTTGCGCTACCTGTGTCATGGTTACGAAACCAGCCTCGAAGAACTGGTCAACGGTGCCTTGTTCAGCTCCACCAGCGACGAGATGGTGATGGTCCAGAACATCGAGTTGTACTCCCTGTGCGAGCACCATCTGCTGCCCTTCATCGGCCAGGCCCATGTGGCTTACATCCCCACCGGCAAGGTGCTGGGCCTGTCCAAGGTGGCGCGGATCGTCGACATGTATGCGCGACGCCTGCAGATCCAGGAGAACCTCACGCGGCAGATTGCCGAGGCGATCCAGGAAGTGACCCGGGCGGCCGGGGTGGCGGTGGTCATCGAAGCGCGACACATGTGCATGATGATGCGCGGGGTCGAGAAGCAGAACTCGCTGATGAACACCTCGGTAATGCTGGGGGCCTTCCGCGAGTCGGCCAGCACCCGCCAGGAGTTTCTCCAACTGTTGCGCAGGCAACCTTGAATGAAGCGCATCCGGCGAGTGGGGATGGCCCGGTGTTGGTGGCTGCTGCTGGTGCTGCTCAGCGCCACGGCCAGCGCCGACTGGCAGGCCTCGCTGCCCGATGCCCGGCTGCTGGGCAGCGGCGAGTTCAGCTGGTTCGGCTTCAAGGTCTACCACGCGCGGCTCTGGGGCAGAGCGTTGCCTCTGACGGACGACAGCCCCTTCGCCCTGGAACTGACCTACCGGCGCACGATCAGCCGCGACGATCTGGTGCAGACCAGCCTCGACGAGATCCAGCGCCTGTCCGGCAGCGCGGTGAGCCCGGCGCAACTCAAGGACTGGCAGGCGCAGATGCAGCGCGCCTTCGTCGATGTCGAGCCGGGCCAGCGCATCACCGGGGTGTTCCTGCCCGGGCACGGGGTGCAGTTCTTTGTCGACCAGCGCTTGCAGTACAAGGTCGAGGACGAAGCTTTCGCCCGGGCGTTTTTCGCCATCTGGCTCGACCCGCGCACCCGCAATCCGCAGTTGCGCGCACAACTGCTGGGCCAATAGCGGGCGCAGCACAGGAGAGGTTGCATGTTGAAGAAATACTTGCTGTTGCTGTGCCTTGGCCTGGTCGCGTGCAGCGACCTCGACGTCAAGCAATACCGTGACCAGAAGCCCGAGCTGGAACTGCGCCAGTTCTTCAGTGGCCGGGTCGAGGCCTGGGGCCTGTTCCAGAAGCGCTCCGGCGAGGTGATCAAGCGCTTCCATGTGCAGATCGACAGCCGCAGCGAGGGCGAGAAATTCATCATGCACGAGGACTTCACCTACAGCGACGGCACCCGCCAGACCCGGGTCTGGACCCTGGTTCCGGCGGGGCCCGGCCTGTGGCGCGGCACCGCCGACGATGTGGTCGGCGAGGCCCTGGGCGAAGTGTCCGGCAATGCCCTGCGCTGGCGCTACGTGCTCAACCTGCCGGTGGACGGCAAGACCTACCAGGTGCACTTCGACGACTGGATGTTTCTGTTGGACGAAAACACCCTGGCCAATCGTTCCTACATGACCAAGTTCGGCTTCGAGCTGGGGCAGGTCAGCCTGTTCTTCCGCCGCCAGCCCAACTGACCGGGCGCGACCCGGATCTCAGGACGGGTCGTCGAGAAAGCGCCCTCGATGCTCGGGGCTGGGCAGCAGGCACACCGGGTGGCGGCCGAACCAGCGGTAGCGGTTGCTGGCGATCCGGTCGTAGGCCCAGTCCCGCAGCGGCCGCGGGATCCAGCGCAACAGGCGCAGCCAGCGCCAGGGTGCGGGCAGTTGTGCCATTAGGCGGATAAACGCCTCGGAGCGCTGGGACAGGCCCCGGTCCTCGATCAGCAGCACCGTGTCGAACGCTTCGCTGGGCTGGCCGAACCACTTCAGCAGGGCCTGGCCCTGGGGCGATTGCATCGACGCCAGCTTGATCCGCCGCTGGCTGTCGTGGCGGATCACGAACTGCACCGAGGCATTGCACAGCTTGCACACCCCATCGAACAGCAGGACCCGGTCGCCGGGTTGCAGGAAGGGCGGCAGGCTGTCGGGTCGGGGAGTGGTCGCAGGGTTGTTCACGGGGCCACCTTGGGCGCGGTATCGAAGCCTGCGGCGGGGGCCGCCAGGCGCTGTAAAGGCAGCAGCATACGCGCCTTCAAGGTCAAGATTCAGGCTTGGGTGCCCGCGCTGAAACCTCCAAGCTGGGCCCTTGCGCCAATCCGTCGTGGAAATCCCCCGTGAAATTCAGCCTGCCGAAAATCGCCACAGCGCCCTTTTGTCCGCCGGAAGTGGCGGGTTCCGTGTCCGTCGATCCCCGTGCCTCGTTGTTCAAGCGCCTGCTGCGCTTTGCCGGGCCCGGGCTGCTGATCTCCATCGGCTACATGGACCCGGGCAACTGGGCCACGGCCATCGAAGCCGGCTCGCGCTATGGCTACAGCCTGCTGTTCGTGGTGCTGCTGGCGAGCCTGGCGGGGATGGCGGTGCAATGCCTGTGCTCGCGCCTGGGCATCGCCACCGGGCGCGATCTGGCGCAACTGTGCCGGGAGCGCTACAGCCGCCGTTCGGCCCGGGCCCAGTGGCTGGCGGCCGAGGTGTCGATCATCGCCACCGATCTTGCCGAAGTGCTGGGCTGCGCCCTGGCGTTCCACCTGTTGCTGGGGGTGTCGCTGAGCACCGGGATCGTCATCACCGCCTTCGACACCTTGCTGGTGCTGGCCTTGCAGAACCGCGGCTTTCGCCGGCTGGAGGCGATCATGCTGGCGCTGGTGGCGACCATCGGCGTGTGTTTTTTCATTGAACTGCTGCTGATCAAGCCCTACTGGCCGGACGTGGCCCGGGGCTTCACCCCATCGCTCGCGGCCATCAGCGATGCCGCGCCGCTGTACCTGGCGATCGGCATCCTCGGCGCCACGGTGATGCCGCACAACCTGTACCTGCACACCTCCGTCGTACAGACCCGGCTGATCGGCCAGGACCGGGCCAGCCGCGCCGACGCCATCAAGCTGGCGCGGATCGACACCATCGGCTCCCTGGCCCTGGCGTTGCTGGTGAACGCGGCGATCCTGATCCTCGCCGCCGCGGCCTTCCACAACACCGGCCACAGCGACGTGGTGGAAATCCAGGACGCCTACCACCTGCTCGACCCCCTGGTGGGCGGAGCCCTGGCCAGCGTGCTGTTCGGCGTGGCGCTGCTGGCCTCGGGGCAGAGCTCGACCTTCACCGGCACCATCGCCGGGCAAGTGATCATGGAGGGCTACCTGAACCTGCGGATTCCCTGCTGGCAACGGCGCCTGATCACCCGCGGGCTGGCCCTGATCCCGGCGTTCATCGGCGTCTGGCTACTGGGTGACGGCGCCGTGGGCCAACTGCTGGTGCTGAGCCAGGTGGTGCTCAGCCTGCAACTGCCATTCGCCCTGTACCCGCTGATCCGCATGACCAACGACCGGCGCCTGATGGGCGAATTCGTCAACCGCTGGCCGACCCGGATCCTCGCCTGGAGCCTGTTCGCCATTATCAGCGCCGCCAACGCCTGGCTGATTGCCCAACTCTTCCTGTAGGCGCCGGCTTGCCGGCGAAGGGGCCGCTGAGTCTTGCGCCGGTCTTGCCGACGCCTTCGCTGGCAAGCCAGCTCCTACGGTGACCGGGCGGGTGGCGGTGGCGCTAGCGATCCCAGTACGGCTCGGGGCCGAATTTCTCGACGAAGAAGTCGATCACGGTGCGCACTTTCACTGACAACCGGCGGCTGCCGGGCCACAGGGCGGCGATCTGCTGCGGTTCGAGGCTGGTGGCCACTTCGAAGCCTTCGAACAGGCCCACCAGTCGGCCCTGGTGCAGGGCTTCGCCAATCAGCCAGGAAGGAAACATCACCAGCCCCAGGCCCTGTTCGGCGGCCTGGGTCAGGGTGTCGGCGTGGTTGCCGGTCAGCGGGCCCTTGACGCTGTAGCAGGTCCAGTCCTGGTGGCCCTGGCGGAAGAACCAGCGCTGCTGTCCGGTTTCGCCCTTGTAGGCCAGGCACTGGTGCTGTTGCAGCTGCTCCGGGTGGTGCGGTGTGCCGTGCCGGGCCAGGTAGGCCGGGCTGGCCGCCACCCGGTAGCGCTGCGGGGCCAGCAGGCGCGCCTGCATCGAGGAATCTTCCAGGGTGCCGATGCGAAACAGCAGGTCGGTGCCATCCTGCAAGGGGTCGATGTAGTTGTCGGTCTGCTGGATGTCCAGTTGCAACTTGGGGTAGCGGCCCAGCAGTTCGCCAAGCCAGGGCGACAGGTGACGCTGGCCGAACACCACCGGGGCGTTGATCCGCACCAGCCCGGCCGGTTCGTCCTGCTGTTCCTGCAGCGCCTGTTCGGCTTCTTCCCATTGCGCCAGCACCCGCCGCGCATGGTGGCCCAGCAAGCGCCCGGCCTCGGTGGGGCTGACGGCGCGGGTGTGGCGATAGAGCAACTGCTGGCCCAGGGCCTGCTCCATCAGCTGGATCTGCCGCGAGATGGACGAGGGCGCCAGCCCCTCGCGGCGCGCCACGGCCGAGAAGCTGCCTTGGTCGAGCACCGCGATGAACAGGCGCAGGGCCTTGAAACCGAGGTCGTTGAAGCCTTGCATGGGGGAGTCCTGCTGTGCGTTTTACGCAAAAGAGTTGTCGGCATGCTGGCATTTATCGCAAAGCAGGTGCAATCGATAATGCCCGCCGTTTCTTGATCTCAGGCAGGTGTTGCATGTCTTCCGATGTTGTCGAACCCGCGTTGCCAAACCTGGCGCCGGTCACTGAATCCCGCGCCGGCTGGCAGCGCCTGATGCTCTTGCCGCTGGTGATCCTGGCCGGCATGGGCCTGTCGGTGGAGGCCGGCTTGCTCGGCCCGCTGGGCGCTCAGGTCGGGCACTTGTGGGCCACCCTGAGCATCTTCGGCGTGGGCGCGGCGTTGCTGTTTCTGCTGCTGTTGTTCAGCGGCCCGCAGCCCGGCCCGGCCTTGAGCCAGTTGCCACGCTGGCAACTGCTGGGCGGGGTGCTGGGACCTATCTACGTGGTGGTGCTGACCCTGGCCACGCCCCATATCGGCATTGCCATGACCATGATCGCGATCCTTTCCGGGCAGGTCGGCAAGAGCGTGCTGATCGACCATTACGGCTGGTTCGGCAGTGCTCGCAAACCGGTCAATGCAGAACGCTGGCTGGCCCTGACACTGATTGTCGTGGCCCTGATCCTGATGGCCCGAGGTTGAAGATGAACCTGATTCTATTGCTGGTTCTGGTAGTGGGCGCCGGTGCGGTGCTCAGCGTGCAGGCGGCGATCAATGGCCGCCTGGGAGAAAGCGTCGGGGTGCTGCGCAGCAGCCTGCTGACCTTTGCCGTGGGGGCCTTGATCACCGGGCTGCTGATTGTGTTTTTCCAGCCACCCCAGGCCATGACCTTGCTCCAGGCGCCCAAGTGGCAGCTTTGCGGCGCGCTGTTCGGGGTGGTCTACATGCTGGTGATGGTCGGCGCGGTGCCCCGGGTCGGCACCGCGGTGGCCACGGTGGCGGTGATCCTCGGGCAACTGGGCATGGGCATGCTGATCGACAACTTCGGCTGGTTCGGCAACCCGGCCATCGAGCTGTCATCCAACCGCCTGCTGGCGATGCTGTGCCTGGCCCTGGCGCTGCTGTTCATGTACCGGAGCCAGAAGCCATCAGCGGCAAGCCGTAAGCCACAAGCCGCAAGCTGTAAGCCGTAAGCCACAAGCTTGAAGCTTGGAGCTTGTTGCAGCTTGGCGCCTAGCGCAGCGCGTCTTCCAGCACTTCGATCCAGTGCCGCACCGGGGTGCGGCCGGCGCCATCCAGGTGGTTCTGGCAGCCGATATTGGCGGTGACGATCAGGTCCGGCTGGCCGCTTTCCAGGGCCCGCAACTTGTCGTCCCGCAGTTGCCGCGCCAGCGCCGGCTGGGTCAGTGAATAGGTGCCCGCCGAGCCGCAGCACAGGTGGCTGTCGGGCACCGCGATGAGGTGAAAGCCCAGGCGTTGCAGCAGGCTTTCCACGGCGCCGCCGAGCTTTTGCGCGTGCTGCAGGGTGCAAGGGCAGTGGAAGGCCAGGCGCTGGTTGCTGTGGGCGCCGAGCTGCTCCAGGGGTTCATCGCGCAGCACTTCCACCAGGTCCCAGGCCAGGGCACTGACCTGCCGGGCCTTGTCGCGGTAGGCCGGGTCGTGGGCCAGCAGGTGCTGGTAATCCTTGATGAAGGCGCCGCAGCCGCTGGCGGTCTGGACGATGGCTTCGGCGCCCTGTTGCAGCTGGGGCCACCAGGCGTCGATATTGCGCCGGGCCCGTTGCAGGCCGGCTTCCTGGGCGTCGAGGTGATAGTCCACGGCGCCGCAGCAGCCGGCCTCGGCAACCGGCTGCACGCTGATGCCCAGGCGGTCGAGAACCCGCGCCGTGGCGGCATTGGTATTGGGCGACAGCCCCGGCTGCACGCAGCCTTCAAGCAACAGCACGCGCCGCGAATGGCCTGGGGCGGGGCGCGGCTTGGCGCTGGGCACCTGGCGCGGCAGCTTGTCCTGCAGGGCCTGGGGCAGCAGCGGGCGCAGGCGGCTGCCGCCGTGGATCAGGGCCTTGAACAGTTGCGGGTTGGCGCTCAGCGCTCGCAGGCCACGGCGCAGCAGTTGCTGGCCGGCGGGCCGGGGCAGGGCGGCATCGACCACGGCGCGGCCGATGTCCAGCAGGTTGTGGTAGTCGACCCCGGACGGGCAGGTGCTCTCGCAGTTGCGGCAGGACAGGCAGCGGTCCAGGTGCTGCTGGGTCTGGGCGGTGGCCGGGGCGCCTTCGAGCACCTGCTTGATCAGGTAGATGCGCCCCCGCGGGCCGTCCAGCTCGTCGCCCAGCAACTGGTAGGTGGGGCAGGTGGCGTTGCAGAAACCGCAGTGCACGCAACTGCGCAAGATGCGCTCGGCTTCGGCGGCCCGGGGCAGTTGCCGGGCCTCGGGGCTGAGGGTGGTCTGCATGGGCTAGAGCTCCGCGTAGAGTCGGCCGGGGTTGAAGATCCCTTGCGGGTCCAGCTGCGCCTTGAGCCGTTGGTGGTAGTGCAGCAGGGGCGGCGCCAGGGGCTGGAACGGGCTGTCCTGCAGGCCGTGGCTGTAGCAGCTGGCGTGGCCGCCGACGGCGCTGACGGCGGCGCGGATCTCGGCCGCCGTGGCATCGCTCTTCAGCCAGCGCTGGGCGCCGCCCCAGTCCAGCAGTTGTTCGCCGTGCAGTGCCAGCAGCGGCGTGTTGTGCGGCAGTGACAGGCGCCACAGCGGCAGGCCGGGGTTGAAAAAATCCAGTTGCTGCTCGTTGAGCAAGGCCCAGTAGCCCGAATCCAGAGGCTCGCCGCCGAGGCGTTCGTGGGCCGCCGCCACCGAGCCTTCACCGCCCTCCAGGCGCAGGTGCAGGCGCTCGCCGTCATGGCAGGCGGCGCTGATGGGCAAGGGCTGTTGGCCCCATTCGGCCAGTTGCGCGAGGGCCCGCTGGCGGTCCATTTCCAGGCTCAGGCTCAGGCTTTGCCGGGGCTTGGGCAGGACCTTCAGCGAGACTTCGGTGATCAGCCCCAGGCAGCCGTAGCTGCCGGCCATCAGCCGCGACAGGTCATAACCGGCGACGTTCTTCATCACCTCGCCGCCAAAGCGCAGGTGCTGGCCGCTGCCGCTGATGATCCGGGTGCCGAGGACGAAATCGCGCACCGCGCCGGCCCAGGGCCGACGCGGCCCGGACAAGCCGCAGGCGAGCATGCCGCCCAGGGTGGCGCCGGCGCCGAAGGATGGCGGTTCGCAGGGCAGCATCTGCCCGGCGGCGTCCAGGGTGGCGTGCAACTCGGCGAGCGGGGTGCCGGCCCGGGCGCTGATCACCAGCTCCGTGGGGTCGTAGCTGACGATGCCGCGATGGCTGCGGGTGTCGAGGATTTCCCCGGCGCAGTCGCGGCCGAGAAAGGCCTTGCTGTTGGAACCCTGGATGCGCAGCGGGGTGTTGCTCTGCAAGGCGTCGCGCACCTGCTCCAGCAACTCTTCTGCGGCATCGAAATCGCTGTCCGTGCTCATCAGAACCGCTCCAGTTCGGGGAAGGGCAGTTGCCCGTGGTGGACGTGCATGGCGCCGAACTCCGCGCAGCGCTGCAGGGTCGGGATGTTCTTCCCGGGGTTGAGCAGGCCGCTGGGGTCGAAGGCGGCCTTGATGGCGTGGAACAGGCTCAGCTCGTGATGGTTGAACTGGGCGCACATCTGGTTGATTTTCTCTCGGCCCACGCCGTGTTCGCCGGTGATGCTGCCGCCCACTGCCACGCACAGTTCGAGGATCTTGCCGCCCAGGGCCTCGGCCCGCTCAAGCTCGCCGGGCTGGTTGGCGTCGAACAGGATCAGCGGGTGCATGTTGCCGTCGCCGGCATGGAACACATTGGCCACCCGCAACTGGTGTTCCTCGGCCAGGCGCGCGATGCCCCGCAGCACCCCCGGCAGCTGGCGGCGGGGAATGGTGCCGTCCATGCAGTAGTAGTCCGGCGCCAGGCGCCCCACCGCCGGGAAGGCGTTCTTGCGCCCGGCCCAGAAACGCACGCGCTCGGCCTCGTCCCGGGCCAGGCGCACCTGGCTGGCGCCGGCCCGTTGCAGCACCTGGCGCACTCGCTCGCAGTCGTCGTGGACATCGGCTTCCACGCCGTCCAGCTCGCACAGCAGGATGGCCGCGGCGTCCACCGGGTAGCCGGCGTGGATGAAGTCCTCGGCGGCGCGGATCGCCAGGTTGTCCATCATCTCCAGGCCGCCGGGAATGATCCCCGCGGCAATGATCTCGGCCACGGCGCGGCCGGCGGCTTCCACCGAGTCGAAGGCCGCCAGCAGCACCTTGGCGATCTGCGGCTTGGGCAGCAGCTTGACCGTGACTTCGGTGATCACCCCCAGCAGGCCTTCGGAGCCGGTGAACAGCGCCAGCAGGTCGAAGCCCGGCGCGTCCAGGGCCTCGCTGCCCAGGGTCAGGGGCTGGCCCTCGACGCTGAGCATCTCGACCTTGAGCAGGTTGTGCACGGTCAGGCCGTATTTCAGGCAGTGCACGCCGCCGGCGTTTTCCGCGACATTGCCGCCAATCGAACAGGCGATCTGCGAAGACGGGTCGGGGGCGTAGTACAGGCCGAAGGGCGCGGCGGCCTGGGAGATCGCCAGGTTGCGCACCCCGGGCTGGAGCCGGGCGCAACGGGCGGCGGGGTCGATCTGCAGGATGTCCTTGAAGCGCGCCATCACCAGCAGCAGGCCTTTCTCCAGGGGCAGGGCGCCGCCGGACAGGCCGGTCCCCGCGCCCCGGGCCACCACCGGCACCCGGTGCGCATGGCAGATCTGCAGGATGCGCTGCACCTGGTCCAGATGCCGGGGCAGGGCCACCAGCATCGGCGTGCTGCGATAGGCGCTGAGGCCATCGCACTCGTAGGGCTTGAGCTGCGCTTGCTGGTCCAGCAGTTCCAGCTCTGGAAGCTGCTGGCGCAGGGCCTGGATCAGGGCCTGGCGGTCGACCTCGGGCAGGGCGCCGTCGAGGCGTTCGTCGTAGAGCATGGTCATGGCGGCGAAGGACCTTGAGTGATGGTTATCAGGTCGCGACAGCGGCATTGGCGGGGCGGGTGTCCGTCCGTCGGCGCTTGCCCTGGCTGAACCACTTTAGTCGCTTGTGGCCGGGTGAGGAGAGCGGATTGGCCTAACCTTTCCAGGTACTCGAACCCTGCGCTGGCCGTTGCTGTCGCGGGCGCTGCGCTGATCGAGTCCCACCAGAAGGCCGCTCAAGAGGAGCCTTGTCATGTCCAATCAAACCTGTGCCTGTCCGGCTTGCACCTGCAAGCTTGGAGCCCACTCGATTGTCCGTCACGGTAAGCACTACTGCTGTCAGGCGTGCGCCGATCACCATGCCCATGGTGAGCCTTGCGCCTCCACCGAAGGCTGCAAATGCGCCAAGGGCGCCCACGGCTGAAGCCGTCAGGCGGGTGGCGCCACAGGGCTTCACCCGCATCGCCAGCGCCTAGACCGAAGGGCGCCAGGTGACGTTCTCGATGCCGAATTTCTCGGCCATCGGCTTGCTGGTTTTCTTCACCCGTTCGCGGCCGAAACGGCCGATGCGACCGACACCGGCATCGCAACTGGCCCAGTGCCAGGCCTCGGCGTTGTCCATCTTTTCCTGGCGAATGATGAAGGACTTGGGTGCGCCGTGAAGGGTGTATTCGATGACGAAGAGTTTTGCGTTGTTCATAGAGCCTTGATTCCTCCCTGTGATCCTTGAGTGATCCTGCGGGCTGGAAAAAATTCACTTTGATTGTCCGACTCTGGCGCCAACGGTCCTGGCTCCGCGCCTGACCGGCCCAAGGTCGGAGCGAGGCCGCCAGGGCCCGGGAAAAAGTCCGCGCCCGGAGCGCTCCCAGCGTCTGGCGAGCGCTGCGGCCGCTGGTTACCATGGGCGCCCGCCGACCCGTTGCGAGCTTGTCATGGCCCTGGCCACCCCTCCCGATCTGAGCGACACCGCGATCCCGCTGCAACCCCTGGCTCGCACCTATCCGCGCGGCTTGTTCATCGAGCCCCACGAGCACGCCTGGGGCCAGTTGCTGTACGCCATGAGCGGGGTGATGTGGGTCGAGACGCCCACCGAGGCCCTGGTGGTGCCGCCGCAGCGGGCGGTGTGGCTGCCGCCCGGGGTACGGCACGGGATTCGCGTGGTCAGCGACCTGCAGATGCGCAATATCTACCTGCGCCCGTCCCTGGCGGCGACCCTGGACCCCAGCGTCCAGGTGCTGCAGGTGGACAACCTGCTGCGGGAGCTGATCGTGCGCCTGGTGGAGCTCGAGCCGCCGCAGACGGATTACTACGAAGCCCTGGTGCAACTGGCCCTGCTGGAGCTGCGGCGGGCCCGCCGCTCGCTGCTGAAGATCGCCCTGCCGGACGCCTCCGACCGGCGCCTGGGCAGCCTGTGCCAGGCGGTCATGGCGGCGCCGTCGCTGGCCATTTCCTTTGAACAGCACGCCGACGCGGCCGGGGCCAGCGTGCGCACCCTGGCGCGGCTGTTCAAGGAACAGTTGGGCCTGGGCTTTGCCGAATGGCGGCGCCAGGTGCAACTGGCCACCGCTGCCGCGGAACTGATCCAGGGCGTACCGGTGAGCCGCATTGCCCGCGAGCTGGGTTATTCCCCCAGCAGCTTCAGCGACATGTTCCGCCGCGAACTGGGTGTCGCGCCCTCCCAATACGCCAGCCTGGTGTAGCCGCTGCCGCAGGCTGCGAATGGCTGCGAAGGAGACGCGGCGATCTCAAGCTCGCCCGAGGTTTGTCGGAAGACCGCCAAGCAAGGCCCTGCGGTCCTTTTCGCAGCTTCGCAGGCTCAGCAGCGGCTACAGGGCACGGCTTTGTGTAGCCGCTGCCGCAGGCTGCGAACGGCTGCGCAGGAGACGCGGCGATCTCAAGCTCGCCCGAGGTTTGTCGGAAGACCGCCAAGCAAGGCCCTGCGGTCCTTTTCGCAGCTTCGCAGGCTCTGCAGCGGCTACAGGGCACAGCTTTGTGTAGCCGCTGCCGCAGGCTGCGAACGGCTGCGCAGGAGACGCGGCGATCTTGAGGGCGCCAGAGGTTCGCCGGGATATAGCCAAGCAAGGCCCTGCGGTCCTTTTCGCAGCTTCGCAGGCTTAGCAGCGGCTACAGGGCACAGCTTTGTGTAGCCGCTGCCGCAGGCTGCGAACGGCTCCGCAGGAGACGCGGCGATCTCAAGCTCGCCCGAGGTTTGTCGGAAGACCGCTAAGCAAGGCCCTGCGGTCCTTTTCGCAGCTTCGCAGGCTCAGCAGCGGCTCCAGGGCACGGCTTGGTGTAGCCGCTGCCGCAGGCTGCGAACGGCTCCGCAGGAGACGCGAAGCTCCGCAGAGCCCCCGAGGTGCATCAGGCGGACGCCAGCCAAGCGACCGCCCGGGTTTCGGCTTTGGCCGAAATCCTGAAGCACTTGGCCGATGCCGCAGGCAGCCGCCACCTAGACTGTGCCGCACACGCCACCTCACCCCGGCATCAACAGCACGGCTCCTGGAGCGCAGCATGAACTACCTGATTTCCCTGGCCGCCGGCCTGTTGGTCGGCCTGCTTTACGGCGCCTTGCAGGTGCGTTCCCCGGCGCCGCCGGCGATAGCCCTGGTGGGCCTGTTGGGCATGCTCGGCGGTGAACAGTTGTGGCCGCTGGGGCGCCAACTCTTTAGCAGTTGGCTGTCCTGAGCCCGGTTTTTTTCTATCTCCCTGACGCATGGAACCGACGATGAAAGCACTGCAATTTTCCGCCACCGGCGACCTCGCTGCCCTGCGCCTGGTGGACCTTCCCACGCCGCTGCCGGGCCCCGGCCAGGTGCTGGTGCGCATCCAGGCCGCAGGCCTGAACCCCAGCGACGTGAAGAATGTGCTCGGGCGCTTTCCCTACACCACGCTGCCGCGGATTCCCGGGCGAGATTTCGCCGGGGTGGTGGAGCAGGGGCCGGCCGAGCTGATCGGTCAGGAGGTCTGGGGCACCGGCAAGGAGCTGGGTTTCTTCGCCGACGGCAGCCATGCCCAGTACGTGGTGCTGTCCGCCCGGGGCGTGGCCCGCAAGCCCCGGCAGTTGAGCTTTGCCCAGGCCGCGAGCCTCGGGGTGCCATACACCACCGCCTGGGATGCCCTGGAGCGCAGCGGCGTGACGAGCGGCACGCGGCTGCTGGTGATCGGTGGCGGCGCGGTGGCCACGGCGGCCCTGGCTTTGGCCAAGGTGCGCGGGGCCCGGGTGCTGGCGGCGGCGCGGCGGGCCGAGCAGGTCCGGGCGCTGGAAGCCCAGGGCTATCCGACCCTGCACCTGCAACAGCCGGAAACCCTGGCGGCCCAGGTGGCCGAGGTGTATGCCGACGGCGCCGAGGTGATCTTCGACACCACCGGCTTCTGGCTGCCGGCGGCAGTGCCGGCCCTGACCACCTTCGGCCGCATCGCCATCATTGCCGCGCCGCTGGACGGGCATGTGCAACTGCCGGCCCTGGCCCTGTACCGCAAGGGTGGCTCGGTGGTGGGGATCAACTCGCTGTTGTACGGCGTAGAGGCGTGCGCGGCGATGCTGGAGCAGTTCGGCCGCTACTTTGATGAAGGCCTGCTGCCGCTGCCCGAAGGCTTGGTCGAATCACCACTGGAGCAGGGGCTGGAGCGCTATGCCGAAGTGAACCAGGGGCGTGGCGAGAAAGTCATTCTCATGCCCTGAGCGGCCTCGATGTGCCTGCGCCCGGTAGGCGCTGGCTGGCCAGCGAAGAGGCCCCTGAGAGCGCCTTCGCCGGCAAGCCGGCTTCTACGGGTTGTGGAGGATCAGGCGTCGGGGACGCCTTTTTCCCAGGTCGACCAGTTGTCGAGAATGTCCTGCACCAGAGGATTGCCGGCCCGGTAGAGGTTCTCCAGGGCCGGGACAAAGCCGCCCTGGTCGGCGTACTTGAGCAGGTTGTCCACTTCGCTGGCCCCCGGCGCCGGGCGGTCGAAGTCGGAGCCGGCCCGTAGCACCGCCAGGCGCTGGATGTCCACCAGGCCCTCGCGGCTGGCCCGCAGCAAGGCTTCGTAGGTGGAGTTGTCTTCCTGCTGGGTGGTGCAGTAGGTGCCTTTGTTGTCGGTCAGCAGGCGGGTCCAGACTTCGGCCCGTTCGCTCAGGCGAGTGCCGGAGAACCAGGTGTTACCCGCCAGGGTGTCGCAACGGGTCACCACCGGCGGCTGGTTGGCTGGGGCCTTGGGGTATTTCAGGCGCCAGGCTGCTGATTGCTGGCTTTCGCTCAAGCTCACCTTGTGGCTCAGGGCGAAGGCCTTGGCCTGGAGCTTGGGGTTCAACTCGAAGACCTCAGTCTTGTAGTCCAGGGGCGGTTTTTCGTTGGGGCCCTTGGTGTTGATCCCCAGGTAGCCGGTGGGCCAGTCCTTGGGCGCGTCCCGGGAGTCGATTTCCCACTGGGTGCCGAACTCCACCAGGTAATGAGCCCAGGCGGCGGTGCCGATGGTGCCGTGGTGCGGGCTGATGCCGGCGATCCCGGCAATCAGGAAATAGCTTTTGCGCAGGTCGAACTTCGGCGACAGGGCCAGGGCCAGGGTCGAGGCCGCGGCATTGGTCTGGCCCATGCCGGTGGTCAACAGGCACACGTCCCGGTCATTGCAGCGAATGCTCGGATACTCCGCCGCCAGCCCCGGCACGCGAATCTCGCGCTTGAGCTCCAGGCGCTCGATCCAGTGCTGCGCCTCCGGCGCGAACATGCTGATCAGCACCACCTTGGGCGTGATCGGTGCCTCATTGGCCCAGGCGCCGCTGACCATCAGCGCGCTCAAGCCCAATACCCACGAAACCTTTTGAATCCCTCGCATACAACCTCCTTCATCTTCAGAAATATCAAGCCTCAAGCTACAAGCCTCAAGCTACAAACAGACGGCGCTTGCCGCTTGCCGCTGCTTCTAGAACTGATAACCGACCCCGGCGTAATAGCCCCAGCCATTGGAGCGGGCGCGGAACTCGCCCTCGCCGAAATTCAGCACGCTGCCATCCTCCCAGTTGCCGCCGTTGTGGAAGTAGCGGCCCACCAGGGTGAAGCGCAGGTGAGTGAAGGCATACAGCAGCACGTTGGTGGCCACCGTGGCATTGGCGGTGCGTGCCGGGTTGTCCTTGTGCAGGTCGGAGCCGAAATCGAAATTGGTGAAGCCGATGTAGGTCAGCGAGGCGCCGTTGCTGTAGCTGTCGATGGGCACGATGTATTTCAGCTGGGCGCGGTAGCCGTCCCAGGAATACTCGTTGCTGGCGCCGTAGTTTTCCCACTGGTAGCGGCCGTAGAAGTTGGCCGAGAGGTTGACCCGGGAATGGGTGTCGATGTCGGTGCCCAGGCCGCTGTACAGGGTGTTGGCACGGTTGGCGGTGCGGCTGCCGTGGTCGTAGATCCAGTCGAAGGCCACATACCACTCCTTGATCGGGCCGATGGCCAGGCTGCGGCCGGCCAGGTAGTCGATGGAGATCCGCGGTTCGTGCTCCATGAACAGCGGCGAGCCGTGGTCCCAGATGCCCTTGTCGTGGCTGTTGCCGATGTCGAGGATCTTCGGCAGGTCGATGTAGCCGTACAGCTCGAAGGGGCCTTTGCGTCCGAAGTATTCGTATTCCAGGTAGATGTCGTCCGCCGGGCGCGGGCCGAAGCTGATGTCCTTGCTGCCGATCAGCATCAGGTCCTGGTTGTACCAGTCGGAAAGGTAGGCGCCCTGTTTCGCAGGCTGGACCTCGGCGCTCAGGCTTTCGCCCTGGGCTGATGCGTCCGGGGCGGGGGATTGGGCCTGCGCGGCGTGGCTGAGTAGCGCGGTAACGCCGGCCAGCCCGAAGGAAGCAGCCGACAGGCCGCGGCAAGCCGGGCGGGGGAAGCGATTGTGCATGGAAAGTCCCTGTTCGTGCGGTGTGAAGTCCCTGATGTCCGTTCCCCCGCAGGGCGGTGGCGAACACCCACAAAAATGCAACTCGCAAACGTTTGCACATGGCGTACCAACTTGAAATAGCCTTGGCAAATAAAAGTCCTCGACAGGGCCTTTGCGCCAGCGCTGTGGCGGCTGCGGCGCTACCGAGCGGCCCGCCGATGGAGGGCCGGCGGTGAGCAGGGCTGGGTATTACCAGCGGGAATACAAAGGGCCGCCTTTTCTATTATCCAGTAATGACGACCCTGGCTAGCATCCGGACTCGCCAGGGCCGTTTGCTGCGGCCCCGGCGCCCCAATCATCGATACCGAGGGATCGTCATGAGCCGTTCCGCGCCCTGTACCCGGGAGCAGATCCAGCAGTTGGATCAGTCAGACCCGCTGGCCTTCTGTCGCCAGCGTTTTACTTTGCCGCAACACAAGATCTACCTCGACGGCAACTCCCTGGGGGCCATGCCGGCCCATGTCCCGGCGCGTCTGGAGCAGGTGCTCAAGGTGGAGTGGGCCGAGGGCCTGATCAACTCCTGGAACGACGCCGACTGGTACCCCGCGCCGCAGCGCACCGGGGCCCGCATCGCCGGGCTGATCGGGGCCCAGGGGCACGAAGTGATAGTGGCCGACTCCACCTCGATCAACCTGTTCAAGGTGCTGGTGGCGGCCTTGCGCATGCAGCCGTCGCGCCGGGTGATCCTGGCGGAGAACGGCAACTTTCCCACCGATGTGTACATCGCCCAGGGCGTCGCGGAGCTGACCGGCTGCCGGCTGCAGTGTGTTGACCCGGAGCAGGTCCTCGACGCCCTCAGCGACCAGGTGGCGATCCTCTCCCTGACCCACGTCAACTACAAGACCGGCCGCCGCTACGACATGGCGGCGATCACCGCGCGGGCCCACGAGCTGGGTGTGCTGGTGGTCTGGGACCTGTGCCACTCGGCCGGCGCCATGCCGGTGGAGCTGAACGCGGCCGGCGCGGACTTTGCCGTGGGCTGCGGCTACAAGTACCTCAATGGCGGCCCCGGCGCGCCGGCCTTCGTGTTTGTCGCCGAGCGTCACATCGTCCAATTGCGCCAGCCGCTGACCGGTTGGCACGGGCACGCCAAGCCCTTCGATTTCAGCCATGACTACCAGCCGCACCCGAGCCTCGACCGGATGCTGGTGGGCACCGCGCCGCAGTTGGGCGTGCTGGCTCTGGAAGCGGCGCTGGAGGTGTTCGACGGCGTCGACCTGCAGGCCTTGCGCAGCAAGAGCCTGGCCTTGTCCGAGCTGTTCATCCGCCTGTGTGACGAGCAATTGGCCGGGTTGGGCGTGCAGTTGCAGACCCCGCGCGATGCCCAGCAGCGCGGCAGCCAGGTTTCCCTGAGCCACCCCCAGGCCTACCCGGTGATGCAGGCCCTGATTGCCCGGGGCATCGTCGGTGATTTTCGCGCGCCGGACATCCTGCGCTTCGGTTTCGCGCCGCTGTACAACCGCTTTGAAGACATCTGGAGCTGCGTCGACGCACTGCGCGACATCCTCGTCAGCGAGGCATGGAACCAGCCGCAGTTCCTGGCCCGCAAAGCGGTGACCTGAACCCCGTGCCCAGCCTTGGAGCAAGAGTGTCATGACAAAAACAATACGCACCTTCAAACAAGTGGCAGACCGTGAACACGGCCTCAAGCAAAGCCTGAGCAGTGGCCAGCTGTCGATGATCGCCATCGGCGGGGCCATCGGCACCGGGCTGTTTCTGGGCAGCAGTTTCGCCATCGGCTTTGCCGGGCCCAGCGTGCTGGTGAGCTACGCCATCGGCGCGGTAATCGCCCTGTTGCTGATGGGCTGTCTGGCGGAAATGACCGTGCGCCATCCGACGTCCGGCTCGTTCGGTTCATTCGCCGAATTCTATGTGGCGCCCTGGTTCGGCTTTGCCATCCGCTACGCCTACTGGGCCTCCATCGTGTTTGCCGTGGGCACGGAAATCACCGCGGCGGCGATGTACATGAAGTACTGGTACCCCGAGGTGCCCGGCGGTTACTGGATGCTCGGTTTCTCCCTGGCGCTGATTTTGGCCAACGCCTTCAGCGTCAAGGTGTTCGGCGGCATCGAGTATGTGTTCTCGCTGCTCAAGCTGTGCGCCATCCTGGTGTTCATCCTGCTCGGGGCCTGGGTGGTGTACGGCGCGGCGCCCGGCTCGGGCATCGGTTTTGCCAACTACAGCAACGAGGGCGGCTTCTTTCCCAACGGCGCCTGGGGCACCTGGGTGGCGGTGATCGTGGCCTTCTTCAGTTACTTGAGCATCGAGATGATCGCCGTGGCCGCGGGCGAGGCCAAGGACCCGGAACGTGCAGTGACCCGGGCCTTTCGCATCACCATGGTGCGCCTGGTGGTGTTCTACCTGCTGACCATCGCCCTGGTCCTGGCCATCGTGCCCTGGAGCCGCAACACCGGCGGTGAAAGCCCCTTTGTCATGGTCATGGCGGCCACCGGCATTCCCTATGCCGGCGGGGTGATCAATGCGGTGATCCTGGTGGCGGCGCTGTCGGCGATGAACAGCCAGCTGTACATCACCACGCGGCTGATGTTCAGCCTGTCCCGGGCCGGCCAGGCGCCGGCGCTGTTCGGGCGCCTGACCAACAATGGCGTGCCCCTGGCGGCGCTGCTGCTGTCGTCCCTGGGGATTGCCCTGGCCACCTTGCTGTACCTGGCCTACGCCGAAAAAGCCTTCACCCTGATGATGTCGATCGCCATGTTTGGCGCCATGTTCACCTGGGCCGGAATCTTCCTCACCCACCTGTTCTTTCGCCGGCAACAGGGCTCCGAACCCCTGGCGTTCAAGCTCTGGGGTTATCCCTGGACCAGCCTGGGAGGGCTGTTGCTGATGCTGGCGGTGATGATCACCACGCTGTTCACCGAGCAGTTCTTCCTGACCCTGGTCTGCGGGCTGCCGTTCCTGGCGCTGATCCTGCTCATCTACTACCTGCGCTTTCGCGGCCAGCGCCCGCTGGATGCCGAGGCGCCCAAGCCGTTGCCGATCCAACCCTGAGTTCCGGAGCACCCCGTTTGCGGGAGCCGGCTGGTCGGCGAAGCGGTCCGCGTGATCGCCTTCGCCGGCAAGCCGGCTCCCACGGGGCCTTTGGTCACTGTCGATCCCTGTCGCCACCTTTACAAAAACAATAATCCACAAGGGTTTTGCCATGTCTGACGTAATGCGCCGTTCACCGCTTTTGCTGTTGCCGCTGCTGGGTTGCCTGCCCTGGAGCGTCCACGGGGCCGGGGAGGAGCCGGCCGGTTTCATCGAGGACAGCCATCTGCGCATCCTGGCCCGCAACTACTACCTCAACCGCAGCGTCCAGGACGGCCGTGCCGACCGCAAGGACTGGACCCAGGGCTTTATCGGCCGCTTCGAATCCGGGTTCACCCAGGGCACGGTCGGCGTCGGCGTGGATGTCTTCGCCACTCTCGGGCTCAAGCTGGATGCCTCCGGAGGCAAGACCGGCACCTACAACCTGCCGATCCACGACAACGGTAAGCCGGCGGACGAATACGCCAAGGCCGGTGCCGCGCTGAAACTGAACGTCTCCAACAGCGTGCTGCGTTTCGGCGAGCAGTCGGTGGACACCCCGGTGTTCGCCGTCGGCCACAACCGCCTGATCCCGGAAACCGCCACCGGCTTTGCCCTGGACAGCCAGGAACTGGACAAACTCAAGTTGCAGGCCGGGCATTTCACCTCGGCCACCGGCCACGTCACCACCAACAGCAATGGCGACCTCTGGGCCTTCTATGCCGGCGTCACCACGCCCTCGGTGGACTACCTGGGCGGCCAGTACCAGTTCACCGAAGACCTGGGCGCCAGCTTCTACGCGGCGCGTTTCGCCGACATCTGGAACCAGTACTACGCCAACCTCAACGGCCGTACCGACCTGGGGCAGGGCCGGCAGGCCGGTTTCGACCTCAACCTCTACCGCACCCTTGACACTGGCCAAGCCAGAGCTGGCGCCATCGACAACACCACCCTGGGCGCCTCGGTGTTCTATGGCTTGGGCGCCCACCGCCTGACCCTGGCGCTGCAGAACGTCGACGGCAACACCCCGTTCGACTACCTGGGGGTGGGCGACCTGGACCGCAACGGCCGCAATGGCCGCGACCAGGGCGCCTCGATCTACCTGCCCAACTCGGTGCAGTACTCGGACTTCAACGGCCCCAACGAGCGTTCCTGGCAACTGCGCTACGACCTGTCGCTGGCCGGCTACGGCATGCCCGGCTGGAACCTGATGACCCGCTACCTGCGCGGCTCCGGCATCGACGGCACGCACACCCCGGCAGGCAGCGCCTACGCCGGGATGTATGGCCAGGACGGCGTGCACCGTGAGATCAACTTTGAAGCGCGCTATGTGGTGCAGAACGGCCCGCTCAAGGACCTGAGCTTTCGTCTGCGCCAGACCTGGCACCGGGCCAACGTGGCTCAGGGCGAGGGCAATATTGATGAGTTCCGGCTGATTACCGATTACCCGATCGATATTTTTTGAGCGGGTGGCGGTCTGGAGTGCGAATGCTCGGGCAGGGTGCCTGGCTGAAACCAGGCCATAGCCCGTCGAGTGAGCAGGGGCGCCGGGCCACCTGAACGGTGGCCCGGCGTTTGTCGTTTAAAACGCGTAGCTGGCCTTCAAGGTCATGCCGTTCGCGTCGAAGCCGCTGCGGGCCTGATAGTTGTAGCTGGCGCCGATCACCAGGGACGACACGGCGTAGTTCAGACCAACCGCTGCTTCATAACGGTCACGAGCCACCGAGGCCCCGGTAACGGTGAAGGATGAGCTTCCCAATACGAAGCTTGAGGTCTGGGCGACACGGTCCCCGATCACGTCGTGGTAGGTCATCAGGCTGGCTTCGGGCTCAAGCCGTCCCTGGGCCAACGGCCAACTGCCGGCCAGGCGCAGGCCGGCCCCCAGTTCGCCGATCTCATAACGTTGGGAGCCGTTATCAAGGGCCGCGGATGAGCCATGCTCCTTGAAGCCTTGCATGCGCACGTTGGCATAACGGGCGGCCACACGAGGTTCAAGCAGCGCGTTGTCGCTCAGCGTGAAGGTGTAGCCGCCGAGCAGGCTCATGGACAGCAAGTTGCTGTCATAGCTGCCTTTGGCTGTGGTGCCGGCGACATGGCGCTTGCTGTCGTTTTCGTTATGGCCATAGCCCAGGCTGCCGTCCACGAACCAGTTCTGCAGCGCCCAGTTGCCATACAGCGCGAGGGCATTGCCTTGTACATCGGTCTTGTTGTTCAGGTCCGAATGGATATTGGCGTTGTGGTAGGCGTAGGCGACCCCCAGGGTCGTGGTGGGACTGACCTTGCCATCGACGCCGACCACGACGCCGCTACTGTTGGCGGAGTAACCATTGCGATGGTCGCGGCGATCCTGGTCCAGGTCGCTGCTCAGCCCTTGTACCCAGACGCCGTGATCATGGCTCGGGGCGCTGCCGAGTACACTGCCGGGCTGGCGATCCAGGCGGCTGAAAATCGCGCTATTGACCTGATTCTGTGCCGCCACGGTGGTATCCAGCACACCGCGATTCACATCGGGTTTCAGCCGTTCGCCCTGCGCGGCAAGGCCCGCCGCGCTGGACTGGGTCGCCAGTGCCTGAAACACCGGATCGCTTTCGCTTAGCCGCCCCAGGATCTGGTTTTTCAGGGTGTTCACCACAGTCGCCGTGGTCGGGTCCGAACCCTGGGCGAGCAGGGCCTGTTGAACCTGTTGGTCGCTTTTCAGTCCCACCTCGGCCGAGACGGTCTGGGCATCCGCGGTGTAGCTGAGTACGTCCAGCAATGCCGACTGGCTGGCCACGCTCAGGCCATTGTTTTGCACGCTGCTGGCTTTAACCAGGGTGTAGCGGGTCCCTGCGGCAGGGGCCTGAAATTCGCCGGGGTTGGCGCTCAGCGTCAGCTTCGAGTCTTGGGCGAAGGTCGCGGTGCCGTTGACCGTCAGATAGGGCGTGCCCGGCAGTACGCTGTCGGTCAGGCGCATATCGATACCGGCGCCGTTGCTGACTGACAGATCACCGGTAAGGGTGGTGCCTTGGGTGGCGAGGTTCAAGGAGCCCGAGCTGATCGACAGCGGCCCGACCATGCGCTGGCCGTTGAAGCTTGCCTGTCCGGCAATATTGATGCTCGTGAGGTCAAGCAGGTCGCCGGTAATCTGGCCTCCGGTCCAGTTCAGTTGCGCCAGGTTGGCGCCATTGATCGCGATACCGCTATTGCTGCGAATCTCGCCCGCCTGCTGATTGATTTCCAGGGGCGAGGTTTGCTCCGTGGCACTCACCGAAATAGCGACCCCGTCAGCCAGAATCGTGCCGCGGTTGATAATGCCCCGGGCTCCCGCAGCCGAGGTCTGGGTGAAGGTGGCGCCCCTGAGGTCGATGGCTGCTGCGTTTGTGCCTTTGCCTTCAATCGTGCCGGTGTTGAGCAGGTAGTCGACGGTGCCGTCATAAAAAACGATGGAAGAAGCATCCTTGCCAGTGGCTGACATCAGGCCGCTGTTTTCGATCTTCAGGGCACTGGTGTTGGTCTCTATATCCATCGCGTTGGACTCAGCGCCGTTAACACGAATGCTGCCGGAGTTGAGCAACTTGCCGCCGATGAATATGGGCTGCAGCGCTGAGGCATCAAGTATCAATCCAATGGCTTCGTCGCCGGAAACATCAATAGTCCCGGTATTGGCAACGTCGCCCATCACCGTGGCCCTGTTCACGAACATGCCTTCGAGATTCGGCGTAAAAGCTGGGTTGTCTTGAGCGGTGATCGTGATCGAGCCGGAGTTTATGACGCTTGCGCCAATCGTCGCGCCGCCGATTTCGAAGCCGTTGACATTGCGCGCGTTGATAAAGGTCAGCTTGCCGTCCTGCCTAACATCCCCTGAGATAAAACCACCCGTTGCACTGGGATTGGCGCCAAAGCTGTCTATTTCAAGGCCACGAGCGTTGGTCACGCCGTCGAAAGTGATGTCGGCCCGGTTGATCAGCGAGCCTTGAATATCGGTTCTGATGAAAGTCGCTCCTGCGACACCCCCTGGTACCTGTGGTGCGGCGGGCTCGGTCTTGGTGACCTGCCCGCTCAAGGTCACCGATTCACTGAAAGATTCATCCGTCCAGCTGTTCTGTCCCAAGCCAAGATTGAACTCAACGGCCGCGGCCTGTGTGCCTATGGCTCCCACCATCAAGGCAATGAGGGACTTGTGAAACCCTTTACTCTGCATGCGTACTCCATTACTGAACGATGCTGCCATGATCCTCGGCAGGCGTTTGAACCCTGTGAAACCCGGAAAAGCACGGCGTACTTTGACGTTGTGGAAAGTTAGAGCGACGCAAGATCGACGGCGATGACGAGCCCCATTGTTCACGTCGCCCTGAAAGAGCCGGGCGATTCTCCCTGAAAGCAAAAGATTCTTAAATAAGGAATTTCTCTAATCAAACTCAGCGAAATAGCCTGAGAGAAGGGGCTGTGCGCTGTGCTGCGCGAGTCTTGAAAGGCGCGCACTGGCCGGCTCTCCGAGCCGACCAGTGCGATGAGTTACACCGCTGCTTCGGGCTCTGCCAGCGACCGCTGCTGCAGACGCTGCATCGCGCCCAGCGCCACCCCTGCCAACACCACCGGCACCGCGATCCAGGCGAAGAAGTGTTGCAGGTCACCGGCGTTGCTGAAGATCCAGCCACCGAGCAGCGAGCCAACGATGGAGCCGGCGCGGCCGGCCGCCAGGGCCCAGGCCACGCCGGTGGCCCGGGAGGCGGTGGGGTAGAGGGTGGCGGCCACCACGCTGAGGTTGTTCAGGGTGCCGGTGAGGCTGAAACCGGCCAGGAACACGATGGCCAGGGTGCCGGCGGCGCTGTGCAGTTGGCTGCCGGTCAGGGCCAGGGCGCAGGCGGCAATCAGGCACAGCCAGGGCAGGATGCGCAGGGCGCCTATGCGGTCCATCAGCAGGGCCATGGCGATGCCGCCGAGCACGCCGCCAAAGGGGATCATGGCGCTGATCCGTGCCGCGCCGCCGGTGTCGTAGCCGCTGGCCCGCAGCACCGTGGGCAGCCAGTTGGTCAGCAGGTAGAACACGAACAGGCAGCAGAAGAAGGTCAGCCATAGCAGCAGGGTGCGGGCTAGCTGGCCGGGGCTGAACAATGCCCAGAGCGGTGAGCGGGCGCCGGCCTCGCCGCTATCGCCCACCAGTCGTACCCGTTCCCAATCGGACTGGCCGCTGATGCGGGTGATGATGCGGCGCAAAGTGGCGGTGTGGCGTGGGCTGTTGGCCATGAAGCACACCGATTCCGGCAGCGCCAGGTACAGCACCGGCAATAGCAGCAGGGGCGCCAGGCCGCCGATCAGCAGCAGGCCCTGCCAGCCCACCCGGGGCAGCAGCTCGCCGGCCACCGCGCCGCCCAGGGCCAGGCCCAGGGTGAAGCCGGAATAGCTCAGGGTCACCAGCAGCATGCGCCGCCGCGCCGGGGAGTATTCCGAGCTCAGGGTGATGCAGTTGGGCAGCACGCCGCCCAGGCCGATGCCGGTGACAAAGCGCAGGATGCTCAGCACTTCGATGTTCGGTGAAAGCGCCGTGGCCAGGGTGCCCAGGCCGAAGATCGCCACGCAGGTCAGCAGCACGACCTTGCGTCCGTGGCGGTCGGCCAGGGGGCCGAAACAGAAACTGCCCAGGAGCATGCCGAACAGCCCGGCACCGAAGGCCGGGGCCAGTTGTGCCCGCTCGATGTTCCAGTGCTGGATCAGTTCCGGGGCAATGTAGCCGATGGCGGCGGTGTCGAAGCCGTCCAGCAGGACGATCAGGAAACACAGCAATAGCACCCGCATTTGCAGGGCGGACAGAGGACTGCGGTCGATGAGTTCGCCGAGGTGTTGCGTTCGCTCGTACATGGGTGGCTCCTTATAGGTTTTGTTCGAGGCGGGCATGGGGTGCCCGCCGGATGACCACGGTGACGGGTGCAGCGAGGGGGATGGGGGGCTGAGTGCGGGCACTCAGTACAGGTTGAAAAAGTCCTGGGCGTTGCCGCCGAGCAGACGTGCCTTGTCGGCTTCGGCCAGGGTCGGGTGTTCGGCGATGCCGCTGCCGATGCGCTGTTCGCCGAGGGGGAAGGGTGAGTCCGAACCCAGCATCACCCGTTCACTGCCCATCACTTCCACCAGCAGTTTCAGGGCGCCGGGGTCGAACACCGCCGAGTCGACGAAGAAGCGCTTGACGTAGCTGGACGGCAACTGCGGGCAGTCTTCGCGGACGATGTCGCGGTGACGCCAGGCGTTGTCCACCCGGCCCAGGAGAAAGGCGAAGCCGCCACCGCCGTGGGCGAAGCAGATGCGCAGGGATTCGGGCAGGCGCTCGAAGGCTCCGGAGAGGATCAGCGACAGAATCCCCAGCTGGGTTTCCGCCGGCATCGCCACCAGCCACGGCAGCATCCATTTGCGCATGCGCTCGCCGCCCATCATGTCCCAGGGGTGCACCAGCACCGGGATCTGGTTACGGGCGCAGTGATCGAGAAAGGTCACCAGATGATCGTGGTCCAGGTCGTGATTGCCCACGTGGTTGCCGATCTGCACGCCGACGTGGCCGATGGCCTGGGCCCGGCTGGCTTCGGCGCAGGCGGCGTCCAGGTCCTGCAGCGGCACCTGGGCCAGGACCTTGAGCCGGCGTTCGTGGCCGGCGGTCATGGCCATGGCCCGATCGTTCATCAACCGGGCCCAGGGCAGGGCCCGTTCGATGGGCGCGTCGTAGGCGAACATCACCGGCGTGGCGCACATGATCTGCAGGTCCAGGCCTTGTTCGTCCAGGTGCTCGACACGTCGCGCCGGGTCCCAGAGCACGTCGTGCACCGGACGAAAGGCTTTGTCGCCGACCATGATCTGGCCCCGGGCGCCGTCCTTGCGCAGCCAGGGCGCGCGCACCGGGTCCAGGCGCGCGGCCTCGTCCTGGCTGATGTCGGGGAAGAAGTGCGAATGCATGTCGATTTTCATAAAGGGGTCGCCGCCTTGAGGGTGTGGTGCCAGGTCTGCCAGTCGCGGCCCGGGTGGATTTCGCCGCAGCCAGTGCAACGCCGCTGCTCCTGGCTGGTGGCGTAGAACTCTTCGTAGACCGGTGGCAGGTCGTTGACGATGCTCTGCAGCTGCATTTCATAGCGCTGGATCAGCGTGCCGCAGCGGGCGCAGGACCATTGCAGGGCGTCCAGCAGGCCCTTGGGCCGCTGGCGCTCCACCACCAGGCACAGGCTGCCGGGCTCCGGGCGTTGCGGGGAATGGATGACGTGGGGCGCCATCAGGTAGATGTCGCCTTCGCGCAGGTCGATGCGTTCGTAGCGGCCGCGGTCCCAGATGTTCAGGTAGGCATTGCCCTTGAACTGATAGAAGAACTCTTCCATGGGGTCGTCGTGAAAGTCGGTGCGCTGGTTGGGGCCGCCGACCACGGTGACCATGAAGTCGGCGTCCTGCCACACCTGGCGGTTGCCCACCGGCGGTTGCAGCAGATGGGCATGTTCGTCCAGCCAACGGTTGAAGTTCAGCGGTGCGCTGTAGTGGTGCTTGTCCATTGTTATTGTTCTCGGCGATTGAGCGGGGCGTAGGCCACCGCTTTGATTTCGATGCGCAGGTGCGGGTGCGGCAACTGATGCACGGCCACGGTGGTGCGGGTCGGGCCCTGTTCGTCGAAGTACTCGGCGTAGACCTGGTTGTAGGGACCGAAGTCGTTCATATCCACCAGGAAGGCGCTGATTTCCACCAGGTCCTGCAGCCCGGCGTTTTCGCTGGCGAGGATATCGCGGATGTTCTCGATCACCGCCCGGGTCTGGGCGCGAATGTCCAGGCGGGTGGTGCCCAGCTCGTCCACTTCGACGCCGTCGAAGCTGTTGTCCGGGCGCCGCGAGCTGGTGCCGGAGACGAACAGCAGATCGCCGGCGCGCTTGATATGGGGGAAGCGGCCCCGGGGCTTGGCCTTGCCCGGCACCAGGGTCGCGCGATTGATGCTCATGAGCCTTCTCCTTGTGCCTGGCCGCTGCAGGTGAAGGCGCATTCGCCGTAGCCATTGATCTCCACCGTCAACTGCGCGCCGGGTGTCAGGGCCACGGCGGCGGTGGCGGCGCCGGCCATGATCAGGCTGCCGGCGGGCAGGCTGATGTCGGCCCGGGCCAGCAGTTGCGAGGCGTGCACCAGGCTGCGCAGCGGATGGCCGAGGATCGCCGCGGTCGAACCGGCCTCCACCAGGGCACCGTCCAGGCGCATCAGCACGCCGGCGTTGGCCAGGGTGGAAAAATCCCGGGACCAGGGGCCGACCACCAGCCCGGCCGAGGAGCAGTTGTCCGCCACCACGTCTTCCAGGCTGAATTTGAACGCCTCGTAGCGCGAGTCGATGATCTCGATGGCCGGGGCCACGGCCTCCAGATAGTCCACGGCTTCGAGCTGGGTCAGCGGCCGGTCGATGGCGCGCCGGGTGAGGAAGCACAGCTCCGGTTCGGCCCGGGGGTGGATGTAGCGGTCCAGGTTCAGCTGGCCGCCGTCCTCTTCCAGCATGGCGTCGGTGAGCCAGCCCCAGATCAGGCTGTCGACGCCCATCTGCTGCATCTTGGCGCGGCTGGTGAAGCCCAGCTTGAGGCCGATCATGCGTTCGCCATCGGCGTAGCGGTGGGCCATGGAGGCGCGCTGGATCTGGTAGGCCTGCTCCAGGTTGAAGGGCCTGTGCCGGCTGAACTGGGGCAGGGCGCGAGCGTTGCGCGCGGCCTGATCCAGCGCGTGGGCGATGGGGGCAAGATCGAGGTTCATGGGCGGGACTCCCGGGCAGCGAGCAGGTCGAGGGCGACGTCGACGATCATGTCTTCCTGGCCACCGACCATGCGCCGGTGGCCGAGCTCGACCAGGATGTCGACGGTTTTCAGGCCGTACTTGTGGGCGGCTTGTTCGGCGTGGCGCAGGAAGCTGGAGTAGACCCCGGCGTAGCCCAGGGCCAGGGTTTCGCGGTCGACCCGCACCGGCCGGTCCTGCAGCGGGCGCACCAGATCGTCGGCGGCGTCCATCAGGCGATAGAGGTCGGTGCCGTGGTTCCAGCCCAGCTTGTCGGCGGCGGCGATGAACACTTCCAGCGGCGCGTTACCGGCCCCGGCGCCCATGCCGGCGAGGCTGGCGTCGATGCGCTGGCAGCCTTCTTCCACCGCCACCAGGGAGTTGGCCACCCCCAGGCCGAGGTTGTGGTGGGCGTGCATGCCGGTGGCGGTGTCCGGCTTGAGCACGGCCTTCAGCGCCCGAAAGCGCAGGCGGATGTCCTGCATGTTCATGGCGCCGCCGGAGTCCACCACGTAGATGCAGGTGGCGCCGTAGCTTTCCATTTTCTGCGCCTGCACGGCGAGATTTTCCGGGCTGGTCATGTGGCTCATCATCAGAAAGCCCACGGTGTCCATGCCCAGTTCCCGGGCGCATTCGATGTGCTGGCGCGAGACATCGGCCTCGGTGCAGTGGGTGGCCACCCGCACCACCCGGGCACCGGCCTGGTAGGCGGCCTTGAGGTCGTGAACGGTGCCGATGCCGGGCAGCAGCAGGGTGGCGATGCGCGCGTGTTCGAGCACCTCGGCCGCGGCTTCGATCCATTCCAGATCGGTGTGGGCGCCGAAGCCGTAGTTGAAGCTGGAGCCCTGCAGGCCGTCGCCGTGGGCCACTTCAATGCTGTCGACCCGGGCCGCGTCCAGGGCCCGGGCGATGGCCTGGACCTGATCCAGGCTGTACTGGTGGCGGATGGCGTGCATGCCGTCACGCAGGGTCACGTCGGAAATGTAGAGCTTGTTGCCGGGGTTGAAAGTCATGGCGAAGCTCCTTCAGCGGTTGAGCAGCGACTGGGCCATGCGCTCGGCGGTGGCCAGCGCGGCGCAGGTCATGATGTCGAGGTTGCCGGCGTAGGCGGGCAGGTAATGGGCGGCGCCCTCGACCTCCAGAAATACCGAGGTCTTGAGCCCGCTGAAACGCCCCAGCCCTGGGATCAGCAGCGGCGCCGAGGCCGGGATCGGCTCGAACTGCACCTGCTGCTTGAGCCGGTAGCCGGGCACATAGGTCTGCACCGCCGCGGCCATCTCGGCGATGGAGGCGGCGATCTGCCGCTGATCGGCGGCGGCCGACAGCATCAGCACCGTGTCGCGCATGATCAGCGGCGGTTCGGCCGGGTTCATGACGATGATCGCCTTGCCCCGGGTGGCCCCGCCGAGGGTCTCGATGGCGTGGCGGGTGGTTTCGGTGAACTCGTCGATATTGGCCCGGGTGCCGGGGCCGGCGGATTTGCTGGCAATCGAGGCGACGATTTCCGCGTAGTGCACCGGGGCCACCCGCGACACCGCGGCGACCATGGGAATGGTCGCCTGGCCGCCGCAGGTGACCATGTTCAGGTTGAGGCTGTGCAGGTGCTGCTCCAGGTTGACCACCGGAATGCAGTAGGGGCCGATGGCCGCCGGGGTCAGGTCGATCAGGCGGATGCCCGGCTTGGCCTGGCGCAGCACGGCCTCGTGGTGCTGGTGGGCGGCGGCCGAGGTGGCATCGAACACGATGTCGATGGCGGCAAACTCGGGCATGCGCAGCAGGCCTTCGACGCCTTCGTGGGTGGTGGCCACGCCCAGGCGCCGGGCCCGTTCCAGGCCGTCGGAAGCCGGGTCGATGCCGACCATGGCGCTCAGTTGCAGGTGCCGGGCCTGACGCAGGATTTTCAGCATCAGGTCGGTGCCGATATTGCCCGAGCCGATGATCGCGGCCTTGAGGGTTGGGTTCATGCGTGGCTCCGGTTCATTGGACGCTGGCGAAGGCGGCGCTGACGCTGCCCAGGCCCTGGATGTGCGCGGTGAAGCGATCTCCCGGCTGCACCGCGACCATGGGCCCGAGGGCGCCGGTCAGGAGGATGTCGCCGGCCCGCAGTGGCGTGCCCAGGCGGGCCAGGGTGTCGGCCAGCCACAGGGCGGCGTTCAGCGGGTTGCCCAGGCAGGCGGCGCCGGCGCCCACCGACACCGGCTCGCCACGCCGGGTCAGGCTCATGCCGCAGCGCACCAGATCGAGTTTTTCCAGGGCCACCGGCTGGCTGCCGAGCACGAACAGCCCGCTGGAGGCGTTGTCGGCGATGGTGTCGCTCAGGCGGATGTCCCACTGGGCAATGCGGCTGCCGACAATCTCGATGGCCGGCAGGGCAAAGGCGGTGGCGCGGATCAGGTCGGCCAGCGTGTGGCGCTCATGGTTCAGGTCATGTTCCAGCACCAGGGCCACCTCGGCCTCGACCTTGGGCTGGCAGGTGTCGCTCCAGGCGATGGGCTGGTCGTCACCGCGGGCCATGTCGGCGAACAGCTGGCCGAAGTCCGGCTGGTCCACCCCCAGTTGCTGCTGCACGGCGCGGGAGGTCAGGCCGATCTTGTGGCCTACCGGGCGGCGTCCGGTATCGATGGCCGCCTGGTTGTTGTAGTGCTGCACCTGGTAGGCCAGGTCGGCCAGGGAGGTGTGGGGTTGCGCGGCCTGGGCCTGGGCAATCAGCTCGCGCACCGGGGCGCAGGGCTGGCCGTTGAGCTGGGCCTGGCGCAGGTGGTGCGCCGCTTCAATCAGGTCTGCATGCATGTCGGGGTGCCCCTCAAGGGTTGACGCAGATGGTGGTGATCTCGGAGTAGAAATCCAGGGAGTGACGGCCGCCTTCGCGCCCCACGCCCGAGAGCCTTGTGCCGCCGAACGGCGTGCGCAGGTCGCGCAGGAACCAGGTGTTGACCCAGACCATGCCCACGCGGAAGCGCCGGGACAGCTGGTGGGCGCGCTTCAGATCGCGGGTCCACAGGGCCGTGGCCAGGCCATAGGCCGAGTCGTTGACCCGGCGCAGCACTTCGTCCTCGGTGTCGAACGGGGCGATGTGGCAGACCGGGCCGAACACCTCCTCGCGCAGGCAGCGGGCGTGGTCCGGCAGGTCGGTCCAGATCGTCGGCTGGACGTAGGCGCCCTGGTCCCGGGCATCGCCGAACTGCGGAATGCCGCCGCCGCTGACCAGGGTCGCGCCTTCCTCCAGGGCCAGTTGGAAGTAGCCCAGGACCTTGTCCCGGTGCTTGTGGGAAATCAGCGAGCCCATGTTGACCCCGTCTTCATCGGGGTAGCCGATCTTCAACTGTTCGGCACCGGCCTTGAGGGCGGCGACGAAGCGCTGGTAGATCGGCCGTTCGACGTAGACCCGCTCCGAGCACAGGCATACCTGCCCGGCGTTGGTGAAGCTTGCGCGCAGCACCCCGGCCACCGCGGCGTCGAAATCGCAGTCGGCGAACACCACCGCGGCGTTCTTGCCGCCCAGCTCGAAGGACACCTCGCGCACGCCTTCGGCGGCGGCTTTCATGATGGTGGCGCCGGTACGGGATTCGCCGGTGAAGGTGATGGCGTCGACGTCGCGATGGGCGGTGAGGAATTCCCCGGCCGAATTCGGTCCGAAGCCGTGCACCAGGTTGAACACGCCGGCCGGCACCCCGGCGTCGTGCATCACTTCGGCCAGCAGGGTGGCGCTGGAGGGGGTGTCCTCGGACGGCTTGACCACCACCGAGTTGCCGCAGGCCAGGGCCGGGGCGACTTTCCAGGTGAGCAGCAACAGCGGCAGGTTCCACGGCGAGATGATCGCCACCACGCCGTGGGGCTTGCGCACGCTGTAGCTGAACACGTCATTGCCGTCGGCGCCGCGCATCTCGAAGATTTCGCCGCCGGATTGGCGCAGCAGCTCGGCGAAGGTGCGGAAATTCTGCACCGCGCGGGCCACGTCCAGGGTGCGCGCCTGTTGCACCGGGCGCCCGGTGTCGGCGACTTCGGCGGCGACGAAATCCTCGAAACGCGCCTCGATGCCGGCGGCAATTCGCAGCAGCAGGTCGGCGCGCTGGCTGGCGCTGTAATCGGCCCAGGGGCCGGACTGCGCCGCCTTGGCCGCGGTCACGGCGCGGTCCACTTGGGATCGGTCGGCCTCGCAGACCTGGCCCAGCACGCGGCCGTCGACCGGGGAGATATTGGCAAAGGTCTGGGGGCTGGCGACGAACTCGCCGGCGATGAAATGACGCAGCAGGGCAGTGGACACTTGAACCTCCGAAACATGGGTTTCGGGGCGAGTGTAGGAAGGCCTGGTATTAGTGAATAATCAAAGATCGGCCGCTAACTATTAACAATTGGAATATCAGGGCGAAGCCTGGATCGGCGCTTGCCCGCTGTCGGACTCTGCTCGGGCCAGGTCCAGGCATTCGCGGAACAGCCGGGCCGCCGGGCCCAGATGGCGCTGGGCGTAGAAGCAACCGATGTCGCCGAACTGCAGCGGCGTCCCCAGATCGAAAGCCTGGAGCATGCCGGCCTGGATGAACTGCAACGAGGCCTCGTAGGGCATCAGGGCCACGGTGCGCTGATCCTGCATCAGGGTGATGTTGGTGAGGATCGACAGCGACTCGGCAACATTGTCCGGCGTCGGCAGGCCGTTGTCGGCGAACAGTCGGTCGGCGGTGCGCCGCAGCAGCGAGTCGCGGGTCGGCAGCACCCAGGGGTAGGCGTGCAGGTGTTCCAGGCTGACCGGCGTCTGCTGGTGCAACGGGTGATGGACGCCGGCGACGATGCTCAAGTCCTCGCGGTACAGCACGTCGACCTCCAGGGCCTCGCTGCGTCGGTGCCAGTCGTCCGGCACCCGGCCCACCACCAGGTCGACATCGCCCACCGCCAGCGCCGGGAACAACTGGTCCATCTGCCCGACCCGCAATGACACCAGCACCCCCGGAGCGCGCTGCTTGAGCAACTGGATGGCCCGGGGCAGCAGCGAGGTCGAGGCCGAGATCAGGGTGCCGACCATCACCTGCCCCGAGGTGCCTTCCTGGAAGGCGTTGACCTCATCGGTCAGGGCCCGCAGCTCCGCCAGCAGCGACTTGGCCCGTTGCACCACCACCTGGCCCAGCTCGGTGGCGCTGACCCCGCGGTTGCTGCGCACCAGCAGCGGCGCCTCGAAGTAGGACTCCAGCTCGTGAATGATCTTGGTCACCGCCGGCTGAGTCAGGTTCAGCGCCTGGGAGGCGCGCACCAGCGAGCCGCTTTGCAGCACCTGCTCGAACACCACCAACTGGTGGAACTTGAGCTTGCGGGCGATGGACTGGGTGGTGAATTTCATGGCGGGCTCCGTCAGCGTCTTGCCCTGGCCTCGGGTGAGGGGCGGGGGGGCGCTTTTGTGGGTATGAGGACAAGCGTGCCCGGGCAGGGCGCTGCAAGCCTAACCAAAGTCCGGCGCATTTGCTTGGTGCAAGCGCTACCGCAGGTGTCCGGTCTTGAGAGGCTGGGCGCGGATGCTAGAGTGCGCCACTGATCCGCCGCCGCCTCGGGAGTGACCATGGAATTGTCCGACCACCTGTTGATGCTCGAACGCCAACTGCAACAAGCCGAAGTGCGCGCCGATCGCCAGGCGCTGGAGGCCTTGCTGGCCGATGATTTTCTCGAATTCGGCGCCAGCGGCGGACGTTGGAACAAGGCCCAGGTGCTGCACAGCCTGCCGCAGCAGGACTTCATCGAACGGCGCATCAGCGAGTTTGCGTTGCAGCGCCTGGCGGCCGATCTGGCCCAGGTTACCTACCTGTGCCATAACGCCGCAGCCGGTGGACGGGCGGCCAGCAGTGCCTGGCGCAGTTCGCTGTGGCGCTGCCGCGAAGGGCGCTGGCAGATGCTGTTCCATCAGGGCACGCCGCGGCCCAGTGCCTGAGGGCTCTGCTAGAATCCCGGTCCCAGACTTGACGAGGTGCCCCATGAGCGAGCCGATTCGCCTGACCCAGTACAGCCACGGAGCCGGCTGCGGCTGCAAGATTTCCCCCCAGGTGCTGGAGGTGATTCTGGCCGGCAGCGGGGCGCAGAACCTCGATCCCAAGCTGTGGGTCGGCAACGCCTCGCGCGATGACGCGGCGGTCTACGCCATCGACGAAGAACGCGGCGTAGTCTCCACCACCGACTTTTTCATGCCCATCGTCGACGACCCCTTCGACTTCGGGCGCATCGCCGCCACCAACGCCATCAGCGACATCTACGCCATGGGCGGCGACCCGCTGATGGCGATCGCCATTCTCGGCTGGCCGGTGAACGTGTTGGCCCCGGAAATCGCCCGGGAAGTGATCCGCGGCGGCCGCGCCGTATGCGACGCGGCGGGCATTCCCCTGGCCGGCGGCCACTCCATCGACGCACCGGAGCCGATCTTCGGTCTGGCGGTCACCGGGCTGGTAGAAAAACGCTTCATGAAGCGCAACGACACCGCGACCGCCGGCTGCCTGCTGTACCTGACCAAGCCCCTGGGGATCGGCGTGCTCACCACCGCCGAGAAAAAGGGCAAGCTGCGCGACGCCGACATCGGCCTGGCCCGCGACTGGATGTGCACCCTGAACAAGCCCGGCGCGCGTTTCGGCAAGCTCGAAGGGGTGACCGCGATGACCGACGTCACCGGTTTCGGCCTGCTCGGGCACCTGGTGGAAATGGCCGACGGCAGCGGCCTGACCGCGCAGATCCACTACGACCGCGTACCTCGTTTGCCGGGGGTCGAGTACTACCTGGACCAGGGCTGCGTGCCCGGCGGCACCTTGCGCAACTACAGCAGCTACGCCGAGAAGATCGGCCGGGTCCAGGAGCTGCACAAACGCGTGCTCTGCGATCCACAGACCAGTGGCGGCCTGCTGGTGGCGGTGACCCCGCAAGGCAATGCCGAGTTCCTCGCCCTGGCGGCGGAGCTGGGCCTGGAACTGGCGCCCATCGGCGAGCTGGTGGAGCGACAGAGCCACGCGGTCGAGGTGTTCTGATGCCTCTGGACTGCACCGACTACCGCGACATATTCCTCAACGACCGGCCGATGATGGACACCCGGGCGCCGATCGAATTCACCAAGGGCGCCTTTCCCGGGGTGCTCAACCTGCCGCTGATGACCGACCTGGAACGCCAGCGTGTCGGCACCTGCTACAAGCAGCAGGGGCAGCAGGCGGCCATCGTGCTTGGGCATCAACTGGTGTCCGGGGACATCAAGGCCCAGCGCATCCAGGCCTGGGCCGATTTCGCCCGGGCTCACCCCGACGGCCTGCTGTACTGCTTCCGTGGCGGCCTGCGCTCGCAGATCGTCCAGCAATGGCTCAAGGACGAAGCGGGCATTGACTACCCGCGGGTTGGCGGCGGCTACAAGGCCATGCGTACCTTCCTGCTGGACACCACCGAACAGGCCCTGCAGCAGTGCGATTTTGTCCTGTTGGGGGGCATGACCGGCACCGGCAAGACCGAAGTGCTGGGCCAACTGGACAACGCCCTGGACCTGGAAGGCCACGCCAACCACCGCGGCTCCAGTTTCGGCCGGCGCGCCACCGGGCAGCCGAGCAACATCGACTTCGAAAACCGTCTGGCGGTGGACCTGCTGAAAAAGCGTGAGCGCGGCGTGCAGAGCTTTGTCCTGGAAGACGAAAATCGCATGATCGGCAGCTGCGCCTTGCCGCTGTCGCTGTACCAGAGCATGCAGGGCCTGCCCATGGTCTGGCTGGAAGACCGCCTCGACAGCCGGGTGCAGCGCATCCTCGACGATTACGTGGTCAACCTCAGCGCCGAGTTCGTGGCCGTGCATGGCGAGGAAGGTTTTGCCCTGTTTGCCGAACGCCTGCTGGAAAGCCTGAACAAGATCCACAAGCGCCTCGGTGGCGAGCGTCACCAGCGCCTGTTGCTGCTGATGGAAGCCGCCCTGGCGGAACAGGCCCGCAGCGGCGACGTCGAACTGCACCGAGCCTGGATCGAAGGCTTGCTGGGCGAATACTACGACCCGATGTACACCTTCCAGCGCGAGAGTAAGGGCGCGCGGATCGAGTTCAGCGGCGAGCACGGCGCCGTGCTCGATTACCTGCGCCAGCGCCAGCCGCCATCGCGCTAGCGCTCAAAAAAACGCGCGCTCGCAACACCTGAGCGCGCGGTGTGCGCGGGCGTCAGCCGGCAGGGCGTGGACGGTCGAGCAAGGCCTCGACCACGGCCCGGGCCATTTCCACGGAATGCACCATGGACCAGATCAGGCCGCGTTCGATACCGCTGGCGCGCTCGGTGATTTCATCGGACACCTCCTCGGCGCATTTGAGCAGCAGGGCGACGTGCCTCAGGGCCTCTTCGGCGCTGACCCCGGCTTGCACGCTGAACAGGGTATTGCCCTGGGCATCGCGCAGGCCGAACGGGCGTGCCTGGGTCGGTTTCAGCGCGCTGAGCAGGTTGGCGTTGGCGCGATCCAGCTCGGGATCGCGCAGTGGGCGGGGTGGATCGGGGACGAGCTTTTTCATAAGGGTACCTACGCGTTAAGGGCGATGTACCTTTGACTCTTCCAGACTTCCACATCCGGGTCGCTGATTGTGCAGCGGCTCAGGGAGGCTGCCTGACGAAAACCAAGGGCGCAAGCCGCTTAAAGGCGTTGGCGATTCTCTCGGACAAGCCTTACAAAACAAAGCGAAAACTCTGGTTTCGGGAGCGTCATTCCCTGACCAATGTGTTTCAAGACAATAAACCGGGCTCTACAACAACACCGTACCAATCAACCCGCAGACAATCCCCACCAGCATGGTCAGCACGGCCACGGTCACCAGCACCCGGGCATCGAAGTCTTTGCGCAGCATCAGCAGCGACGGCAGGCTGATGCTCGGCAGGGTCATCAGCAGGGCCACTGCCGGCCCAGTGCCCAGGCCCAGGGTCATCATGGTCTGGACGATGGGAATCTCCGCTGCTGTGGGAATCACGAACAGGGTCCCGGCAATCGCCAGCGGCACCAGCCACCACAGGCTGTCACCCATGGCGCCGTCGATATGCGGGAACAGCCAGACCCGCGCCGCGCCCAGCACCAGTGCCGCCAGCACGTAGATCGGAATGGTGCTCCAGAACAATTGCCACAGGGTCTTGCCCCAGCGCAGCAGGAACGGCTGGTCGTTCACCGTGCTGGCTTCCACCACCGCATCCACTGCGGCTTCCGGCAGTTGCTCGGGGCCGGCGACCCGTTGCGCCACCAGGGACACGCCCAGCACCAGGACAATCCCCGCCACCAGGCGCAGGGCGGAAAAGCCCCAGCCCAGGACAAAGCCCATGAACACCAGAGTCGCCGGGTTGAGCACCGGGTTGGCGATCCAGAACGCCAGGGCCGCGCCCACCGAGACCTTCTGCCGCCGCAGACCCGCAGCCACCGGCGCGGCGCAGCAGGAACACATCATGCCCGGCAGGGCGAACAGCCCACCGCGCAGGGTCGAGCCGAAACCGGCGCGGCCGAACAGGCGCAGCAGCCAGTCCCGGGGAATCAATACCTGCAGCAGGGAACCCAAGATCACCGCCAGCACCGCGGCTTTCCAGATGGCCAGGAAGTACACCTGGGAATAGGCCAGGGCGGCGCTCCAGGGCGAGCTTTGCTGATCGTTGAGGATCGACGCGCCGATGCTGTGGCTGTCGGCGGCGACAAAGGCCTTGAGGTAGTAGGGCGACCACTTCACGTAATACAGGCCGATGGCGGCCACGAGCAGGAACAGCAGGGGTTTGCACCAGAACGCCCAGCCGCGGGTGGGCTGGGTGGAGGCGAGGTTGGACATGAAAGGTATTCCGCACGAAGACAATAAGCGCGAATTGTAGCCGCTGGCGCCGGCGCGCCGCGAACCGATCTCGTCCGGCATTGGACTGTAGCCGCTGCCGAGCGTCAGCGAGGCTGCGCAAAGGGCCGCAGGACCTTGCCTGGCGATCTCCTGTCGAACGCGCAGCAACCTAAAGATCGTGGCGTCTCCTGCGGAGCCGTTCGCAGCCTGCGGCAGCGGCTACAGGGACGGAGGCCGCCTGTAGTCCGGAACCATCAGCTCGGGCAATCCTGCTCGCCACCGTCCAGGCCCTGCTTGTAGCTCTGGCTGTGCAGGCTGGCCTTGCCGTTGCGCCAGGTCAGGGTCAGCACGTACAGCGAGTCGAAGTCGCTGGAGGCCCAGTCCTCGGTGATCGGGCGTGTTTCGCCCACGGCCTCTTCGGCGACCTTGTTGATCAGCTCCGGCAGGTAGCCGTGGGACCAGGCGGTGTAGATGGTCGCGTTGTGGTAGCGGTCGTGCAGCAGCTCGTCCGCCAGGTCGCTGGTGTCATTGGCGGCAAAATCGATGTTCACCGGCAGGCCGAGCTTGATGGCGCTAGGGCTGATGGTCATCAAGGGGCGGATGTAGCTGTAGGAGTTGTCCAGCTCGCCTTCCTCGACATTGCGCGTGGGGTCGGCGGCGAACACGTACTGCGCCTTGCCGAATTTTTCCGGCAGCAGCGAGGCCAGGTCGATGGCCCGGTTCAGCCCCTGGCAGTTGAGCTGGCCGAGGCCGCCTGCAGGTTTTTCGGCATGGCGCAGGAACACCATGGTCTGGGTGCCGTCCACCGGTTGTGCACGGCTGGCACTGGATTCCAGGGACAAGGCGCTGCCCAGCAACAGGGCCGGTAGCAGCAGGTAGGCGCGGTTCTTGAGATGGCGTAACAGGGGCATGGCGAGCTTCTTCAGCGCAAGGGTGAAGGCAGTGCTTCTGAGTCCTTGGACGGCGTTTGGTTCGATGCAGCGCCAGACTAACCACGGTGTGTTGCCGATTTAAGAAAACCCGGCGGATAATCCTCGACCGTTGCCTTGTGTGGCGCCCCCCTTTGACTGTCATTGGAAGCCTGTCATGACCGATCTTTCCGCTTTTGCCGTTACCCAGAAATGGCCTGCGCAATTTCCCGAATGGATTCAGCTGTATTCGTTGCCGACGCCCAACGGGGTCAAGGTCTCGATCATGCTCGAAGAGATCGGCCTGCCTTATGAAGCGCACCGGGTCAGCTTCGAGACTCAGGATCAGATGACCCCGGAGTTCCTCAGCGTCAGCCCGAACAACAAGATCCCGGCGATTCTCGATCCCCATGGTCCTGGCGACCAGCCGCTGGCGTTGTTCGAATCGGGGGCGATCCTGATTTACCTGGCGGACAAGAGCGGGCAACTGCTGGCCCAGGAGTCGGCGGCGCGTTATGAAACCCTCCAGTGGCTGATGTTCCAGATGGGCGGTATCGGGCCGATGTTCGGGCAGGTGGGGTTCTTCCACAAATTCGCCGGCAAGGACTACGAGGACAAGCGGCCGCTGGAGCGTTATGTGAACGAGGCCAAGCGCTTGCTGGGGGTGTTGGACAAGCACCTGGAGGGGCGCGAGTGGATCATGGGTGAGCGCTACACCATTGCCGATATTGCGACCTTTCCGTGGATTCGGAATTTGGTCGGGTTTTATGAGGCGGGTGGGTTGGTGGGGTTTGATAGCTTCCCGCAGGTGCAGCGGGTGCTGGCCAAGTTTGTGGCGCGGCCGGCGGTGATCCGTGGGTTGGAGATTCCCAAGGTGGTTTGAGGTGTTTTTTTTAGGGGTGGGGCGCGAAGGGGGGTACATATCCGTTGCTGCGGTCACGGCCACTTAGGGTTTCGCCCTTACGGCGAGTCACTTTTACCAAACGCCGTAAAAGTAACCAAAAGGGCTTGCCCCTCCATACGGCCCCTCGCTAGGGCTCGGGGTGCCCTCTCTCCGGCATTGCTCCGGGGGCCCGCCGCCAACCGGCCATCCATGGCCGGGTGGCGGCTAGCTCGGCATCCATGCCGAGCTGCCCCCTACGCAATGCCTACGCTCGGCCTGCTGGGAAGGGGCCTGAAGATCAAGATCAAGATCAAAAGCCAAAGCCAAGCTGCGCAGGCTGGTTCCTTGTAGCCGCTGCCGAAGGCTGCGAACGAGCGCTTGCGCTCGCAAAACTAGGCGGCGCGATATGTCAGGAATATCGGGGAGGCAGGTTTAGCGTCTCCTGCGGAGCCGTTCGCAGCCTGCGGCAGCGGCTACACGTAACGCTAACGGCAATGAAACAGGTCGGCCGGTAGGCCGCCGTCAGATTTTGCCTTTGCTGTTGATCTTGCTTTTGATCTTCCTGCCCCTTTAGACACGATGGCCGAACGCAGGTATTGAGCCGTGGGTAACCCGGCAGGACGCCGGGTTAGCCGCACTGGGCCAGGGATGGCCCATTGCGGCGGCCCACGGATCAATGCCGGAGTGAGGGCATGCCGAGCCTAGGCGAGGCACCGAGTGGAGGGGCAGAAGCGTTTTGCTCACTTTTGCGCTTTTCAAAAGTGAGTCGCTGTAAGAGCGAAACCATAAGCAGCCCTGACCGCAGCAACGGATATGTACTCCATCCCACTCGCTGTAAGAGCGAAACCGCCAACCGTCACACCCGCAGCAACGAATATGTACACTTCACCCCCCAGCCCCCCACCGACCCCAGGCTCCCTCTAAATGCCCGCCCTGAACTTCAAACAAATCGACGTCTTCAGCGCCACCCCCTTCAAGGGCAACCCCCTGGCCGTGGTGTTCAACGCCGACGACCTCAGCGAAGAACGCATGGCCACCTTCGCCACCTGGACCAACCTCAGCGAAACCACCTTCCTCCTCAAGCCCCGCGACCCCCGGGCCGACTATCGCTTGCGGATCTTCACCACCACCCAGGAGCTACCGTTCGCCGGTCACCCGACCCTGGGCAGTTGCCACGCCTGGCTCGAAGCCGGTGGCGTGCCTCAGGGCGAGGAGATCATTCAGGAGTGCGAGGTGGGCCTGGTGCGCATCCGCCGTCAGGGCAATCAGCTGGCCTTTCTCGCGCCGCCGCTGCTCAAGTCCGGCCCGGTGGAGCCCGAGGTGCTGGAGCAGGTGCGCCGTGGTCTGCGCCTGGCGCCCGGGGACATCGTGCAGGCGCAGTGGGTCGACAACGGCGCCGGCTGGCTGGCGGTGATGCTCGGCGAACGCCAGCAGGTGCTGGACCTGCAACCGGACTACCCGGAGTTGGTCGGTCTGGCGGTCGGGGTGATCGCGCCCTGTGACCCCGAGCGCGATGACAGCGACGCGCAGTTCGAGGTGCGGGCCTTTATCGCCGGTGATGGCATGCCCGAGGACCCGGCCACCGGCAGCCTCAACGCCGGCCTCGCCCAGTGGCTGCTGGGCGCCGGGCTGGCACCGGCTCGCTACCGCGTCAGCCAGGGCCTGAGCATGGGCCGGGCAGGGCGGATTGACGTGGAACAGATCGGCGATGAAATCTGGATCGGCGGCACGGCGCGCACCTGCATTGAGGGACACCTGAGACTTCTCCAAACCAGTGAGCAAGCGTGTGAGAACGCACCTTCGCCCACTGATCCGAGGCACCCATGAACGCGCTGAGCCCTGGCGATTTTGCAGGCCCCGGCACGCACAAGCCGGCACGGCTCCGGTGCACCTGGGCCCAGGTTGGGTCCTGCAAGGGCTGGCTGCTGCGGGCCGGCCTGGTGGGTTTGCTGGCCCTTGATCCCCTGCTTTGCAGCGCAGAAACCACGGCGGTCAAACAACAGCCCGGCCCGGCAACCTTGCCCGGCAAGACACCGCGCAGCGATTCCGCGGCATCCGCCAGCGTGACGGCCACGCCAGGGGACCAGGGCGTGGCGCTGAATGCCACGTGCAACCTGCCGCTCAAGCCATCCGCCGGCAAGGTCGTGGAAATCTATTGGACCCAGGGCCCGGAGAATCGTCGCGTTGTGGGCCGCGAGGCTGACCATTACGTCGATCTCAATCTGATCGTTCGAACCGTGGGTTACCCGCCTGGCGAGTGCATCGAAGCGACGATTCAGTCCGAAAAGGCTGCCGATGAAGTTGCCGACAGAATCAAGAAAATCGTGCTCAGGGGAAAGATTGACGACGGCGGCATGGCCTACTTCAAAACGCCTCTGAAGGACTACACCCTCAATTTGCAGGGCAGCGAGCCGCCGTAGTGTGCGCCGCCGTGCGAGAACCAAGCGCCGCTGCAAGATTTGTTGCGCGCCGGTTTTCAATGGCGGCTGCTGCTGTTGCGTCAGATGGTCGCAGGCTGGCCGCGTCGAGGGGCCGACACCCCCCTGAATCGCGGGGCCTGGCGGGCATTGTTACGGCTTCGGCAAGGCTCTGTTGAGCCGTGCGGGTTTGTACCCTGGCGGCTCTGGGCATAAGCTTTCAGCCTTTTTTCGCCATCGCTCGTGTTATCCCGCGCTCAGCCTTAGGAAAAATCATGTCCAGCCAGTTCCCAGAAGCCCGTCCCCGCCGCCTGCGTCGCTCCGAACAACTGCGCAGTCTGTTCCAGGAAACCGAATTCACCCTCAACGACCTGGTGCTGCCGATTTTCGTCGAGGAAGAAATCGACGATTTCGTGCCGATCAAGAGCATGCCCGGGGTGATGCGCATTCCCGAATCCAAGCTGGCCGGGGAGATCGAGCGCTACGCCCGCGCCGGGATCAAGTCGGTGATGACTTTCGGCGTGTCTCACCACCTGGACTGCGATGGCAGCGATACCTGGAAGGAAAACGGCCTGGTGTCGCGCATGTCGCGCATTGCCAAGGACGCGGTGCCGGAAATGATCGTGATGTCCGACACCTGCTTCTGCGAATACACCGAGCACGGCCACTGTGGCGTGATGCACGGCCATGAAGTGGACAACGACCAGACCCTGATCAACCTCGGCAAGCAGGCGGTGGCCGCGGCCCGTGCCGGCGCCGACGTGATCGCGCCGTCGGCGGCCATGGACGGTCAGGTCCAGGCCATCCGCCGGGCCCTGGACGCCGCCGGTTTTACCCAGACGCCGATCATGGCCTATTCCACCAAGTTCGCTTCGGCGCTCTACGGCCCGTTCCGCGAGGCCGGCGGCAGTGCGCTCAAGGGCGACCGCAAGAGCTACCAGATGAACCCGATGAACCGCCGCGAAGCGGTGCGCGAGTCCCTGCTGGACGAGCAGGAAGGCGCCGACTCGCTGATGGTCAAGCCCGCCGGGGCCTACCTGGACATCATCCGCGACATCCGCGAGGCCTCGCGGTTGCCGGTGGCGGCGTATCAGGTCAGCGGCGAGTACGCGATGATCAAGTTCGGCGCCCAGGCCGGGGCCATCGACGAGCAGCGGGTGGTGCGCGAAACCCTGGGCTCGATCAAGCGCGCCGGTGCTGACCTGATCTTCACCTACTTCGCCATGGACCTGGCCCTGGCCGGGATCTGACCCGGCCCCCGCCGTACCGCCACGAACGTCGTCCGGCGTTCGTGGCTCTTGCCAAGACTTCCGCCTCTACATGACAATGCGATTCATTATCAAATATGAATCCTTATTGTCATGCCCGCCGACGACTTATCCCTGCGCTGTGCCGTCACCGATCTGTACACCCATCACCACGGCTGGCTGCAGGGCTGGTTGCGCCAGCGCCTGGGCAACACCTTCGATGCCGCCGATCTGGCCCAGGATACTTTCGTGCGGGTGCTCAAGGCGCGCAATGCCCTGGAGATCCGCGAGCCGCGGCCCTACCTGTCGCGCATTGCCCGGGGCCTGCTGATCGATCTGTTTCGCCGCCGCTCCCTGGAGCAGGCGTACCTGGAGGCCCTGGCCCTGGTGCCCGAGGGCGAGCATCCGTCGCCGGAGGAGCAGAACCTGATGCTCCAGGCGCTGTTGGAAGTTGATCGCCTGCTGGACGGCCTGGGGGCCAGGGTCAAGCAGGCTTTCCTGCTGTCCCAGTGCGATGGCCTGACCTACGAGCAAATCGCCGAACGCCTGCAGATCTCGGTGCGCAGCGTCAACAACTACATGGCCAAGGCCATGGAGCATTGCTGCCTGATGCAGATGCGGATGCAGTTGTCATGAGTTTTGCCAAGCTGCAACTGAGCGTGGGCGAGCGCCAGGCCATCAGCGGCGCGGCGCGCTGGTATGCGCAGTTGCGCTCCGGCACAGCGAGCGAACAGGAACAGGCAGCCTGGCGCGAATGGCTGGCCGCCGACCCCTTGCATCGCCAGGCCTGGGAACGCATGCAGCAACTGGGCGAGCAGATGTCGGCCTTGCCTGGTGGCCTGGCCGGTTCCACCTTGCGCGGGGCCGGGCGCTCGCGCCGTGAGCTGATGCGCAACCTGATGGTACTGGCCTCGGCCGGCTCCCTCGGCTGGCTGGGCTGGCGCAGCGACAGCGCCCAGCAACTGCTGGCGGACTATCGAACCCAGGTCGGCGAACGCCGCGAAGTGCGCCTGGCGGACGGCAGTGCATTGCTGCTCAACACCGACACCTCGGTAAATGTCACTTTCGACGCTCAGCAGCGCCGGTTGCAGTTGCTCTGGGGCGAGATGCTGGTGAGCGCTGGCGTTGATGCGCTGCGCAGGCCATTGCGGGTCATCACGCGCCACGGTGAGGTCCAGGCCCAGAGCGCGCGTTTCGTGTTGCGCAGCGAGGAACACGAGGATCAGGTGGCGGTGCTGGAGCAGGGCGTGCAGGTCAGCCTGGGTAATGGGGCGCTGGTGCGTCGGGTCGAAGCCGGGCAGCAACTGGCCTTCAACACCCGGAGTTTCGCCGCGCTGCAACCCAACGACGCTTCAGTAGGCGCCTGGCGCCAGGGCAGCATCATCGCCCTCGACCGACCCTTGGGGGACTTGCTGGCGGACCTGTCGCGCTATCGCCGCGGTGTGGTGCAGTGCGATCCGCAGATTGCCGGCCTGAAGATTTCCGGGGCCTTTCCCATCGATGACACCGATCGCGCCCTGGCGGCGCTTGAGAGCGGTTTCTCGCTGCGCATCGAGCGCTACACCCGCTATTGGGTGCGGGTGTCCCAGCGCCGCGTCGGCTGAAACCAAATGGTAAAAATAATTATTCCGGTCTTTGCACTTTTGCCCATTCTGATCCGGCTCATCCCCCAGTGGATTCATTTTCAAGATCGGGGGAAGGCAAAGCATGTCTGAAGTTCACAAGTCGAAGTTGGCCCAGGCCATCAAGCTCGGGCTCTGGGGCGCGCTGGCGGTGTATGGCGCGGCGCTGCTGCCGTTGACCGCGGTGGCGGCCAGCGAACAGACGGCGGTGCGCCGCTTCGACATTGCCGGCGGTGACCTGACCGAGGTGCTGAGCCGTTACGCCAGCGCAGCCGGCGCGGCCATTTCCTTCGATGCCCGGCAGACCGCCGGCCTGCGTTCGGCGGGGCTCAAGGGTGAATACGGGGTACAGGAAGGCTTTGCGCGGATTCTTGCCGGCAGCGGCTGGCAGGCCGAGCCGCAAAGCAATGGCAGCTATGTGCTGCGCCCCGTGCCCCAGGGCAGCGGCGCTCTGGAGCTGGGCGCCACCCAGGTGCAGGGCCAGGAGCTGGGGGCCACCACCGAGTATTCCGGTTCCTACACCACCGGCGCGGTGACCATCGGCAAGGGCCAGCACTCGTTGAAGGAAACCCCGCAGTCGGTGACCGTGATCACCCGCAAGATGCTCGATGACCAGAACCTCAACACCATCGACCAGGTGATGGAAAAGACCCCGGGCATCACCCTCTACGACTCGCCCATGGGCGGCAAGTATTTCTACTCCCGGGGTTTTCGCATGACCGGCCAGTACCAGTACGACGGCGTGCCCCTGGACATGGGCAGCAGCTACGTGCAGGCCGACAGCTTCAGCAGCGACATGGCCTTCTATGACCGGGTGGAGATCCTGCGCGGCGCCGCCGGCATGCTCAAGGGCGCGGGCGGCACCGCCGGCTCGGTGAACTTCGTGCGCAAGCGCGGCCAGGCCACGCCCCACACCGAACTGACGATGTCCGCCGGCAGCTGGGACAACTACCGGGCCCAGGTGGACACCGGCGGGCCGTTGAACGATGCCGGCACCGTCCGCGGCCGGGCGGTGGTGACTCAGCAGACCCGGCAGTACTTCTACGACCTGGGGGAGCGCAAGGATCAGGTCTACTACGGCGCCCTGGATTTCGACCTCAGTGATGACACCACCCTGGGCCTGGGCATGGCCTATGAAGATGTTGATTCGCGCCCGTGCTGGGGCGGCCTGCCGCGCTACAGCGACGGCAGCGACCTCAAGCTCGGCCGTTCCACCTGCCTGAACACCGCCTGGAACAACTCGCGCAGCAAGCGCGCGACCTATTTCGCCGACCTGCGCCAGCAGCTCAACGATGACTGGGCGCTGAAGGTGGCCGGGGTCTACAGCCGCAACACCCAGGACGTCGAGTACGCCTTCCCCAGCGGTTCGGTGCCGGTGGGTGCCAGCCGCTCCAGCACCCTGATGCTGGGCAGCATCTATGACTACGATCAGGTGGACTACGGCTTCGACGCCTATGTCGACGGCCACTTCCAGGCCTTTGGCCAGGAGCACGAACTGATATTCGGCGCCAACGCCAGCCGTTCGATCAAGGACGACTTCTACGCCGTGACCGGCTTGCCGCAGCGGCAGAACGTGCTGGACCCCGATCACCACCTGCCCAAGCCCGATGCCAGCTACTACGAAAGCAACTCCACCCGGGGCGGCCCATCCGATCTGCGGATCCAGCAGCAAGGGCTGTATTCCACCCTGCGCCTGAAACTCGCCGACCCGCTGACCCTGGTCATGGGCAGCCGGGTCAGTTGGTACAAGTCGCAGAACGATTCCGTGGCCTACTGGCGCGATACCCGCACCCCCAGCAGTGCCCGTTCCAAGGAAACCGGCGAGGTCACGCCGTTCGCCGGGGTGCTGTACGACCTCAACGACAACCTCACGGCCTATGCCAGCTACTCCAGCATCTTCACCCCCCAGGGCAGCTATCGGACCCTGGACGGTGCGTCTCTCAAGCCGCTGGTGGGCAAGAGCTATGAGCTGGGGATCAAGGGCGAGTGGTTCGACGGCCGCCTGAACAGCGCCTTCAGCCTGTTCCGCACCCTTCAGGAGGATGCGCAGCAGGACAACCCGGTCTGCCCGGACAGCACCTGCTCGCTGAACTCGGGCAAGGTCCGCGCCCAGGGCGTTGAAGCCGAAGTCAGCGGCGAGGTGATCGAACGCCTGCAACTGCTGGCCGGCTACACCTACACCCAGACCAAGATCCTGGAAGATGCCGACAGCCACAACGACGGTTTGGCGTACAACAGCTATGTGCCGCGACACCTGCTGCGGGTCTGGGGCGATTACCAGTTGGGCGGTGCCCTGGAGCGCTTCAATGTGGGGGCTGGGGTCAACGCCCAGAGCGACAACTACCGGGTCTCGCCCACCAGCGGCAAGCACATCAGCCAGGCCGGCTATGCGATCTGGAACGGGCGCATCGGCTATCGCATCGACGACACCTGGTCCCTGGCGCTCAACGGCAACAACCTGCTGGACAAGCGCTACTACACCACCATCGGCACTGAAGGCTTCGGCAACTTCTACGGCGATCCGCGCAACTTCACCCTGTCGGTCAAGGCCGAATTCTAAGGGCCCTGGCGTTCGCGCAGGCTTTCTGCGCGAACGCTTCAGCCGTGGGCGGCGCGGCGTCGAGCGCAGCCCTGACGCGGCGCAACCGCGGCTAGGGGGCCGGCGCCCATGCACGTGCAACCCGATGCCCGGCCCCGGCTGCGCAGTGCGCCGAGCGCGGATCAGCGCGGTTTGACGGCGGCCGGGCTGTTCTGCGGGGAGATCTCGCGCTCGCGGAAATAGCGCTCCAGCACCCGCGGATCGGCCGAACGTTCGGCCAGGGCCACGTAGGTGTCCGGGCGCAGCAGGTACAGGGCGTTGCGCGCCAGCCCCGCGCGGGCGTGGGCCGAGCGCCAGTCGAAGATCCGCAACGGCACCCGGTGTTCGGCGCACCAGTCCTGCACCGCGTTGCTGGTGACGCCATAGACGTGCACCTGCCAGCCCAGATAATCGAGGCTGTCGAAGTTGTCATGCTCGCCGTCGCGGACCCAGGGCAGGCGGTCGCCGCCGTGCACCGGGCCAACGCCGCCGGCGCTCAGGGGCATGCCCCGGTAGTTGAGGGTGATCTGCGACACGGTGCGAAAGAGAAATTCCCGGGCACTGTCGAAGGCGGCGATTTTCGGCAGCAGCAGGGGCGCCAGGCGGGTGCGTACCAGGTAGGCGACCGGGCCGTCGGCGGTGGCGAAGCTGAACACCCGGTCGGTGGTGGCCACCAGGCGCCGGGCAAACTCCATGCGTTCGATTTCATAGCTGTCCAGCAGGCTTTCGGCGCTCTTGCCGCTGAGCACCGCCGCCAGTTTCCAGGCCAGGTTGATGGCGTCGCCGATCCCGGTGTTCATGCCCTGGCCGCCGGCGGGGCTGTGCACGTGGGCGGCATCCCCCAGGAGAAACACCCGGCCCAGGCGAAACTGCTCGGCCACCCGGTGGTGCACCTTGTAGGTGGAGAACCAGTTGACTTGGGTGACGTTGACCTTGAGCTGATGCATGGCGCGCTGGCTGACGTCTTCGAAACGCAGGTTTTCCGGGTGCTCGGCGCGCTCGTCACGCACGGTGCCGATCAGGCGCGCACGGCCGCTGTGGGCCAGGGGAAATACCGCAAGAAAGTCGGCGTCGTCCAGGTCCACGTGCAATTGACCGTCGATGCTCGGGCCGTCGGCCTCGACATCGGCGACGTAGAACACCTGCTGGTAGGTGCCACCGGGGAACCCCGTGCCCAGGGTCTTGCGCACCGTGGAGCGGGCGCCGTCGCAGCCGGCCAGGTAGAAGGCCTGGCAGTGTTCCTCGCGGCCGTCGGGGCCACGCAGGCGGGCGTTGATCAGGTGGCCGTGGTCGGTGAAGGCCAGCAGTTCGGTGCCCCGCTCGATGCGCACGCCCAGCAGTTCCAGGCGCTCGATCAGCAGTTGCTCGTGCTCGTCCTGGGGAAAGATCTGCAGGAAGGGGTAGGGCGTCAGGTCTTCGCCGATGGCGTTGAACGGCAGTTGCGCGGCCCGCTCGCCGCGGACCCAGAGGTTGACCGCCGGCACGTGGTGGCCGCGTTCGACGATGGCCTGGGTCAGGTCCAGCTGGCGGTACAGCTCCAGGGTCCGGGCCTGTACCGCCAGGGCCCGGGAAGTGCTGCCCGGGCCCGAGGTCTTGTCGATGATCCGTACCTTGACCCCCTGCTGGCGCAGCCATAGCGCCAGCACCAGGCCGGTGGGGCCGGCGCCGATGATCAGTACGTCGCTGCAGTTCATGTGTTTGCCCTCGTTAGGAGATCAACGTCATGCCTCTGGCTGCGGGCGGCGCCTGCCGCGGGGTCAACGCTGGGCGAAGGCCAGGTTCAGGCCCAGTCCCGCAAAGCTCGCGGCAAAGCTGCGGCGCAACCAGTTCTGCACCTTGGGCGACTCGATCACCGCAGTGCGGAACAGATTGGCCAGCAGGCCGTAGAGCACGAACACGAAGAAGGTCATGGCCATGAACACGCCGCTCAAGAGCAGCATCTGCGGGATCGGGTCGCTGCCGTCATGGGCGATGAACTGGGGCAGGAAGGCCAGGAAGAAAATGGTCAGCTTGGGGTTGAGGATATTCAGCAGGCAGGCCTTGAGCATCAGCGCGCCGGCGCCGTGGCTCACCGTGTTGCTGTCCACCGCAAAGGCCGAGCGATCACGCCAGGTGGCATAGGCCAGGTACAGCAGGTAGGCGACCCCGGCGAACTTCAGGCCCTGGAAGGCCAGGGCGCTGGTGTGCAGGATCGCCGACAGGCCGAGGATCGAGGCCAGCAGGTGGGGGACGATCCCGGCGGTGCAGCCGATGGCGGTGAACAGGCTGGCGCGCTTGCCGGCCACCAGGGCGGTGGAAATGGTCAGGATCACGCCGCTGCCGGGAATCAGCACGACGATCAGACTGGTGAGCAGAAAATCCAGGGTCAGCATCCGGGTGTCACTCCATTGAGGGCGGGGTCATCAAAGTACACCCAGCCACACCGTCAATAGAAGGATTTTAGTCTGTAGCCGCTGCTGAGCCTGCGAAGCTGCGCGAAGGTCCGCAGGACCTTGCCTGGCAATCCCCAGCCAAACCGCTATCGATCCTGAGAACCCTGCGTCCCTACGGGCCGTTCGCAGCCTGCGGCAGCGGCTACAGGGGCGTGGCGGGAACAGCGCTGGCATTCCTTGGTCGAACGCCTCGTGCCGCTGCTTTACTTGCACAGTCCTCGCACAGCCATCTCGCGGAGTCCCATGATTTCCCACCGTCTTCTCAGTTGCCTCCTGGGCCTGTCGCTGCTGGCCGGTTGCGCCAGCCCGCGCGGTCCCCAGGCGCCGACGCTGACCCCGGAGCAGACCCAGGCGCGGATCCTGCGCCTGCTGCCAGCCCAGGTCAGCGACCGCCCGGGCTGGGCCCGGGATATCCAGGTGGCCTTCAGCGCCCAGGGCCTTGAGCCGAGCCAGAGCAACCTGTGCGCGGTGCTGGCGGTGACCGAACAGGAATCCACGTTCCAGGTCGACCCGACAGTGCCAGGCCTGGGGCGCATTGCCCGGGAAGAGATCGACCGCCGCGCGGCCAAGGTGCATGTACCGGCGCTGCTGGTGAGTGCCGCTCTGCAAGTGCGCGGCCCGGACGGCCAGTCCTACAGCCAGCGTCTGGCCAAGGCCCGCAGCGAGAAGGAATTGAGCGCGATCTTCGATGACTTCATCGGCATGGTGCCCCTGGGCCAGACCCTGTTTGGCGGCTTCAACCCGGTGCATACCGGCGGGCCGATGCAGGTCAGCATCGAGTTTGCCCAGCAGCATGCCCAGGGCTATCCCTACCCGGTGCAGGGCACCATTCGCCATGAAGTCTTCAGTCGCCGTGGCGGCCTGTACTTCGGCATAGCCCACCTGTTGGGCTATCCGGTGGACTACCCGCAGCCCCTGTACCGTTTTGCCGACTTCAACGCCGGCTGGTACGCCAGCCGCAACGCTGCCTTCCAGGCTGCGGTCAGCCGCTTCAGTGGGATCAAGCTGGCGCTGGATGGCGACCTGATCCGCTACGACTCGCTCCTGCCTGGCAGCACCGAACTGGCGGTGCGCAGCCTGGGCAAACAGCTGGGGCTGCGCAACCCGCAGATCCGCGCCCAACTGGAAAAGGGCGACAGCCAGGCCTTTGCACAGACCGAGCTGTACCGCCAGGTGTTTGCCCTGGCCGATCGAGCGGCGGGCCGGCCCGTGCCGCGCCAGCAACTGCCGGGCATCGAACTCAAGAGCCCGAAGATCACCCGCCAACTGACCACCGCCTGGTTCGCCAAACGCGTGGACGAGCGCTACCAGCGCTGCCTGCAACGGCCGCTGTAACCCCAAGGGCCTGCCCGTTGTAGGAGCTGGCTGGCCAGCGAAGGCGTCCGTCAGGGCGATGCAAGGCTTGCGGCCTTGTTCGCCGGCAAGCCGGCTCCTACGGTTGGGCGCTGAGGTGTACCTGCCTGCCGTAGGAACTGGCTTGCCAGCGAAGACGCCCTTGAGAGCGCAGCAGGACTCACAGGCCTCTTCGCCGGCGAGTGCCGGATGATTGAGCCGCTTGTCAGGCACTTGGGCCGCGTGGCAGGATGCGCCATGAATTTTTTCCGCCTCGACTCCCGCCTTCATCACCATCGACCTCATTTCAGGGGCCGTGGTCGCTTGTGCGCGTCGAGCCGTCAGTTATCGAGAGAACGCGATCACTGACCGTCGATGAAAAAAAACCAAAGGCGCCCTGCAAGGCGCCTTTTTTATTGCCTGTCAAAAACCAAGAGGAAACACCCATGACCATGCTCCGTGGCACTCGAATGATCACCGGCCCGCAAGCTGCCGCCCTGCGCACCCTGGAAGGACGCTTCCGGAGCTGGCTTCATCGAAGCGGGTGCTGAAGAAGTCATAGTCCCGGCGCTGTGGGGCCAGGACACCTTTATCGAAAAGGCCGGCGGCAGTGAAGTCATCGGCCAGATGTGGGCCTTCAACGACAAGGCCGGACGGCCCTGCTGCCTGATTCCGGAAGCCACTGCGTTGTTTCAGGAAACCGCCCGCGAACTGCTGGCGGGGCGCGAACAGGCGGCGTTCTTCTATGTTGCCCGCTGCTATCGCTACGAGCGCCCGCAAGCCGGGCGGTATCGAGAATTCACCCAGTTGGGCCTGGAGATACTGGGGCCCGAACCCTTGCAGGCACTGGAGCGCGCGCGGGAACTGTGCGTTGGCTTTCTGGATGCCCTGGGCCTGGAGTACGAGCTCAACCTCGGGGTCAAGCGCGGCCTGACCTACTACCTCAATGGCGAAGGTTTCGAGGTGCGTTGCCCGCAGTTGGGCGCGCAACAGCAAGTGGTGGGTGCCGGCGCCTACCGTGAAGGTGCCGGCTTCGGCATTGGCCTGGAGCGCCTGCAACTGGCGCTGCAACCCCAGCCGTAGGCGCTGGCTTGCCAGCGAAGGCGCCCGCAAGGGCGCTGCAAAACTCAGGGGCGGCGACGCACGAACTTGCGCCATAGCCAGACCCACAGCAGTGCCAGCGGGAAGGCCAGGATCACGAAGGGCAGGGCCTGGCTGCCTTTCTCCAGGGCTGCGGCAGTGCCCTCGGCCAGGTTGTCCGGCAGGTCGCGCAGGGCGCGCTTGAGGCTTGAACCGCGTTCTGCGCCGTCACTGGGCAGGAAGTTCAGGGTCAGGCGGTTGGTGTCCAGGCGACGCTGGTGTCCGGCAGCTGTCTGGGCCAGGGCCTGCAGGTCATTCTCGATGCCTGCCTGCTCCTTGCTCAGGGCGATCAGGTCGCTGACGCCGATGTCCTTGCGCGCCGCCAGTTCATCCAGGCGCTGTTGCTGGGCCTTGAGTCGCTGTTGCTGGCGTTGCACATCGGCCACGGCGTCGGCCAGGTCTTCGGCGCTGGTGACCCGCTCGCCCAGTTCGGCCCCTTCGGACGCCTGCTTGACGATGGGTTCGACACCGTCCGGGGCGATTCGCAACACCACCCGAGCGCGGTACTTGCTCTGTTCCAGAAGCAGGATGTTGCAGGGGCCGAACTGGGCTTTTTCGCAGGACTCGCGGGTTTGTTCCAGGTGCGGGCCGATCTGTTCGGCGGGCAGGGACAGGGTCAGTTCGTGTTCGTAGGCCAGCAGGGCGCCAGCCTTGCCCTGGGCGCCGCCGAGGGCCACCGCGGAGCTGTTGTGATCACTGGGGGAGCAGGCGCTGAGGGCCAGGGCGCCCAGCAGGGCAAAGGCCAGTCGGCGGGGGATGGAAGGGTGATCGTCCTGATGTTGCATGGGGGCTCCTTGAGTACCTGAAACTGCGGCTAGGGCGCAGGTGCGCATCTTACTGCTGTTCCCAGGATCACCACGATCGCGGCGCAACTTATTTTCGCCAATTTGCCTGGCTGATGCTCATAGGCATCGTGGTCAATCAGGGCTACACCTGTCGTCCTGGGCAACCCTCTGTCACCCAGCGGTTCAAGGAGAGCCTCATGAGCCAATCGGACATCCCCCAGGGCTTCAGTCCCTTGCCCCGCAGCAGCCCGCTGCTGGAGCTGATCGGCCCGGTCTATGGGCGTGGCAGTGGCCGTGAACTGTGCCTCGGCCTGCGCGCCGACACCCGCCACGCCAACGGCCGGGGTACGGTGCATGGCGGCATCATCGCCACCCTGGCGGACATCGGCATGGGCTACGCCATGGCGTTCTCCAGCGAGCCGCCGTTGCCGCTGATCACCGCCAGCATGACCCTCGACTACCTGGGTGCGGTGCAGGTCGGGGAATGGATCGAGGTGCGTCTGGAGCATGCCAAGCGCGGCCGGCAGATGGCCTTTGCCACCGTGGTGCTGCGAGTCGGCGAGCGTGAAGTGGCCCGGGCCAGTGGCGTCTTCGCCGTCCCAACCGCAGCCCTGTAGCCGCTGCTGAGCCTGCGAAGCTGCGCGAAGGTCCGCAGGACCTTGCCTGGCAATCGCCAGCCAAACCTCTATCGATCTTGAGCACCCTGGGTCCCTACGGGCCGTGCGCAGCCTGCGGCAGCGGCTACAGTTGCTTCCAATCCAGGCCGAAGCGCGCCAGGTATTTGCGCAGGCGGTCGGCGTCGTTGGGGTTGGCCTTGCCCAGGCGTGACACGCCGAACAGCCTGCGCCCGGCGTCCGACAGGCTGTCGGCGCGACGGCATTCGGCAATCACCGCCTTGAGCTGCAGACGGTCGAACAGGTCCAGCTCTACCTCGTCGCCCAACAGTTGCTGCAGTTCATCCTCGGCGTTTTCCAGGCCCCAGGCGTGGCGCAGGCGCTGGATTTCCTCCTCGACCTGGGCCTGGTCGATGCGTCCGCTGTCGGCCAGGGTGGCCATGCGGGTGATGGAGGCCGACAGCTCGCGGAAGTTGCCCAGCCACGCCGCTTCGCTGGAGCTGGCAAAGGCCAGGTAGCGGCGCCGCGCCTCCAGGTTGAAACGCACCAGTTGCCCTTGCTCCCGGGCGTGACGCTCCAGTTCGAAGTCGATGTTCGGCTCGATGTCCTCGCGGCGTCCCGCCAGTCCCGGCAGGTTGAAGGTCCAGAGGTTGATCCGCGCATACAGGTCTTCGCGGAACAGGCCCTGGGCCACCCGGCCGCGCAGGTCGCGGTGGGTGCCGGCGATGATCAGGAAGTCACTCTCCACTTCCTGGTCCGCGCCCATGGGGAAGAAGCGTTTTTCCTCGATGGCCTTGAGCAGCATCGCCTGTTCGTCCAGTCCCAGTTCGCCGATCTCATCAAGAAACAGCATGCCGCTATGGGCCGCCCGCAGCAGGCCCTCGCGGGCGTTCTGGGCGCCGGTGAAGGCGCCCTTGATATGGCCGAACAGCGCCGACATCGCGCCGTCGCCGCGCAGGGTGGCGCAGTTGACCTCGACAAAGCGTCCCTGCACCTGGTGCCGGCCGCGCTTGAGTTCATAGATGCGCCGGGCCAGGAACGACTTGCCGGCACCGGTGGGGCCGATCAGCAGCATCGGCGCCTTGGAGCGCACAGCGACCCGCTCGATCTGCTCGATGGAGCGGTTGAACGCCGGGTTGCGAGTGGCGATCCCGGACTTGAGGAAGGCCAGGCCTTCCAGGCGCTTGTGGGCAAAACGCGAGGCGATGCGGTCGTAGCGCGACAGGTCGAGGTCGATCAAGGCATGGGTGCCGGTGGCGTGTTCGCTGGGGTCGCGGCGCCGGGCCGGCGAGGTCTGGATCAGTCGGGCCGGGAGGTAGCGCGCCTCGGTCAGCAGGAACCAGCAGATCTGCGCCACGTGGGTGCCGGTGGTGATGTGCACCAGGTAGTCCTCGCGCTCGGTATCGAACGGGTAGGCGCTGGTGAAGTCGTGCAGGGCGGCGTACACCTCCTCGAAATCCCAGGGGTTGTTCAGGCCCATGGGGTGCAGGCGCACTTCGGTTTCCGGCGACACCTGGCGCACATCGTTGGCCACCCGTTCGGCCAGGCTGATATCCCGGGCGTCCAGGCCGTGGATCAGTTCCAGGCGGTTGATCAGCACATCCTGCTGCTGGCACAGGCCGACCGTGGGCCGCCAATGGCTCCAGCGATTGGCGCCCTTGCCGACGCGATCGAGGGTGGAACCGACAAAACCGATGGCGACCGTGGGCTTGCTCGACATGTTTATACCTGAAGATAAAAAGCGATAAGCAAAGATATAAAATTATCGAGGCGTTTGTCTTGTTGAATGCTCAGTGAAAAATTGAATAAAAATAAAAACGTTATAAATCAATAAGTTAAAAAATAATTTGCCGGAAAAACAAAACCTGGCACAGCGGCTGCACTGTATCTGGCAACGAACGAGACAACAGAGCGAGACGCCAAGATGGCCAACTTCCAGCTGTTCAACACCCAACAGGCAAAAGCGCCAGTGAGCACCACCCTGAACGCTTCCAAGGCCGGGGCTTATGCCTACAACGCCAAGCATCGCCTGGCCCAGCTGGCGGTCACCGGTTGCCTGAACTCGACCTTCTACACCTCGCCTGAAGGTCAACTGGACGCGGTGCTGCAACTGGTGAGCCAGCTGGACAGCCGCTTCGTCGCCCAGGCCGCCCGTTACGCTCGGCAGCAAGGCCATATGAAGGACATGCCGGCGCTGCTGCTGGCGGCGCTGACCGCACAACGCTCGGCCCTGGTGCCGGAGCTGTTCGCCCAGGTGGTGGACAACGGCAAGATGCTGCGCAACTTCGTGCAGATCCTGCGCAGCGGCGTGACCGGGCGCAAATCCCTGGGGTCGCAGCCCAAGCGCCTGGTGCAGAACTGGTTGAACAGCGCCAGTGAGCGTCAGCTGTTGCAGGCCTCGATCGGCACCAAGCCGTCCCTGGGGGACGTGCTGAAGATGGTTCACCCCAAGCCAAGTGAAGCCTGGCGCGAAGCCTTCTTCGCCTGGGTGATCGGCAAGCCGGTGGATGTGCAGGCGCTGCCTGAGCTGACCCGCGAGCTGCTGGCGTTTCGCAGCGGGGCGACAACCCTGGTGCCGCAGGTGCCGTTCCAGTTGCTCGGCAACGAGACGCTGAGCGCCGAACAATGGGCGGCGCAGGCCCGCAACATGGGTTGGCAGGGGCTGCGCATGAACCTCAACACCCTGGCCCGCCACGGCGCGTTCCAGGTGCCGGGTTGCAGCGAGTACGTGGCGGCGCGGTTGGCGGATGCGGGGGAGGTGGCCAAGGCCCGGGTCTATCCGTACCAGTTGCTGGCGGCCTACCGCATGGCTGGCGAGGACGTGCCGCAGTTGGTCCGCGAGGCGCTGCAGGATGCCCTGGAGCTGTCCCTGGCCAACGTCCCGGCGCTGGCGGGCCACGTGGTGGTGTGCCCGGATGTCTCGGGCTCGATGCACAGCCCGGTCACCGGCTATCGCCAGGGCGCCACCACCGCGGTGCGTTGCATCGATGTGGCGGCACTGGTGGCGGCCGCGGTGTTGCGCAAGCAGCCGGCGGCGCGGGTCATGCCGTTCGAGCGGGGGGTGGTGAACATTCACCTCAACCCGCGGGACAGCGTGATGAGCAATGCGCAGAAGCTGGCGAACATCGGCGGAGGCGGGACCAACTGCTCGGCGCCCCTGGCACAGCTGGCCAACGCCAAGAGCCGCGTGGACACCCTGATCCTGGTCTCGGATAACGAGTCGTGGATCGATGCGCGGCGCCACGGCGCCACGGAAACCATGCGCCAGTGGGAGCGGATCCGGGCCATCAACCCGCAGGCGAAGCTGGTGTGCATCGATATGCAACCCGGCGCCACGACCCAGGCGCCAGACCGCGAGGACATCCTCAACGTCGGCGGCTTCAGTGACGCGGTGTTCGATGTGATCGAGCAGTTCACCGCGGGCAACTACGGTGCGCAGCACTGGGTCAAGGCGATCGAGGCGATGCCGCTCTGATCGCTGGAACATGAGATAAACCGTGCGCCGGCCAGCCGGCGCACACCACAGATTTTTTGCTCATTGGCCCTGAATGCCGCTGTGACTACATCCAAAGGCGTCTCAGCAACTCTTGTCAGGGCCGGTGACGGCACGAATGCCAGTGGCTGTACATATTGGTTAAGCCGGTTCGAATCCGGCGATCAGTCACTCCTTTTGTCGTGCCACCTTTTTTGCAGTTTTTGCGACGAATGCGGATGGAACTACATCCAAGGTTCGAGATGCGGGTTCGATTCCCGCCGGTGCTGGAAAACGGCGCCGTGGTTCAATGGTCAGAACGCGAGTGCACCGTTTCATCGACTCCTTGTCGTCGCATCTTTTCCCCCCGCCTCGGCGGGATGGCAGCGAATGCCACGGGTACTACATTTTGTCGCGGGTTCGAGCCCCGCCAGCCGCCAGGCTGTAGCTCAGTCGGTAGAGCAAATGTGCCCGTTCCCTTGTCGCTGCCCGCAGGCCAGGCCTGCACCGATTGACCCGGCGAATGCCGGTGGAACTACAGGACAGCGTGGTCGCGGGTTCGAGTCCCGCGCACCGCAAGGTGCTAGCTCAGAGGCAGAGCGCGCTGCATGTTCCACCTCCACTGGTCGCCGTCTGTACCGAACACCGCAACGCCGTAGGAGCTGGCTTGCCGGCGAAGAGGCCCCTGAGACCGTCTGCTGCGCCCCGGCTCCTGCACACCCTATTGAACAAGGCCGAATCAGCGGCCACAGGAAAAAGAGTCAACGACATGGAACACAAGACCTACCAACTGCTGGAAGTCGCCAACGGCAAGCCGATCAAGATGTGGACCCAGGGCGTGCCCGTGGAAAACGAAGCGCGCCAGCAATTGATGAACACCGCGAAGATGCCGTTCATCTTCAAGCACCTGGCGGTGATGCCCGACGTGCACCTGGGTAAGGGATCGACCATCGGTAGCGTGATCCCCACGGTGGGCGCGATCATCCCGGCGGCGGTCGGGGTGGATATCGGTTGCGGAATGATCGCCGCCCGTACCTCGCTGACCGCCTCGGACCTGCCGGATAACCTGGCCGGATTGCGTAGCGCCATCGAGGCGGCGGTGCCTCACGGTCGTACTTCGCCCCGTAGCGGTCGCGATAAGGGCGCCTGGGGTGACGTACCGAATCAGGCCGACCAGGCGTGGGCGGCGTTGCATCCGCGCTTCAAGGCGATCACCGATAAGTACCCGGCCCTGGCCAACAGCAACAACCGCAAGCACCTGGGAACCCTCGGCGGCGGTAACCACTTCATCGAGGTCTGCCTGGATGAGGCCAACCGGGTCTGGTTCATGCTCCACAGCGGTTCCCGCGGCGTCGGTAACGCCATCGGCAACCTGTTCATTCACCTGGCCCAGGCCGATATGCGCCAACATATCGCCAACCTGCCGGACCGCGACCTGGCCTACTTCGAGGAAGGCAGCCAACACTTCGACGACTATGTGGAAGCCGTGGCCTGGGCCCAGGATTTCGCCCGGCAGAACCGCGAGCTGATGATGCAACTGGTGATCCAGGCCACCCGCCAGGTGATCAGCAAGCCCTTCGAAGTGGCGCTGGAGGCCGTCAACTGTCACCACAACTACGTGCAGAAGGAGCGCCACTTCGGTGAAGAGGTGCTGGTGACCCGCAAGGGCGCGGTGTCGGCGAAGAAGGGCGAGCTGGGGATCATCCCGGGGTCGATGGGGGCCAATAGCTTCATCGTTCGCGGGCTGGGTAACGAGGAGGCGTTCTGCTCCTGCAGCCACGGCGCGGGGCGTACCATGAGCCGCACCAAGGCCAAGAACACCTTCACCCTGGCCGACCAGATCCGCGCGACCGCCCATGTGGAGTGCCGTAAGGACGAAGCGGTGATCGACGAAATCCCGATGGCCTACAAGGACATCGACCAAGTGATGCACGCCCAGCGCGAGCTGGTGGAAGTGGTGCACACCCTGCGTCAGGTGGTGTGCGTTAAGGGGTAGAACAATGGACGACATGGACGCCTTGATAGCGGCGCCGCCCGGCTGGCAGTACCAACTGAGCGACTACGAAGCCCGCCGCGTGCGGGAGGTGATGGAGGAGTTGGACCGGCACAGCGCCTGGCTGGAACTGAGCCGCTTTGGCAACGGTTTCGTTCGTCAGGCCGCCGTGCGCGGCCTGGCCGCACAGCCTTCGGCCGAGGCCCTGGCGGCCTTGCTGGAGCGCCTCAACGATTGGGTGCCCCAGGTACGCCAGGAGGCTGCCGCGGCGATCGAGGGGTATCTGGCACCCGAGCGCGCCGAGCTGCTGTTGCAGAGTCTGAAGCCGCTGCTGGCCCTGGCCGGCAAACAGCGCGCGGACCACGGCGCGACCCTGGAACGGGCGCGTGCGGTGCTGCAGCTGGCCCAGGTACGCGAAGAAGTTGAAGCGGCTTTTGCCGCTTGCCGTGGCAAGGCCGCGCGCTTTGTCTTCGAGCTGTTGCTCGAAGGGGCGCCGGATCGGACGGCGCTGCTGGCCCGGGCTTTGCGCCACAGCGAAGTCAGTGTGCGGCAGATGGCGGTGGATGCCTGCGCCGAGCTGCCGGCCGCACAGGCCGTGCCCCTGCTGGAAGAGGTGATGCACAGCTGCGGCGCCAGTGTGCGGGTCAAGGCGCTGCGCTTGCTGCTGCCGTTGCTGGCCGATCCTCGCGAGTATCTGAGTCAGGCCTTGCTGGACCCTTCGGGGGCCTTGCGTTGCCTGGCCCATTGGGCCGCGCCCCGTCACGGGCTGGACCCGCGCGAGGTGTTGCTGCAACGGTTGCAACAGCCGGCACCACGGAACAAGCGCGCTTGGCTGGGGCTGTTGGGGCTGGTCAAGGAGCTGCAGGAACCCATGGCCGACGCCATGGTGCGACAGGCCCTGGCCTCGCCGGCGCCGAGTGTGCGCCTGCTGGCCCTGCAGACCTTGAGCGAACGTGGCATGGCCGAGCAACTGGCGGCCCTGGACGACGCCTCGGACAAGGTCTTCAACTGCGCCCTGGGACTGTTGCACGAGCAACCCTGGGCGGTGTTCGACGAGGCCCTGGAGCAACGTTTGGATCAGCACTGGCATGACCTGCCCAAGGCGCGGCGCTGGGCCCTGCTGGCCCTCAAGCCGGGCTGGCGCCAGCTGGAATACCTGCTGTGGCGCCTGGGGCAGGGCGGCAGCGAGGCCGCCTATTGGCGCCAGACTCTGGCGCGCTGGTGCGATAGCCGCTACGGGATGTTCGATCCGGTCACCCCCAAGCCGCTGCGCGAAGCCATGTTGCAGCGTGTGCAGGCGATGGAGGCAGCCGGTGAATTGCCCGCAGGTTCTGCCAAGCGCCTGCTTTGAAAAATGGAGAGCGCCTTTATGCAACCGCGGCCACTGTTGACCCGGATGGAAGATGAACACTGCCGCGCGCTGCGCCAGCAACTGAAGCAGGTGTACTGCGTCTTCGATTTTGTGGTGCTGGCGGTCGAAGCCGAGGCTGAGGTGGATCAAGCACTGCATCGCCAGGGCTTGCAGCACCTGTACCTGCAACTCATGGCCGAGCGCCGCGAGCGCTGGGAAATACTGCGCCAGGACCCGCGCTATGCCGACGTCGGCCTGACGTCGATGCGCTGGGAGCAGGAGCGGGCGGTGCCTGAGGCGCTCGGCCAAGAACAGGTCCGGCAGCTGGTCTGCGAAAATTTGGAGCCGCAGGAGTGGGCCTTGTTCCAGGCGTTTTACGACCCGCCGTATGGGACGCAGTTCCCCGGCGGCATCGAGCAGGCCCGGCAGGCGTTCGGCCACTGGTTGCAGGTGTTGGGGCTCGACCCCGCCGAGGGGCCGCATGTCATCAACTGGGTAGGCAACCTGGAACTGGACTTTCTGGCGCCGGACATGGGCCCGCACCTGCTGCCCTGGAGTGACTATTTCGACGAAGGCCTGGAGTGGTGGGGCGTCTGGTGCCTGACGGTGTGGAACCCCGTGCGCCGGACCCTGAGTGTGCTGGCCGCCAGCGCCACCGATTGAACAAGGAAAAAGGATCATGGAACACCTGGAGCACCATCCCCTGAGCAGCGCCATGCGCGAACGGGTATTGGCCGAGCTGGCGCGGATCGAGCGCGAGCGCAATGTGCGGGTGCTGTACGCCTGCGAATCCGGCAGTCGGGCCTGGGGCTTTGCCTCCACCGACAGTGATTACGACGTGCGTTTCGTCTATGTGGAAAAGCCCGAATGGTTCATCCAGGTGGATGCCGGGCGCGACGTGATCGAGCGGCCCCTGGATGACGAGCTGGACATCAGCGGCTGGGAACTGCGCAAGACCCTCGGGCTGTTGCGCAAGTCCAACCCGACCCTGCTGGAATGGCTGGACTCGCCCCTGGTGTATCGCAGCGAACCGGCCGCCGCCGCGCGCCTGCGGGAGCTGGCAGAGGCGTTCTACAGCCCGCCGGCGGCGCGCAATCATTATCTGTCGATGGCCAAGAAGAACTTTCGCGGTTACCTGCAAGGCGAAAGCGTGCGTTTCAAGAAGTACTTCTACGTGCTGCGGCCGTTGCTGGCGGTGCGCTGGATCGACCAGGGTCGCGGCCGACCGCCGATGACCTTTGCCGATCTGCTGACCACGGTCGAGCATCAACCACTGCTGGACGAGGTGGCCGAGCTGCTGGCCTTGAAACGCAGCGCCGAGGAGTCCGCCTACGGGCCACGACGCCCGGCACTGCACGCCTTTATCGCCGCCGAGCTGGAGCGCCCGGTGCCGAAGCTGGCGCGCACCCATGAAGACAACGCGTTGCTGGACGCTTACCTGCGGGAAACCGTCCGGCACTACGCCTGAGGAATGAGATGAAACAGGATGTAATCGAACTGGACGGCGCCATCGGCGGCGGCCAGGTACTGCGCAGCGCCTTGAGCCTGTCGATGCTAAGCGGAAAGACCCTGCGTATCCATAATATTCGTGCCCGGCGCAGCCGCCCGGGGCTGCTGCGCCAGCACCTGACGGCGGTGCAGGCGGCGGCCCAGGTGTGTGGCGCCAAGACCACTGGAGTCGAACTCGGCTCCCTGGCCCTGACCTTCGAGCCGGGGCCGATCCGTGGTGGCGACTATCGCTTCGCCATCGGCACCGCGGGCAGTTGCACCCTGGTGCTGCAGACCCTGCTGCCGGCCTTGATGCACGCGCCGCAGCCCAGCCGCGTGAGCATCAGCGGCGGCACCCACAACCCCCTGGCGCCGCCGGTGGATTTCCTCCAGCAGGCCTGGTTGCCGTTGTTGCGGCGCATGGGCGGGCGGGTGGAACTGCAATTGCTGCGCCACGGCTTCGTCCCGGCCGGCGGTGGTGAGTTGGAGGCCTTTGTTCAACCGTCGGTGCTGCAGCCCCTGCACCTTGAGGCGCGTGGCGCACTGCTGGGGAGTCGGGCCTGGGCGCTGAGCGCGGGCCTGCCCGAGCATGTGGCCGAGCGCGAGTTGCGTCGGGTGCACAATCGCCTGGAACTGCCGCGCGAGCACCTCACCCCGGTGCAGCTGGATGAACAATACGGCCCGGGCAATGTGCTGTTGCTGGAGTTCGCCTTCGAGCACCTGACTGAGCTGTTCAGTGGTTTCGGCCAGAACAGCCTGCGGGCGGAAAAGGTCGCCGACATCGCCATCGATCAGGCCCGGGACTGGTTGGATTCCGGCGCGGCGGTGGCCGAGCACCTGGCCGATCAACTGCTGCTGCCCATGGCCCTGGCCGGTGGCGGCAGCTTCACCACGCCGTGCATGACCGAGCATCTGGAGAGTAACATCCGGGTGATCGAAGCCTTCCTGCCGGTGCGCATCGAGTCGCGCTTGCTGAGCGAGCAACGGCTGCGCGTGGAGTGTCACGCGCTGGTTTGACCTGTGTAGAGTGCTCCGGTCATCAAGGAGGTTGTCGCTATGTATCACTTGTATGGAGGCCGGGGCAGCGGTTCGGCCATCGTCGAGATCGCCCTGGAATATTGCCGGGCGCCGTATCGCAGCATCGAGGCCGCGCCCTGGGAGGACAGCCCCGGGCGCGAGGCCCTGGCTCGGCTCAATCCACTGTTGCAGATTCCCACCTTGCAACTGCCGGATGGCAGCATCCTCACCGAAAGCGCGGCGATCCTGATCCACCTGGGCCTGGAGTTTCCCGACTCCGGGCTGCTGCCTGCCCAGGCATCGGCCCGGGCTCAGGTGATTCGCGGCCTGGTGTACATCGCCGCCAACTGCTATTCGGCCATCGGTATTCTCGACTACCCGGAGCGCTGGATCAGTGGCGCCGACGAGCTGCTCAAGGCGCGAGTGCGCCGTGCCACGGCCGATCGCCTGTTGCGCAGTTGGGAGGTGTTTGCCCAGCAGTTCGCTGCACGCCCCTTCCTCGGTGGCGCGGCGCCGGGCGCCCTGGATATCCAGGCGGCGGTGGTGTCCCGCTGGTCCGGCGCCCGTGAACATCTGCGCGGCAGCCATCCCGATTTTTTCGCCCTGCTGCAACGCATCGACCACGAGCCGCCCATCGCCGCGATCCTGGCCCGCCACTGGCCCTGCGCATCCTCATCGTAGGCGCTGGCTGGCCAACGAAGGCGTTCCTGAGAACGATGCAGGGCTCAAGGGCCTCTTCGCCAGCAAGCTGGCTCCTACAGGTGTGTGCGGTGCGGCGGATGATCGTAGGAGCTGGCTTGCCAGCGAAGGCGCCGGCAAGAACGCCGCATAGCCCAGGGCTCTGTTCGCCGGCAAGGGGCAGGCAGTAGTCAGGAAGTGGAGGGCAGTGGGTGAAAGTCATCGGTATGCGGGCGTAAAACTCTTATACTCCGGCGCTTTATTTTCCCTAGCCAGCCAGAGGAACGCACCGTGGCCAACGAACCCGATCAGGATTTCTTCAACCGTGCCGACGCCATCATCGAGTTGACCAACTCCCACATCGCCGACAGCAGCCGCGGCAAGGCCAGCGCCTCGCTGATGTATGCCAACGCGCGCTTCAGCGCCTGGGTCAGCGCTTGCGGTTGCCGCAATGTCGAGGAGCTGGTGGCGGCCAGGCAACAGGCGGTGGACTATTTCGTCGAGGAATTCCGCCTGATGCTGGAAGAGAACCTCACCGACTACGTCGAGAACTTCGGCCGGTACATGACCGGCACGCAGGAGTGAAAGACCCGCTGCCGACGTTGCCAAAACAGCGGATTGTGTGATCCGCGTCACTCTTTGCTCAAGTGATCCGTGCTCCTGGTCGATAAGCTCTGATTGCCTATTGATATGGAGTTCGTCATGGCCTTGCTACCGGTTCGTCTGTCTCATCGTTTGACCCTCGGCAGTGTCCTGCTGTTGCTGTTCACGGCGTTGGCGGTTTTTGCCGTGATGACCTTGCGGGGGCAGCCCAGAGTGGTGGCGGCGAGCTCGGCATTGATTGAACAGACCGGCAGCGCCATCGTCCGCCAGCTGGCCTTGCAGTTGGCGGGGATCGAGGGCGTGACCGCCAGCATGGCCCATCTGCTGGAAGGGCTGCCCAAGGAGCAGGCGCTGGTCATGGCCACCTTGCCCAAGGTGATCGACCACGAAGGCGACAAGGCGATTGCCGGGGGCGGTATCTGGCCGGAACCCAATGCCTTCACCCCTGGGGTCGAGCGCCGCAGTTTCTTCTGGGCCCGCAGCGACGCCGGGCCCCTGGCGTTCTCCGATGACTACAACGCTGCCGGCAGCGCCGGCTATCACCATGAAGCCTGGTACACCGGCGCGCGCAACAGCGCGCCGGGGCGTTGCCTGTGGTCCGAGGCCTACCAGGACCCGGTGACCCGGGTGCCGATGACCACCTGTAGCGTGCCCTATCGTCAGGACGGCGCCTTCGTCGGGGTCGCCACCATCGACCTGCGCCTGGATGACCTGGCGCGCTTCCTCAAGGAGCAGGGCTCGGTCACCGGCGGCTATGCCTTCGCCCTGGATCAGGCTGGCAACGTGCTGTATTTCCCCGAGGCCCAGGCTGGCGCCGACGGGCAGATGCTCAGCTTCGAGGCCTTGAGCAAGCAGCAGCCCTGGTTGCATCCGGTGGCCGAGGCCCTGGCCAAGGCGGCGCCTGGCGGGCAGGTGCGCAGTCTGGATCTGGCAGAGGATGGCCGACTGCAGGAAGCGGCGCGGGTCAGCCTGTTCAGCATGCCCGGCAGTGGCTGGACCATTGGCCTGGTGACCCCTGAGCAGAAGGTCACCGGCCTGGCCCGGGCCATGACCACCGAGATCCTGGTGTTCCTGCTGCCGTTGCTGGCGCTGCTGTTGTTCTTCGCCTGGCTGGCCGGGCACAAGCTGATTGCCCAACTGGAGGAAACCACCCAGCAGATCGATGCCCTGGGCCGTGGCCAGGCCACGGACAACGCCGAGTTGCACGTGGCCCGGGCCGATGAGATCGGCGCCTTGCGCGGCGCGGTCAACCGCTATGCCGGGCAACTGCGGCAGATGCTGCAGAAGATCGCCAGCGAAGCCCAGCAGTTGCAGAACGAAGCCGCGCGCCTGGGGGAACTCAGCAGCACCCTGGCCCAACGCGCCGAGCAGCAACGCCAGGAAAACACCCAGTTGGCCACGGCCATCACCGAGATGTCCTCCAGTGCCCTGGAAGTGGCGCAGAACACCAACAACTGCGCCGACACCGCGCGCCAGTCCCTGGTGGTGGTGCAGGACGGTCAGCAGCGGGTCGCGGCCAACAGCCAGTCGATCCAGCAACTGTCCACGGAAATGGCCGAGGCCACCGCGGTGATCCAGCGCTTGGAGCAGGACAGCCAGCAGGTCGGCGCGGTGCTGGATGTGATCAAGGCCATCTCCGAGCAGACCAACCTGCTGGCGCTCAACGCCGCCATCGAGGCGGCCCGGGCCGGCGAGCAGGGCCGCGGCTTTGCCGTGGTGGCGGATGAAGTGCGGACCCTGGCCGGGCGCACCCAGACCTCGGCCAACGAGATCAGCGGCATGATCAGCGACCTGCAGCAGGCCTCGCGCCAGGCGGTGCAGGCGATCCAGGCCGGTGAATCGCGGACCCGTGAAGCCGTGGGCGAGGCCTCCGGCGCGTCGCAGGCACTGTCGAGCACCGTCACCAGCTTCGACGATATTTCCCAGCGCGCGCAGCAGATTGCCGTGGCCGCGCAGCAACAGAGCCATGTGACCCAGGAGATCAACGAACTGGCGGTGCGCATCCACGGCATCAGCGAGGACAACGCCCGGGACGCCCAGGCCCTGGACAAGGTCAGCGAGGCCATGCAAGCCCTTTCCGGACGCTTGTCGCACCTCAGCCAGGGCCACAGCTGAGGCATTGCCTGCCCGGGCCGTCAGTGGTCCGGGCGGGTTTCAGTCCCTCCCGGGCCGCAGTCGCCGGTCCGTTTCAGGCCTGGCTGGACATCATCAGCTTGAGGTTCAGCAACAGCCCCAACGACACCCAGCCGACCCCCAGCAGGCCATTGATCAGGGGCTTGCCGGGAGCCGCGCGGGTGGCCAGGAGACGGGCGATGGCGGCGCCGATCAGCGCGCCGGGAAAGTCCAACAGGTAGAACAGCCAGCCCATGGAGTCCTCCGGGGCGCTGATCCACAGGCTGAACAACTGCAGGTGCGCGGCCAGGGCCAGGGCCACGCCGCTGAACAGCGCCGGCGTGGGCCGGGTGCACAGCAGCAGGCCGAGGATCAGCCCCTGGGGCAGCCAGTAGGCGGCGAAGTTTTCCCAGAAATACTCCATCGGTTGCCCGGCCCGGACGATGGCCAGGGACAGCCCCCAGAGCAGCGCGGCTGCAGCGGGCAGATGATTTGGGGAGAGCAGACGCAAGGTGCGGGCAGGCATGCAGGATCTCGGTAAGGCGACAGGGGATCAACCGTGCTTGCGGTTGGGAATCATGGCCATCAGCGCGAAGCTGCGGCTCCGGGCCGAGGGGGGCAGACGCTCGGCAAGCCGCGCCACCCTGGCTTGGCTCAGGAGCGTGCCCAAGGTGATGGGGCGCTTCAGATCGGCTGCGGACGGCGGCGGAATCTATCACAGTGCGATCGCTGACATGGCGTTACCTGCATGAGTCTGCTGGGGTCTGATGTGCCGCCTGCTCCGACCGGCTGTCAGGGCCGCTCGGGGAGGCTTGTCGGCCGCCTCGGCCGAGCTAGGCTTTGCCTGCACACCCCCACCAAGGAGCAGGTCACCGTGAGCACACTTCGCACCCCCTCTTTAGGCCCGATCGTCGGGCACACCACCGACACGTCCTGCCGTCTATGGATCGCCGCTTCCGATGCCCTGGACGAGAAGGGCGTGGCGGAGGACATCCGCACCATCGGCGTGATTGGCGTAGTGAGCAGCAACGGCCGGGTCGCGGCGGACAACATCTTCTACTTTCGACTGCGACGCGAGTATCACCGCACCGGCACCTTCAATCTCGGGGTCGACACCAGCCTGTGGGGCAGCGAGGCCGCGCGCAAGCAGCTCAAGCCCTTTGAGCTGACGCCGGGCACCCGTTATCGGGTGCGCATGGCATCGCTCAACGTCGATGACGCGGGCAACAACGATGATGATGTGTCCAGCGAGTCGGTGGTGCAGCGCCTGCCCGACCCCGGAGCCTGGGCCAATGACCTGAACCGCACCGGGGCCGACAAGATGTACGTCGAAGCCGAGTTCACCACACGGGCCAGTGCGGTGCCCGGCAAGGCCTCGGCCCTGAGCTTTCTGCTGGGCTCCTGCCGCTACCCGGGGCTGCTGTGGAAACGCAAGAACTCCGACACGATCTTCGGTCCGATGCTGAGCGAACACGCCGACGCGCAGATGGTGCTGATGGTCGGCGACCAGATCTATGCCGACCTGTTCAACCGCCTGGTGCCGGTGGGGCTGGCGGACACCTTCGAGGAGTTCGAGGAGCGCTACCACAGCGCCTTCGGCTCGCCGAACATCCGCCAGTTGCTGGCCCACATGCCCACGTACATGATCCTTGACGACCACGAGATCGAGGACAACTGGACCCAGGACCGGATCCGCAAGGACCGTGACAAGCGCCTGCTGTTCAACCTCGCCATGGGCGCCTACATGAGCTACCAGTGGAGCCATGGGCCACGCTTTGCCGACAGCTATGTCCATGGCCGGGCCATGACCGGTGACGACAGGTACCTGCAGCAGCTGCAGACCAACCAGCTGTTCTACGACTTCTCCTGTGGCCACTACCCGTTCTTCGTCCTCGACACCCGTACCCAGCGCTTTCTCGACGATGTGCCGGACGCCCTGGACGACAACCACCTGCTGGGCCGCCCCTCACTGCACCCCAGCGAACCGGGTCAGCTCGACCGCTTGTGCGCCTGGCTGCGGCACATGCAGGAGGATCGCGGCAACGTGCCCAAGTTCGTGGTCACCTCCAGCGTCTTCGTACCCAATGGCGTGGACACCGTGGGCACCGACAGCGATGCCGTGCGCCACAAGAACGACAGCGACTCCTGGTCGGCTTTCCCCACCACGCGCCGCGCCGTGCTGGAAACCCTGGTCGAGCATCAGGTGCAGAACGTGGTGTTTCTCTCCGGGGACATTCACTGCTCGAACATTTCCCGCTTGCAGTTCAGCGCCGCGGGGCAGGGGATCAAGTGCTACGCGGTGACCTCGTCGGCGTTCTACTGGCCGTTTCCCTTTGCCGACGGCGATCCGGCCGGGTACGTGCACGACTCGACGGCGCCGCAGACGCAGGACAGTTTTGCGCTCTTCGACGGTACGCAGAGCATGGACTACCAGACCTGGGCCTTCACCCAGGCGGACAACTTTGCCCGCCTGGACGTGAAGCCCGATGACGCCCAACTGGTGGTGCAGTTCTACGGCGCCGACGGTGAGCCGCTGGTGACCCGCAAGCAGGACGACAGCGTGGACAACCAGGCGCAACGGCTGCAGCTGGAACCCTGGTAGCGGGGCCTTACAGCCCCAGTTCCAGCGCCAGCAAGTCCGCCAGGGGCTGGCGCCGGCGGATCAGCTTCGGCTGGCCGTTGGCGAACAGCACTTCCGGCAGCAGCGGCCGGCTGTTGTAGTTGGACGACATGCTGGCGCCGTAGGCGCCGGTGTCGTGCAGCACCAGCAGGTCGCCGACCTGGGCCTGGGGCAGCAGGCGCGGGGTCAGGCATTCGTCGTCCTGGGTGAAGATATCGCCGGACTCGCACAGCGGGCCGCCGACCACGGTCAGCTGTTGCGGGCGCTGCACCGGCTGGCCGCTGGCGTCCAGCAGGCTCATGCCGTGGTAGGCGCCGTACATGGCCGGGCGCATCAGGTCATTGAAGCCGGTGTCCACCAGCACGAAGTGATGCTGGCCGGCGGTCTTCACCACCCGCACTTCGCTGACCAGGCAGCCCGCCTCGGCCACCAGGAAACGCCCGGGTTCGATCTCCATGCGCACGCCGTGGCCCAGATAGGCCTCGATCTCCTGGCGCGCGACCTTCCAGGCATTGGCGTAGCGCTGCACGTCCACCGGGGTGTCGCCCTCGCGGTAGGGCGTGGACAGGCCGCCGCCGATGGAGAAGGCCTCGATGTCGTGGTCCAGGGATTTCACCGCCGCCACCATGGCCGCGCCCACTTGCTCCAGGTGGTCGTAGTCGACCCCGGAACCGATGTGCATGTGCAGGCCCACCAGATGCAGGCCGTGCTGGCGGATCACCGCCAGGGCTTCGCCGACCTGATCGTGCCAGATGCCGTGCTTGCTGTTCTCGCCGCCGGTGTTGGTCTTGCGGCTGTGGCCGTGGCCGAAGCCCGGGTTGATCCGCAGCCACACCCGGTGCCCCGGGGACTGTTCGCCGAGTTGACGGAGCATGTCGATGGAGCCGGCGTTGACTTCCACTTGCAGCTCCACCACGCGCTTGAGGGTGGCTTCGTCGAACAGGTCGCAGGTGAAGACGATGCCGGCATCCAGCGGGCTGAAGCCGGCCAGCAGGGCACGTTCGATTTCTCCCAGGGACACCGCATCGACCCGTACTCCGGCTTCGCGGATCAGGCGCAGCAGGTGCAGGTTGGACGAGGCCTTCTGGGCGTAGCGCACCACGTCGAAGGCCTGCAACTGGGCAATGCGCGCCTGGATGGTGGCGGCGTCATAGCACCACAGTGGAGTGCCATATTGGCGGGCGGCGGCGGCGAGTTGAGCAGGAGAGAAGGGAATGGCCATGGCGATTGCTGTCTGTGGTCAGTGAGAGTGGTTGCAGCATGCCGATGATTGGCTATTCAATAAAATATCTATTCTTTGTTGCTCGATTCAGTTTTGATATGGGCTGATCGATCGAACGAGCCTCTGTTGATGGACATCTCCCTGCGCCATATCGAAGTCTTCCGCGCCATCATGCAGGCCGGCAGCGTCACCGGCGCCGCGCGCCTGCTGTTTACCTCGCAACCCACGGTCAGCCGCGAACTGGCGCGGCTGGAAAGCCTTTCCGGGCTGCGCCTGTTCGACCGCGAGGGTGGCCGCCTGCTGCCCACGGCCCAGGCTCTGCTGTTGCTGGAAGAAGTGGAGCGAGCCTATGTGGGGCTGGAGCGAATCAACAGCGTGGCCCAGTCGATTCGCCGTTTCGAACACGGCCAGTTGAGCCTGAGCTGCCTGCCGCTGTTCTCCCAGACCTTGCTGCCCCGAGTCTGCAAGCGCTTTCTGCAACAGCACCCGGGGATCGGCCTGAGCATCACTGCCCAGGAATCGCCGCTGCTGGAAGAGTCCCTCAGCGCCCAGCGCCATGACTTGGGCCTCACCGAAAGCGAGCACCTGCCCCGGGGTACCCAGGGCGAGTTACTGTTCTGCGCCGACATGGTCTGCATCCTCCCGGACGATCATCCGCTGCTGGCCAGGCCACGGCTGGCTTCGGAGGATTTTCGCGGGCAGAACTTCATCAACCTCTCGGGCCTGGATATCTACCGGCAGACCCTGGACGAGCACTTCCGCCAGGCCGGGGTCGACCGCCGGGTGGTGGTGGAAACCACCAACGCCGCCTCGGTGTGCGCCATGGTGCGGCAGAAACTGGGGGTGGCGATCATCAACCCCTTGAGCGCCATGGAGGAAGTGGGGCGTGGCTTGGCGATTCGTCCGCTGCAGCTGTCGGTGCCGTATCGGGTGATGCTGATCCGCCCGGATTACCGGCCGTCATCGAGTTTTGTCGAGGGCTTCTGCGAGTCGTTGCGGGGGGAGGCGCGGCGCCTGGATGAGCAACTGAGCAGGCTAGTGCAGGCGCTGTAGCTTGTATTGTGGCGAGGAAGCTTGCTCGCGCTCGGTCGCGTAGCGGCCGCAACAGCTGAATTCGCGACAGGTCGGATGAGACGCGAATTCAGTGCTTGGGAAGGCTGCGCCTTCCCGCGGGAGCAAGCGCCCTCGCCACAGGGGAAACCCTAGCGCTCGATGGCCAATGCCACGCCCTGACCGCCGCCGATGCACAGGGTCGCCAGGCCTTTTTTGGCGTCGCGCTTGAGCATTTCATGCAGCAGGGTCACCAGCACCCGGCAGCCCGACGCACCAATCGGGTGGCCGATGGCAATCGCGCCGCCGTTGACGTTGACCTTGCTCGCATCCCACGCCAGCTCCTTGCCCACCGACAGCGATTGCGCGGCGAAGGCTTCGTTGGCTTCGATCAGGTCCAGCTGGTCCAGGGTCCAGCCGGCCTTGTCCAGGCAGCGACGGGTGGCGGACACCGGGCCGATGCCCATGATCGCCGGATCGACCCCGGCGTTGGCGTAGGCGGCGATCCTGGCCAGGACTGGCAGGCCCAGGGCCCGGGCCTTGCTGGCGCTCATCAGCATCACCGCGGCGGCGCCGTCGTTCAGCGCCGAGGCGTTGCCGGCGGTCACCGTGCCATCTTTCTTGAACGCCGGCTTGAGCTTGGCTAGGGCCTCGGCGGTGGTGCCGGGGCGCGGTTGTTCGTCGGTGGCAAAGGTCAGCGGCTCGCCCTTGCGCTGGGGAATCTGGATCGGGGTGATCTCGTCGACAAAGCGCCCGGCCTCGATGGCTGCAGCGGCTTTCTGCTGGGAAGCGGCGGCGAAGGCGTCCTGGGCTTCACGGCTGATGCCGTACTTGTCCACCAGGTTCTCGGCGGTGATGCCCATGTGGTAGTCGTTGAAGGCGTCCCACAGGCCGTCGCTGATCATGCTGTCGATCATCTGGCTGTGGCCCATGCGCAGGCCGGTGCGGGCGCCGGGCAGCACGTAGTTGGACAGGCTCATGTTTTCCTGGCCGCCGGCGATCATCACTTCGGCATCGCCGCAGCGGATGGCCTGGGCCGCCAGGTGCAGGGCCTTGAGACCGGAGCCGCAGACCTTGTTCAGGGTCATGGCCGGTACGGCGTGGGGCAGGCCGGCCTTGATCGCGGCCTGGCGCGCGGGGTTCTGCCCGGCGCCGGCGGTGAGCACCTGGCCCATGATCACTTCGTCGACCTGGGCCGGGTCGATGCCGGTCTGGGCCAGCAGTTGGCGGATCACCGCGGCGCCCAGGTCAACGGCGGGAATGCCCGCCAGGGAGCCCTGGAAACTGCCCACGGCGGTACGGGTGGCGGCAACGATAACGACGTCTTGCATGGTGGGGCTCCTTAGGCGAACTGCATTTCAGGCACGTGGTCCGGCACGATAAGCTTGCCGGCGGTCTTGCTGACGATCTCCTCGACGCTGACCCCGGGGGCGCGCTCCTTGAGGATGAAGGCGCCGTTCTCGATCTCCAGGTAGGCCAGATCGGTGAGCACGCGCTTGATGCACTGGGCGCCGGTCAGCGGCAGGCTGCAGCGGTCGAGCAGTTTGGATTCGCCGTCTTTCGAGGCGTGGGTCATGGTCACGATGATGTTCTCGGCGCCGGCCACCAGGTCCATGGCGCCGCCCATGCCCTTGACCAGCTTGCCGGGGATCATCCACGAGGCGATGTTGCCTTGCACGTCCACTTCGAAGGCGCCGAGCACGGTGAGGTCGATATGGCCGCCGCGGATCATCGCGAAGGATTCGGCCGAGGAGAAGATCGAGGCGCCGATGCGCGCGGTCACCGTCTGTTTGCCGGCGTTGATCATGTCGGCGTCGACTTCGTCCTCGGTGGGGAAGGCGCCCATGCCCAGGAGGCCGTTTTCCGATTGCAGCATGACTTCCATGCCGTCGGGGATGTAGTTGGCCACCAGGGTCGGAATGCCGATGCCGAGGTTGACGTAGAAGCCGTCCTGCAGTTCGCGGGCGACGCGCTGGGCCATTTGTTCGCGGGTAAGAGCCATGTTTGTTGTCCTTTTAGTCGGGCTGGGGAAGGGCGATCACTTGCGCACGGTGCGCTGTTCGATGCGCTTCTCGAAGGTGCCGCAGATGACCCGGTCGACGTAGATGCCGGGGGTGTGGATCTGCGTCGGGTCCAGCTCGCCCGGCTCGACGATTTCTTCCACTTCGACCACGGTGATCTTGCCGGCGGTGGCCGCCAGGGGGTTGAAGTTCTGCGCGGTGTGGCGATAGACCACGTTGCCGAAATGATCGGCCTTCCAGCCCTTGACGATGGCGAAGTCACCGGTGATGGACTCTTCCATCAGGTAGGTGCGGCCCTTGAATTCGCGGGTTTCCTTGCCTTCGGCCACTGGGGTGCCGACACCGGTGGCGGTGAAGAAGGCCGGAATGCCGGCGCCGCCGGCGCGCATTTTCTCCGCCAGGGTGCCTTGGGGAGTCAGCACCACTTCGATCTCGCCGCTGAGCAGCTGTTTCTCGAACAGGGCGTTTTCCCCGACGTAGGAAGCGACCACCTTGCTGATCTGGCGGTCTTCCAGCAGGACGCCCAGGCCGAAACCGTCGACCCCGCAGTTGTTCGACACCACGGTCAGGTCGCGGGTGCCGCGACGCTTGATCTCGGCGATCAGGTTCTCGGGGATCCCGCACAGACCGAAGCCGCCGGCGATCACGGTCATGCCATCTTGCAGACCTTCCAGGGCTTCCTCGTAGGACGCCACGCGCTTATCGAAACCTGCCATTTGCACCATCCTCTTTCTTGTTCGTTGGCGGCTGGCCAGCCGTTTGCGGATCAGTGTTGCGCTGCTGGATTGATTTGTTAAGTTGATTTTTAAGGTTGATTGATTTTAAAAGCAGCATAATCAGCTCCAAGCTCCAAGCTCCAAGCTCCAAGCTCCAAGCTCCAAGCTCCAAGCTCCAAGCTCCAAGCTCCAAGCTCCAAGCTTGCGGCTTGAAGCTTATAGCTTGTCGCTGCCCTTCTGAGGATGAGAGATGACGGTTAAACAGATACGGGCCTTTCTGGCGGTGGCCCACAGTTTGAGCTTTGCCCTGGCCTGTGAGCGCCTGCACCTGTCGCAGTCGGCCCTGAGCCTGACCATCAAGGCCCTGGAAGAAGGCCTGGGCGGGCGCCTGTTTACCCGCAACACGCGCAATGTCGCCCTGACCCCGGAAGGCGAGGCGTTGTTGCCCCTGGCGCGGCGGCTGATCGCCGACTGGGACAACGCCGAGGATGAGCTGCGCCAGCGGTTCACCCTGCAACGCGGGCGGGTGACGGTGGCGGCCATGCCGTCCTTTGCCGGTAATCTGCTGCCGCCGATCCTCAAGCACTTTCGCGCCCGTTACCCCCAGGTCAACGTCACGGTTAACGACGTGGTCAATGAGCAGGTGCTGGAGATGGTCCGCGACCGCGAGGTGGAGTTGGGGGTGGCGTTCGAGCCTCAGGACAGCACTTCCTTGCTGTTCACCCCGCTGTACATCGACCGTTTCGTGGCGGTGGTGCCCAAGGATTCGCCCCTGGCGCAGCGCAGCCGCATCGACTGGCAAACGCTGCTGCAGGAACCCTTTATCACCCTGCAGCGGCCGTCCACGGTGCGGGTGATGCTGGAGGACCATCTGCGGGCCCGGGGCGTGCAGTTGCCGGTGGAATTTGAAAGCCATCAGTTGGCGACCGTGGGGCGCATGGTCGCCAGCGGCCTGGGCGTCAGTGCCGTGCCGGCGCTGTGTGCCCAGCATATGCGCGAGTTGGGCGGGCATTGCCTGACCCTGGACGAGCCGGTGGTGGAGCGGGCCATCGGTATCCTCACCAAGCCGGGGGAGGAGTTGTCCACCGCGGCCCAGGCGTTGTTCGACATCCTCCGCCAGGACAACCTCGGCGAGCGCCTGGGCGCCGCCGGTTCAGCGCAGCAGGCGCTCGGCCAGTAGCGGCAGGAGTTGGTCGCAGGGCTCGCCGAGCTTGAGGTCCAGCAACTGGTCGGCGCGGGTCTTGCCGAAGTTGATGGCCAGCAGTGGCTTGCCCTGGTCCGCCACCGCCCGACACAGGCGAAACGCCGAATACGCCATCAGTGACGAGCCCACCACCAGCAGGCCGGCGGCCTCGTGCACCGCTTTCAAGGCCCGGGCGGCGGTGATCTGGGCCACGTTCTCGCCGAAGAACACCACATCGGGCTTGAGCCGCTGGCCGTTGCAGTAAGGACAGCGGGGCACCTGGAAGCGTTCCTCGAAGGCCGGGTCCAGCAGGGTGTCGCCATCCGGTGCCGGCACCGCGTCGACACCGGTCAGGTACGGATTGAGCGCCTGCAACTGCTGCTGGATGGCATCGCGCTGGCTGCGTTGGCCACAGTCCAGGCACAGCACCCGGTGCAGGCTGCCGTGCAGTTCGATGACGTCCAGGCTGCCGGCCTGATCGTGCAGGGTGTCGACATTCTGGGTGATCACCCCGGCGATGCTTCCTGCCGCCTGCAATTGCGCCAATGCCTGGTGCGCGGCGTTGGGCCGGGCCTGGCGGATGCGCGGCCAGCCAAGCATGGCCCGGGCCCAGTAGCGGCGGCGGGCTTCGGGCTGAGCGAGGAACTCCTGGTACATCATCGGTTGGCGGCCGCGGCGCACGCCGTCGTTGTCGCGGTAGTCGGGGATGCCCGAAGGGGTGCTGATGCCGGCGCCGGTGAGGACCATGAACGGCTTGCCGTGCATGGCGGCGGCCAGTTGTTCGAGCGGCGCGGCGGTGGGTCGATCAATCATGGAAGGCGCTCGTCTGCAGAGGGGACGGCTATCAGGAATAGACGCAAAACCCCGGGGATGCCAGGGTTTGCGTCGACCACCGGGCGCTCGGGCCGGTGGGCGTCAACCTACAGGCGGAACACGCTCACCTGCTGCTCCAGGTTCTGCGCCAGTTGCTGCAGGGAGCGGGCGGTTTCGCTGGTTTCCTCCACCGCCTGGCTGTTCTGCTGGGACATCTGGGCGATGCGCTCGACATTGCGCGCCACATCCTGACTGGCGGCGGTCTGCTCCCGCAGGGCCAGGGAGATCTGGTCCACCACCCGCACCACATTGCCGGACGAGGTGCGGATATTGACGATGGCCTCACCGGCCTGCTGGGCCAGTTCGACGCCGTTTTTCACCTGATTGACCCCCACGTCCATGCTGCTCACCGCTTCCCGGGTGCCCAGCTGGATCTTGCCGACCATCTCGGTGATTTCCTGGGTCGAATTGGCGGTGCGCTGGGCCAGCAGGCGCACTTCATCGGCGACCACGGCAAAGCCGCGGCCCTGTTCCCCGGCGCGGGCGGCTTCGATGGCCGCGTTCAGGGCCAGCAGGTTGGTCTGTTCGGCGATGCCCTTGATCACCCCGACAATGCTGGAGATCTGCTCGGCGTGCTGGCCCAGTTCACCGATCTGGGTGGCCGAGGCCTGCACGGTTTCGGCGATCAGGCGCATGCTGCCCAGGGTGTCCTGGATCACGCTGCCGCCTTCCTCGGACTGGCGTCCGGACTCGCTGGACAGGGCGTGGGCATCCCCGGCGTTGTCCGCCACATGGTTGATGCTCACGGTCAGTTCTTCCACCGTGGCCGCCATGGAAGAGGCCGAGTGGGACTGTTCCTGAGCCGAGGCCGAAAGCTGCAGCGAGGCACTGGAAATGCTCTGGGAGGCGCTGACCAACTGGTCGGCCCCCTGCTTGATCTGACTGATCATGGTCCGCAGGCGCTCCTGCATGGCGGCGAAGGCTTGCAACAGGTTGCTCACTTCATCACGGCCGGTGGCGCTGATGCTGCTGTCCAGGCGTCCGGCGGCGATGGCCTTGGCCACGTCCACGGCCTGGCGTATGCGCCCGACCAGGGTGCTGGACAGCGACCAGGCGACCAGCATCGCCAGCACCGCCGCCAGCACGCCGCCGCCGATCAGGATCGCCAGGGCCGAGGCCTTGGCCTGGTCCATGGCCTGGCTGCGGGCGTCTTGCAGGCTTTTTTCCGCTTCGCGCAATTCACTGGTGAGCTGGCGCATGGCGTCCATCTTGGCCTTGTCGCGGCCAGCGCTGATCTGTTCGGCCATGGCGGCGGCCGGCTGGCTGCCGGCGTTGATCGCCCGGCGCAGGGCCAGGTTGGCCTGGATATCGTCGCGCAGCCACTGATCATGCAGGACCTTGAGTCGTTCCAGGCGCGCCTGCTGCTCGGGATTGTCGGCGGTGCTGCTCTTGATCCGCGCGTAGTCCTCGGCAAAGGCCTTCTCGCCTTGCTCCAGGGGTTCGAGGAAGCTGTCGCGGCCGGTCAGGGCATAACCGCGCATGCCGGTCTCGACATTGATCAGGCTGCGCAGCAAGGCATCGGACTGGTTCAGGACCTCGTAGCTGTGGATGTTGCTTTTGACACTGCTGCTGACTTGATCGAAGCCGCGCAGGGCCGCCAGCACCAGCAGCAGGAGGATCAGCAGGACGACGCCGAAACCGGCATAGAGCTTTTGCGAAATGCTCAGATTGGAAAACATAGGAAGGAGCGCTCCTAAACCGTTGACTGAATGCTTCACAGGGCTGTGTCTCGACGAGGCAGCGTGATAGCTCAATGATGTTCAAATGACATCAACGGTCCGACTTTTCCTGTACAAAAAAAGTTTCATGTACAAGAAAATATTTTTTTGCGGAGCTTGTAGAAGGGCGCATCGAGCGTCACCCGAAAGGGCGCCGCTCGATGCTCGGCGGGGTCAGCTGGAGTGGGCGTTGCTGTCTTCTTCGGGGTCGACGCTCTCGGCCTGTACGGGCAACTCGGTGATCACGCTGAAGTCGCTGACTTCCACCGCGCCCAGGCCGTAGCCCAGCAGGTGGAAGGAGAACGCCTTGCGGGTTTGCGGGTTGTCGAAGCTGAAGTCCATCTGCAGCGGCTGGTCGGGGGTCACCAGCATTTCTTCCGGCAGGCCCAGGGGCACGTCCTGCTCCAGTTCCTTGCCCTTGAGCAGGATGTAGGCGTTCTGCTGCGGGTCGGCGGAGCGCACGGTGAAGCGCACCCGGGTCTGCGAACCCTTGGGCATTTCCAGGTACTGGGCGCCGATCAGGTTGTCGGCCCAGTCATCCTTGATCTGCGCCTTGAGCGGGATGATCGCCGGGCTGCCGAACTGATAGTGCTGGTTCAGTGGCGACTGCAGCAGGCTGCGGTCCAGGTGCGCGGCCCGGGCGCTGATCTGCCGTGCCCGCAGGCCGCCGTACTGGCCTTGCAGGCTGGCGCTGTCGGCGATGAAGCCGCTGCTTGAGTAGTAGCGGCAGCGTTGCTGGAAGTCGCACTCGGTAAAGGTGCCCTGACCGTCGTGGTAGCGCAGCTTGCCGTTGGTGTAGGACATGATTTCCCGGCCCTGGGCGTAGTCGCGGAACAACGAGCGGCCGCTGAGGCTGGCGGGCACCGGCAGGCCGAAGTAGTCCAGCACCGAGGCGCTGAGGTCGACGTGGCCGTAGGTCCCGGACTTGAGGTGGGGCAGCAGCGCCTGGTCCGGGGCCAGCATCAGGTTGAAGCCCCAGGACGAGGCCAGACGCACCCCGTCGATGCCGTGGGATTCATCGGAGGTGATGATCACCAGGGTGTCCTTGAGCACTCCCTTGCGCTCCAGCCCCGTGAGGAACTGGTCGATGGCGTCGTCCAGGTAGCCGACGGCGGCTTGCTTGGGCGTGTCATAACGCTCCAGGTAGTCCTCGGGGGCCGAGTAGGGCTGGTGGGTGCCGACGGTCAGCAGGGTGAGCATCCACGGCTTTTTGTTCTTCTTCAGTTGATCGACGTAGCTCAGGGCGCCTTCGAAGAAGGCCTTGTCGTCCTTGCCCCAGGGGAATTCCAGGTAGTTGTCGTTCTTGAACCACTCCAGGCCATGGGTCGAATCAAAGCCGATGTGCGGCATGATCTTGTCCTTGGCCATGAAGCGCAGGCCGGCGCCCTGCAGGTAGTGGGTGTTGAAGCCGAACTTGTGCATCTGCGCCGGCAGGCAGGCCTGGTTGCGCTGGTTCTGGGTGAGCATCTCGACGCCCTTGGGGGTGCCGTTGTCGAGCTTGTCGTAGTCGCCGCAGAGCATGGCGTACAGGCCGCGAATGGTCTGGTGGCTGTGCAGCACGTAGTCCGGGGTGTTCATGCCGCGCTCGGCCCAGGCGCTGAGCTTGGGCATCAGGTCTTCCTGGTAGCGGCTGTTCAGGGCCTCGCGATTGGTGCGGATATAGGCCCCGGGAATGCCTTCCAGGGTGATCAGCAGCACGTTACGCGCGCGCCCGGCGCTGGGCAGCAGGGGTTGGCCTTCAAGGTCCAGCCGGGTCAGGCCGGTCATCACCGGTGGCACGTCGGCGACATCGCCTTGCAGCCAGTCTTCGATGCGCATCTGCGCCTGGCCGGTGGCGGTGGCCAGGGCCTGGTGGGGCAGGTTGAACAGCTGCCACTGATCGGCTTCGCTGGGTTTGAGGTACTGGGTGGTGCCATGGGCCAGGAGCAGGCCCAGCGGCAGGGCCCACAGCGCCCGTGGCAGGGCCGGGAGTCGCACCCCGCGACTGCTGCGCTGGACCACCAGCCACAGCACCAGCCCCAGCAGCAGGCTCAGCCCCAGCTCGGGGTGGGTCAGGCCGCCACCGGTGGAGTTGCCGACAAACTGCGGGTCCACCAGGTAATGCAGGTCGGCGAGGTTGGGCATGCGCCCCACGGCGCTCACCAGCTCGGCGCTGACCAGGGTCAGCAGCGCCCACACCAGCAGCACCGGCAGCGCCAGCCACCAGCGACGGCGGTACAAGAGCAGGGTCAGCAGGCTGGCGCTGGCCAGGTCCGACAGATAGCCCAGCGGGTTGGACCAGCCCAGGGCCAGGCGCGCGCCCATCGGCACCAGCAACAGCAGGCCGAACAAGGTGCACAGGGGAGCAAGAGGGTGTTGTAGGCAACGACGGATCAACTTCACAAATAACCTGCCTGTCATCAAAGCTTCACGCAAATGTGCGCAATGGTAACAAGAGCGACAGCTCAGACGTTTCTTATTAGTGGGGGGAATTTATTTCCAGGCGGGCTAAGAATTGGCCTGGAGAGGCTCAAGATCGGGCTGAAGGCCCGTATTCAGGTGTCTTATTGCGGCTGCGGCCGGGTCTGATGGTGGTGGGATTTACTATTTCAGGGTGTTAAAAAGCCGCCGTCTACGGATCAGCTCAGAAGCGCAGACGGCCGTACCGGCGATGCAAGGCTTGCGGACCTGTTCGCCGGCAAGCCGGCTCCTACGGGTGGTGATTGGGGCGCTGTGTAGGAGCTGGCTTGCCAGCGAAGGCGGCCGCACGGGCGGTGCATGGCATTCGGACCCGCTCGCCTGCGGGGTCAGACCACAGTGCCGAAGGCGCTGCCCACGGCGGCGGTGAGGCCCATGGCCAGGGCGCCCCAGAGGGTCACGCGCCAGGCGCCCGTTAGCACCTTGGCGCCGCCGGTGTGGGCCGCCACGGCGCCCAGGCCGCCGAGGAATACCAGGGACATGCCGGCGATCCACGGCACCACGCTGTGCGTCGGGGCAATGAAGGTCACCGCCAGGGGCAGCGCCGCGCCCACCACAAAGCTGGCCGCCGAGGCCAGGGCCGCCTGCAGTGGGTTGGCCGCCAGGGCCTCGCTGATGCCCAGTTCGTCGCGGGCGTGAGCTCCCAGGGCGTCGTGGTCCATCAGTTGCACCGCCACCTGGCGGGCCAGTTCCGGGTTGACCCCGCGGCTCTGGTAGATGTGCGCCAGTTCGTTGAGTTCGGCCTGGTGATCGCTGGCCAGTTCGGCCCGTTCCCGGGCCAGGTCGGCCTGTTCGGTATCGGCCTGGGAATGCACGGACACGTATTCTCCGGCGGCCATGGACATGGCCCCCGCCACCAGCCCGGCCATGCCGGTGACCAGCAGCGTGCCGTGGCTGGCGCTGGCGGCGGCCACGCCGATCAGCAGACTGGCGGTGGAGACAATGCCATCGTTGGCCCCCAGGACGGCGGCCCGCAGCCAGCCGATACGGTCGTTACGGTGCAGTTCGCGGTGTCGGTGCATGAATTTCATCGGCAATGGACTCAGGTAGAGAGGACTGAACAACGGGTTGGGGTGGACCTTGGTATCAGCGGGTCTGGATGTCGGCCTGCAACTGTCCACCGACAATCGACACTTCCCGCAACTGCTCGCCGTCGCGGATCACAAACAGGGCATCCATGCCGCGCTCCTGGGCCAGCCGTGGCCCTTCGATTTCGCCCAGCACCAGCAGCGCGGTGGCCCAGGCGTCGGCCAGCATGCAACTGCTGGCCACCACGCTGACCGAGGCCAGACGATTGCGCAGGGGTTCGCCCGTCGTCGGGTCAAGGGTATGAGCGTAGGCCTGTCCGGCGATGTCCACCCACCGGCGGTAGTCACCGGAGGTGGCGATGGCCGCATCTTCCAGCTCCATCACCCCCATGACCTGGCGTTCGCCGCGCAGGGGTTTTTCAACGGCCACGCTCCAGGGCTGCCCTCCGGGCTTGCGGCCGCGGGCGCGCATTTCGCCATCGATCCCCACCAGGTAGTCGCGGATGCCCGAGGCTTCCAGGGCCCGGGCCAGTTCATCGACGCCAAAGCCCTTGGCGATGCCGTTGAGGTCCAGGCGCAGTTTGCTGCGCTTGCGCAGGCGGTGGCGCCTGGGTTCCAGCACCAGGGCGCTGGCGGCCGGGCTGCGGCGCTGCCGGCCCAGTTCACGCAGTGCCGGCAGGTCCAGGGTCCGCGACACGGGACCAAAGCCCCAGCTCTGGACCAGATCCCCCACGGCGATCTCGAAGGCCCCATGCGATTGTTCGCTGACCCGCAGCGCGGTGGTGATGACGTTCATCAGCTCCCGCGGCACGCTGATCCAGCGGTGCCGGGGCGCGGCGTTGATGCGGTTGAGATCGGATTGCGGGTTCCAGCCCGACATCTGCTGCTCGACCCGCGCCACGGCCTGGGCCAGACGCTCGCCGAGGTCCTGGGTGGCGAAGCCCGGGGCGGCGTAGAACAGCGCGCTGTAGCGGCTGCCCATGGTCGGGCCGTTGAGGCTGTAGCGCTGCAGTCCGGCGGTTTCAGTAGACATCTTCACGGTAACGTCCTTGGGCCTTGAGGGTCAGTACGCTGAGGTCGAGCGGGGCCAGCACTTCGTCCAGGGCCTGCATCACGCCCTTGGCCATGTCCCGGCTGCCGCAGACCAGCACCTGGGCGCCTGTTTCCACCAGGCGGCGCAGGGCCAGGGCATCGGCCAGCAGCCGGTCCTGCACGTAGCCGCGCTCCTGGACCTGGGAGAAGGCCGCGCGCAGGGCGGTCAGGCGCCGGTCGGCCAGATAGCCCTTGAGTTCCGGCTCGTAGAGAAAATCCGAGGCCGGGTGGCGCCCGCCCCAATACAGGTGCATCGGCTGCCGGGCCCGATTGCTGCGGATGAACCCCGCCAACGGGCCGATGCCGGTGCCGGCACCGATCAGGATCACCGGTTGCGCGCCTTGGGCGGGACGAAACTGCGGGTTGGGCTGGATGAACCCCGCGATCCGCGCGCCCGTTTGCAGTTCATGGAGAAAGCCCGAGCACAGGCCGCCCGGGTGCTTGCGCACGCAGATCTCCAGCACCCCGTCGGCGCGGCTGCTGGCCAGGGAATAGAAGCGGGGCTGGGTCGTGCCGGGAGGCAGGATGCCCACCAGATCGCCGGCCTGGAACTCGGGCAACGGCTGCCCGCTGCCGTCGGCGGCCTTGAAGCGCAGGATCCGCGTCGGCGCCTGGACCTGATCGCCATAGGCCACCGACTCCACCAGTTGCCACTCATGGCAGGGCAGGGCACGGGCCTGATGCTGCAGGTCCAGGGGCAAGCCCAAGGCCTGTCCCAGGGCCTGACCCCAGCGTTGGAATGCCTGGGGCGACTGGCGATGGATGCTTTCCAGGGGCAGCAGGCACTGCGCGGTAGTGGCCTCCAGGGCGTTTTGCACCTGCTCGGCAAAGCCGCAGAAACGTGGGAACTGCCGGTCGCCAAAGCCCAGCACGGCGTACTCCAGGCCGGGCGCCAGCGGCTGCTGTTGCAGGCGCGCGAGGAAGCCTTGGGCCGAAGCCGGGGCATCGCCGTCGCCGTGGGTGGCGGTGAGGATCAGCAACTGCCGGGCCTTGGGGTAGTCGCTGCGCAACTGGTTCATCGGCGCGCTGTGGACTTGGCGTCCCGCCGCCGTCAGGGCCTGTTGCAGGGTCCGGGCAAAGCCCCAGGTGCTGTTGCTCTCGCTGCCCACCAGGATCACGCAGTCGGCGGCGTCGGCCGGGCAGTTGTCGTCGATCGCCACCGCGTCGCGACGTCGGCGCCACCACAGCCACAGGCCGGTGAGGCTCATCAGGGGCACCCCCAGGGCGCCCAGGCCCAGCAGCAGGCCCAGCCACCACAGGCCTTCCCCGGTGTGCAGTTGATAGATGAACCCGGAGAGCTGCTGCATTCCGCTCTCGGGCTGGAAGGCCAGCAGGGCGCCGTTGGCCGGATCGACATAACCTTGGCCGCTGCGGGTGTGCAGGCTGAACAGATCCTGGGGGCTGTCAGGGTCGGGGTAGACCAGCTCGCGCAGGTCGTTGAGGTTCACCGCCTGCAACGCCGCGAGGCTGGCCACCGGCAAGGCCGGGCCGGCGCTGATCGGGGGCGGCTGGGGCAGTTGGCCCTGGCCGTCGTCGGCGATCAGGCCCAAGGTGCCGGCCGACAGGTACAGCCCGCTCAGGGCCGAGAGCAGCAGGCCAAGGATCGTCAGGCGTCCGACCTCGGCGTGCCAGCGCTGGCTGAAACTGCCGCGCAACGGCCGCAGCAGCTTGCCCCAGCCACCGGCGCGGCGGGCCAGCAGCAGCGCGCCGGACGCCGACAGCAAGAGCATCGCCAGGGCGCCCAGGGCCGCCACGATATGCCCCGGGGTGTCGAGAAACAGCGAGCGGTGCAGTTCCTTGACCCAGCGGGCAAAGGCCGAGGGCGTGTAGGGCGCCAGCAGCGCGCCGGTCTGCGGATCGACGCGGCTGGCCAGGGTCTGGCCATGCTCGCGGTGATAGACGATCAGCGTGCCCGAGGGCGTGCGGCGGATCTGCTCGATCCCGCCCAGTTGGCCGGCCACGCGCCCGGCCAGTTGCGCCACGCTGATGTCGGCCGCCGCCGCGGGCGCTTGCAGGCGTTCCAGGGCCGGGTTCAGCGCCAGGGTCGCGCCGCTGAGGGCCAGCAGCATCACCAGCAGGGCGGCCAGCAGTCCGGGGATTGAGTGCAACGAGCGCAACATGGTCGGGCCTCCTCGGGGCGCAGGGCTTACAGGTCGTAGCGCAGCGACTGCACGTAGGTGCCGCCGCTGGCGGGCTGGCCGCTGCCTTTGAGGGTCAGGGGCAGGACCACGTCGGCGCGCACATCGCGCTGGTCTTCCACGGCGCTGTCGATGCGGATCTGATACCCGGCATCAATCAGGCTGTCCGCCAGATCGGCGCTGACGGTCAGGGTTTCGCCGCTGCCCACGCTGGCGCCGGTGACGCCGTCGTACTGGCCGGCGGCCGCGCCGCCACCGCGGGCCCACCCCGACAGATGCTTGTAGTACTTGGCCTTCTTGCCGGCGACCCACAGGGTCTTCTGGTAGGCGCCGCTGGCGTCGGTGAGGTAGATCGCCAGGTAGGCGCCGTTGCCGCTGTAGGGCTTGAGCTGGGTGGTCAGGGTCACTTCACGGGCCTGGGCCAGTGTCGGCAGGGCCAGGGCCGCGGTGAGGCACCCGGCGATCACGAGCTTGTTCATGAGGCTGTCCTTTTTGCTGAATGTGGCCGCAGCCTGGGCCGTTTAGCTGACAGCAACCTGAAGGCCTGGAAAAAACTTCAGGTCATGGCACTCACGGTGATCCGGGCTTTTGCTGATCTGCCTCGGGTCGCGAGGAGGCGACACTGGCTACCCTGATCAGGCCCGCTGCTTCTTCAGATTCACGTCAGGTTCAGCGGTTAAGGTGCAGCACCACACAGGTCAAGGGAGAACGTCGATGCGGGTGTTATTGGTCGAGGATGCGGCAGGGCTGGGGGACGCGGTGCGTGAGCAGATTGCCGACGATGGCCACGCCGTGGATTGGGTGCAGCGTCTGGAGCAGGCCCGGGCCAGCGTCGCCAGTACGCCCTACGACCTGATCCTGCTGGACCTGATGCTGCCCGACGGGCGCGGCCTGGAATTCCTGCGCCAGCGCCGCAGCGCCGGGGACGTGACGCCGGTGATCATCCTTACCGCCCAGGACCAGATCTCCGAGCGCATCGCCGGGCTCAATGCCGGGGCCGACGACTACCTGGTCAAGCCCTTCGACCTGTTCGAGCTGTCGGCGCGGGTCGCCGCGGTGGCCCGGCGCTACAGCGGCAACCCCAACCCGCAGATCCGCCTCGGCGAGCTGCAAGTGGACCTGAACGCCCGCACCGTGCAGCGCGGCGGCAGCATCATCGACCTCACAGCACGGGAATGGGCGGTGTTCGAAGCCTTTGTCCAGCGCCCCAGCGCCTTGCTCTCCAAGTCGCAACTGGAGGAGCGGCTGTATGCCTTCGGCGCGGAAATCGAAAGCAACACCATCGAGGTCTACGTCAGCCGCCTGCGCAAGAAGCTCGGCCGCGAACTGATTGAAACCGTGCGCGGCATGGGCTACCGGCTGATGCCCGCATGAAGCGTCCCATCAGCCTGCAAAAACGCCTGAGCCTGGGCCTGACCCTGGGCATGACCCTGCTCTGGCTCGGGGCCACCGCCGGCACCTGGCTGGTGGTCCAGCACGAGCTGGACGAAACCTTCGACAGCGCCCTGGAAGCCACTGCCCAGCGCATCCTGCCGCTGGCCGCGCTGGAGATCGGCAACCGCCGTGGACCGCGTCGGGCGCGGCACGTGGCGACCCTGAAGATGGACAGCGAATACCTGACCTACCTGGTGCGCGACGCCGAGGGGCGAATTCTCATGCGTTCCCACGACGCCAAGCTGAAGATCTTCAGCCACCGCCCAAGCCCCGGCTTCAGCACCACGGACAAGTACCGCCTGTACAGCGCCAGCATCGAGAACGGCTCGATCGTCATCGAAATCGCCGAGCCCCTGGCCCACCGGCGCGAAGCCTCGCGGGAGGCGTTGCTGGCCCTGCTGTTGCCCCTGCTCGGGCTGATTCCCATCAGCCTGCTGGGCACCTGGCTGTTCGTGCGCATCAGCCTGCGCAGCGTGCTGGCTTACCGGCGCGCGGTGGAATCCCGCGGCGTGGGCGACCTGTCGCCGATCCAGGTGGCGCACCTGCCAGCGGAAATCGATCCCTTGGCCGAAGCGGTCAATCATCTGCTGGAGCGCCTGCGCAAAGCCCTGGAAGCGGAGCGCAGCTTTACCGCCAACAGCGCCCATGAACTGCGCACGCCCCTGGCGGCGACCCTGGCGCAGATCCAGCGCCTGCGCCAGGAAGCCCCGCAGGGGCCGTTGCAGGTACGCGCGGCGAAGATCGAGAACGCCCTGCGGGAACTGGCCAGGCTCTCGGAAAAACTCATGCAACTGGCCAAGGCCGAAGGCGGCGGGCTGCTCTCGCAAACCCCCGAGGACCTGATTCCGTTGCTGGCCCATGGCGTCGAGGAATGGAATCGCGGCGCGGCCGCGCGCATCCGCCTGCAACTGCCGGAAGCGGCCCGGGTGTGCACTGCCATCGACCCGGACGCCTTTGGCATCCTGCTGCGCAACCTGATCGAGAACGCCTTGAAGTACGGCGATCCGGCGCAGCCGGTGGACGTCAGCCTCAGCGCCGACGGTTGCTTGCGGGTGATCAATGGCGGACCGCTGGTGCCGGCGGACGTGCTGCAACGCCTGACCGAACGTTTTGTGCGGGGCAACAGCGAGGCTAGCGGTTCCGGGCTGGGGCTGGCGATTGCCCAGAGCATTGTCCACGGCGTCGGTGGCCAACTGCACCTGGCCTCACCGGCCAGCGGCCGTGACGAGGGTTTCGAAGTCCGCGTGCATTTTCCCCTGGAGGGGCCGACCCAACCTTAGGCGCTGGCTGGCCAACGAAGGCGTCGGTTGGAGCGGGGCCCTGTTCGCCGGCAAGCCGGCTCCTACGTGAGCGGGCGTCTGTAGGAGCTGGCCAGCGAAGGCGTCGGCTGGAGCGGTGCAGGGCTCGCGGAGCTCATTCGCCGCGGATGTATTGCTCCAGCTGGCGGATCAGGTCGGCCTGTTCGGCGATCGCTTCCTTGACCAGGTCGCCGATCGACAGCAGCCCCAGCAACTGGCCGTTCTCCACCACCGGCAGGTGGCGCAGGTGGTGGTCGGTCATGATGCTCATGCAGGTTTCCACGTTCTGGTGGGAGTCCACGGTGATCACCGGCGAGCTCATGATGGCGCTGACCGGGGTGCCCACCGAGGAGCGCCCGTGCAGCACCAGCTTGCGCGCGTAGTCACGTTCGCTGATGACCCCGACCACTTGACCGTTCTCCAACACCGGCAAGGCGCCAACGTTTTTTTCGGCCATCAGCATCAGCGCTTCCAGGACCATCTGGTGCGGGGCGATGGTGTGCACTTGCTGGTTGTGCTTGGCCTTGAGTTTCAGCAGTTCTGCGACGCTCTTCATGGGGCGCTCCGGTGGTTCTACGTGGGGCGGCGATGCGCTGCCCGGAGGGGTTGCTAAAGAATCGTAGAGACTCGGCCAACCGGCAAGGCTGAAAACGGCAGATAAACGGCGAAAAACGTCAGCCCGGGAATTTTTTTTCAGCACGGCCCCGATAAAGGGGCCGCGAGCGTCAGTGGAAGCGTTGCAGGGAGAAGCTTTCCAGGTCGATTTCGCTGCGGCCGTCCACCTGCAGCTGGGCCAGGGCTTCACCAATCGCCGCCGAGTGCTTGAAGCCATGGCCGGAGCAGGCACTGACCACGGTGACGTGGGCCATGTGCGGATGGCGGTCGATGATAAAGCCCGAATCCGGAGTCACGGTGTAGGCGCAGACGCTGGCCTTCACCAGCTCCGGCGCCAGCCCGGCGATATGCGGGGCCACCAGCTCGCGGAACAGGCGCTGGGCATCGGCGAGGCTGGGTTGGCGGTCGAGTCTGTCCGGCTGGCTGCTGGCGCTGTACTGCTCGGTGGCGATCTTCACGCTGCCTTCGCCGGGAATCGGCGGGAAGCCATAGCAGGTGTCGACATCGTCGGCGCTGTGGAGGATGAAGCTCGGCGAGCGGGGCGGGTAGTGTTGCGGCTCATCGAGGCGGAACCAGTACAGCTGCTGGCGACAGACCTGCAGCAACTCATCGAAGGGCGCCCCCAGCAGCTGCGCCGACCACATGCCGGCGCTGACGATCACCTGCCGGGCGCGGATTTGTGAACCGGCGCAGATGACGTCCACGCCCTCGGCGTCGGGCTTGAGTTGCAGCACGGTGTGGCCGGTGATCAGGGTCGCCCCCAGTTGCCGGGCCCGGGTCAGTTGCGCGTCGATGCAGCGTTCCGGGCGGACAAAACCGCCGCCGGGTTCGAAGTAGCCCCGGGCGCTGTCGGCCAGCGGGGCGAACTGCGGGAAGCGCCGGCGGATCTCGGCGGCGTCCAGCACCTGGTGCTCGATGCCATAGTGCCGGGCCAGGGCGATGCTGTTGTCGGTGAAGTCGCGGGCATCCGCCGGGCGCTGCGGGTCGGTGCTGGCGGTCATCACCAGCACCCCGCATTGCTCGAACAACGGCACGTCCAGTTCGGCCTCCAGCTCGCGCCAGATCTGCTGCGAGCGGATCGCCAGGGGCACATAGGCCGCGCCTTCGCCCACCGCCTGGCGGGTGATGCGGGTGTCGCCATGGCTGGAGCCCTGGTCATGGGGCGGGGCGAAGCGGTCGATGCCCGCCACCTTGACCCCGCGCTTGGCCAGTTGATAGAGAGTGGCGGCGCCCATGGCGCCCAGGCCTACGACGACCACATCGAATTCGGGTGTCTGCACGACAAGATCCTTGGGGGATGAAGGTTCAGCGGTTATTGATAGTGGCCAGGGTCATGGGCGCGATGATCCGGTGGAACGGCGCCACCGGCAGCATGTACAGGCGCCCCAGGCGGTTGTGCGGGTGCACCACGGTGCTCAGCACCACCGGGCGCAGGCCCTCGGCGGTCAGGGGTTGGAGGTTGAGCGACAGGTGCACGTCCAGGTGCTTGTCGCGGTCCACCACCAGCACCTCGTCGGGACTCTGGGAAACCAGGGTAAAGATGCCGACCCGGTCGCCGGGCTGGTAATCCGCGTCCGGGCGCGCCAGGTCGATGCGGGTCAGGCGCCCCAGGTCCTTGAGGCCGAACAGCTGCACTACGCGGTTGCGCAGGCCCATCAGGCGGTCGATCCAGGCCGGGGTCTGGCTCATCAGGTTCAGCAGGTGGCGCATGGCGCTGCGTTCGGCATCGTTGGCGAATGTGCGGCGGCAGTCGATGAAGGTCGCCCCCGGGGCCAGGGCGGCGATGCTCGAGTCATGGGGCAGCGGGCAAGGGTGTACGGCGGACTTCATCGGTGCAGCTCCCTGAAGGATGGCGGCCTTGGCTGGATGCCGATCAGCCGCGCCGGAAGCGGCAGAAAATACCACTTCCTGGGGCGCGGAACTTGCTGTTGTGTCGCGGCCGGTTGTCGCTGGGCCATGGTCGCCATTGCCGGCGCGCAGGGCTTCGGCGGTTATCCGCACGGCGCAGGCCGGTGCATGCGCGAGCAGGTGATCCTGCGACCGGTCGCGCGGCTTCAGTGCTCGGGCGGGTGCTTACGCTCCAGCCAGCCGATGCTCTGCTTGCCGTAGCCGGTGCTGTCCAGCAGGCGCCGGGCATCGAACCATTGCTGGCCCTCGTGCTCCTGCCATTGCTGGCCCCAGCTGTTGAGTACCTTGAGGCCCTCCTGGCACTGGCCCTGGGGCGTGCACAGGCGGGCGTGACCATAGGCCACCAGGCTGTGCTGATACTGCTCGGGGCATTTTTTCTGCTTGGCATCGCGGTACAGGCAGACGTTGGCGATGATCACCGGGTTGCCGGCATCTATAGCCTGGGTCAGCGCCGGGTACAGGCCGGCGAAGTGCTTCTGTTGGCTCGTTTCCGGCAGGGCGCGGATCTGCAGCTTGTCCTTGAGTTCGAACAAGGCCCGGCGGCTGAGGCGCCGGCATTCAGGGGGGATGATGATGGCCGAGAAAAAGCCGCCGAAGTGCGGCTTGCCCAGGGCCTGGGCGATGCCTCGGGCGTCGCGGGGGGTGGCATAGATAGCCTGGAGCTCGGCCACCTGGGCTGGGCTGGCGACACAGTCGGCACAGGGGGCCTTGAGCCGATGCTGTTGATAGAAGTCCTCCAGGGCTTTGAGCACCGCGCGCTGGGCCTTGACGTCCGCGGCGGTAATGGCGCCGCTGGGCACGAACTTGTCCTTGAACAGTTTCTCCTCGGAAAAGCACGCCTGGGACACCACGGTGCCGACCATCAGCGCGGCGTTTTCCAGGGTGTAGAGCGGGTCGCCGCCCTCGTCGATGTCCTCGTAGGAGCCGACGCTGTCCACCTCGCCCGTGGGCTTGCGGCCATAGCGCGCCATGTCCAGGGGCGCTGCCAGCTGGTGTTTGTCGATCCGCGTGCAATCTTCTTTGGCCGCCTGGCATTGGTAGTAGTTGAACACCGCCGCCGCGCTGTGGCTGAAGCACAGGCCCAGGCCCTGCTGGGAGGTGGCCAGGGGCATGTTGTCGAGGAGGTGCAGGCTGTTCGGGGCGGGCGTGGCCGCCGCCGGCAGGGGCACCAGCGCCAGCAGCGGTGGTGCGGCATGCAGGTGCAGCGGAATCAGGGCCGGAATCAGGGCTGGAATCAGCCAAGGCGCGCGCCGGGGTGCAGGCATGTCGAAGGACCTGTGTTGCAAAGTGGACGAGGTGGGGTTGGAGCCATGTCGGCTGAATCTAGCCAAGGCACTGGTTCGCTGCCAGTGGGTGGCATGAGGGTTGGCGGTTTTTGTGTGCCTGGCGAGTACGCGGACCTTCCCCGCAGGACCCTCTGCTGCCGGGATCGCCTATGCCGCCCCAGCGATTCGCGCCTGCGGCAACGGCTACCGGGAACGCAAAAAAGGCGCCCGAAGGCGCCAAGGATTCACCCCAACCGAGGGAGCCGGGTGAAGCCGTTCGCAGGAGTGCCGCGGTGGTAAGGCGCGACGTGAACGGAAAAAGGGGAGCGCTGCCCGCCAGCGGCGGGCGGCTTGAGTCATTTGCCCAGCTTGATCCTGGTCCAGCCGCGGTTCATCACCCGCTGGATGGCAATCGGCTGGTCCGGCACCGCGTACAGGGTGGCCAGTACCTCTTGCGGCGGGTAGGACGCCGGGTCGTTGCGGATCGCTTCGTCCACCAGCGGCGTGGCCGCGGCGTTGGCGTTGCTGTAGCCCAGGCTGTTGGTGACCTCGGCGATGATGTCCGCGCGCATCAGGAAGTTCATGAACAGGTAGGCGTTGTCGACGTTGGTGGCGTCCTTGGGGATGGCCATCATGTCGTAGAAGCTGCCGGCGCCTTCCTTGGGAATGCTGAACGCGACCTTCTCCTTGTTGCCGGCCTCTTCGGCGCGGGAACGGGCCTGCAGCACGTCGCCGGAGTAGCCCACGGCCACGCAGATGTTGCCGTTGGCCAGGTCCGAGATGTACTTGGAGGAGTGGAAGTAGGTCACCGACGGCCGGATCTTCATGAACAGTTCCTGGGCTTCGAGGATCTGCGCCTTGTCCTTGCTGGTCACCGGGTAGCCCAGGTAGTGCAGGGCGGCCGGGAGCATTTCGGTGGGCGAGTCGAGGAAGCTGATGCCGCAGGCCTTGAGCTTCTCGGCGTTCTCCGGCTTGAACAGCAGGTCCCAGGAGTTGGTCGGGGCATCAGTGCCCAGGGCCGCCTTGACCTTGTCCGGGTTGTAGCCGATGCCGATCGAACCCCACATGTAGGGGAAGGCATGGGCGTTGTCCGGGTCGCTGGCGGAGGCGTTCTTCAGCAGCACCGGGTTGAGGTTCTTCCAGTTGGGCAGCTTGGACTTGTCCAGCTCCTGGTAGACCCCGGCCTTGATCTGCTTGGCCAGGAAGCTGTTGGACGGCACCACGATGTCGTAGCCGGACTTGCCGGTGAGCAGGCGCGCTTCCAGGGTTTCGTTGCTGTCGAAGACGTCGTAGGTGACGTGGATGCCGGTCTCGGCCTCGAACTTCTTCAGGGTGTCCGGGGCGATATAGTCCGACCAGTTGTAGACGCGCAGCACCTTGTCGTTGGCTTGAGCGCCGGTAATCAGTGCGCCCATCAAGGACACCGAGAGCAGGGTTTTGGCGAACAGTGTCCTGCCAGGCATTTTCATTACTACAACTCCATTTCTTATTGTGCAGATTGCTGCGTGTGCAAGGTGGATATCGGTGTGGAGGCTTTCGCCAGCAAGCTGGCTCCTACAGGTTTGGGTTATCCGTAGGAGCCAGCTTGCTGGCGAAGAGGCCGTCAGGCCGTCGCCGGCGCTCGTACCGCGGGTTTTCTCGCCGCCGGTGGCTGCCAGGATTCGTTGGCGGTGAACTCCATGGCTTCCTGGATCGCCCGCTTGCGGGCCGCTTCGGCGCGGCGGCCGAAGTACCAGACCAGGAAGGTCACCAGGGACACCGCCAGCAGGATCAGGCTGGCCACGGCGTTGATCTCGGGTTTGACCCCCAGGCGCACCGCCGAGAACACTTCCATCGGCAAGGTGGTGGAACCCGGGCCGGAGACGAAGCTGGCCAGCACCAGGTCATCCAGGGACAGGGCAAAGGACATCATGCCGCCGGCCGCCAGTGACGGCGCGATCATCGGGATGGTGATCAGGAAGAACACCTTGAACGGGCGCGCGCCCAGGTCCATCGCCGCTTCTTCGATGGACAGGTCCAGCTCCCGCAGGCGCGCGGAGACTACCACGGCTACATAGGCAGCGCAGAATGTGGTGTGGGCGATCCAGATGGTGACGATCCCGCGCTCCATCGGCCAGCCGATCAATTGCGCCATGGCCACGAACAGCAGCAGCAAGGACAGGCCGGTGATCACTTCGGGCATCACCAGCGGCGCGGTGACCAGGCCGCCGAACAGGGTGCGGCCCTTGAAGCGGGTGACCCGGGTCAGCACGAAGGCCGCCAGGGTGCCCAGGGCCACCGCGGCAATCGCGGTGTAGCAGGCGATCTCCAGGGAGCGCGCCACCGAGCCCATCAGTTGCTGGTTGTCCAGCAGGCCGACGTACCACTTGATCGACCAGCCGCCCCAGACCGTCACCAGCTTGGAGGCGTTGAACGAGTAGATCACCAGGATCAGCATCGGCAGGTAGATGAACAGCAGGCCCAGCACCAGCATCAGTTTGGAAAATTCGAAGCGTTTCATGCCCGTGCCTCCATCTCTTTGGCCTGGCTGCGGTTGAACAGCAGGATCGGGATAATCAGGATCGCCAGCATCACCACCGCCAGGGCGGAGGCCACCGGCCAGTCACGGTTGTTGAAGAATTCCTGCCACAACACGCGGCCGATCATCAGGGTTTCCGGGCCGCCCAGGAGTTCCGGAATCACGAACTCGCCGACCACCGGGATGAACACCAGCATGCAGCCGGCGATGATGCCGTTCTTGGCCAGGGGCACGGTGATTTTCCAGAAGTTGTTGAAGTTGCTCGACCCCAGGTCGGAGGCGGCCTCCAGCAGGCTCTGGTCATGCTTGACCAGGTTGGCGTACAGCGGCAGCACCATGAACGGCAGGTAGGCGTAGACCACGCCGATGTACACCGCGGTGTTGGTGTTGAGGATTTCCAGCGGCTGTCTGATCAGCCCGGTCCACAGCAGGAAGCTGTTGAGCAGGCCGTTGTTGCTGAGGATGCCCATCCAGGCGTAGACGCGGATCAGGATCGCGGTCCAGGTCGGCATCATGATCAGCAGCAGCAAGACGTTCTGCGCTTCCTTGCTGGCCTTGGAGATGGCGTAGGCCATGGGGAAACCCACCACCAGGCACATCAGGGTGCTCAGCAGCGCCACCTTCAGCGAACCCAGGTAGGCCGAGAAATACAGCTCGTCGCCGGCCAGCATGGCGTAGTTGCCCAGGTTCAGCAGCAGCTGGAATTTCTGTTCGGCGTAGCTGTAGATCTCCGAGTAGGGCGGGATCGCCAGGGCCGCTTCCGAGAAGCTGATCTTCATCACCAGGAAGAACGGCAGCATGAAGAACAGGAACAGCCAGAGAAAGGGAACGCCGATCACCAGCTTGCGACCGCTGGGCAGCATGCGGAACAGTTTCTGATTGAAAGTGCTCATGCTCGAAGTCCTCATGCCCGCAGTACCACGCCGCTGTCGTCTTCCCACCAGACGTAGACTTGGTCGTCCCAGGTCGGCCGCGCGCCACGGCGCTCGGCGTTGGCCATGAACGACTGGACGATCTTGCCGCCGGGCAGCTCAACGTAGAACACCGAGTGGCCGCCCAGGTAGGCGATGTCGTGCACCTTGCCCTTGGACCAGTTGTAGCGGGCGTCGGGCTTGAGGGTGGTGACCAGCATCTTTTCCGGGCGGATGGCGTAGGTCACCGACTTGTCCTGCACCGAGGTGCTGACCCCGTGGCCAACGTAGATCTGCTGCTCAAGGTCCGGGCAGTCGATGATCGCGTAGCCTTCCAGGTCTTCGGTGACGGTGCCGTCGAAGGCGTTGACGTTGCCGATGAACTCGCACACCAGGCGGCTCACCGGCGCCTCGTAGATGTCCACCGGGCTGCCGGTCTGGGCGATCCAGCCCAGGTGCATGATGGCGATGCGCTGGGCCATGGTCATGGCCTCTTCCTGGTCGTGGGTCACCATCACGCAGGTCACACCCACGCGCTCGATGATTTCCACCAGTTCCAGCTGCATCTGCGAGCGCAGCTTCTTGTCCAGGGCGCCCATGGGTTCGTCCAGCAACAGCAGCTTGGGGCGCTTGGCCAGGGAGCGGGCCAGGGCCACGCGCTGGCGCTGGCCACCGGAGAGCTGGTGCGGCTTGCGCCGGGCGTACTGGGTCATGTGCACCAGCTTGAGCATTTCCTCGACCCGGGCCTCGATCTCGGCGGGTGGCAGGCGGTCCTGCTTGAGGCCGAAGGCGATGTTCTGGGCCACGGTCATGTGGGGAAACAGGGCGTAGGACTGGAACATCATGTTGATCGGCCGCTCATAGGGCGGCATGTCGGTGATGTCCACGCCATCCAGCAGGATGCGGCCTTCGGTGGGGCGTTCGAAGCCGGCGAGCATGCGCAGCAGGGTGGATTTGCCGGAGCCGGAACCGCCCAGCAGGGCGAAGATCTCGCCCTGGTGGATCTCCAGGGACACATCGTCCACGGCCACGGTTTCATCGAACTTCTTGGTCACGCGGTCGATCTTGACCAGGACCTTCTGCGGGCTCGGGGTGCCTTCGAGGGCCTTGCGGTAAGTGCTGGAGGCGTTTGCCATGTGAAACTCCCAACAGGTGTCAGCAGCCTGGCCAATTCGGCCGGGCTTAAAGGTTGATTGCCAGCCCGCAGGGGGTGCGGGCTGATTCGGCGCTGCCTTCCTGGCGGCCTGACGCTATTTGTTGTTGTGGTCTTGCCGTTTGCTGCTCACGCCGAACGTCGGGCGCGCACAGGCGCGCTCGCCGTGGGGCAGGGCGTGGTGAATCGTGTTGAATGCCTGGAAGGCCGCCTTGGCGGCCGGGGTTTGCCGCTTAGCGCCGTTGCGCGGCCCGTTGCCGGCAGGCGTCGCCAAAGGCCTGGAAGATCCGCAGGTAGGCCGGGTTCGACAGCACCTGCCATTCCGGGTGCCACTGCACGCCGAAGGCAAAGGCCTTGCTGTGTTCCACCGACAGCGCCTCGATCAGGCCATCCGGGGCCACGGCCTCGACCCGCAGGCCGGGGGCCAGGCGGTCGACGCCCTGGCTGTGGATCGAGTTGACCTGGATCTCGCCGGCCAGGCCCATGGCTTCGAAAACGCCGCCGGGCTGGATCGCCACCGGGTGGGCCGGGGCGTACTGCACTTCGATGCGCGGGTCGTCGGCTTCGCGGTGGTCCATGTAGCCCGGCAGTTCATGCACCTTCTGGTGCAGGCTGCCGCCGAAGGCCACGTTCATTTCCTGGAAGCCGCGGCAGATGCCGAGCACCGGCACGCCGGCGGCAATCGCCGCGCGCAGCAGGGGCAGGGTGGTGGCATCGCGTTGCGGGTCGTGGGCGGTGCCCGGCGCGCTGGGCGGGCCCTGGTAATGGAAGGGTTCGACATTGGAGGGCGAGCCGGTAAACAGCAGCCCGTCCATGTTGTGCAGCAGATCGTCGATATCGATCAGATCCGCCAGGGAAGGAATGATCAGGGGCAGGCCCTCGGCCGCGACGCTGACAGCACGCAGGTACTTGTCGCCGCTGACGTGGTAGGGGTGCAGGCCGATCTCTTTGACGCACGCAGTAACGCCGATCAATGGCTTGAATGCCATTTTTATCACCTCGAAATTCACGCTGGAACGAGTTTTTCCAGAGCTTATCCTCGTTGATTTTAATTAACAACTTCCATGTAAAAAATTCTAAACGTTACTCGTCCGAAACCCGCAAGCGGCGCGGATTGCGCCGGTTATTTGTCTCTAGTGGAGCAAAATAATTGACGAAAAGCCGCCGCTGTTGGCTATTGACTCCGGTTTTTCTTTCGGGTTGACTGCTGGCGTGTCACAGCAGTGAACATAATAATTAACACAATAGGTGCATCATGTCGGTCCCCCCGCGTGCCATTCAACTCAATGAAGCCAATGCCTTCCTGAAAAAACACCCCGAGGTTCTCTACGTCGATCTGCTGATTGCAGACATGAACGGTGTGGTGCGCGGCAAGCGCATCGAGCGCACCGCGCTGCACAAGGTCTACGAGAAGGGCATCAACCTGCCCGCCTCGCTGTTTGCCCTGGATATCAACGGTTCCACGGTGGAAAGCACCGGCCTGGGCCTGGACATCGGCGATGCCGACCGCATCTGCTACCCGATCCCCGGCACCCTGAGCGTCGAGCCCTGGCAGAAGCGCCCCACCGCGCAACTGCTGATGACCATGCACGAGATCGAAGGCCAGCCGTTCTTCGCCGACCCCCGCGAAGTGCTGCGCCAGGTGGTGAGCAAGTTCGACGAGCTGGGCCTGACCATCTGCGCGGCCTTCGAGCTGGAGTTCTACCTGATCGACCAGGACAACGTGAACGGCCGCCCGCAGTCGCCGCGCTCGCCGATCTCCGGCAAGCGTCCGCAATCGACCCAGGTCTACCTGATCGATGATCTGGACGAATACGTCGATTGCCTGCAAGACATCCTCGAAGGCGCGAAAGAGCAGGGCATCCCGGCCGACGCCATCGTCAAGGAAAGCGCCCCGGCGCAGTTCGAAGTCAACCTGCACCACGTCAGCGACCCGATCAAAGCCTGCGACTACGCGGTATTGCTCAAGCGCCTGGTGAAGAACATCGCCTACGACCATGAAATGGACACCACCTTCATGGCCAAGCCCTACCCGGGCCAGGCGGGCAACGGCCTGCACGTGCACATCTCGATCCTCGACAAACAGGGCAACAACATCTTCGCCAGCGAAGACCCGGAAACCAACGACGCCCTGCGCCACGCCATCGGCGGCGTGCTGCAAACCCTGCCCGAGCAGATGGCCTTCCTGTGCCCCAACGTCAACTCCTACCGCCGCTTCGGCGCGCAGTTCTACGTGCCCAACTCGCCGACCTGGGGCATCGACAACCGCACCGTGGCCGTGCGCGTGCCCACCGGTTCGGCGGACTCGGTGCGTATCGAGCACCGGGTGGCTGGCGCCGACGCCAACCCCTACCTGCTGATGGCCTCGGTGTTGTCGGGCATCCATCACGGCCTGACCAACAAGATCGAGCCCGGCCCGGCGATGGAAGGCAACGCCTACGAACAGAGCGAGCCGAGCCTGCCGACCAACCTGCGCGATGCCCTGCGGGTGCTGGACGACAGCGAAGTGATGGCCAAGTACATCGACCCGATGTACATCGACGTGTTTGTCGCCTGTAAGGAAAGCGAGTTGGCGGAGTTCGAAAACTCCATCTCCGACCTGGAATACAACTGGTACCTGCACACGGTCTGATGACCGTGCCGCCTTCTGTGTTGAGTATTTGCCATGACTAAATCCCGCAGCGACTGGGAGCAGCACTTCCAGTCCCTCAGCCTTGAAGGCCGTGCCTTTATCGACGGCCAGTACTGCGCCGCCGCCAGCGGTGCCACCTTTGAATGCCTGAGCCCGGTGGACGGGCGCTTCCTGGCCAACGTCGCCAGCACCGATCAGGCCGATGCCGATCGTGCCGTGGCGGTGGCGCGCCAGGCGTTCAACAGTGGCGTCTGGTCGGGCAAGGCCCCGGCCGAGCGCAAGCGCATCCTGATTCGCTTCGCCGAGCTGATCCTTGAGCACCAGGAAGAACTGGCGCTCCTGGAAACCCTGGACATGGGCAAGCCGATCGGCGACTCCATGAGCATCGACATTCCGGCCACGGCCAACGCCATCCGCTGGAACGCCGAAGCCATCGACAAGCTCTACGACGAAGTGGCGGCCACCCCTCACGACCAGCTGGGCCTGGTGACCCGGGAACCGGCAGGCGTGGTGGCGGCCATCGTGCCGTGGAACTTCCCGCTGATCATGGCCAGCTGGAAGTTCGCCCCGGCCCTGGCGATGGGCAACTCGTTCATCCTCAAGCCCTCGGAAAAGTCGCCGCTGACCGCGATCCGCATCGCCCAGCTGGCCCTGGACGCCGGTATCCCCAAAGGCGTGTTCAACGTCCTGCCAGGTTATGGCCACACCGTCGGCAAGGCCCTGGCCCTGCATATGGATGTGGACGTGCTGGCCTTCACCGGCTCCACCGCCGTGGGCAAGCAACTGTTGGTGTATTCCGGCGAAAGCAACATGAAGCGGGTGTGGCTGGAAGCCGGTGGCAAGAGCCCCAACGTGGTGTTTGCCGACGCTCCGGACTTGCGCGCCGCGGCCGAAGCGGCGGCTGCGGCCATCGCCTTCAACCAGGGCGAAGTCTGCACCGCCGGTTCGCGCTTGCTGGTGGAACGCTCGATCCGCGAGCAGTTCATCCCGCTGCTGGTGGAGGCCCTCAAGGGTTGGAAACCGGGCCATGCCCTCGATCCGGAAACCCGGGTCGGCGCGGTGGTGGACCAGCGCCAACTGGAGAACGTGCTGCGCTACATCGAGATCGGCAAGGAGCAGGGCGGGCAACTGCTGGCCGGTGGTGTACGCACTCTGGAGAGCACTGGTGGCCTGTATGTCGAGCCGACGATCTTCGACGGCGTGACCAACGCCATGACCATCGCCCGGGAAGAGATCTTCGGTCCGGTGCTGTCGGTGATCAGCTTCGATACCGAAGAAGAGGCGCTGCAGATCGCCAACGACAGCATCTTCGGCCTGGCGGCCGGGGTCTGGACCGCCAACCTCAGCCGCGCCCACCGTTTTGCCCGTGGCCTGCGCGCCGGCAGTGTGTGGGTCAACCAGTACGACGGTGGCGACATGACCGCGCCGTTCGGCGGCTTCAAACAGTCCGGCAACGGTCGCGACAAGTCGTTGCACGCCTTCGACAAATACACCGAGCTCAAAGCGACCTGGATCAAGCTCTAACTCTTATAACAACAGCGGCGGCGGGCCTGGGCCCGTACCCGCTGGGGAATTTCTCATGCAAACCTACGTGAACAGCTACTACGCGGCGACCCGCAACCAGACCACCGACTACCCGCAACTCGACGAGTTGGTGGAGTGCGACGTCTGCGTGATCGGCGCCGGTTACACCGGCCTGTCCTCGGCCTTGTTCCTGGCGGAAGCCGGCTACAGCGTCACCGTGCTGGAGGCGGCCAAGGTCGGCTTCGGCGCCAGCGGGCGCAACGGCGGGCAACTGGTCAACTCCTACAGCCGCGATGTGGACGTGATCGAAGAACGCTACGGCGAAAAAAGCGCCGAAGTGCTCGGCAGCATGATCTTCGAAGGCGCCGACATCATCCGTCAGCGCATCCAGCACTACGACATCCAGTGCGACTACCGCCCCGGTGGCATTTTCGCCGCCCTGAACAACAAGCAGCTCAAGGGCCTGGCGGAACAGAAACGCAACTGGGAACGCCTGGGCAACCACAACCTGAAGCTGCTCGACAAGGCGCAGATCGACCGCGAAGTCGGCACCAAGAACTACATCGGCGGCCTGCTGGACATGCAGGGCGGCCACATCCATCCGCTGAACCTGGCCCTGGGCGAAGCCAGCGCCATCATCGGCCTGGGCGGCAAGATTTTCGAACAGTCGGCGGCGGTGGAAATCACCTACGGCGAACCCAACGTGGTGCGTACCGCCAAGGGCGTGGTGCGCGCCAAATACCTGCTGATCGCCGGCAACGCCTACCTGCAGCAGGACCTCGACCCCCGCGTGACCCGCAAGAGCATGCCCTGCGGTTCGCAGATCGTGGTCACCGAGCAGTTGCCGGAACAACTGGCCCGCAGCCTGATCAGCAACAACTACTGCGTGGAAGACTGCAACTACCTCTTGGACTACTTCCGCCTCACCGGCGACAACCGCCTGCTGTACGGCGGTGGCGTGGTCTACGGCGCCCGTGAACCGGATGACATCGACCAGCTGATCCGGCCGAAGATCCTCAAGACCTTCCCCCAGCTCAAGGACGTGAAGATCGACTACCGCTGGACCGGCAATTTCCTCTTGACCATGTCGCGCATGCCGCAATTTGGCCGGATCGAAAAGAACGCCTACTACATGCAGGGCTACAGCGGCCACGGCGTCACCTGTTCGCACCTGGCGGGCAAGCTGATTGCCGAAATGATCCGCGGCGACGCCGAACGCTTCAACGCCTTCGCCTCCTTGCCGCACATGCCGATGATCGGCGGGCGCACCTTCCAGGCCCCGCTGACCGCCATGGGCGCCGCGTACTACGCCCTGCGCGACCGCTTCGGCATCTGACGCCACCTCGCTCCTACAGCCCCCACTCCTGTAGGAGCGAGCTTGCTCGCGAAGCTCCGGCCCTTGACCCACCCCAGAAAAAGCCCCGCAAAGCCCCGGAAAACCGGCACTCCATCACCCGGCCTTCACGCCCATCGCCGGTCTTTACAGCTTGCCTGTCAAACATGTTTAAATAGCCGCCTTTTCAGGCTCCAGGGCAGCCAAATCGCGATCCTCGCGACCCAACCGCCGCAAAAATACCCTTAAGTACTTCTCACATAAGGCTGTTATGGACACGGGCACCCGACTCAAACTCGTTCGCGAAAGCTACAAACTCTCCCAGCGCGAGCTGGCCCGCCGTAGCGGCGTGACCAACGCCACCATCTCCCTGATCGAACAGAACCGCGTCAGCCCGTCCGTCAGCTCCCTGAAAAAGCTGCTGGAAGGCATCCCCATGTCCCTGGCCGACTTCTTCACCTTCGACCAGCCACCCCGCGAGCACCAATACGTGTTCCGCGCCAACGAACAGCCCGACCTGGGCCGCGACGGCCTGCGCCTGCTGATGATCGGCGCCCCGGTGGCCAACCGGCAGATGCGCTTTCTGCGCGAGCAATACGCCCCCGGCGCCAGCTCCGGCGAAGAAGCCATCGTGCATGCCGAAGGCGAGGAGTGCGGGCTGGTTGTTCGCGGCACCGTGGAGTTGACGGTGGATGGGCAAGTCAGCGTGCTCAACCCGGGGGATGGCTATTACTTTCCGACCACCTTGCCTCATAGCTTTCGCAACATTGGGCAGGATGAGGCGGAAATCATCAGCGCCAACACCCCGGCGAACTTTTGAGTGGGGAGACGGGGGGACTGATCTGAAGCGGCTTTTGATAGCCGCTTTTTGTGAGTGAGGAGGGGCTGATCTTATTGGTTTGGCGGTGTTTGCTTTTGACTGTTAATGGTCATTTAGAACGGGCAGCGATCGGCCGGAAGCGGACGCTCGTAACCAGCATTTTCCGCAGTGAGTCAATCAACCGTCGATCAACCTCGCGGAACTGGGACAGTCGAACTTCCAATATTCGCGAGAAAAATTCCTATATCCCGATTGGACGGCAGACAAACCACGCGGCAAGTGGATGGCGCTGTTGCCACAAGTTGCTGCATCTTTTCTCGCGCTGAATTTTTCGTCCGCCACATGAATCTGAAAAACTCTGGCAGGTTCGCCAGCATTTCCGGGCAGTTTTCCGACAAGTCGGGCCGAGACTGACCGCGTTGGAGCAGTGTTCTGCGCAGTACGCGGAAGAATCGAAGCGTCGCCGAACGATCAATCCATATCAAAAGATCTGCACGGGCCACTCGGTTGTCCCAAGTGGCTGAATGGCTACCTTCGAATATCCAGCGATCTTGAGCCTCTACATCGAGACATAGCCGGGTTTTCTCTTCCGGGCTTCGTTCTATCCATCCTGGCTGCCAGTGGATAGTGTCGATATGGACGACCGGCAAGCCCGTGCGCTGACCAAGCTCACGCGCCAAAGTGCTTTTGCCTGATCCAGGTTGACCAACAATCATCACCCGTTGCATCGAAGCTCCTTCTCGCTATGCAAGCTGATCTTTTGGGGCGGCGATTTTATGTCAATGCTTACCTCGGTCAACAACAAACGGTCAGCACGACAAGTAGCTAACGGTCGAAAGTAGCGATTCAAAAAGCCGATCACCGTATGCTTTTGCAACGATAAATCGATCGATCGCTTATCCGGAAACGCTCATCGAGCGAATACCGCGTCTACAGTTCGATGCGTCACCGCAATTTAGTGACTGGTCATCGCGGGCCAAAAACTATGGACATAACGCCTCGTTGTCCGATCTGTATGCCTGCGCTCAGCAACGCATCGGCGCAGCCCGCAACCTGCTTGAACTCGGTTGAGTGCTGAGGAAATGAAAAAGGGCGCCGCATTGCGTCGCCCTTATCCTAGAAAAAACACCGTTGGAGCATTCATTGGTGGCCGCGCCAGTAGAATTCGATGTGCCACAACGGCTTTCCTTGAAGGGCATCGCGTATGCCATTGATCACCGCTTGATACTGCTCGGTATCGAGCTTCGACCAGCGTTGTTTTCGTGCTTGTCTCCAGACGGCCTTTAAAGCGCCAATGTCCTGATGGTAGAGCTCATCCAGCAAAAGCTTGTCGATAGGAGGGTGCAGGGCCTGCACATGGGGATGCAGTTCCTGGCCGCCGCAAACAAAGGCGCCCTTGAGATAAACGTTGATGAGCTTTGCTGCGACGCCGTGGCCGAACCCAACCAGGCCTTTGCTCTTGGCCGCTTCGATTGCCAGTTCGCGCCAGATCTTGTGCTGGGCATCGATACGCTCGGGAGGCGGCAGAAGTTCTGGGCCTGCCAGTAGCAGGTGCAGGCCTGTGGCTTCGATGATCGCCTTGCCGGTGCTGACACTGAAGCGGCAGGTCTTGGTGCTCGCTGCACGGCCTGCGGCCCAGGTGCAGTAGCGATGCCGGTGCTCGACAATTTCGTAGTCGTTAATCTGCGTCGCAACCTTCATGCAGGCATCTCCAACTGCTCATAGGCGTATAGCCAATGCAGTGTTTCTTGTTCATCGAAGGCCTTGACCTCGACCGCGTCGCTATTGTCTGGCAGCCAGCTGTTGTCCCAGGCCCGGACGGTGTCTTGCTTCTTCCACCAGTTGACAATATTCGGGCTCCAGGTTTCGGCAAGCATCAAGCGATAGACACTGCGTGTCCGGGTGGAAGGGGAGATGAATTTTTCCAGTATCGGTGCCAGGGTTTCTGCATTCATACGTTGGAAGTCGTTACGCAGTTGCTCGGCTTTCTCTAGCCTGAACAGGCGCTTGGCCTCGACAAAGAACACCCGCTCCTTGTCGAACAGCATGCAGTCGATCCGATATTCAAAACGTTGGGTCAGTGGGTTGAGAAACGGCACTTCCATAAAGGCATGGGCGCCGTTACGTGCTCCAAAGGCGTTGGCCAATTGAAAGGTGAGGTTGCGTTCGTTTATGCCATTGCGGCCGTAGGAGGGGTAGAACGCACTCAAACTGTGGGAAAAATTTTCCGCGGCTTGTTGAATCACACGGTTGATCACTCGACTCACAGCATCCCTCTGCTTCTGTCCTGGAAAATGGGCCTGCCCTGGTGTCATTGCCCCCGAGGCACGGAGCGCATCATAAATACCTTGGCCAGGGCATGGCCATTAAAATGCCGCTATTGATGGTGCGGCTTTTCGCGTGCTGCGTGCTGCGGCTATCGGGCCGCGCAGGAGGCGGGGTCATGCCATTGGCTATGCCATGCTCGATCCCCCATCCATACCGGCGCTTTCCCACTGTTCAAGCAGCAAACTGCGCCAAACGATCACTGGCGGTTCAACAGGCGCCGCGCCCGGTTGGCGCTGTTGCGTTTTCTGCGGCTCTGGCGAAGTCATCTCGTTCAGCCCGACCCGTAGCTGCCGGTGGCGATAGTAAAAAACGGGAAGTAACGACCGAGGCTGTGTGAAAGCGTCAATGAAAATTGCACGCCTACGTAAACTTCAGGTCTGCCGACTCACAAAATACCAGCAGGTTTTACGTAGCAACGCGGACGTCAAAACGGTGCGTGAGTTTTCATGCGGCCTCGGCTCATAGACGCCAGTTTTCGCTGGGCGGCAACACAGTGAAGACCAGTCTTTGTCCCGGGCTGGTGTTTTATGACGCGAAACAATCTTCAGCTCTGATCCGTCACCATGTTTGAATCCTTGCGTGCCAATGGTGAACTTGCCCCTTTCCTGCCTTCATAACGACCAAAAAACAGGTAGTGCTGATAACCACTGGAGAAGGCGCTATTGGCAATTGCGGCCTTCACATCATGGTTCGACTGTAGATACTGATGCTCATCAAAGTCTTCTGCGCTAACTTCGTCGTCCTGCTTTCCAAGTGCTTCATTGTCAATCGGGAGACCTAGAAGGCTGCGGCGTTGAAAATCCATAATGCGACTGACAGCGTGGCGCTCCAGCGGCCCTTGGTTGGGATACATGGCGTACTCGTGCAAACCATTTTTTGCGCAACGATTGCACATGTCGACGCAATTTTCTTTAGTGGATTTAAGGCTTGTTAGCTGCTCCAGTGGCAGATCCAGATACTTTCCGACTTGGTACTCGGATTGGTTGAAGATAGAGCAGCAAAGTACAGTGTTGCCGTTACAGTCAAGTACCAGCATTTGATCTTTTAGCTTGCACGCCCGCTTCGGGTAGTGTTTGACCAGGTTGATCAGATCGTCGTAGGGCGGTAATGCGAGTCTATTAAGGGTTTCACGATCTGCTTCGGTGACGGACGGATCGCGCTCGATGATGGCAAAGGTTTTTTCCAGCGGCATCATCACAGAATAACCTGTGCTGAAACTGAAGCCCAAGCGCTCGCTGAACTCGCGCATCAAGCTTTCTTCTTCCAGGTTGTCTAAGTAGCGATGGTAGTAGACTTCGATCAATGTATTAAGATTGTATTGCTGCTTGATGTCATGCAGCATGATCATGTTTTGTTTTACAACTTCGATGTCACCTCCCACATGTCCCTGTGCGTAGGTGTTTTGATGGAAGCCGGACAGCGAAATACGGAAAAATGAAGGCTCAGCCCGTAGGGCTTGTTCTATGTTCTTGGCAATGTTCAAGTTGGTGCTAATACCGCTGGCAATGCCTGCGGCGTTTATTGTTTGGATAAATTCACCAATTCGCGGGTGAATTAAGGGCTCAGTCCAGTTGTAAAGATGAATCGAGTCGACACCCTCCAGCTTGGCTTTTTCTACTATTTGCCTGAACGTCTCGATCTGCATGGATTTTTTGAAGTTGTTGTTTTCAGAGTTTCCCATGGGGCATGAGGGACAGCTTAAATTACACGCTCCAACTATATCGATAAACATGTGCATTATGGGGCTCTTTATATAAGTTGTGTGAGTGCTGCTGCAGGCTTTCGGTGTTAAATGCGATTTGGTGATCGCTGAATTTCATGCTGGCAATTTGACGCATTTTTTTCAAAGCAAAATTCGAGCCATGGTAGGGGGCGATACGATTATATTAGGTCGAATCTGGCTGTTCTATGCTGGTCGCGACTGGCTGCTTCTGGCTAAAAACAGGCGTTAGTAAGTTGATCACCGGATGTTATTGAAACGATAAACCGCACGATCTCTACCCAGAAACCGTCATCCAGCGTATTCCACTTCGATAGTTCAACATGTCAGCGCTTGTTGGTGACTGGCCATCGCGGGCTAAAAAGCTAAGGGCATAACGCCTTGCCTTTAAGCCGATTACATCTGGCTGTTTGACGACGGTAAAGGCTTGTCTCTCATGGAGCTTCACCAATGATCCGCACTTATACTTTCAACCCATCCAGCTCACCCGTGACGACACCGACCATACCGTCCTATATCTGAACGCCAATGCCTCGTTGCCTGATCTGTATACCTGCACTCAGCAACGCATCGGCGCAGCCCGTTGGAAATTTTCGACTGCGCTTCTGGCTCGCAGTACCTTTCACAAATCCACTTTGCCATCGACCTGTTGCTCAGTGAGGGTTTCGATCTGCTACGTACCTGGGTGATAGAACATTGGGGCAGGTTGATCCTGCCTAATCCCGGCTTAGTACTCGACAAAAAAGAGGCGCTCCGCAGAGCGCCTCCCCATGCCGGTTACTGCTCGCTGACCGGCTTCGAATCAGCAGCCTCAGCTCCCCCGATCATGATGCGTTTAGGCTTCGCTTCCTCCGGTACAACCCTGAGCAGGTCGATGCTCAGCAGACCGTTGGTGAGCTTCGCACCCTCCACCTCGATGTGATCCATCAAGCGGAACGACAGCCGGAATGCCCGCTGTGCGATACCTTGATGCAGGTAAGTGACAGCTCCGTCGCTTTCTCGTTTGTCACCGGTGACGGTCAACACACCTTTTTCAACCTGAATGTCCAAATCCTCTTCGGCCAGGCCTGCTACCGCGATAACGATCCGGTAGTGATCATCACCGTGCTTTTCGACGTTGTGCGGAGGATAGGAAGTACCGGCCTCACTGCGAAGCGCCGATTCAAAAAGGTCGTTGAAACGGTCAAAGCCGACCGAGTGGCGGAAAAGTGGGGCCAGCGAAAGGGTAGTAGCCATTGCAAAATCTCCTGAGGTTTCTCCAAGTGATTTGAGGCGCGGCCCGCATTCGGCACCGCGCAAGAACCTAGGTATGTGCCAGAAGCAAAACTTCAAGAGCCCCAAAAAATTGATTTTATCTATCAATTTCAAAGAGTTAATCGCCGTTTTTCAATGTGGCGAAGATGCTCGTTGAGTCGTTACAGGTTCTGGCGGTGAATTCAATCAGCCGTTCTTGAGTCCCGGCAGTCCCTGAGCTTTGCGCCATTCCTTCACGGTACTGGTCACCCCCTCGGCGGAGTTATCCGCGCCGGGCTCAGGGTGGAAAATCAGGTCGTAGCCATCTGGATGGCCGGCGAGCTTGCTGAACCTTTCAAGCAACTCGCCTAGCTCATCGTCCGTCCCGCTTTTGTTGACGGTTCGTATGTTTTTCACGAAGGAAATGAATTCGGCTTCGGTCAAATCAGAAATGTCTTCCATGTAGTGCCTGTTCTCTTTCGTGAGGGTCAATGGGGTTTCGTGGGTCGTTGATCTTCAAGCTTTCTGCGTCTTACGCCACCCAAGCGTCTTGGTCTGCGGGGGCACTTTCAAGGGCTCGGCTCTGGGTTCGTTATTCTGCCTCAGCCACCGACCCTCAGCGCCACTCACCGCGTTTTGAGAATCTCCTTAAGGCCCTGCCCGAACTCCTGCGTTAGCGTTTCCTGTCTCCCGGACGGGAGGCTTTTTCACTCATAGCGCAGGATGCCAAATGATCGCTTCCTCTCGCCTGGGCGACAGCCATGTCTGCCCGCTGCCGGGGCACGGCACTACGCCCATCGTTACCGCTTCCAGCAACGTCATCATCAACGGCATGGGCGCGGCCCGGGTCGGTGATGTCTGTGGCTGCGGCGCGGTGATTACCACAGGATTTCCTTCTGTGCTGGTCAATGGCCGGCCCCTGGCCCATGTGGGCAGTCTCACCAGTCACGGTGGCAGCATCGTCAGCGGCTCTGGCGATACCTTCGGCGGCTCGCTTTTCGCGCCCGCCGACGGCGCCGCCATCGTCAACTTCGCCACGCTGGGCGCCATCCGCGCCGATGGCTCGGTGGATGAGTCGCGCATGGCCACGCTGCTGGCCGATCCGGCTCTGACGGAAAAAGCCCAGGCGGCCAATGCGCTGGTCAGCCCGTTGGCTGCCTCCACGGCGGCCCTGCAGGAGGGCGTCGAGCCGGGGTTTCATATCGTCGAGCAGCCCATGTCCCGCTCGGCACTGGAGTCCATACTCTTCGCCAGGCCCGATAGCGCGGTGCTGGAGAAGTTTCGCCGCCTCAACCCGCAACTCAGCGACTACGCCAAGCCGGGGCAATTGATCGTTCTCAGTGATCCGGCCAACGTCCAGTGCACCCGTGAGGAGGCCTGGCTGATGGAGGCGGCGGAGAAGGTCAACGCGGCACTTGAGCCCATGAGCGATGAAGAGGCCAGTTTCCTGGCGCGCCATCGTGATCTGCTGGAGTCCTTTGCCTCCCAGGGATCGACCGCGCTGGGCGTCGGCGCCGCGATCTTCGCCAAGAACCTGGAGGATGTGAAAGCCTCGCTGCGGGATATCGAGAGCTTGCATCAGCGTACTTTTCAGCAGCATGGGCATTTGCGTTCTGCCGAGTTTTTTGCCGAGCGCAAAAGGTTGCTGGCGCAATTGGATACTCGGCTGACTGCCTTTACCCGCAAGGGGATCGGTTTTCCCGAGCATCCCAAGTTGAAAACGGCGCTGGGGATTTCCAGTCGCAGTCTGGTGCATCACTGGAAACTGGCTGGCGCACCGGGGCAGATACCGGGGTATGCGACGAATATGCAAGGCGTGGCAAAGGCGTCTCAGTATGTAAAGCGCTTGGGCTGGCTGGGTGTCGGGTTGGGTGGGGGCGCTTCGTATCTGAAGGTTCAGGAGGTGTGTACGGCGGGCAATGTTGAGGCTTGTGAACGGGTGAGATTGACAGAGGGAGGCAGTTTTCTCGGCTCTGTGATTGGTGGCGCGGCGGCCGGTTCTTTTCTGTCCGGTGCCTCCGCCGGAGCTCTATGTGTGGCTATAGGTGTACCTACTGGTGGGGGCGCTACTTTCGCTTGCGGTCTTATAGTAGTGGGTACCGGTTCTTACACCGCAGGCATGATTGCTGGGAAGGGTGGAGAAGTGCTGGGGGAAGTGATTTATGAGAGCAGCAGATGAATTGGATTGAGGTGACCTATTACACATTCGTCATTGGCTTCGCCATAGTCCTGATCGGGATGGTTATCTGGATAGGCGTGTGTCTGCATCTGGCATACACACGCATGGATGAAATACTGGAGCTTCTAAAAAACTGCTCTGCGGTTATGAATCGTGCCCCTCTCAGGCATGGCGGGCCTTGGGGTAAGTTGTTACTTATAGGTGGTATATCGGGGGTGATTACTTTTCCAGGGGTATACCTTAAGCATGGCGGAGTTAGTGTCGAGGATTTAAATAATTTCCCTGTTCGGCTTAAACGGAAGTTGGCTGTATTGCAATGGTGTGTGATAGGGCTGCTTGTAATGATGTGCGTTTTGGTTGCAGGTATGAAAATAATAAAGAAATACATTATTTGAATGCGCAGCGAGCTGGCTCGGAGTTGGTTTGTATATCGCATATACCGATATGGATGAGATGCTTGAGCGACTTAAAAACTGCCCCGCAATCATGAATAGAGCGTCGCTCAAGCGCGCCGGGCCAGCGGGGAGGCTGTTTCTAATGGGGAGTGTTGTTGGAGTGATTGCCTGGCCTGCGATGTACATACGTGATGGGGGCGCAAGCATCGAAGATATCAATAATTTTCCCCGACGCCTTAGAAGGAAGCTGGTGGTCTGGTACCGAGCAGGTGCAGTTCTATTGGGGGTTCTTCTTTTGCTGTGGTCTGTCGGTCAATACATGGGCTGGGTTAAGTGAGTGGTTGATGGCATTTCATCTAGTTTTGGGTGGCGCAGGGGGAGCGGGTGTCGGACGAGCTGACACAACCGGCCAGTGACAGCAGACACACACCGAACAGCATTCTTTTCATGGGACTTCCTGTGCTCAAACACACCGCCTCCAGCAGGCGGCTGCGGACGCGGATCATACCCGCGACCTGTTGGCCAAAGGCGCAGAGCGGGTATTGAGGGGCAGGAGTAGGGCGTCCTAACCCTTGTCGCCATGCACCAATATCCGGCCGTCATACCCACAGCTGATCCAGCGACCGGCGCGGGTGGGGAGCACATCGGTTGCAAAGTTGTCGTGTGAGCCGATGATCGCCCCCTGCCGTGAGGGCAGGTCCCAGCGTCTGACGAGTCCGTCCTCGCCGCAGGTCAGCAGTATGTGTCGCGCCTCGAAGCGCACGCGCCGGACCGGCCCGTCATGAGCGGCCAGGCAATCCAGGAGCGCCAGCCTCGGTTCGGTCGCTAGCAGGTGCACCGCGCCGTCAAGATCACCAGCGGCCAAGGTGACGCTGCCATCAGCGTCGATCCAGCTTGCCAGCGTCCTCAGGGGGCGGCCCAGATCGAGCACTTGTACGCAGTCCCGCTCCTCGGATTGCCACAGCCTGACGGTTCCGTCCTCCGATGCGCTGGCGAAACCACCGTCGCCCGTAGGCGCGATCGCCCAGATCCAGCAGGCGTGGGCCTGACGCCTGTCCGCGGCACCTGTGGCCAGGTTCCAGACGGTCAGGCGACCGTCACAGCCCCGGTCACGAAGCGGCCAGCGCCTAACCTTGCCGAGGACAGGACGGCCGAATCCGATGTGCCGACCAACCTTGACTTGCCGGTCGCCAAGGACCAATGCCGAATCGTGCGGTCCCGCGAGTGAGAAACAAGCTCGCCAGGCGCCACGTCCACCAGACCCAGAATGGACTGTGTATGTCCGTCAAGCTGACCCAGGCAGCGGCCCTCGCGATTCCATAGCCGGATGGTTGCGTCACGCCCGGCGCTTGCCAAGCCCCGGTCGCCAAGGTCGGCAAGCGCCCATACGTAGCCGCGGTGGCCCGGCTGGAAGGGGCCGGCGACGTGCAAGGACTGCTGTGGCTCGTACATCAGGTCACTGCGCATGACGTATTTTTGGCCAGTGTCCACTAAGGCGCCGGCGTGCCAGAGGGTGTGGTCGAATACGATCAGGCTGCCCTTACGCGGGCGCAGCCTGAGCGTCGCATTCCGGTTCGACATGGCGGCGGACCGTCCCTCGAAGAACAGCGTCTCTCCGCCGCTGAATGCATCGTCGTTAAGATAAATCATGAAGGTCAGGCGTGACTGTTGGTGCTGGCGGTGGTGTACACCATCCTGGTGGGCACGGAACTGGGTGCCGGGCCGGTAGCGGCAGAAGCGCAGCCGCTCATTGATGCCGACCAGACGCCAGCCGTCCTCATCGATCACCGTTCCGAGCCTCGGCATCCGCGAGGCGCAGTGCTTCAAGCGTTCGAAGAGTCGCTCGGCCAGAGCTGGGTCGTCTGCCACGATCCGGTCATTATCGCGGTAGGAAGACGGGTAGTCAGACCCAGCGCTGGCGAACCCACACTGCTCCGTGGCTTGTATCAACGCTTCGCACTCGCTGGCCGAAAGAAACCCGTGGACCAGGACACAGCGCACCCGGTCACCCAGCGGTAGTTCGACCGAGGCCGACGGAGCAGTGGCCCCCGCCAACAGTTTTTCAGCGAAGGAATTCATCGCAATCTCCAAAGTTGGTCTGATAACCAATATTTGGAAAACTAGGGTGTGGCAGGGTCGATGTCAATGCTAAGCTGGTCGCGCAACCAACATTGGAAAGGTGACATGGCACGGCGCTCGAACACTGATGAAAGACGCGGCCAGATCGTGGCGGCACTCCAGGCCGTCATGGCCAAGGCCGGCTACGCTGGCGCAACCATAGCGGCCATCGCCCGGCATGCGGAGCTGGCCCCTGGGCTTGTGCACTACCACTTCAAGGACAAGCGCGAGATCTTGGTGGCACTGGTCGACTCACTGGCCGACTACGCCCGTCAGCGTTACGAGGCCCGCGCCGCTGAGGCCCAGACCGCCGAGCAAAGGCTTCAGGCCTATATTGCAGCACACCTGGCCTACGGTTCGGACGCGCAGCCCGATGCGGTGGCGGCGTGGGTGATGATCGGCGAGCAGTCGGCCCACGACCCAGAGGTGCGCGAGGTCTATCAGGCCGTGCTAGCGGCGCAAATGAAGCTCCTCAAGGGCCTGCTCCGGCAGCGATTCGCCGAACGCGGACGCCGCGTCCGAGGGCTCGACGCCCTGGTGGCGGGCATTACCTGCTTTATCCAGGGGGCGTTCACGCTGTCCACCACGGCGCGGCCACTGCTGCCGACGGCCTTCGCCGCACCGACGTTGTTCGCTTGGGTCGAGCGTTACATTGATGGGGAAGAGGAGCGATGAAGGGAACGCCAGAAGGACACAGCCTCTTTCCGACCGGCGCGCACAGCGCCGCCGAGGTGCCTGATGGTGTGGACTTCGCCGCCTGGGCTCGCCTCTGGGCGGAGCTTGGCGCCGGCTGCCCGCCGCGAGCAACCTACGAAGAGCTCCTGCGACGCTACCGCGAGCCCCATCGTGCGTATCACAACTGCCAGCATTTGCAGGAATGCCTCCAGGTGCGCCGACTGATCAACGCAGCCTGCCAGGCCCCCGCCGAAGTCGACCTCGCACTTTGGTTTCATGACGCCATCTACGACCCCCTTCGCAGCGACAACGAGCTGCGCAGTGCGCAATGGCTGGACGAGGTGGCACGCGATAGCGGCCTGGGCGATGAAATCCGACGCAGGCTTTACGGCCTGATCATGGTGACGCGACACGACGGCGCTCCAGCGTCGGCAGACGAGGCCGTGCTGGTGGACACGGATCTGGCGATCCTTGGGGCATCGGCCGCACGGTTTGAAGCTTACGACCGCCAAGTCCGTCGCGAGTACCGACATGTGCCGCTGTTTGTGTACCGCCGAAAGCGGCGCCAGGTCCTGGAGGGCTTCCTGGCACGCGGGCGCATCTATACGACCGAACCGTACTTCGATGCATTCGAACAGCAAGCCCGCGTCAATCTTGCAAGCGCCATCGAGCGTCTCGACTGAGAAACAGCCAACAGCGGAGGCAGGGCATTCGCCTTCTCAGGTGCCTGGCCACTTGGCAGATCAACCCGCCACCGCAAACAGATGACGGGGCATCGCCGGGCAAAAAACCATGGTTACCGGTCACACAGGCTGCCGTTACCGTTGCGCCCGTGATATCGACCTAAGGCTTGGCCCGATCCCAGCGACACTCCGCCAACCGGTGCCCATCGGTTCCGCTCTTTTCTCGCCTGTCGATGTCGCCGTCGGCGTTCAGGTAGATATGGGTGTTGGGCCATTGCGGGGTGATGCTGATGCAATGATTGCGTCCGGTGTTCTTGCTCCACCAGGAAAACTCCATAAAGAACTCGTCGTCCGGGAAGAGCACGCCATGATCGGTTGCGCCGCCTCCAGGAAGCATTCCTCCTTTATCAATCCGATCCTGGACATTCCAGATGTACCTGAGCTCATCCCGGCCGGCTTGGGAGTAGTGAACAGTCACCCTTGGCAATGCGAAGTCCCAATGGGTGACCAGCCCAAACAGCAGCGGTATCCAGAGCAGCTTTAGGTACCATGGCCGGCGCGTGCCTGCGTGGCGGGGCCAGAATTTCATCTCCATCCTTTGGGCGTATTTTTTGGGGGGGCGTGGGTTGAGAGTGGAGACGGCAGTGTCGCAGCCGGTCGTTATCCACGTCCGGCTGCTGTGTGGTTTCTCGTGCTGACGGTCAGCAGCCGGAAGCCTTGAGTTCCGTGCCGATGGTCACCGCGTTGACCTGCACTTTCTCAAAGGCCTTCTGCGCGGCGGCGTCGTATTTCTGGTCGCAGTTGAAGCGTGTCTCCATCACGTAGTCTTCGCCCTCGGCTTTGCGCATCTGCGCTTCCCACTGGTTGGCGGCGTTGAGCGCAGGATCCGAGGCCAGCACCACCTCCAGCAGCACCTCTCTGAAACCTATGGCGCGAGGGCCTTCCCAGTGGGCATAGACGGAAGGGTCGGCGGCGTTGCCGCACATGCTCAGGCAACTGGCGCTGTAGCTCAGGCCGCCACCGGACGATGCGTTGAAGGCGCCGACGGTGAGGGGTTTGCCTGGGGCGGGGGCGAAGCTGCCGACGAACTGGGTCAGGTCGGCCTGGCATTTGGGCGTCAGCTCCATGCGCAGTTTGCTGACTGTGCCGCCCTCTATGGTGGCGGTGATATCGCAGCCCTGGACTTTGAACTTGTGCTCATCGCCGAAGGATTCCCGAGGGATTCCGGCGACGGATTCAAAGTAACGCTGATTGGTGCCCAGCATCTCGCCGGTGAAGACTTGGGCCACGGAAGCGGCGTGGGCAACGTCGATAGACAGGGCCAGTGTCGAGGCAAAAAGGCCGTAGGTCAGCTTGTTCATGGCAGAGTCCTTTCAATGGGGCGGTCAGTGCCTGTGGTCATCTTCAGGCGGGTTCGGGGGGGGCGGAGTCTAGCAGGCGTCGCTGCTGAATTTTTTGGGGGCTTGCTGATTGCTCTGGGTGTTGATGCCTATCCGCGGAAAGTTGCTTCAGGCCGCAAGTGTTCACTTAAGAACGGCTGAGGACAGCGTGGCGCGCTCAGTTGCTTAAAACACGACATAAAACACCGATCGCCAAAGCAATCAGGGGCCGAGAATAGCTCATTTGCTGAACGTGGATGGCATGGATGACGATCCCTGTCGCTGAATTGTTGTTCGTTAGGATACCGCTCTACATCACTTGCCTGCGCACAGTTCCTGCCATCGGGGCTAAGCGTTGTGTCGCCCCGAGGGGAGCCGTCGGCGGCTAGCGCTTGGCCATGCAATGAGCGTTGACGAAGGTTGCAGTGTGCCGCAGAGACTGGCGTATATCCGGTTTGGCGATTGCGTGCCTGTTGGCAAATTGCTCGACGGCCGCGGTATCAAAACGCGTGGTCTGGATAAAGTCCAAGGCTTCGGGTTGGGTATTCATCAATCGCGCGACGGGAGGAATGCTCAGCAGCCACTTCAGCAGGCGAAGCGAAACGTGATGCCTGGGCGACTTCAAGCCCAAGGGTTGGGCCACCTGTGCCAACAGTTCTCGCAAGTTGGGCGTTTGCGCATCCAGCGCCAGCAGTTCCTGGCCGGCCATGGCCGGGTCAAAGGCACAGGCCGCCATCAGCTCAACCAGGTAATCCACGGTGACCAGTGGCAGCCAGTGCTGGGCGGTGCCGGGCACGGCCGTCAGCTTTCCCTGCACCAGGTTGCGTATCAGCGCCACCAGGGGCTGGCCGTCGAGGATATGCCCGGTGCGGCTGTGGCCACACACCGTCGCCGGGTGGACAACGGTCAGCTCGCCACCCTTGGCGGACATGGTCTCCAGGGTCGCAAAATGCGCTTCCAGCTTGCTCGCCTCGTAACCACCGACCTGCCGGTAGACCGTAGGCCAATCGGTCCGCTGCGGATGACGAGGATCGATGCCGATGCGTTGCAGGTGCTCGTGGTTTTTCAGCATGTAGCCGCCGATCATCACTAGCCGGCTGTTTTGCTCAGCCGCCAGCAGCGCCACGCGCTGGGCTCCTGCAACGTTCACCGCGCGCGACTGCGCCAGGGAAAGCCCCCAAGCGAAGTGGGCGCCCAGGTGGAAGACGACGCCGGCGTGCCTCAGCGCTGCTCGGTCGTCAGGACTCAGCCCGAGGTTGTCCCGTTCCAGATCGCCGGCCACGGCCAATACCCGGGTGCCCCAGCCGCCCAAATGCTCGACTTGCTCGCGCAGTGCCGCGAGTCGCTCGGGACGACGCATCAATACCCGGACGGTGTGGCCTTTCGCACTCAGGTGCGCCAGCAAATGTTGACCGATGAAGCCGGTACCCCCGGTGACAAAACACTCCACGCTCATTTCCCTGTTCCTTGTTGACGGTGAGAAATCAAGCGTAAACTGTCGACCCAACTCTACAGTCAAGCGGTGTTTTCATGAAAATCGGTGAAATCGAGGCCCGCAGTGGCGCCAGCCGCCATACGCTGCGTTACTACGAGCAAATCGGCCTGATCTCTCCGCAGCGGCGAACCAACAACTATCGCGTTTACACCGCGCAAACCCTGCAGGATCTGGACTTTATCCAGCGCGCGCAAAGCATGGGGTTTTCCCTGGGGGAAATAGGCGAAATTCTGGAGGCGCAGCGCAACCAGCAGATCGACTGTGCCGAGGGCGCCAAGCTCATTGAAAAGAAGATGGCCCAGATCAAGCAGAAGATCGCCAACTTCCAGGGTATTTATCGCTACCTGGATCAAGAGCGTGCAAAGCTCGAAGCCAGCGCCGCCGAGCAACTTGAGCTGCAGCGGCGGAACAACCCCTAGCCTGCACCCCTAGCCCGCACCCTGGGCCTGCGCCACGCTATCCCCCGTCAAGGGGTGCTGGCCCTTCGTACTGCTCAATCAGGTGCTGTTCAAGGCTCAGGATGGCCTGCTTAACCTGTTCGACACATTCGCTCACCAGGAGCATGTTCAGCTCCGGGCCCAGGCAGGCGTCTTCCAATTGCCGGCAGCTCTCCACCAGTTGCTCGCCCTTGACGACTCGCGCAGCCCCCTTGATGCGATGCGCCAACTCGGCAAGTTCCGCTGTCGCTTGCTCCCGGAGCAGTGTCTCCAGGGTCTGCAGGTCGGTGCGATTGTTGCTGAGCAGTTCACTGAGGATGTGCTGCAGCATGGTCGGCTCGCTGCCCACCAGGGTATGCAGGGACTCCAGGTCGAATACCTGTGGGGATTGGCTGCTGACGCGTTCTTCGGGCGGCAGGGGCGCGCGTTCTTCTTCCTCGACCTGACCCAGGGCCAACAGGCGCGCTTCCAGTTCATCCAGGCTGATGGGCTTGATCAGGCAGTCATTCATTCCGGCCTGGATGCAACGCTCCACTTCCTCTGGTTGGGCGTCGGCGGTCAGGCCGATGATCACGATCGGTTCGTCGTGGCTGTCGCGTTCTTCCTGGCGAATTGAGCGCGCCAGTTCGGCACCGTTCATGACCGGCATGTGGCAGTCGGTGATGATCAGGTCCAGGGCATGCTCGCGCCAGATCTTCAGTGCCTCTTGGCCATGTTGCGCTTCGACTACGTCGTGCCCGAGAAACGCCAGTTGCTGTCCCAGGACCTGACGGTTCACCGGATGATCGTCCACCACCAGAATCTGCAAGCGGTACATCTGCCGCTGCTTGATGCTGGGTGGCGGTTCTGCGGCGGCCAGGCGCTCCAGCACTTGAAGGCGCAGGTCCACCTCCACCAGGGTGCCCTGGCCCAGGGTGCTGCTCATCGACACAGTGCCGCCCATCATTTCGCACAGGGAGCGACAGATCACCAGTCCCAGGCCGGTGCCTTCGGTATTGAGCACATTGCGTTCGACCTGGGCAAAAGGTTGGAACAGGCGCTGCTGGTTGCTGGGCGATATGCCTATTCCTGAGTCTTCGACGCGCAGTTTGACGTGCAGCAGCGAGTTCTCCAGCAGATCGCCAGTGATGCTCACTTTGATGAAGCCAGCTTCGGTGAACTTGATGGCGTTGCTTATCAGGTTGGACAGAATCTGCTTGAAGCGCATGCCGTCTACCAGCACATCGCAATTGATGCGCGAGTCGATATCGAGGATGAAGCTCAGGCATTTCTGGCGTGCCAGGCCTTCGAACACACGGGCGATGGATTCCACCAGTTCGCGCAGGTTGGCGCGCTTGGGCGAAAGGCTCAGGCGTCCTGACTCGATGCGGGCGATGTCGAGGATATCGCCGATCAGGTCCAGCAGGCTCTTGGCCGAGCTGTAGGCAATCTCGATGCTGGAACGCTCGATCCGGTCGCTGTCGGCGCGTTTGAGCGCCAGTTCCAGAATGCCGATGATCGCGTTCATCGGCGTGCGGATCTCATGACTCATGGTGGCCAGGAACGTGGTCTTGGTGCGACTGGCCTGGTCGGCCAGGTTCTTCGCCTCTTTCAACTCCTGGACCAGATGGCGGTGCTTGGTGATGTCCAGCCAGCCGCAGATCACGCCTTTGGTGACGCCATTGTCGTCCTGGAAGGGCTGGATCCAGTGATCGATCCAGACCTCCTTGCCCTGCAACCTGACCTTGTACACCGAACTGATGGTCTGCCCCTCGCGCATGGCTTGCAGGTAGCTGTGATGCAGGTCGGGTTGGGCCGAGAAATGTTCCTCGGGCAGCTGTTGCACGGATTTGTGCAGGACCTGGTCGGCGCGCAGGCCGACACTCTGCAGGTAGCTGCGGTTGCACGAGAGCATGTTGCCGTCCATGTCCCGAATGTAGAGAACCGGAGGCATGTTTTCGGCCAGGGCCTCGATGAAGCGCAATTGGTCGTTCAGGGTTTTCTCGGCCTTGATCCGCCGTCGCAGATAGAGGGCCCAGGCCAGTGTCAGCACCAGCAGCAGCGTCGCGGCGGCGATGATTTCGGCGATCAGCAGCGCATAGTCGCGCCAGGTTTCGCCACTCATGCCCGGTGGCGAGCGCCAGTGGTTGGCGATGGCGTTCAGGTCGTCCGCCGGGAGGCTGAGCAGGGCCTTGTCGAGAATCGACTGCAGCTCCGAGTCGCTGCGCCGCAGGGCAAAGCTGGCGGTTGCCCGGCTGGTGTGGATCAGGTCGGCGATGTTCAGGCGATTTTGAAACAGGCGGACAATGTAGTAGCGAGCGGCCGGCAACGACACCAGGGCGGCATCGGCGCTGCCGTCATAGACCTTGTTCATGGCATCCAGGGAGGTGCCGGCCTCGATCAGTTGCGTGCTCGGATAAAGCTCGCGGACGTGTTGCAAGGTCACGTGACCTGACGGAATGGCAAGACGCTTGCCTGCCAGGTCTTCGGCGGTCAGCCCCTTGTCCTTGCTGCCACTGGGTGTGACCAGGACAAAAGGGCTGGTCAAGAAGGGCCGGGTGAAACGTAGCTTGTCCTCGCGCTGCGGACTGGCGGTCATGATGGCCATGTCCGCCTCGAAGTCGCTCATGGCTTCAATCTGCTGCGGATAGCCGCCGTTACGCACGGTCACCTGGAAATGCAGGCCGGTGCGCTGCGAGATGATCTCCAGCAGTTCGGCGGCAACCCCCGAGAACACCCCGTTGGCGTCGAAGAACGCCACGGGTGCCAGGTCATCGTTGATGATCAGGCGGATCACCGGGTGACGATCGATCCAGCGTGATTCTTCTGGCGTCAACACAACCTTTTCGCCGGTGGGGACGAAACCGCTGCCGACCCAGCGCTGGCTCAGATTGCTCAGTTTTT